>CADADE010000008.1 GCA_902786615.1 Oscillospiraceae bacterium
TCTTCAACCGGCGTTTTCTTCCAAAACATAGTTATGCTCCCTCCATGATTGACAGTGTTTTTCTTTTTCACTGTCTCTCATAAAGGGAGCATATCATTGCACGTCTGCCGGGGGCGGTTTCATTGTCGCTCAGTTTCTTCCTCACAGCACCACATGGATCACGCCGTAGGTGACGAGGGTCATGATCATGGCCGCACAGCACACGCCGATGAGGATCACCGGTACGGCCTTGGACGTGCGGATGTTCAGCAGCGCCGCGATCAGAGCGCCCGTCCACGCGCCGGTGCCGGGCAGCGGGATCGCCACGAAGAGCAGCAGGCCCCAGTGGCCGTATTTCTGCACCGTCTCGCCTTTGAGGTTGGCGCGGTTTTCAAGCTTGGTGATCAGCGCGTCCATCCGGGGCATGTGCCTGCGCAGCCAGGCGAAGATGCGCTTGATATAGACAATGATAAAGGGCACCGGGACCATGTTGCCCAAAAGCGCCGCCATCAGCGCCAGGGGGTATTCCAGCCCCAGCGCGATCCCATAGGGCAGGCCGAGGCGCAGCTCGCCGACGGGGAGCATGGAGATAAAAAAGGTCGCGCACATTTTGCCGATCACGGTACCGGTCAGCCAGTCGATCATGGACTCACTCCGTATTCTTGCAGATAATCGCGGAGGATTATATCATAATCCCCCGCGAAGTGCAAGACTTATTCAGACTAATAATGATTTTGGCACTTTTCTGCCGGATTATGTATTCAGGAGCGCCGCCGCCGCGGAGCCGGGCAGGGTGGTCTCCTGTCCGACGTGCAGCTCAAGCGCGATGCCGCGCTTTTCCGTGCCGTAAAGCTGCAGCAGCCGTTCCAGCTCCGGACGGTAGCAGCGGCCCTTCTGCACCAGCGAGCCCTCCGCCAGCATGCAGATGGGCTTGTCCCGTCCGCCGCCGATCAGCTCCGCCAGAGCCAGGAGGTTGATGCACATGCACCGGGCCGAGCGCTGGAACAGCGCCGTGCTCAGGGTCTGGGCGAAGCTGTGGTCGTTCTCGTCGCCGCCGAGCATATCAAAGCCCTCGCCGCAGGACCAGGCGTCCAGCACGGCGGAGTCGAACACCGGCAGCGCGCGCACCTTCTCGGCGCACTCGGGGCTCAAAAGTCCCTCGTCCGCGGCGGCGTTCAGCATGAGATGGCAGATCTCGCCCAGGTACACGCCCGCGGTGAGCTTTTCAAAGTGCTTCTGTCCGGGGTTGTGGCTCTCCTCGTCGAGCATGCGGTCAAAGTCGCCGCCCTGGATACCGGTATATTTGCCGGATTCGAGGTTGATGATCATGCCGCGATCCCCCTCGAGGCCGAGCTTGCTGATCGCCGAAACTGGCAGGGAGACGCAGGTGTTGGTGCCGGTGCCGCTGACCTGGCCGATGAAGCCGGAATACTTGCTCTTGTCAAGGCCCGCCGCCATGCCGAGCAGCACGGCCACCGTGTCGTTGAGGATGACGATGTGCTTGCCGGTAATGCCGCGCCGCTCCAGCTCCGCAAGCAGGGACGCGCCGACAAGCTGCCCCTCGCAGCCGTTGACGACGACCTCCTTGTCGATGGTGATGACGCGCCCGTCCCGCTCGGGGGTGATGGTCGCGGCATAGGAGAAGCAGAAGCCGATGGCGTCGGCCCGGTCCATCAGGGGCTCGATGGCGTCGGCGGTGAAACGGATGAACTCCTCCCAGGTGCAGGGAGCGTCCGTGCCGGGCATGTGGCGCTTGATCATGTCCGTGACCGTGCAGCCGGTGGGCTGGAAGCGCACAAGCGCGCTGCGGAAATTGGTCCCGCCCGCGTCGATCACCGCCGCCTGCATATCGGGCTGCAGCTCCCCGTCGTTGGAGAGGTAGGTGGGGATCATATCCATGGAGCAGGCCTGCCCCGCAAGGCCGCTCTTCATCTCGGTGAGCATTCGGTAGATGTACACGTCGGGGTCGATTTGCTCGGGCAGCATGCCGTGTCTGTTCAGAAAGTCGATGGCTTTTTCGTTTGTCATGTCCGCTCTTCCTCTCTCGTGATTACAAGACCGGCGGGGAGTTTTGCCGCCGGTCCTTTGATTTGTTTTCTGCGGATTACTTTTCCTTGGTGGATTCCAGCAGGCCTGCCGCAAGCCCCGCGATGCTCTGGATCTCGCTGGGGATGATGATCTTCGTGGCCTGGCCGTTGGCGGCGTTGGAGAAGGCCTCCATCGCCTTGAGCTTGATCACCGCGTCGGACGGGGTCGCTTCGTTAATCAGGCGGATGCCCTCCGCCGTTGCGGTCTGTACCTTGAGGATGGCCGCCGCCTGGCCCTCGGCCTCCAGGATCTGCTGCTGCTTCTTTGCGTCCGCGCGGAGGATGGCGGATTCCTTCTCGCCCTCGGCCTCCAGAATGGCGGCGCGCTTTTCGCCCTCGGCGCGGAGGATGGATTCACGCCGCTCGCGTTCGGCCTTCATCTGCTTCTCCATGGCGTTCTGAATCTCCTTGGGCGGCAGGATGTTCTTGAGCTCCACGCGGTTGACCTTGATGCCCCAGGGATCGGTCGCCTCGTCCAGGATGGAGCGCATCTTGGAGTTGATGATGTCGCGGCTAGTCAGGCACTGGTCAAGCTCCAGGTCGCCGATGATGTTACGCAGCGTAGTGGCGGAGAGGTTCTCGATCGCGAGCATCGGCTGCTCGATCCCGTAGGTGTAGAGGCGGGGGTCCGTGATCTGGAAATAAACCACGGTGTCGATCTGCATGGTGACGTTATCCTTCGTGATCACGGGCTGGGGCGGGAAGTCCGCCACCTGTTCCTTGAGGGAGACAACCTTGGCAATGCGCTCCACAAAGGGGAGCTTGAAGTGGATGCCCACATTCCAGGTGGTCTTGTACGCGCCCAGAAATTCAATGACGTAAGCCCGCGCCTGCTGTACGATGCGGATGCAGCGTACGGCAATGAGAATGGCAATGACAAGAACGATGCCGAAAACGATCATGGAATTCATACGTTTACCTCCTGTTTTTCACGCTTTTTTTCAACGATCAGCTTGACGCCCTCGATACGCACGGCGCGCACAAGCTCTCCCTTTTTCGCCCTTCCGTCGGGCTTTGCCATGCGGGCCGTCCAGATTTTGCCGCCGACGCTCACCGCGCCGGTACCCTTGATGTTGTCAATCTCCTCCGTCACCAGGCAGTCCTGGCCGATGGCCATGTCCGCGTTGGTGTGCACGGCGCGGCTGTTGACATACTTTTTCGCAAGCGGCCTTGTGAGCAGCAGCGTCACAACGGAGACAAGCAAAAACCACACGATCTGCAGCCACAGCGGCGCGCCCAGCATGGATGAAATCATGGCGGCCAGCGCGCCCAGCGCAAACCAGATCGACACCAGTCCCGGCGCCAGCGCCTCCACGACCAGCAGGGCAATCATCGCCACAAGCCAGATGACGGTCATGCTTATTTGGGTAAATGCGGTACCCATGGCCCCTCCTTTCCGCGGGAGCTCTCTCCCGCTTCGGATTCCAACAGTTTTCCAAAATGATTATAGTATATTGCTTCAAAATCCGCAAGTGGGATTGTATGGCGCTTGTTGAATTTTTGTATGGCGCTTGTTGAATTTTCGGTGAACTCTCGTTTTTTCTCTTTACTTTTTCAGTGTAACGATGTAAAGTATAACATGTTAAATAATAACAGCACGTTAAACACTTTATTAAGGTTTAAGAGAAGCCGACGGAGGACGATATGAACAAGCTGACCCGAAAGCCCCGCAACGAAAAAATGTACGAGGCGATTCTCTCCCTGAAAACGATGGACGAGTGCATGCGTTTTTTTGACGATCTTTGCACCGTGTCCGAGCTGATGGCGATGGAGCAGCGCTATCAGGTTGCGGCCTGCCTGAACGAAGGGATGATCTACAACGACATTCTGGCGCAGACCGGCGCCTCCAGCGCGACCATCAGCCGGGTAAACCGCTCCCTCCAGTACGGCAGGGGCGGCTACGCCGTGGTGTTCGAGCGCATGAAGGAGCAGGAAAAGTGAGCTGCTACGACGCTCTCGCGCCCTGGTACGACAGTCTGACGGGGGACGTTCCCTACCCCGCCATCGCGGATTATTATGAGGCGGCGTTTGCCGCCGACGGCGGGGAATTTCGTCTTCTTCTGGATCTGTGCTGCGGCACAGGCTCCATGACCTGGGAGCTTGCGGGCCGCGGCTATGAAATGATCGCGGCCGACCGCTCCGTGGACATGCTGATGCAGGCGCAGTCAAAGCAGCGCCCCTGTACCGTCCCGCCGCTCTTTCTCTGCCAGAGCGCCGAGGAACTGGATCTCTACGGCACGGTAGACGCGGCGGTCTGCTGTCTCGACGGGCTCAACTACATCCCCGCCGAGACGCTTGGGGAGGTTTTCCGCCGTCTGCATCTGTTCATCCGGCCCGGCGGGCTCTTTCTCTTTGACATCCGTACGCCGGAGTTCCTGCGCTCGCTCGACGGGCAGGTTTTCGTCGATGAGAAGAAGGACGTGCTCTGCCTCTGGCGGGCCGACTTCGACGGGGCGCTCGGCGCTCTGGTCTACGGCATGGATCTCTTCACCCGCCGCGGACGCCTCTGGGAGCGCAGCGAGGAGGAGCATATCGAATACGCGCACGAGCCGGAAAAGCTGCGCGCGCTGCTGGAGGGCGCAGGCTTTCAGGATGTCCGCCTGCGCAGCGACGGCCCCCAGGGCGGCTCCGGCAGACTCTATATCATTGCAAGAAGGAACGAACATGGATAAAATCATCAGAGCAACCGCGGCCGACGGCTTTATCAAGATGGCCGTCATCAACGCAAAGGACATCGTAGAGCGCGCCCGGCAGATCCACGGCCTGTCCCCCACCGCCAGCGCCGCCCTGGGGCGGACGCTGTGCGGCGCATCCCTCCTGGGGCAGGCCATGAAGGAGGAGAATGCCACCCTCACCATCCGCCTCAACGGCGGCGGGCCCATCGGCAGCGTCGTCGCCGTCTCAGACTGCGAGGGCAATGTGCGCGGCTATGTGGAAAACCCCGCCTGCGAGCTGCCGCTTCGCTCTGACGGCAAGCTCAACGTGGGCGGCGCCGTCGGGCGGGACGGTATGCTGACCGTCAGCCGCGACCTCGGCATGCGCGAGCCCTACATCGGCTCCGTGGAGCTGGTCAGCGGCGAGATTGCAGAGGATCTGACCGCCTATCTGCTGGAGAGCGAGCAGGTGCCCTCCGCCTGCGCCCTCGGCGTGCTGGTGGATACCGACTGCACGATCCGCGCCGCCGGCGGCTTCATCGTCCAGCTCATGCCCGGGGCCGACGAGGAGCTGATCGGCAGGCTTGAGGAGAACATCCTCCTGATGGACCAGCTCACCACCGTCCTGGACGAGGACGGGGCCGAGGCCCTGTTCAACCAGGTTCTCAGGAGCTTCGACTGGCACACGGTCGGCGAATACCCCGTGGAGTACCGCTGCTATTGCAGCAGGGAGCGGGTGGAGCAGGCACTCACCGTCATCGCCCCTGCGGAGCTGCAGGAGATCATCGACGAGGGGAAGGATATTTCCGTCTCCTGTCAGTTTTGCGATAAAGAATACAGCTTCACCCCGGCGGAACTGATACAATTGAAGAAAGAGTCTGAATGCAAAACGGATGCGGTTTGACGCCGCATCCGTTTCGCATTCATTTATTGTTTTGCAAACAGTACATAGTCGCTCTTAAACGGGTATGCCTGGATATCCTGGTCGGAGCCTGTTTCCGGGTCCTCCATCTGTTCCTTGATGTAGGTGAAAAGCTCATGCTGGGTAAGCTCGCCGTCTTCGTTCAGGTCGGCAGGCATTGAGCCGTCCGGGCCGCAAACGCCCTCGGTGAGGAAGTGGACAAAGAAGGTGTAGTTTGCAGCTTCCTTTCCCCAGCCAAAGAAGCGATATCGGGCGGCGGTCATGACCTGGAAATCGGACAGGCGAAGCTCACCGGTTTCAAGAAGCGGCATATTCTCCTCGATGAAGCCTCCGTCGGCGTTGTTGTTGACCTCATATTCATACCAGTCCGGCCACTCTTCTTTGTAATCACCGTCGAAGTATGGGGCAACGTTCTCCTCTGCGTCCCGATCATAGACGCCCGCGCCGGAACCGCAGGAGCCCAGCCACACGATCTTTGTGCCTTTAATTTTTGTCAGGGCTGCAGCCAGCTCCTCCATCAGTATCACGTCATAAGTCTCATGGGGAATCTCCACCGTGCAGAGAGAGCCCGCATAGCGGCCCACACGGCCCACATCGCCATGGGTGCCGAAATAAAGCAGGGACACGTCATTTTCATCCGCGCTGCCAAACGCCTCCTGGATCGCGGCAAAGACCTCCGCGCGCGACAGGTCCTGCCGGCGGATGACGGAATAGTAGGTACCGCCGGGCGTCTTTACGTTCTTAAGCATCTCTGCCAGCGACTCCACATCCCCGTAGCAGCGGCGGGAATACATGCTTCCCTTAAAGCTTACCTCCCCGATGAGCAGCGCCCGGTACTCCACTTCATTGAGGCCTTCAACGCCGACTTCCAGCGGCAAGCTTGAGGTGCGCCAGTTTCCGCAGTGCGCATCCACGCGAACCACCCATTTTTCGTTTGGCGCGAAGCCGCCAAAATCCATCTCGGTTTTTCCGGAGTCTTTGAGGATGCATACCTCTTCCCCGCCGTCTATTCTGACACATACGTCATAGCTGCAGCCGGGGAGCAAGGTCCACCGCAGGGTCAGAATGTCGCCCTTCATCTCGTAGGACTCGATTTTGACAACAGGCTCTTCGCTGCTGGGCTCGATCTCAATGGGCAGACCCCAGAACGCAAAGTCGCTGTTCGGGATCCTGGCCTTGACCTGGACATAGCTTTTTTCCGTTTTGGATGTATTGTACAGGTGATATTCCGTTGACTGGAGGCCGCTTAAGAAGAGGCTCAGATTATTCTGGTCAGTTCCGAAATACACATCGTAAACCGCGTTTTTGATGGGGTCCCAGGCCATATGGACACTGTTTCCGTTCCTTTCAAATATCGTCACATTGAGGGCGGTCGGCTGATTTCCGGTCGTGACCCGGATGGGCTCGGAGACGATATCCGCACTTGTGCCCTTTAAAATGCCAAGCTGGAACTTGTATTCGGTGTTATTTTCCAGCCCGTAGACCGTGCGGTTCCAGCCGCCGGTAAAGCTGTCGATCAAAGCCCATTCGCCGCCCTCGGCATTCTGCGCATCGGGAAACCACTGCATCAGGATATACTTTATGTTATCGCCCATGTATTTCCATTCGAGGTAAATGCTGTCGCCGCTCATAGCCTTGCACTTGTCTGTCAGGAATGTGGGCGTGTTGCCGTAGCAGCTGATCGTTACACAGTCGCTTGGTACAGAGAGTGCTCCCCCCTCGCTGACAGCGGAGACGCGGAAGTTGACGTAGCCCTCATCCTCCGTGCTGGTGTATCGGAGTACGGAGCTGTTCGCATCCGGAACAGCAGTCCAGTACCTTCCGCGGCCACGGGTTTCCCAGAAGTATTCCGTAGGTTCATTCGGGAAGATGTAATTTGCCGTAAGTGTCGCAGTCTCGCCGCAAAGCAGCTCGTTCGTGTTGGTATTGAGATAAGGCTTGATATAGTCGTAATCCTTCTTGTACCGCTCGCACCATTCTGCGGCGTAGGTGTTGGGGGAGCAGACGAAGGTAGCCGTTTCGTCAAAGGCGTCGGGTGCGATTTCCTTGAGCGTCTCTGGCAGCCAAACCATCTCTACCCCTGAATTTGCAAAAGCATGAGAGCCAATCTTCTCCACGCCGGAACGGATGGCAAAGTTTTTTGGCAGCGTCACGCCCATAAACGCCTCTTCCCCGATTTCCCTGAGCCCACTGGGCAGATAGAACGCCGCCATGGCCGAGGCGCTGAGACAGAGCGCTGCGAGCGTCATCATCAGCAGCATTGCGAATATACGCGCAAATTTCATTTCTACCCTCCTTCAAACCGCTTTCTTTACGCTTTCTTGCATGATTATACCATTTCCTCTGATATCCCGCAAGCATACCTTGCGAATCGGCTTGCAGAAAAAAAACAAAAAATTTGAGAAAAACCATCTTGACAAATCCGGAATTATTTAGTATTATAGCGAAGCTATGACGCGGGAGCATAGCTCAGCTGGTTAGAGCACCTGCCTTACAAGCAGGGGGTCACTGGTTCGAGTCCAGTTGTTCCCACCATGCTTTCCCATCACGGATATGCCTCGGTAGCTCAGTAGGTAGAGCAGCGGACTGAAAATCCGCGTGTCGCCAGTTCGACTCTGGCCTGAGGCACCATTTTGCGGCTTTAGCTCATCCGTCCGTCCGCAAATCCCATATATGGCGCCATAGCCAAGTGGTAAGGCACGGGACTGCAAATCCCTGACCCCCGGTTCAAGTCCGGGTGGCGCCTCCAGAAAAAAAGGAGCATCCTGCCGGATGTTCCTTTCTTTTATTGATAAATACGCCGACAGACCGCAGGGTCTGTCGGCGCTGTGCTTATTTCAGTTCCGCCCTTTTTTCTTCGATCTTTCCGTTGAATCGATCCAGCAGCTGCGCGTTGACTTCCGGGCTCTTGAGCAGCGCGTCAAACAGCATTGTGAGCCGTTCCGGCCCGCCGTAAAACACGTTCTCCGCATAGTACTCTTCCCCGCTGATCATCGCCTCGTAGAGTCTCCCATAGGACTTTCCGCTTCTGGCAAAGCCGCTCTCCGCGATTGCGCCCTTCGCCAGCAGGCGGTTGAGTAAAATATGAATGGAATTGTCCTTCCAATTTTTATCGACTGACAGCTCCAGAATCTCACCGCGTGTCAGCGGCCTTCCGGCTGCCCAGATGACATTCATGATTTCGACTTCACTTTTGGTTAATTCCATAGGTATCCCTCTTTCTCTGCGCGCATGTATAACGAATGTAAGCATATGCATTCCCGTATGACATATACAGTAATACTATAGCTTTCAAGTCGGTTTGTCAAGTACAAAAAAGCTTAAAAAATATAAAAATGCGCTAAAAAAATGGTTGGTAAAATCTGAATTAGTCCTGAATTATTTTGGAATAATCCGATACTGTTTCAATGCCTTCACATTTTATATATTCACTTGTCACGCCGTCTCCAACGGTCAGGGTTCCGGAAAAGCTGCCGTCGTAAATGCTGCCGCTCCCGCAGGAGGGACTGTTGCTTTTGAGCAGGGCCTTGCGGATCTGAAAGCGCCGGGCAAGGGCCGCGGCAAGCTCCGCCCCTTTTTGAAACTCAGCCGTGACGTCCTGACCTGCCCTGTTGATGACGCGCTCTCCGCGCCGTTCGCTGGGCTCGCGCGGGACGGGCAGGCCGCCCGCCGTCTCCGGGCAGACCGGGATCAGGCGATACTGCCGGCGGAGCTTTTCGAGCGCCTCTGCCGGCAGGGCGTTATTGCCGCCGTTATATTTACAGTTAAAGCCCAGCAGGCAGGCGCTGACCAGCAGGTTTTCCATGTCCTTACCTCCGCATGCTCAGGCCGAGGAAGGCCCCGCACAGTCCGCCGATGATGTGGGTAAGCTGGGAGACATTGTCCGACAGCGTCACGCCGTCGATGACCTCCTTGCCGATATAGAGCACCAGCACCAGGATCAGCGTGAGCGGGATGCTGCCCTCGCGCATGCCTGAAAGGGAGGACATGACGATCATCATGAACACGATGCCTGAGGCTCCCATCAGCGCCGTGCCTGGAAAGAAGAGCCAGTGGACCATGCCGGAAACCAGCGCCGTGACAAAGACAGCCCAGAAGAGGGCGCGGCTGCCGTAGCGCTCCTCCAGCGGAGGCCCCACCACCAGGATCATCATCATATTGCCGATATAGTGGGAATAGTTCCTGTGCCCCAGCACATGCAGCACAAAGCGCGGATATGTCCCCAGGTCACGGAAGGAGGAGCGGTAAACGCTGAAAAGCGCGTGGGTGCTGCGCCCGCCGGTAAAGCCGTCCAGCAGCAGCACGGCGAGGCTCAAAAGGGCAAAGCTCAGCACCACCGGGGAATTATACTGGATGCTGATGCCGCCGCGCCGCCTCACGCTCTCTCCTCCAGCGCCTTGAGCGCCGCGTCATAGTATCGTTTCGTCCCGGCGTCAAAGCACACCATGCGCACAAGCTCGATCTCCGGGTGCGTGTCCAGATAGACGGCGATAGTGCCCACGGCGATCGGCGCGGCCTTCTCCAGCGGGAAGTGATAGACGCCGGTGCTGATGGACGGAAACGCCACGGACTTGCAGCCGTAATCGGAGGCCAGGCACAGGCAGCTGAGATAGCAGGAGGCCAGCAGCTCCTCCTCGTTGTTCTTTCCGCCGTACCAGACAGGGCCCGGCGTATGCAGGACATATTTTGCGGGCAGGCGGTAGCCCTTCGTGATCTTGGCCTCTCCTGTCCGGCAGCCGTTCAGCGTGCGGCACTCAGCCAGAAGCTCCGGGCCCGCGGCGCGATGGATCGCCCCGTCCACTCCGCCCCCGCCCAGGAGCGTGGTGTTGGCGGCGTTGGCAATGGCGTCCACCTGCTGCTTTGTAATGTCTCCCTGTACGACTTCAATGCGTGTTTTCATGCAAAAGCCTCCCCTTAAAAAATCAGAATAAAAAAGCGGCCCCACCAAACGGTGGAGCCGATACTTTGGTGGAGAGTGGCGGACTCGAACCGTCGACCTTCCGCGTGTGAGGCGGACGCTCTAACCAGCTGAGCTAACCCTCCATAGCTCGTATATATTACCACAGGGATTTCCCGATTGCAAGAGAAACTTTTCGCTTTTCAAAAAAATTTGAAAAACGCGATCTTGGGTGTTGACAATTCAGCCCGGATCTGGTATATTTCATATGCTGTTCTCATAGCAAACGGCGGCATAGCTCAGTTGGCCAGAGCATTCGGTTCATACCCGAAGTGTCCCCGGTTCGAATCCAGGTGCCGCTACCCGTTGGTCAAGTGGTTAAGACACCGCCCTTTCACGGCGGTAACATGGGTTCGAGTCCCGTACGGGTCACCAAAAAAAGAGTTCCACCATCGGTGGGGCTCTTTTTTTGCTTTGAGCGCGCTGCAAAACGAAAAACGCAGCTCCGTAGGGGTCGATCCCCTGATCGACCCGATTGATAATCCTGTCAAAAATGAAATATTCCCGGATAAACATGTGCTGTTTCACATCTTTATCCGGGAATTGTGCTGAATTGTCGGTTATGCCGACGGGCTGATGAGGGCATCAGCCCCTACGACCGCTATATTGCAACGCCCCTGTATTACGTCACCAGCTTTTTCAGCCCCGGGATTTTCAGCAGCACCCAGGTGAGGCACAGCGGCAGCAGCAGAAAGCACAGATAGCACAGTGGATAGAGCCAGAGTGCGCTGAAGCGGGTCAGGTCCCAGTGCCGGCTGCGCACGGCGTCGAGGAAGAGGGGGTGCATCAGGTAAATGCCGAAGGAGCAGACGGAAAAGAGCCTGACGAAACCCGCCAGCCGCCGCGGCAGCGTTTCGATGCGCTTGCAGGCGCAGAAGACGAAGCAGGCCGTGAGCACGGAGGAGACCGTCAGATCCTCATAAAAGCGCGCGGAGGGCTCCCCGATGCTGACAGAATAGCGGCGGTTGGCCCAGGCGATCAGCAGCATCGCAGAGAGCGCCGCAAGCCCCAGCAGGCCGAGCTGCCTGTTGCTGAGCTCCTTTTGATACAGTACCCAGCCCACAGGCATCATGACAAAATAGCGGAAGTAATGCAGGTCGTAGGGCTTGAGGAGAGCGCCGAGCCAGCCGCTTTCATCGGGGATCAGCTTCAAGGTGCAGACGATGCTGACGATCGCCGCCAGCAGCAGCGCGCCGCGCTCGGCGTTCTCGCGGTTTCCGTGGGCAAGACCGTGCAGCAGCGGCAGCGCGCAGTAGCACAGGGCCATGGTGGGCAGAAACCAGAGGTGGAAATAGCCCTGCAGAACAAGCTGCCAGAAGTTTTCACCCGGCGTCCAGTAGTGGAAAAAGAGCGCGTCAATGCCGTTGCAGATCAGAGACCAGACGTAAAACAGCGCCAGCATGTGTCCCGCGCGCTTCATGTGCTTTTTGAAATCCAGCTTTTCCCGTCCCAGAAAGAGCGCACCGCTGACCATAAAGAAGAGCAGCACCGAGCTTCTCAGGATCACGCACAGCAGATTATACACAGCCCAGGCCGGGGCGGCGGGGTCAAACTCCCAGAAGAGCATCCCTGTGTGCCCCAGCACGACCGCCATGCAGGCGAGGACGCGGCAGACGTCAAGACTTGCTTTTCTCATGGGAAGGACTCCTTTTGCGTAAACTTCACGACGATCACATCGCCGATTCTCTTTTCCGAGCCTGCAAACGGGTAAACGGGCATATCGTCCGCCGCGCCCTCCGCTTCAAGCCGTGCGATCTCATCGGCTTCGGCAAAGGGGATGTCGCAGCCGAGATAACGGCTCACGATGAGCTGCGCGTAATCGGTCGAGCCCAGCTCCAGACTCGGCAGGCTCAGGGGCGCATCGGTAAAATGCCGGTCGATGTCATAGCCGAGCGCGGGCGCGTCGCCGACGAGGGCGAGGCGATCCCCCTCAGCAAAGCCCGGCGTTTCAAACACGCGGGTGAGCAGCACGGTATAAAAGCTTTTGAGCTCCTCAAAGCGGAGATAGTAGCGCAGATAGAGGGCGTTTGCGTAATAGATGTTGCCGCAGAGGATCAGCGCCAGGGCCGCCGCCGTCACCCGGCGAAGGGGCGGCGCGGCCGGGGCTTCCCAGCCGTCCAGCAGGGCCGCGCACAGCAGATAGAGCGTGGCAAAGCTATAGAGCGACAGGGAGTGGATATAGCTGTTGTCCGCCAGCAGATACAGACAATAGCAGCTCAGCGGATAGAGAAACAGGCAAAGCCCCGCAAGCAGCAGACAGGGCACACTCCCCTTTTTGCGCAGATGCAGCAGCATACTGACCCCGATACACAGCAGCAGCATGAGGTGCAGGACGCGGGACGCGCTGTTGTGGACATAGCCGAAGCGCCCGTCGAGAAAGGTTTTGAGCCAGGAGCTGTACGCAATCAGAAAGCGCCGCAGGACGCTCTGGCTTTCGTTGACCACCTCATGCAGAAGCGGCAGGCCCAGAAGCTTCAGCGCAGCAAGCAGCATGAGGCCGTAGAGCGCCAGCGCCGCGAGCAGCATGCCGAGCATCCTGACGCCCTCGCGGAAGACCTCCCCGGCGCTTTTCTCCGTCCGGCAGAGCAGGACGAGCATGCGGATGACACAGAGGCTTGCCGCGATGGAAAAATAGCCCTGGTAAATGCTGCACGAAAAGCTGATGAGCAGGGGGGCTGTGATCCAGCGACCCTTTTTCTCCGACGTGAAAACCCATAGTCCCGTCACCGTCAGCAGGAGAGCAACGGCATAGGGCGCGGCCGTGAACATGTAGAGCATGGTGCCCGCCTGGGCGGGGAAGCAGACGAACGCGCCCGCGAACAGAACTTGCAAAACCCGGCTTCGGATCGGGAAAATGCGCAGGATGACGCAGACCGCCGCCGCGAGCAGCGCCACGCTCATGAGGCCGTAGATCCACGGCATGGAGGCGTCCGGCATCACCAGGCGCAGAAGCTCCAGCCCGTAGCGCCCGGAGGGGGTGGTCGAGCCCTTTTCAAAAAGCCCCACCAGATCGTCGCCCACCGGGATCTTGTTCATCATGCAGAAGCCGTAGGCCAAAAGCCCGAAGCCGAGCGAGGCGAAGAAGGGCAGGCGGTTTTCAATGTAGAACCATTTTATTTGTTTCGACATTTTATTGACATTTTTCATCGCAGTCTGTAAAATACTACCGAGGCGTTGCCAAGCGACAAAGGCGGTTCCGTCACACCACCCGAAAGGGGGTGTTGTAATGCCAATTACATTGACCTTTCATATCCTCGGATATACGATTACGGTCACCGTAAAAAGCAGAAACCGCCACTCTGGCCAGTGACGGTTTCTAATCATCTTTAGAACCTGACGGGCGGAGCCGCTTTCTGGCAACGCCTTTTATAGTTTTATTATAACGAGTGCCGGGAAACTTGTCAAGAAAAACGTGGAACCGGAACTCAGTTCCGTAAGCTGTGCAGCGGGGCGGGGATGCGGCCCCCGCGGGCGATAAATTCCGCCGCGCCGCCCTGGTGCAGCGGCATGATGGGCGCGGAGCCCAGAAGGCCGCCGAAGTCCACGCTCTCACCCACGGTCTTGCCCTTGACGGGGATGATGCGCACGGCGGTGGTCTTGTTGTTGACCATGCCGATGGCGGCCTCGTCCGCGATGATAGCGGAGATGGTGTCGGCCTCCGTGTCGCCGGGAACGGCGATCATGTCAAGGCCCACTGAGCAGACGCAGGTCATGGCCTCGAGCTTGTCGATGCAGAGCGTCCCCTCCCTTGCGGAGGCGATCATGCCCGCATCCTCGGACACGGGGATAAACGCGCCGGAGAGCCCGCCCACGTGGGAGGACGCCATCACGCCGCCCTTTTTGACCGCGTCGTTGAGAAGCGCGAGGGCCGCGGTGGTGCCGTGCCCGCCGCAGCGCTCCAGACCCATGATCTCGAGGATCTCGGCCACGCTGTCGCCGATGGCGGGGGTGGGAGCCAGCGAGAGGTCCACCACGCCGAAGGGCACGCCCAGGCGGCGGGACGCCTCCTGCGCCACAAGCTCCCCCATGCGGGTGATTTTGAAGGCGGTGCGCTTGATGGTCTCGGCCACCACGTCAAAGCTCTGGCCCTTGCACGCCTTGAGCGCGTGGGCCACCACGCCGGGGCCGGAAACGCCCACGTTGATGACCGTCTCCGGCTCGCCCACGCCGTGGAACGCGCCTGCCATGAAGGGGTTGTCCTCCACGGCATTGGCAAAGACCACAAGCTTGGCACAGCCCATATAGCCGCGCTCCGAGGTCTCCTTGATGATTTTGCCCATGAGGGCCACGGCGTCCATGTTGATGCCCGCTTTCGTGGAGCCGACATTGACGCTCGCGCAGACAAGCTCCGTCCCGCTCAAAGCCTCGGGCAGGGAGTGGATGAGACGCAGGTCGCTCTCGGTAAAGCCCTTCTGAGCCAGGGCAGAGAAGCCGCCGATAAAGTTCACGCCGGTCTCCTTTGCCGCCCGGTCGAGGGTTTTGGCGATGGGCGTATAGTCCTCCGCCGTGCAGGAGGCCGCCACAAGGGAGATGGGTGTGACGGAGATGCGCTTATTGACGATGGGGATGCCGAACTCGTTTTCGATGTCGCAGCCGGTCTTTACGAGATTCCCGGCGCAGCGGCAGATTTTGTCATAAATCCTGCGGCAGCAAACATCCATGTCCGTGTCCGCGCAGTCCAGGAGACTGATGCCCATGGTGATGGTGCGTACGTCCAGGTGCTGTTGGTTGATCATCTGGATGGTCTGCAGGATCTCGCTGCTGTTGAGAAGATAGCTCATGGCGCCACCTCAGACCTTGTGCATGGCGTCGAAGATATCCTGCCGCTGGATGTGCACGTCCAGTCCGCGCTCGCGGCCCTTCTCCTCCAGCCAGCGGCTGAGCTCCGTGAAGGACAGGGCGCAGTCTGTGAGATCCACCAGCATAATCATGGCGAAATACTCCTGCAAAAGCGTCTGGCTGATGTCGAGAACGTTGATGTCCTTTTCCGCAAGCAGAGCGGTGACATAGGCGATGATGCCCTTGCTGTCTTTGGCAAATACGCTGACAATGGCTTTCATATATAATCCCCTTCCATACTGGCTCCCTCTCGGAGGGAGCTGGCACGGCGCGTCTCACGGAAGCGCCGTGACTGAGGGAGTCTGACTCCCTCCACCGCTGAAGCGGTCCCCCTCCCTCATTCGCCGCTGTGCGGCTGAGGGAGGCATAGGGCTTTAGCCCGAAAAATGCTTGCACAGGTGCTTCACACAGCACTTTTCGCAGTCGGGTTTCCGCGCGTCGCAGACCGCCCTGCCGTGCAGGACGAGACAGTGGCAGAAATCCGAGGACCGCTCCGGCGGCAGGATCTTCCGCAGCGCCGTCTCGATCTTCACCGGGTCCTTGAGATCGTCCACCAGGCCCATGCGGTTGGAAAGGCGGATGCAGTGCGTGTCCACCACCGTGGAGCCGGGGACGCGGAACACGTCGCCGAGGATGAGGTTTGCGGTCTTGCGGCCCACGCCGGGAAGCCTGGTGAGCTCCTCCATGGTACGCGGCAGCTCCCCGTTGTATTTTTCCAGCAGCACCTGGGCGCAGGCCACGATATCCCGGGCCTTGGCGCGGAAGAAGCCGCAGGAGTGGACATACTTTTCCACCTCTGAAACGTCAGCCTCGGCAAAGGCCTCCAGCGTCGGGAAGCGGGCAAAGAGCGCCGGGGTGATCTGATTGACGCGCTCATCCGTGCACTGGGCCGCAAGCCTTACGGAAAACAGCAGCTCGTAATCCTTGCCGTAATCGAGCGTGCAGCTTGCCTCCGGATATTCCTCCAGCAGCAGGCGCACGATCTCCTGTATCTGTTCGGGCGTTCTCACGGCTTCACCTCGAAAGCTGGATCATGCCGCCGCATTCGACGGTGTCGATCTCACGGTTAAAGTAGGTGCCGCGGAAAAGATACTCCACCTGCACAGGGAAGCTCTGCGTCTCGCCGCCGGTGAGATGCAGGGTGTGCTCCGTCGTATTCAGGAGGCTGCTGTGAATGGCAGCGTTGTCGTCCAGGTCGATCGTCGGGGTGTTTGCGGAGACATAGTCGTCCCCCACGCTGACATGCAGGGCGTTCTGGGAGGCGACGATATTCAGAGAGTAAGACTCGAGATACACGGCCACCTTGACCTTGACGCGGTTGGCGTCCAGAAGCTCGGCCGTCCAGTCGGCGCGCACGTTCATGGGGACGCCGGTCTCAGACCGGAAGCTGCCGGAGCCGATGACGAGGCCCACGGGCACAGGCGTCGGCGTCGGGACAGGGGTGGGCGTGGGCGCCGGGGTCGGCGGCGGCGTCGGCACCGGGGTCGGAGGGACGGGCGTCGGCATGATGGTGGAAACGGGCATGGGCGTCACGGCCGGGGGCGCGGTGGGCGCGGGCGTCGCGGCATAGGGGTCATAGCCCAGGTTTTCCACCTCCTTGCGCTCCTTCTCCATATCCAGCAGCAGGGTAATGGCCGTGGCCATCACCAGCAGAAAAACAACGATAAAGATCAGCGCTTTGATTTTACCCTTTCGCATAGATCATACTCCTTATGTATTCCAATAGCCTGTGCGTTACACACAGGTAAAGGATATTATACCGCAGCGAATCAAAAAAGTCCACCAATAGCTTGTGAACGTTTTCTTCCCCCGGAAGCTTCTGCCGTCCGCGGCGGCGAAAAGGCACTCAAAAAGTTCACGCCTGTGTGAAAAGAATCCTTTTACAAACACGCCCGGCGGTGATATAATGAATTATTCTGATCGTAATGGAAAGGAGTGTGCGCCGTGTATCAGCCTCTGGCGGACGAGATCCGCCCCGAGTCTCTGGACGACGTGGTCGGGCAGCGGCATATTCTGGGCAAGGGCGGCATGCTCCGCCGCATCGTGGAGAGCGGGCAGATCCCCAACATGATCTTCTACGGCCCCTCCGGCACGGGAAAAACCACCGTGGCCCGCATCATCGCGCAGCGCACCAACCGCTCCCTGCGCAAGCTGAACGCCACCACCGCGGGCATTGCTGATATCAAAAAAATCATCGACGAGCTCGACACCTTTCTTGCCCCCGGCGGTGTGCTCCTGTATCTGGACGAGATCCAATATTTTAATAAGAAGCAGCAGCAATCCCTGCTGGAGTTTATCGAGGACGGGCGCATCACGCTGATTGCCTCCACGACCGAAAACCCCTATTTTACCGTCTTCAACGCCATTCTGAGCCGCTGCACGGTGTTTGAGTTCAAGGCCATCGCGCCGGAGGACGCCGCCCGTGCGGCGCAGAGAGCCGTGGACATCCTGAACGCCCGGCGGGAAAGCCCTCTCGCGCTGGAGGACGGCGTACTCACTCATATTGCAAGCGCCTGCGGGGGCGACGTGAGGAAGGCCATCAACGCGGTGGAGCTTCTGTTCTCCGCCGCCGGCGGGGACAGCGTCACCCTCGATGACGCGCGGGCCATCACCCAGCGCAGCGCCATGCGCTACGACCGGGAGGGGGACGAGCATTACGATATTCTCTCCGCCCTGATGAAATCCCTGCGCGGCTCCGATCCCGACGCGGCGCTGCATTACCTGGCCAGGCTTCTGGAGGTGGGCGATCTCATCGGCGCGTGCCGCCGCATCCTCTGCTCCGCGAGTGAGGACGTGGGTCTCGCCTATCCCATGGCGGTGCCGATCGTGAAGGCCTGCGTGGACTCGGCTCTGCAATTGGGACTTCCGGAGGCCAAGCTCCCGCTCGCGGAGGCCTGTATCCTGCTTGCCACCGCGCCCAAGTCCAACACCGGCGTTATGGCCATCGACAGGGCCTGGGCGGATGTGCGTGCCGGACGTACCGGCAATATCCCACGCGAGCTGCAGAACGTTCACGCTGACGGCACCGGCTTTGAGCGGGAGCAGGGCTACCTCTACCCCCACGATTTTCCGAACCACTGGGTGCGGCAGCAATACCTGCCGGATGCCCTGAAAAACACAAGGTACTACGATTTCGGCGACAACAAGACCGAACAGGCCGCGAGGCGCTACTGGGAGGAAATCAAGAAATAATGGACATTCAGCTCGGCGACATTCTCACCATGAAAAAGGCGCACCCCTGCGGGGCAAAGCAGTGGCAGGTGCTGCGCACGGGCGCGGACTTCAAGCTCCGCTGTCTCGGCTGCGGGCATGAGGTCATGGGGCCGCGCAGCAAGTTTGAAAAGAGCATCCGCGAGGTGCGGCGCGGGGGCGAAGCGTGAACCTGGTCTATATGCTCCGCTGCTCCGACGGGTCGCTCTATACCGGTTGGACGAACGATCTTGAAAAGCGCATGAAGGCCCACGCCGCCGGAAAGGGCGGGAAATATACCCGCGCCCGCCTGCCCGTGGAGCTTGTGTACACCGAGTGTTTTGAGACGGCGCGGCAGGCCCGCAGCCGGGAATGGCACCTGAAACAGCTCACACGCGCGCAAAAGCTGCGCCTGATCGGCGAAATTCGGCCTTGACTCCCCGCCGTATCTGGGTTATCCTGTCGGAGAACAGAACTTTTTGCGGATATACTACATATAAAGGATAGAGAAAATGAAGAGATTTCTGAAGATCACCTGCTTCGTGCTGCTGGTTGCGGAGCTGCTGCTTTTAATCAAGCTGCGTATTGAGACGCCGCCGCTCACCGAATCGCGCATCAAGCCGGCCCAGGCTTCCGCGACCGCGGCCCCGCAGGACGTGGAATACGTGGCCCTGCCCGCGCTGACGCCGACGCCAAACCCCGCAGCTGTGAACACCCCGGCCCCGACGCCGGAGCCCACGCCCGCTCCGCCCGAGGAATACGTGATCTCCTTTGTCGGCGACTGCACGCTCTGGTCGAACCAAAACTATGAACGGCACCCCGCGGGCTTTGCCGGTGTGATGGGAGACGATTACGCCTACCCCTTCTCGAACACCGTCAAGTTCTTCGCCAATGACGAGCTGACGATCGCAAACTGCGAGTGCACGCTGACCGACAATCCGAACCTCTCCTATGATTACACCCAGGTGGTCTTCCCCTTCCGCGCGCCGACGGCGTATGCGGAGGTCTTCAAGGAGGGCGGCGTGGACTTTGTCACCACCGCCAACAACCACATGATGGACTGCTACCAGGCGGGCGCGGACAGCACCTACGCCGCGCTGGAGGCCCACGGCATCCCCTACGGCAAGGAGGGCGAAGCGCAGATCATCACGACGCCCCACGGCCTGCGCATCGGCATCTACTGTTCGGGCACCGACCTTGCGCCGAACAAGACGAAGGCTGTCGCCGCCGTGCAGCAGCTTCAGGCGGAGGGCGCGGAATACATCATCTGCGCGTTCCACTGGGGCCAGGAGCTCTACTACGAGCCCAACGCCGCCCAGAAGGATCTGGCCCATGCCTGCATCGACGCGGGCGCGAACTTCATCTACGGCAGCCACACCCACTGCCTGCAGCCCATCGAGCTTTACAACGGGAACAACGTGATCCTCTATTCCTGCGGCAACTGGGTATTCGGCGGCAACACCATGCCCTCCGACCCCGACACCGCGATCTTCCAGCTGCGTCTCAAGCGCGCGGAGGACGGAAGCCTCGTCCCTGCCGGGATGGACATCATCCCCTGCTGCGTCAGCAGCAATATCGAGGGCGCGAATACCAAGGCCCAGAACTACAACGACTATTGCCCGACCCCGTATGAGACGGATTCACAGGAGTATCTGCGCGTCATGACCAAGCTCACCGGCGAGTACCGGCCCAGCTCGCAGGGCGCGGATTACTCCGACTACTATGCCAGCCGCGCCACCGAATAAGGGCGCAAAAAGCTCAGAAAACAAAAAGCCGCGATACGCCGCCGGGTTCACGCTCTGCGGCGTATCGTTTCGTTAAGGAGACGCGATGAACGGTTTTTCACCCGACGGGTATATTATCGACCAGGATTATTTCGACGAATACGAATACCGCACCATGTCCGCGAGCATCAACGGCTGCGGCTGGATCGCGGCCTACAACATCCGGCACTTTCTCGGCCACGGGGTACACTTTGAGGCCGTGATGCACGAGATGGATCTGATGCACTCGCTGCGCATCCCGGGTCCGACCACGATGCCGGTCATGCGGGCCTATCTCAAAAAATACATCCCCGAAATGACCGAGCACACCGGGCGCGAGGCGGCCCGCGCCGCCGCGCTGAACTGCCGGGCGGGCATTCTGCGATATACGGAGGCGGACGTGCCGCACTTTATCTCCTTTCTCCGGCAGGGAGAAGCCTATCGCTTCTTCAACGTAAACGACGGGCTGGAGGACTATGCCGTCTCCATGGAGATGTTCTTTGAAACGCACGTTCTGCCGGGGCACTATGTCTCGGTTTTTGTGCTGAACTGAACAGTTTTCAGGCTGATTTTTGCGAGAAAGCGCGGTCGCTTTGTAATAATTTCCAATTGCTTTTGCGGGGTGCGTGTGCTATAATCTCCCCCGTTTAAGATGCTGAGGGAGATTGTGAACATTTTGTTTAATAATTTTGTCAAAAACTTAAAAACTTACCTGATTCCGTCCATTTCAGCGGATGTCCAGGAGGATGTGGACAGAGAAGGAATGCGTAACATTTCCCATGTCTCGCTGTTCACGCTGCTGTTTGAGTCGCTGATTTTCGTTGTTTACCTTGTAACGCGCAGTGAATTCGACCATCAGACCATGTTCAGCGTTGCGAGCGTGGCTTTTGCGATCGTCACCTGCGCCATCGCGTACCAGGGCTCGCGGGAGATGCTGTCAAAGCCGACGATGAGCCACAGGAGTGTGCTCGCCTTCAAGATCAGCTTTTTCATCGCGTTCTCGACCTGGGCCGCCGTTGCGGACTATCGCCAGTACATGAACGGCAACCAGGTGCTGACGTTTTTCACGGTGGAAATGCTGATGGTCTGCTTCATACTTTTCCGGCCGCTGGTGAGCACAGGGCTCATGAGCGCGGCCTTTCTGGGCTTTTATCTCATGCTCTATTCCCATGACCGCGCGGCCCATATCGTAACGCCGAATTACGTCATGCTCTGGCTCGTCTCCATCTTCGGGATGATGGTGCGCTTCCATACGCAGCTTCATCTCTCGGCGAAGACGACGGCGCTGACATACAGCAACAAGGTTCTGGAAAATGTCGGGCGGCACGACGGGCTGACCGGGCTGCGAAACCGCAAGGCCCTGAATGAGGATCTGCTGAAGATGGCCGGCAGGCACATCTGCGCCTTTATGGCCGACGTGAACTATTTTAAGCATATCAACGACACCTACGGCCACATGGTGGGCGACTCCGTGCTGCAGGCGGTCGGCGCGTCCCTGCGTGAGCTCTATCCGAACAGCCATTGCTACCGCTTCGGCGGCGACGAGTTTCTTGTGCTGAGCGACAGACCGCGGGAGGAGCTTTACGACAGCGACACCTATCAGTTTCACTGGACATCGGCGGAGCTGAGCATTGATGTAGGTCTCAGCATCGGCTCTGCCGAAGGCACGCCCGAAACGCACGAGCAGCTGCTGGAGCTGATCTCCCAGGCGGACAACGCCCTGTACGAGGTCAAGAAGCGCACCCACGCCCCCGCCAACGGCGGCTATGAACGGCGCGGCCAGAAGCACGGCAGAATCTACGCGGTATAATATGAGAAAATCCCGGCGAACGTTGTTGTTCGCCGGGATTTTTTTGATTTGCGAGCAAGCGCGAAAAAAGGCGTCGGCCCCCCTTTCCGCAGCTTGACACAATCATGCGCTCTCGACGCGATCTCGCCGCGTTTTGCGAGAAAATATTTCAATTCGCCATTGAAGAATGACTTCTATTCGCTTATAATAAATAGTATATTCGGCGTAATGTTGTGTTCCCCCGGCGGCGCAGGGGAATGCGCTGCTGCCTGCGGGCGGATATACGATTATCCCTGTATAAATTTGCGTTTGCAAAGGCGCCGGCTCTCACGGGAACGAAACTGCGGAAAGGCGGAATACGCTGTGAAAAAATACCGGGTCATCCTTGTCAATGTATTCATCATGCTTGCCATGCTGACCTTTGTGATTCTTTATTCCGGCTTTGAGAACAGGAAGAGCACCCAAAGGCAGATCGAACATTTTGAGAATACCACCATCACCATGGAGCATGTCACCGAGAATTATCTTGAGGGAGAGCAGCGCATCTGTGATGTATGGGCGCACTATATCAACAGCCGGAACATGACCATTGAGGAGGCCGCCTCCTTCATCCGCATCTCCCATGTGCTGCCGAGTGCCTCGGCGCATCTTGTGTACCGGGATACGCTCTCCGGCCTTTCCACGCGGTCGCGGCGCGAAAACGCCGACGACTATTCCGTCTCCTATGAGCGGATGGAGCTTTTAAACGATGTGAGCTGGATTCACGACATCGGCCAGTCCATCAACATCTCCCGCGCGTACACAAACCCCGTCAACGGGGAGCAGTCCCTGGCCTTCTGCAACTTCATCACGCTGCACGACAGGGATACCGGCGAGCCGCGCGACGCCATCCTGCTGCGCGTGCTGCCCCTCTCGGAACTGGAGCAGAAATGGGTCTTCCCGCAGGAGGAGTTTGAAAACGCCGAGCTCTCCCTGATCGACGCAAACGGCGATTACATCATCAAGGGGCATTCCTTCAAAAATGCGAGCTTCTTTGAGTTCTACCGCTCCTACAACGCCATTGACCCCGCCTCCGCGCAGGCGTTTTTCAACAGCATCACGGCGTCGATCGGCTCGCTCACCATGCAAAACTCCCGGGGAGAGGACTGCATCCTCGCCCATGTCCCGGTCACCGCGACAGAGGGCTGGACGCTGCTCAGCCTCATGCCGGTCAGGGATCTGCGCGTGAACACCGAGAACTGGCTTTTGATCGGCTTCATCTCGGCAGGGCTTTTGATCCTGTTCATATTCGACGTGGCAGTGATCCTCTCCTTCGCCAAAAAATTCCACGCGGCAGCCAAGGAGGCGGCCCTGGCGAGCAAGGCGAAAACCGATTTCCTCTCCACGATGTCCCACGATATCCGCACGCCGATGAACGCGATCATCGGCCTTACGACGATCGCGGAAAAGAACCTTGGCGATACGGATTCGGTGAGAGAAAGCCTGCGGAAAATCACGCTGGCCAGCAATCACCTGCTCACGCTCATTAACGACATTCTGGATATCTCCAAGGTTGAGAGCGGCAAGCTGAACCTCAGCCCGGTGACCTTCTCCATCGTGGAGACGGTGGAAAACCTGGTCAATCTCTCCCAGCCGATGGTCAAGGAAAAGAACATTGAGTTCAATTTCCGCATCAACCGCATCGACAAGGAATATCTCTACGCAGACCAGCTGCGCCTGAACCAGATTTACATCAACCTCCTGTCCAACGCCATCAAATACACGGAGCCCGGCGGGCGCGTGAGCGTGGATCTCAGCGAGGAGGAGAGCCAGAAGCCCGGTTGCGTGCGCCTGACCTACACGGTGGCCGACAACGGCATCGGCATGAGCCCGGAGTTTATGGCAAACATGTACCAGCCCTTCTCCCGTCAGACGGACAGCCGCGTGAACAGCATCCAGGGCACCGGTCTCGGCCTTGCCATCACGAAGCAGATGGTCGATCTGATGGGCGGTTCCATCGACTGTCAGAGCGAGCAGGGCAAGGGCACGACCTTCACCGTCGTGCTGGAGCTTCCCGTGGCCGAGCGGCAGCGCGAGGATATGACGCTTGACCCGATGGACATTCTCGTTGTGGACGACGACCCGGTGTTTCTGGAGACCACGGCGGACACCCTGCGCTCCCTCGGCGTGACGGCCGCGTGCGCCTCAAGCGGGCCGGAGGCGGTCGACATGATCGCGCAGCGCCACAAAGAGGGGCGGGATTACAGCGTTGTGATCCTCGACTGGAAGATGCCGGGCGTCGACGGTGTGGAGACGATACGCCGCATCCGAAAGGAAGTGGACTCCTCCGTCCCTGTCCTGCTGATATCCGCCTACGACGGCTCGGACATTGAGGACATGGCGAAGGAGGCCGGGGCAAACGGCTTTGTCAGCAAACCGCTGTTCCGCTCCACGCTGTATGACCGGATCAGCGCCCTGCTCGGCACCCGGACAAAGTCCGTTGAGCCGGAGAACGACTACTCCGATCTCAAGGGCATGCACATCCTCATTGCGGAGGACAACGATATCAACTGGGAGATCATCTCTGCCATCCTCGACATGTTCGGCATCACGTCGGAGCGCGCCGAAAACGGGCGCATCTGCGTGGAGAAAATGCGCAGCGCCCCGGAGGGCAGCTATGATTTGATTTTCATGGATATCCAGATGCCGGAAATGAACGGGCTTGACGCCACCAGGAGTATCCGCGCGCTGGACAGGCCCTGGGCGGCCTCCATCCCGATCATCGCCATGACGGCGGACGCCTTTTCGGAGAATGTCACAGAATGTCTGAACGCCGGCATGAACGGCCATATCGCAAAGCCTGTCGACATCAAGCTTGTCATCAAAGAGATCCGCAGGATCAAGGAGGAAAAGAGATCATGAAAAAGCTGCTGAGTATTATCTGCATCATCTGCGCGGCGCTGTCGCTGGCGGCCTGCGGCGGGAAAACACAGACGGAAAGCGCCGCCGGGTTCAAGCCTTCTCTCGACAAAAACACGCGCTGCGCCATCACCGTGGTCGGAAGCTACGATAACTTTGAGGCGCTGGAGGCGGAATTTGACAGATTCAACGCCTATTATCCCAATGTGCAGCTGAGCTATGTGAAGCTGGACGACTATAACAACATCCTGGCCACGGCGCTGGAGGGCAAGGAAAAGCCCAACATTTTCTTCTCCTATGCCTGGATGATCGGAAACGAGCAGTACGATCCGGTGTTCGCCCACATGGAGGATCTGTCGGACCCCGCCCTGCGGCTGAATCTGGATTGCATCCGTCCGGGGCTGATTAACCACGACGCCGAGGGGCGCGTGCTGATGGTGCCGGTTTTCTCCCGAACCTACGGCATGCTGGTGAACAACGATCTCTTCAAGAAAGAAGGGCTCAGTGTTCCAACCACTATGGAGGAGCTGCTGAACGTCTGCAAAGAGCTGCGCAGCCGCGGCTATTCCAGCCCCATGATGGGCTACAGTCTCAAAGCGTCCGGCTCCCTCATGAACACGATTGCCTATCCGCAGTTTGTGGCAACGCTTGCCGACAAGCCGGAAGCGCTGGCCCTTGCCAATGCGCTGGACCCCGCGGCGGGAGAATACATGCGCCCGGCTCTGGAGACGGTGGAGCTGCTGATCCGGGAAGGCTGCATTGATATCGACGCGTGTGATCAGATTTCGGACAACTATAACCAGGTGATCCTGCGCTTCTTTGAAGGCGATGTGCCGATGATGCTCTGCTACGGGGATACCGTGTCCGGGACCCGGAAACGGGAAAGCCAGTCCGAAGCGTTCACCAAAGCGCCCTTCGCCTATACCTTCTCTCCGATCCCGCTGACGGACAAGGGCGGATATTTCATCGACAGTCCCTCCGTGGAGTTCTCCGTAAACAAGGACTGCGAGAATCTGGACATGACCAACGAATTCATGCGCTTTCTGATTACAAAGGAAGAGCTCAATGAGATGGCCGCCGTGAAACGGCTGGTAACGCCCACCACGGATCTGTCCTTTGACTCGCTGTTCGCGCCCTTCGCCCGGATACCCGCGGATCGTACCATGTCCCCGGAGGTGCTTGGCATCAGGGATCCGCTCACGGTGCAGCTGCGCGTCGCGGCGTTCAAGGTCGGCAAGGGCGAGCTCAGCATTGACGAGGCCGCCGCGCTGTACGGAAGCTTTGAATAAACAAAACCAAGCGCCGGGGAAAAACGAAACGACATGAAAAACTACCGCGCTGAGGAGAGAAACATATGAACGAAACGCCATCCGCCGCCAATCAAACATCCAGGCTGCAGCCCTACCTTTCGCCGCTGGCCGTCTGGGCCATATCGGTAGGCTCGGCCATCGGCTGGGGCTCCCTTGTGGTCACCAGCGGCTCCTACCTGTCCCAGGCCGGCCCTTTGGGTTCGGTTCTCGGCCTGCTGATCGGCTTTGCCATGATGCTGATGGTCGCCGACCACTATACCTTCCTGGGCAAGCGCTACCCCGGGACCGGCGGCCTGTACGAATATATCAAAAAAGTCTTCGGCTATGACCGCGCCTTTCTGGTGGCCTGGTTCATGTTCCTGACGTATATCTCCATCTTCTGGGCCAACGCCACCAGCATCCCGCTCTTCGCGCGCTACTTCCTGCGCGGCGTGTTCAAGGTCGGGTATCTCTATACGATTTTCGGGTATGACGTGTATCTGGTAGAGGCCATCGTCACGCTCGTCGCCATCGCGCTGGTCGGGCTTCTGTGCATGAGGAGCCGGGAGGCGACCGCGCACATCGTGGTGGTCCTGGTGCTGGTGTTTACCGTCGGCATCACATTCTGCTTTGCGGCGGCGATGCTCGGCTTCGGCAAAAGCGATTTCACGATGGAGCCGGCCTTTGTTCCGGACGCAAGCGCGCTCGGGCAGATCATCCGCATCGCCTTCCTTTCGCCCTGGGCCTTTATCGGCTTTGAGAGCGTGTCCCACTCTGCCCCGGAGTTCCGCTTCAAGCAAAGCAAGGTTTTCCGCATTCTCGTCGTCTCCCTGATCGTTACGACGGCACTGTACATTTTTATCGTCCTGATGAGCGTGTCCGCCTATCCGGAGGGCTGTGCAAGCTGGCTGGATTACATTCGCCGCCTGAGCGAGTTTGAGGGGATCGCCGGACTTCCCGCCTTTTATGCCGCAAACCACTATCTCGGCTCGACCGGCGTCTATATCCTGATGGCCTCGCTCCTGGCGCTGGTGGTTACAAGCCTGATCGGCATGCTGCGCACGGTCGGCCGCCTGTGCTACGCCGTGGCGCAGGACGGCATCCTGCCCGAGCAGTACGCCGAGCTCAACGACAAGCAGGTTCCGGCCAACGCCATTCTCCTGGCCGTCCTCCTGTCCCTGCCCATCCCCTTCCTCGGCAGGACCGCCATCGGCTGGATCGTGGATACGACCACCATCGGCGCGGTCATTCTCTACGGCTTCGTCTCTGTGGCGGTGTTCAAGGTCTCCGGGAAAGAGGGCTGCAAAAGGAATCGCTTTGTCAGCGGGATCTGCCTGTTTATCCTGGTCGCCTTCCTGCTCTTCCTCCTGTTCCCCAGCATCTTCGCCGACTACACCATTGAGACGGAGACCTATGTCCTCATCGCCATCTGGTCGATCATCGGGCTGGTGTTCTTCAACAGCGTCATCCGCAAGGACCACGCCAGAAAGTTCGGCAAAGCCGTCATCGTCTGGATCGCCCTGCTGGCTTTCATCGTCCTGATGGCGATGACCTGGGCGGAGCGACTGAACGAGGCGCGGGAAAATGACATCGTCGATGAGATTTCCGTCTACATAGACGACGTGTCCAGCGGCAAATCGGACGCCGGGGACAAGGACAAATTCCTCAATCTCCAGCGCGTGCGCCTGCACGACGCGGACAACACCAGCGTGCTGGTCATCGCGGGGCTCTTCGCCATGTCCCTGTCCGTCATGCTGATTAACTATTCCACCACGCGCAAGTGGGAAAAGAAGGCCGCCGCGGAGCGCGATGAGGCCCGCACCGCCGCCTTTACCGACCCCATGACCGGCGTCAAGAGCAAGCACGCCTTCCTCCTGAGCGAAAAGCAGTATGATACAGCCATTCAGGAGAAAACAGCCCACCCCTTCGCCATCGCCGTCTGTGACGTAAACGGCCTGAAGGTCATCAACGACACCCTCGGCCACAAGGCGGGCGATGAGTATATCATCAAGGCCTGCCGCATGATCTGCGATATCTTCCAGCACAGCCCGGTATATCGAACCGGCGGAGACGAATTCGTCGTGATCATGACGGGGCGTGATTATCTTATCCGCAAGGAGCTGGTGCTGGCGCTGCACGACCGCTCCGTGGAGCACATCAGCACGAACGACGTTGTGATTTCGGGCGGCCTTTCCGATTACAAACCGGGAGAGGACGTCAGCTTCCACGATGTGTTTGAGCGCGCGGACGCGCTGATGTATGAGGAAAAGAAGCTTTTGAAGGGCATGGGCTCCATCACGCGCGAGGACGCCGAGGTGGCGGCCAGACAGGTGTTCCCGGCAAACGAAAGCAGCGATATTCTGAGTCTCAAGCGGCTGATCCTCATCGTGGAGGATGAGGAGATCAACCAGATGATCCTCGGCAACATGCTGCAGGAGAACTACGAGGTGCTGTACGCCTCCGACGGCTCCGAGGCGCTGGAGCAGATCAAGAAGCACAAAAACGAGCTGGCCCTCGTCCTGCTGGATCTGCAGATGCCGAAAATGGGCGGCATGGAAGTGCTGAAGGTGATGAAGGAAGAGGACGAGCTGCGCGGCATTCCCGTGATCGTGATGACCGCGGATCAGAGCGCGGAGGTCGACTGCCTCAAGATCGGCGCGATCGACTTCATCCCCAAGCCATACCCCTCCTTTGAAATCGTCCAGGCTCGCGTCAAGCGCTGCATCGAGCTTTCCGAGAAGAGCAACATCATCCAGTCCACGGAGCGCGACAGCCTGACGAACCTGCTGAACCTCGACTACTTTCTCCGCTATGTGCGCATGTATGACCAGCACTACGCCGACATGCCGATGGACGCCATCGTGCTCGACGTCAACCACTTCCACATGCTCAACGAGCGCTACGGAAAGCAGTACGGCGACAGCGTGCTCGCGCGCATCGGCAAGCGCATCCGCAAGATCTCGCGCGAGGTCGGCGGCGTGGGCTGCCGCCGCGCCGCGGATACCTTCTTCATCTACTGCCCCCACCTGGACGACTACGCCGGCATCCTGGACAAGGCGTCCGAGGGTCTTGTGGACGGGGATGTGTCCGAGGACCGCGTACGCCTGCGCATGGGCGTGTATTCCAATGTGGACAAGTCCCTCGAAATCGAGCGGCGCTTTGATTACGCCAAGATCGCCGCGAACACCGTGAAGAGCGGCTACCTGAAAGCTGTCGGGATCTACGATACTGAGATGCACGAGGCGGAGCTCTACAGGGCGCGCCTGCTGGAGGACTTCAAGCCGTCTCTGGAAAGCGGCCGTTTCATGGTCTACTTCCAGCCCAAGTACGATATCCGCCCCGACAAGCCCATCCTTGCCAGCGCGGAAGCCCTGGTGCGCTGGGACCATCCGGCGCTCGGCCTCATCAGCCCCGGCGTGTTTATCCCCCTGCTGGAGGACAACGGCCTGATCCTGGAGCTCGACCAGTATGTGTGGCGCAAGGCCGCCGCGCAGCTGCGCGACTGGAAGGACCGCCTCGGCTTCGCCGTGCCGGTTTCGGTGAACGTCTCCCGCATCGACATGCTGACGCCGAACCTGAAACAAATCTTCAAGGAAATTCTGGAGGCCTACCGGCTGAACCCGGAGGATCTGGTGCTGGAAATCACGGAATCGGCCTACACCGGCGATTCCGATCAGGTCATTTCCACGGCCAAGGAGCTGCGCGGCATGGGCGTCGGCTTCCGTATCGAGATGGACGACTTCGGCACCGGCTATTCGTCCCTGGGCATGCTTTCGCACCTGCCCATCGACGCGCTGAAGCTGGATATGAGCTTTGTCCGCAGCGCCTTCGGCGAGACGCGGGATGTGCGCATGATCGAACTGATCATCGACATTGCGGACTATCTGCACGTCCCGGTCGTCGCCGAGGGCGTGGAGACCGAGGAGCAGTATCTGACGCTCAAGGCCATGGGCTGCGATTATGTGCAGGGCTATTTCTTCTCGAAGCCCGTGCCGCCGCAGGCGTTCGACCGCTTCCTCATTGAGCGGACCAACGCGAAAACCGAAATGACCCCGGCGGACAAGAAAACCTACATGAGCATCTCCAAGGCGCTGACCAGTGATTTTGAGAGCATCTTCTATGTTGATGTGGTCACGGACTACTATCTCGAGTTCCACACCGGCAGGAACGGGGAGCTGGAGATCCGTCCCGGTGGATTCGATTTCTTCAACGAGGTCGGCGAAAAGCTGCTGAAGGATGTGGCCGAGGCCGACGCGGAAAAGCTCAGAGAGGCGTTGAGCAAGACAAACCTCATGCGCTGGGTCGGTCAGCAGGAAAGCGTTGAGATTCCGTTCCTGAAACTGAAAGACGGCGTGCCGACGCCCTATTCTCTTCAGACGATCAAGTCACGGGAAAGCGATACCCATCATATTGTATTGGGTGTAAGAGAAGGAAAGGGAGGAAAAGCATCATGACACTGGACGCCTTAAAGCGCTACGGCGCAAATACCGCCGAGGGTATGGGCAGATGCCTGAACAACGAGTCGTTCTATCTCAAAATGGTCGCAATGGCGCTCGCGGATAAAAACTTTGACAAGCTGAAAGCGGCTGTGGACGCCGGAGACGCCCATACGGCTTTTGCGGCTGCCCATTCGCTGAAGGGCTCGATCGGCAATGTGGCGCTCACGCCCATTTTTGAGCCGATCTGCGCGCTGACAGAGCTGCTGCGCGGTCAGGATGCGCTTGTCGCCGGCGCGGATACGCTGACGGAGGCGATCATGGCGGCGCGGGAAAAGGCGCTGACGCTGTGACGGCGGCAGAAAGGACGGCGGAATCGGAACCCTGTTTTGCGGGCAAGCGCCTGCTGCTGGTCGAGGACAGTGCGGTCAACATGCACATCGCACAGCTGATCCTCAACCGGGCAGGCTTTGCGGTGGAGACTGCGGAAAACGGCCGGCTTGCCGTCGACATGGTATCCGCGTCGGAGCCGGGGTATTATAACGCGATCCTGATGGACATTCAGATGCCGGTCATGGACGGCTATGCGGCCACGCGGGCGATCCGCGCCCTGAAAAAGCGGGAGCTTGCCGAAATCCCCATCGTCGCTCTGACAGCCAACGTATTCCGGGAGGATGTGGAGGCGGCAAAGGCGGCCGGGATGGTCGCGCACCTCGCAAAGCCCGTGGATGTACAGAAGCTGCTCACGACGCTGCGCGGCGTGCTTGCATGCCGGTAATCACGCAAACTGCGGCAATACGCTTATTGTATTGCCGCAGTTCATTTTTTGTGTGGCCGCATCCAACCTTGACAGCTGTCCAGGCTGCTTGTATAATGATCCGCAAGAACAATGATCAGAGGTGGAAAACCATGTACTGCGGCAGCAACAAGACGGCGCTGCAATCCCAGCGCCAGATCGCCTGCGCCATGATGGAGCTGATCCGGGAAAAGCCCTATACGCAGATCACTGTGAGCGAGCTGTGCAAAGCTGCGGGCATCTCGCGCCAGACCTTCTACAGCCTGTTCACCAGCCGGGAAAACGTGATCGTGTTCGGCCTCCAGGCCAACAGCTGCGAAGGCCCCGAGCTTCCGTCGGAGGAGGCAAGCGACGACGCGGGCGCGCTTCAGCGTCTCTGCCGGGCATACAGCCGGTACCTGGTGCAAAACCGCGACCTTATCAAGCTCCTGGTGGATAATCGCATCGAATACCTGCTTTATGACAGCTTTTTTGCCTCGATGGACCGCTGCGCCTGCTTTCTCCCCCGCACGGACGCCTGTGTGCGCGGCTATGCCGCGAGCTTTTACGCGGGCGGCGTCACCTATCTTGCCCGCCGCTATGCAGGCGAGGGCTGCACCGGCACGGCCGAGGAGCTGGAAAAGCTGCTGATGACGCTCTTCACCGGTTCATTGTTTTAGGGTTCCCTGTTTCGTAAAGCATTGTTCATTTTCAAATACTTGTTCTCCGCGTCAAAAGCTGTTATAGTAGGACACAGAATGGATAATCACCGTAACAATCAAGGAGGATCGAGATGAAAAAACTGATCGGTATTCTGCTCGCGCTTGCCATGCTTCTCTCCCTCGGCGCGTCCGCCCTGGCGGCGGAGGAGCCCGAGGTGGTGGACAGACCCCTCTACGGCCTTCACATCGTGGTCCCGGAGAGCTTTCGGAAACTGAAGGGTCTGCTCGACCTGTCCGGCTCCGCAATGGACGATTATGACCCCGGAATTTTCTATCAGGACCTGTACTATTACGCCCTGAATGAGGAGCAGCTTCCCGCCTTTAACGCATACATTGAGGCCTTTGTGAGCGCTCTCCTTTCCGGCGCCGAGCCTCCCGCTCCCGAAGATCCGCGCTGGGCCAGCGACTATCTCGCCGCCCCTGTCTTTACGATCTACGGCATCAACGGCGGACGCGGCCAGGCGGAGCTGGAAGCCGCATTGAAGGCTTATTACCCGCCGGAAAGCATGAAAAGCAGCTTTCTGCTGGAGGATCTCGGGCAGCGGGGCGACACCCATTTTTATCTGGCGCAGTACGCGCTTTCCGAGCAGCAGGAAAATGCATGCAAGGAGACCATGGGCGAATTTTACCAGGAATTCGCTGACCTGCGCGCCGACAAGGAGAGCTTTGTCAACGCCCTGACCCTGTCCGAGCCGCAGAAGCCGAAGACGCTTGAGATCGGCGATCTCGTTTCCTTCGAGGCGGCCTATCTGGACGGGACCCCCGTCACCAGCGCGGAGCTTTTCAAGGATCACGACGTCACCATGATCAATCTCTGGGCGACCTGGTGCGGCCCCTGCAAGCGGGAGCTGCCGGAGCTTGCAAAGCTCGGCGACGAGCTGGCGGGCAAAAACTGCCAGCTCATCGGCATCTGCCTGGACGCGGGCGAGGAAGGCAACGCGCAGCTTGCCCGGTCCATCCTGGATGAGGCCGGCGTTCATTACACCAACCTGATCGCCCCCAAAGACGCGGATGATATCTTCCCCTTTGAATCCATTCCGACCTCCCTCTTTGTGGACAGCGAAGGCCGCATCCTGACCGCGCCCGTCATCGGCGCTTACGTGGATCAGTACCCCGTCAGCATTGACGAGGCGCTCAAGCTTGTTTCCGCCGCGAAGCCCGCGGCAGAAGTTGTTATCGAGCGCGCCTCCGAAGCCTCGGAGCCTGCCGCCCCGACGCAGCCTGCGGAAGAAGCGGTCCCCGCTGTCGGAGAGGGCGCGCCCGCAGCTTCCGAGCCCTCAGAAGCCTCCGGCGAGAGGATCGACTTCCCGGCGGTCGGCGTGTCCATGGTTCTGCCCGCGTCCTTTGCCGATCTGAACGGAACGCTCTCCCTGTCGGGGATCGATCTCGGCAGCGGCAGCCCCATCTATGAGATGCAGTTTGACTACACCGCCGTGCCGATGTCCCGCTATGAGGAGCTTTTCAACGCGCTCTTTGTAGCGAAACAGGCGCTGCCCGAGGAGATCGGTGAATATCTTCGCAGCAACGCCCGCGTTTTCTCCGTCTTCTGCGTCGGCGACGGCTTAGACTACGACGCGCTGGCCAAAGCCTATGAGGAGTATTACGACATTGCCCTGAACGAGGAGCTTGTTGAAAAAATCGCGCTGGCCGACGGCTATACTTACTATCTCTGCCGCCACTATTCCGGCGACGGCAAGACCCTTCCCGAGGGCGTGTACAGCGACGAGCTCAAGCTTGTGTGCGACAATGTGGACAACATCGTCAGCAGCATGAGCTTCCAGAAGCCCCTGACCTGATCGTTCCCTCTATGCCGCGCGCAAAATTCATGTTGGTTTTTTCCGCGCGGCATATCATCAGCATGTTGAAAGGCAAACGAATTGAGGGTGTTCATTTGTTCACCGCGAGACGAAGCCCCTGGGAGCTGCAACTCCCAGGGGCTTCGTCTATTTTGTCCTTCTTTTACTCACAGCCCGCCGATTGCCCAGACGAACACCAGCGCGGCGGCGACGCCGAGAAGGAACCACGCGATGGGGTGCAGATCAAGGCGCTCGCGCTCGGGGAGGGTCTGCTCGGTGTAACGCTCGGCGGCGCGGGTCGCCTCGAGCAGCAGCTCCTCCCGGTTGAGGCCGGGGCCGCGCAGGGCGTCGTCCCGCAGGATGAACACCGCCTCGGTGAAAAGCTCGTCCGGCGTGGGGACAATGATGGCGCGGCGCATCTTCCCGCGCAGGCGGGGCGCGGCGAGCCTTCGTGCGGGACGCGCGCGAAGGAGAGTTCTGAGCCGCTCGCCGAGCCCCGCCAGGCTGCCGCGTGGGTGCAGACTCATGCCCGATCCTCCACGCGCACCGTGACCACGGTCATGTCGTCGATCGCCCCGTAAAGCTCCTCCGCCTGCTTCAGTACTGCCCGCGCCAGGCCCTTCATGTCCTCAAAGCCCTGCAGCAGGAGATTCCGCAGCCATTCGTCCTCCGTGTCGGCCAGCACCCCGTCGGTGGCGATCACGGCGGTGCAGCCGGGCTTTAAGCGCATGCGCACCACGTCCGGGGCCGTCCCCTCCCCGGCGGAGAGTCCGGCGGCCAGGGTCTCGCCCTTGACGCGGCGGATGTTCTTCCCGCTCAGCACATAGGACGGCGCGGCCCCGTATTTATAAAAGCTGGTCTGCCCTGTGAAAAGATCAACGCACATGAGATCGACCGTGGCGAAGCCCCAGCTCTCCCCGTCCCGCAGAAGCAGCACGGAGTTTAAAAGCTTCATGGCGACGGCGGGCTCCATCCCAGCCCTCAGGAATTTTTCCAGAATGCCGATGACCTGGCGGCTGTCCTGAGCCGCCGCGTCCCCGCAGCCCATGCCGTCGGAGAGGATGACGCACAAAACCCCCGCGTCGGTTTTGAAGTAGGTGCCCCGGTCGCCGCTGACGCGCTCGCCCTGCTTTTTCATGGCGGCAATGCCGACGGAGACCGCCAGCGGCTCCGCTTCCAGAAGATCAAGTCGGGAGACCTCGCCCTCCGGCGTGATCGGCTGGCACAGGCGCACCCCCGCGATTTCCGAGAGCTTTTCGAGATAGCCCTCCTCCCGCAGGAGCGGCGTGAGTCTGCCGCTCTCGATGGTCACGCGAAGCCGCCCGCCGCCGTCCCGATAGACCGCCGCGTCCGCGTCGATGTCGAGGCTTCTCAGATAGCGCAGCAGCCGCCGCTCCACCAGGGGATCGGCCCCGCTGACGCTGCCGAGCTCGGCGGCAAAGCGCTCGAGAAGCTGAGACACATCCGCATACTGCCCCCAGGCGACGCTGCGGTTTTCCGCAAGTCTTGCGCGAAGCTGCCGACGGTAGGACATGCCGCGCAGCTCCCCGTTCACCGCCGCGACGAAGGCGGGCAGACCCTCGCACTTTTCCCGGAAATATTCCGGCAGATCCTCCAGCGCGAGACTGCCGTGGTCGATCATGGCGCGGGTGGCGTCGTTCAGGGCGGAGAGCGTGTCCACATACTCCGCGTTCCAGCAGCGGTTTTTGAAGCGGCAGTTGACGCAGACCTCGTCTGCCGCCCGGTCGAAAATGCGCGCGATGTTTTCATCGTTGACCGGCGCGGCCACGTTTTTGCGCACCGTCTCAAACAGCTCGCCGTAGGCTTCGCTCAGCCGGCGCAGTCTCGCCGCCTCAAAGCGCCGCAGCCCCGATTCGCCGCAGCCCCGGTCCATGCACTGTAAAACCACGCCCGCCCGGTGCAGCAGCGACGAGGGCAGGATCATAAAGATGACCGAGGCGCAGAAGGTCTCAAACAGGGCGCTCACGGGCTGCACCTCCCCCCAGGCGCACACCACCGCGAGCGCCCCTGCGAGGATGAAGGACAGCACATAGACAAGCCGCCCGTGCCGCCCGAAAACGCCGGAGAGAAGCCCCGCGAAAGCATAGGCCATGGTGTAGAAGAGCGGTCCCTCGCCGGACATGTCCATGGCGAGTCCCAGCACCGTACCCACCGCCGCGCCGGTGAGCATGCCGCCCTTCATGGCGGAGGTCATCACCAGCAGCAGCGCGCAGAAGCGGCCAAGCGACACCACGCCGAAGAGCACCACGCGCGACAGGGCCATCAGCGCGCAGGCGGCCAGCACCATCAGGGAAACGCTGTGCTTGAGCTCCGCCGTCTCCGAGCTGCGCAGCCCGCCGGAGAGCGCATCGCGGAAAAAATACGTCCCGCCGAAGGCCAGGGTCAGCTCCAGAAAGAGCTCCGCCGCCACGGGCACGGTCCCGTCCTCAAAGGCGAAGCTGCCAAGAAAGCCGGTCAGCCCCATGACCAGGGCCGCCGCCGTCGGCATGAAGTATTCGTTTTTATAAGCGCCCACCTCATGAAACACAAAGGCGATGGTGTACACCAGCACCGAGGCCGCGATATAGCGGATGCCCCATTCCAGCCCGCCGCTGAGAAGATAACCCAGGGACGCGCCCAAAAGCGAAAACACCCCGCTGAGTCCCGCGCCGGAGCAGGCAACCAGCGCCATGCCGAAGGGCGCGCCGTTTCGCAGCACCCGCGCACAGGCCATCACCGCCCCCATCGCGAGATACAGCCCACAGCGCGCAGCGACGAAGAAACGCGGGTCCATCCCCGCGCTGTCGGCATGCAGCCGCGCCGCTCTCCCCTGTCCCCCAAAGTCCATGTTTATCCCCTCCTGAGTTTACATAAGATACGATCATTATAGTTATGTAACGTGGCGAAGGGGCGCAGAACGCGCTGTTGATTCCTTGAACTTTGGCAGGAAAAATACCGGGGAAAGAAAAAGGCGGGCTTGTAATCAGCCTGAAGCCATGGTAGAATGTTTTGTCCAAAAAACATCAACATAATAACGGAGGACTGTTATGAGCCTGATTAAGGATCTCTCCCTCGCTCCGTCCGGCGAGATGAAAATCGACTGGGTCAAGCGGAACATGCCCGCGCTGCGCAATATTGAGGAAGTTTTTATAAAGGAAAAGCCTTTTGTCGGGCTCAAGATCGCGCTGGCAGTGCATATGGAGGCCAAAACCGCCTATCTCTGCCGCGTGCTGGAAAAAGGGGGGGCCGAGATGTACGTCACCGGCTGCAATCCCCTGTCCACCCAGGACGACGTTGCCGCCGCCGTGGCCTCGGGCGGGATCGAGGTCTACGCCCATCACGGCTGCACCATGGAGGAGTATGAGGACTGCCTCTGCCGCGTGCTGGAGCACGGCCCCAACATCATTATTGACGACGGCGGCGACCTCATCCACCTTATGCACACCAGATTCCGTGATCTGATCCCGGGGGTGATCGGCGGCTGCGAGGAGACGACCACCGGCATCCACCGTCTGCGGGCCATGGATAAGGCCGGGGAGCTCTGCTTCCCCATGGTGATGGTCAACGAGGCCGACTGCAAGCACATGTTTGACAACCGCTACGGCACGGGCCAATCCGTGTGGGACGGCCTCATGCGCACGACAAACCTGATTGTCGCGGGCAAGCATGTGGTGGTCTCCGGCTACGGCTGGTGCGGCAAGGGCGTGAGCATGCGCGCCAAGGGTATGGGCGCCAAGGTCATCGTGACCGAGACCGATCCCATCCGGGCGCTCGAGGCCGTGATGGACGGCTATGAGGTCATGCCCATGCGCGAGGCGGCGAAGATCGGCGACATGTTCATCACCGTCACCGGCTGCAGCGGCATCATCACGCCGGAGCACTTTGAGACCATGAAGGACGGGGCCATTCTCTCCAACGCCGGCCACTTCGACGTGGAGGTGGATATTGCGGCGCTTGAAAAGCTGGCGGTGAAGAAATACGACGCGCGCCACAACATTCAGGGCTACGTGCTGCCGAACGGCAAGACTCTCTTCGTCATCGCGGAGGGGCGGCTTGTGAACCTCGCGGCGGCGGACGGGCACCCGGCGGAGATCATGGACATGAGCTTCGCGGTGCAGGCCCTCTCCTGCCGCTGGCTTGCGCAGCACCGCGACGAGGTCAGGCCCGGCCTGTACCCCGTACCGCGGGAGATCGACCGCTCGGTGGCGGAAATCAAGCTCAAGAGCATGGGCGTCGAGATCGACCGCCTCAGCAATGAGCAGATCAAGTATCTGGGAATATAACAACGAGTTATCTGGGGAAAACAGGTAAGCGGAGGCGACGGATTTGGAGGAGCAGGAAAAGAAGGCGCAGCAGGAACAGGCCGAAGGACCGAATTACGACACCATCGTCGAAAAGCAGACAGATCAGCTCGAAGAGCTGCTGGAACGCCATGACATGAAGGAGCTTCAGCGCCGCATGGAGGAGCTGAACGAATTCGACGTGGCGGAATTTCTTTCCAAGATTGACGACAACCGCATGCCGATGGTCTTCCGTCTTCTCAGCAAGGAGACGGCGGCAGACGTTTTCGCAAACTTTGAGGCACCCCAGCAGGAGCGCATCATCAACTCCATCACAGACTCCGAGCTGGCCGGGATCATGGATGAGCTCTATGTGGACGACGCGGTCGACGTCGTGGAGGAACTGCCCGCCAATGTGGTCAAGCGCGTCATGCGCGCCGCCACGCCCCAGACGCGAAACCTTATCAATCAGTATCTGCGCTATCCCGAAAACTCCGCCGGCAGTATTATGACGGCTGAGTTCGTGGATCTTAAAAAATACATGAGCGTCAAGGAGTCCATCGCCCGCATCCGCCGCATCGGAGAGGACAAGGAGACCATTTACGTCTGCTTCGTCATTTCCGCCGACCGGCGTCTGGAGGGCATCGTGACGGTGAAGGATCTGCTGCTGTCGGACGACGACACCATTATCGAGGACCTGATGGACACCAACGTGATCTTTGCCTCCACCACCGAGGACCAGGAGAGCGTGTCGGAGAAGTTCTCCGACTACGACCTGATGGCTATGCCCGTTGTGGACAACGAGGGGCGGCTTGTCGGCATCGTCACGGTTGACGACGTGATGGACGTCATGGAGCAGGAGGCCACGGAGGATATCGAAAAGCTTGCCGGTATGCTCCCCTCGGACAAGCCCTATTCCCGCACGGGCATTGTGGAGATCTGGAAAAACCGCATTCCCTGGCTGATGTTCCTGATGCTCTCGGCCACCTTCACCAGCATGATTCTGACCTCCTTTGAGGACATGCTGGCGGTGCAGGCGGGGCTGGTCGCCTTTATCCCCATGCTCATGGGCACCGGCGGCAACTCCGGCGCGCAGGCCTCCACCGCGGTCATCCGCGCCCTGTCCCTGGGCGACATCGAGCCGCGCGACGCCCTCAGCGTCATGTGGCGGGAGCTTCGCGTCGCCTTTCTCTGTGGCGTATGCCTTGCGGCGGTGAACTTTTTGAAGATGCTGCTGCTCGACGGGATGCTGCTGCACAACGACGCGGTCACTGTGCCCGTGGCGGCAACGGTGAGCATGTCCATCGTCTTCATCGTCCTCTTTGCCAAGAGCGTCGGCTCCATGCTGCCGATCCTGGCCGAGAAGATCGGCGTGGACCCCGCGGTCATGGCAAACCCGCTCATCTCCACGGTGACGGACGCGGTGTCCCTGCTCATTTATATCTATGTGGCAAAGCTCATCCTCCACATCTGAAAGGAGCAGCCATGCATATTCCAAGCGGCGCGAGCCAGACAGTGGATATTCTCGACTTTGATACCGCCCTCGCCCTCTCCGGGCGGGGGGATTCCTACGACAGAGCCCGCTGGCTCTATGTGCCGGATTTCTATACCGAATACCGTTACATACTGGGCACCCGGGGCGAAAACCCCCTGATCTGCATCGGCATCAACCCCTCTACCGCAGAGCCGGACAGCCTGGACAACACCCTCAAATCCGTACAGCGCATCGCGGACGGCAACGGCTTTGACAGCTTCATCATGTTCAACGTCTATGCCCAGCGGGCTACCCGCCCCGACGACATGGACCGGACGCTGAACGCGCAGCTTCATCAGGCCAATATGGCGGCCTTTCGCTACGTGCTTTCACACGTCGGCGCAGGCCACCGCCCCGCCGTCTGGGCGGCCTGGGGCACCATCATCGAAAAGCGGCCCTATCTGCCGGACTGTGTGCGGGATATGGCGGCGATCGGAGAAGCGTACGGCGCGCGCTGGCTCTGCGCGGGCAAGTGCTCCGGCAAGGGCCACCCCCACCATCCCCTCTATCTTAGAAAAGACGAGCAGGTGCGGGATTTTGATCTGCCCGCCTATCTCAACACACTCAGCAAGGGAGCGCATGTATCATGAATATCCGCGAGGCTATCGAAGCATATCTGCCCTTCAACGAGCAGGAAAGAGCAGACAAGGCCCTGATCCTGGATTTTATAAAGAAAAACCCCGACGCCTTTTCCCGCACGAATCTTATCGCGCACATGACGGCCTCGGCCTGGGTGGTAAACCCGGCCCGGGACCGGGTGCTGATGGTGTATCACAAAATTTATGATTCCTGGTCATGGACCGGGGGACATGCCGACGGTGAGGAGGATCTCGCCGCCGTCGCCCTGCGCGAGGTGCGCGAGGAGACCGGGGTGCGCTCTGCGCGGCTTTTATCGGAGGAAATTTTTTCCCTTGAATCGCTCACCGTGGACGGGCATGAGAAGCGCGGCGCCTATGTGCCGAGCCATCTGCACCTGAACGTGACCTACCTTCTGGAGGCGGACGACAAGGACCCTCTCACCGTGTGCGAGGAGGAGAACAGCGCTGTGCGCTGGTTTGCGCTTGACGATGCGCTGAAAGCCTCCTCGGAGCCCTGGTTTGTGCAGCGTATCTACGGAAAGCTCAACGAGAAGCTTCGCAGGGAGCATCTCGTATAAGCGTTCTGCGGCCCCTGCCCATCCCCGGCATACACGCCATCCGCGCGCATGTACGCCGGGGATTTTTGTTTTCTGAAATCGCCGCGTTTTTTGCCGGGATGGGAAATCTTTGGTCATAGCTAACAAGAATGCAAGGAGGTCGCGAGAAACTTGTCATGAAAAAAACACAAAAAAACCGGTGAAAAAAGTAGACATGCTTTGTCTTCTTATGATATTATAAGGGGGTAAACTCCGTACCACGTAAAATGTAACGAGGTGAAGCGTATGGTATTTAAATTTAAGGGCGGTGTCCATCCCGATTACCGGAAGCACCCTGAGATTCCCGTGACCGTGATCGCGCCGCCGCCGCAGGTCGTCATCCCCCTGGTACAGCACATCGGCGCGCCCTGCACCCCGCTGGTCAAGAAGGGCGACCATGTGAACATGTACCAGAAGATCGGCGAAAACCCGGCTCCTGTCTCCGCGCCCGTCCACGCCTCCGTGTCCGGAACGGTCGTGGCCGTTGAGCCCCGGCCCCACCCCCTCGGCGACCTGGTTATGTCCGTCGTGATCGAAAACGACTATCAGGACACGCCCGAACTGATGGACCCCCTGTCGGAAGATCAGCTGAAGGACCCCCTGTCCATTCTTCAGCGCATCCGCGAGGCCGGCGTCGTCGGCATGGGCGGCGCCATGTTCCCCACCGCCTTCAAGATCTCCAGCGGCCTCGGCAAGGTCGACACGCTCATCATCAACGGTGCCGAGTGCGAGCCTTACATCAACGGCGACCACCTGACCATGCTCAATCACCCGGACGAGCTTCTCAAGGGCATCGAGCTTGCCCGCATCGCTCAGGGTGTGCAGAAGGTCTACTACGGTATTGAAAAGAACAAGCAGGACGCCATTGACCTGCTCAACGCCCACGGCGCTGAGAAATACGGCGTCACGATCGTGCCGGAGAGCACCACCTACCCCCAGGGCGGCGAGAAAATGCAGATCAAGACCATCACCAACCGTGAGGTCAAGCCCGGCGGTCTGCCCTCTGGCGTCGGCTGCTGCGTGATCTCCACCCGCACCGCCTATGCCATTTATCAGGCATGTTATGAGGGCAAAAGCGTCATTGAGCGCATCGTCACCATTGACGGCAGCGCCATTGCCGCGCCGGTCAACGCCCTGACCCGCGTGGGAACCAGCCTGGAGTATCTCGCCGAGCAGGTCGGCGGCTTTGTCCGCACGCCGCGCAAGATCGTGCTCGGCGGCCCGATGATGGGCATCTGCGCCACCACGCTTGAGGCCGTCACCGTCAAGGGCACCGCAGGCGTCCTCTTCTTTACCGAGGATGAGGACCGCACCGTGGAGGAGCCCGTGTGCATCCGCTGCGGCAAGTGCATCAATGTCTGCCCCATGCGCCTTGAGCCCACCTACATGTACCAGTATTACAAGAAGCGCAACTTCGAGATGCTGGAAAAATACCATGTGACCGACTGCATCGAATGCGGCAGCTGCACCTTCCGCTGCCCGGCGAGAATGCCGCTGACCCACGCCTTCAAAGCCGCCAAGCTCATGCTCCAGGCCAGGGCGGCCAAGGAGAAGGCGAAGGCGGAAGCCGCTGCAAAGGAGGCCAGGAAATGAATGAAAAGAAAGAACGCATGATCTTTGACGTAACCTACCAGCCCCAGGTCCGCACGGTGCGCGATACCCAGCGCATCATGCTGGACGTGATCATCGCGACGCTGCCCATCGTGGGCTTCGGCGTGTATCGCTTCGGCTGGCATGCGCTGCTGCTGATCGTGTCAAGCATGGCGGCCTGCGTGTTCTTTGAATGGGCCTACCGCCGCATGCTGAAAAAATCCCTCACAATCGACGATCTCTCCGCCGCCGTCACCGGCCTTCTGCTCGTGATGGTTCTGCCCCCGCAGACGCCGGTATGGATGGTGGTCATCGGCGATTTCTTTGCCATCGTGATCGTCAAACAGCTCTACGGCGGCATCGGCAAAAACTTCCTGAACCCCGCCCTTGCCGGCCGCGCCTTTCTTACCGCGTCCTACTCCGGCATCCTGACCGTCGTCACCATTGATGGCGTCACCGCCGCCACCCCGCTCGGCTATCTTTACGGCGGCAAGCCCATGCCCTTCACTCTGGCGCAGAGCTTCTTCGGCGCGATCCCCGGCAGCATCGGCGAAATCAGCTCCTTCGCCATCCTCGCGGGCGCGGCCTATCTGATCGCCCGCAAGGTCATCCGCTGGCGCATCCCGCTGTCCGTCATCGGCACCGTCTTCCTGGTGAGCTTTCTCGGCGGGCATGCCGGTTACGGCCGCCTGGAATGGGCGCTGCAGAACGTGTGCGCCGGCGGCGTGATGTTCACCGGCATCTTCATGGCCACCGACTACTCCACGAGCCCTGTCACCATCAACGGCCAGATCATCTACGGCATCTGCATTGGGCTTCTGACCATGCTGATCCGCTACTTCGGCGGTTACGCGGAGGGCTGCTCCTACGCCATCCTGATCATGAACCTCTGCACCTGGGCCCTTGACAAGGCCTGTCACCGCCGCCAGTTCGGCGTCTCCCGCGCTGACTTTCTTGCGCAGAAGGCCGCCAAAAAGAAAGCGAAGAAGGAGGCCGTGTCATGAATAAAATTCTGAAGCTTGCCCTCGTTCTTTTCGCAGTCAGCGCCATCGTCGCGGGCGTACTCGGCGTGGTGAACGAGCTGACCTCCCCCGTCATTGAAGCTCAGAAGCAGGCCAAGACCGCCGCAGCCTTTGCCAGCGTCATGCAGGCGGATCACTTTGAGCTGATCGACTTCTCCAATCCCGACTTTCCGACCGTCCAGACCATTCACAAGGCGGAGGGCGTGGGCTATGTCGTGACCTCCACCTTCTCCGGCGCGCAGGGCAACATCACCCTCGCCGTCGGCGTGGACAATGATTTCAAGTGCACCGGCATCTCCGTTATCGAGCATTCCGAGACCTCCGGCCTCGGCGCCAACGCCGCGAGCAGCGGCGAAGTCGGCGTGAACTTCCGGCAACAGTTTGTCGGCCAGGACGAGAGCATCGCGCTCTCCAATGCCGGCGGCAGCATCGACGCCCTGACCGGCGCGACGATCACTTCCCGCGCCATCGCGGAAGCGGTTGCCACGTCCATCCTGGCTGTCAAATCTCTGGGTTAAGGAGGGCTGTCTGAATGAATCGCAAAAAACAGTTTACCGAAGGCATGATCACCAATAATCCCGTACTTGTCCAGCAGATCGGCATGTGCTCCACCATGGCCATTACCACAACGCTCTTCAACGGCGTCGGCATGGGTCTGTCCGTGCTGATCATTCTGACCTGCTGCAACGTGGTTATTTCGGCTATCCGCAAAATCATCCCCGGCGAGATCCGTCTTGCGATCTTCGTCGTTGTCATTGCGGGCTTTGTCACAATCGTTGATTTGCTGCTCAAGGCCTTCGTTCCCGCGCTGAGCGAGGCGCTCGGCGTTTTCATCCCGCTGATCGTCGTCAACTGCATCATCATCGGCCGCGCGGAGGCCTTCTGCCAGAAGATGCCCGTCAAGGATTCCTTCTTCGACGGTGTCTTCCAGGGTCTGGGCTACACGCTGGTGCTGGTCGCCATGTGTGTCATACGTGAGTTTCTCGGCGCCGGCCGCTTCGGCGGCGGCCTCATCGACGTGGCCAACGGCTTCCGCTTCACGCTCGACGGCACGGGCGCCGGCATCCAGATCTTCCCCGAGAGCTACGGCGCGTCCATCATGTCCCTGCCTTTCGGCGGCTTTCTGACGCTGGGCTTCCTCATCGCCGCCATGCAGTACGCCCTCAAAAAGTCTGAGGAGAAAAAGGCAAAGAAACAGGCAGAGAAGAAGGAGGTTGAGAAATAATGCTTAGCAGTATCATCCAGATCTCGCTGGGAGCGATTTTGATCAACAACTTCATCTTCTCCCAGTTCCTCGGCTGCTGCCCCTTCCTGGGCTGCTCCAACAAGGTGGACACGGCGACCGGCATGGGCCTTGCGGTCGTGTTCGTCATGGGTCTTGCCTCCGCGATCTGCTGGGTCATCAACGAGTACATCCTGGTCGCCCTGCATCTGGAGTTTTTGCAGACGCTGGCCTTCATCCTGGTCATCGCGGCGCTGGTGCAGTTTGTGGAGATGTTCCTGAAAAAGATGGTGCCGTCCCTGTACTCCGCGCTCGGCATCTTTCTGCCCCTGATCACCACCAACTGCGCGGTGCTCGGCGTGGTTCTGCTCAACGTCCAGAACAACTACAACTTCATCGAGTCCCTGGTCTACGGCATCACCGGCGGCATCGGCTTCCTGCTCGCCATTGTGCTCTTTGCAAGCGTACGTGAGCGTGTGGAGTTCGCCGATTATCCCGAGTGCTTCCGCGGCTTCTCCATCTGCCTTGTCTCCGCCGCGCTGGTGGCCCTGGCCTTCATGGGCTTCAGCGGCATGGCCATCCCGGTATGAGGAGGTAAAAGCGTATGAAAATTTTACTTGCTATGCTGGTGCTCGGCGTGCTGGGCGGCATCTTCGGCGGGCTGCTGGCCCTTGCCTCCAAGATCTTCTATGTGAAGGTCGATCCCAAGCAGGCCGCGGTGCGTGAGGCCCTGGCCGGCGCCAACTGCGGCGGCTGCGGCTACCCCGGCTGTGACGGCTACGCCGCCGCCGTCGTTAAGGGCGAAGCCCCCTGCAACCGCTGCGTCGCGGGCGGCGCCGAGACGGCTGCCAAAGTGGCAGAGATCATGGGCGCGGCAAACGACGAGAGCGCCAAGATGGTCGCTTTCGTGCCCTGCTCCGGCTGTGAGGGGGTAGCGGAAAAGCGCTTCAACTACACCGGCCCCCAGGACTGTCAGGCTGCTATGCTCTTCGGCGGCAAGAGCAACAAGCTCTGCACCTTCGCCTGCATCGGTCTCGGCAACTGTGTGCGCGCCTGCCAGTTTGACGCCATGCACATTGTCGACGGCATCGCCAGGGTCGACCGCTCCAAGTGCGTCGGCTGCGGCGCATGTGTGGACACCTGCCCCAAGAGCATCGTCAAGCTCATTCCCGAAAGCCAGCGCGTGGAGCCCGGCTGCTCCAGCCATGACAAGGGCGCCGTTGTGATGAAGGTCTGCAAGGCCGGCTGCATCGGCTGCATGAAGTGCCAGCGCGAGTGCCCGGCGGGCGCGATCGTCGTCAAGGACGCCCTGGCTGAGGTCGATCCCGAAAAGTGCATCGGCTGCGGCAAATGCGCCGAGGTCTGCCCGCGGCACATCATCGTGGACTTTCAGGCGTAATCCCCACATAGAACAGGCCCCCACGCTTTCGCGTGGGGGCTTTGCATATATCAATTGTATTCCGGATATTTCTCCGCGTAGTCGATCAGCTCCGTGACGGGCCAGAGGCATTGCTGCGATGCGGTATAGACGACGTAGGGGCCGTACCGTCCGTGGAAGGTCATCTCCGCGCCGTTGGCCGCCTGTTCCGCAAGCATGGCCGGAGCCTCCTGCTCCTGAAAGACGAAGATTGCACGGGCATAGTCCTCAATGTGGTAGATATCCCGGATGTTGATGTGCGGCGAAACCTTGAAGGGGTAATCGTCCCGCCAGCAGCCGGCGATCAGCGCGCCGTCCGAGCAGACGGCGACATAGGGGGCGCAGGTGGACTGGTTTCCGTAGACCAGCTCATAGCCGTTTTCCACCGCCCAATCGGAAATCTGCCGGGCAGGACTCGGCTCCTCTTTAAGCGCGATGCGCAGATCGTCATGGTAGCTGAAATAGAGATTTGCGGCGGCGAGAGCGCAGAGAACCGTTACAAGCGCCGCGCGCAGCCGGGGTCTTAGACGCTCTCCGAGCAGGGCGAGCGACAGGGCCGGAAGCGCGTACCATAGAAAGAGATAGATGGGCCGCAGCCGCACGGAGGTGACAAAGGAGGCAGCAATGACCGCGAGGCAGCCGAGCAGCGCCACGAGCCAGAAGCCGGCCGCCGTATGATGCCGGTACTCCCGGCGCCGCAGCAGCAGAACCGCCGCCGCCAGTACCAGCAGCGTCAGCGCGAGAAAGAGCGCGATGAAAAAGAGCCGGTGCTCCGGCTGTTTTGTCACCTCATAGCCCGTCACGGTGATCAGAGCGGTCTGCACATCCCGGAGCTTCTCGACGACGGATGCGCCGGAAAAGACGGATGCGCCCTCGAAAATCTCATGCCGCCGGACCGGCAGCAGGCGGGCGGTAATAAGCCCCAGCGCGTTTGCCGCCGCATAGCTCAGCACACGCCAGAGACGCATACGCTGCCCCGCAGGATAGAGCGGCTGCTTTTTCATGAGACGCAGAAGAGCCCCCAGCCCCTCAAAGGCCAGCAGGGGCAGGATCAGCACGCAGGTCTGCCGCAGGCTCTGAATCCCCAGCGCAAAGCACAGAAGCCCCGCGAGGATCAGCGCACCCGGCCGCAGGGCCTGAGACTGCCCCGCCCGGGCATAGTCGCCCAGCACGACGAAAAAGCAGATCAGGTAGCAGGCGTAAAAGCTGCACATGGCGAAAAAGAGCTGCTGTCCCTCTTCCCGGAAGACGGAGAAGGGGCCGAAGATCGAGGCCAGAAAGACCAGCACCGAAGCTGCCCGCAGGGAGGGGCGTTTGACACAGGCGCGCAGCATCCACACCATGGCGGCCAGCAGAAAGCCCGACATGCACAGCGTCGCCCAGGCCATGCCCCGGTTCATGCTGCCGGTGAGCCCGTAAAACAGCGCCGCCAGCACCGGCGTCGCCGCCACATAGAGCTGATTGCCGAAGAGATAATTTTTCGGAAAGAGGGTCTTCTGCTCCCACATGAGGCGGGCGACCAGCGTGTCCTCATACATATCCGAGGTGGCAAGATTGGCAAAGCCCCTGAAGTCGATCAGGGTGAACACGGCGAGATAAGCGAGAATCATAAGCCAGATGAGCGCCGTCCGCAGATATTCCCTTTTTCGCTGTTTTTCAGACATGCGTATACTCTCCAAGTTGAAAACGTGGTATTCAGTTTACCCTTGCCGCGCCCAAAAGTCAAGGCGCGGAAAAAGGGAAATCCCCTGCAGATACGTCACCGTACATGCAGGGGAGAAGGCGTCCGCCGCTCAGTAATAGATCGTCACGTCGTTATCGAATTTCAGAAGATAATCGGTACCGTAAGAATAGTAAATGACGCCCGGCAAATAATGGGCCGACGTATTGAAAATGAGCCCTCGCAGATACACATTGTTGCTGATGTTCAGACTCTCAATATAGGTGTCCTGACACTCAAGCGTTTTCAAATCAGGCAGGGTGCTGATATCAAGCTCGTACAGGGGATTATTCTGGCAGTGCAGATACACCAGGGAGGTGAAATATTCAATTCCCTTCAGCGTCTTGATTCCCATACCGTACTCGCCAAAGTGCATGGTTTTTACGGCCCGCGCTTCGGCAGCGCTGAGATATTCGTCCTTGTTCTTGTCGTAATACTTCAATACACCGGCGCGGAAAGTATTATCCGGGAAATTGGCAGCCGTGATGGGAACGCCGCGGCCTGTGCTCGAACCGGAGTCATCGTAAATAAGATAGGGCGAGCTGCTGTCAACGTAGTAATAGACGATCCCGTTGACCGTTCTCGGCGTTACGGTGCTTACAACAATTTGCAGCTTTTGGCATTGTGCGATATTCAGGCTCGTGAGCAGATTATCCGCGCAGTTGAGCTGCTCGAGCGCGGTGGTTTTGGAGATATCGAGGGCCGTCAAATCGTTGCCGTGGCAGTCCAGGGTCTTCAGCTTTGTACTCTCAACTTTCAGGGATGCAAGCTGATTGTTCGCGCAGTAAAGCGCCTCGAGCGCCGTATTGGCGCGCAGGTCAAGGCTTGTGATCTTATTGCCGAGAACCTCCAGCTCGCGCAGACTTGTATTCTTCGTCAGCGCAAGCCCGGTGAGAGAGTTATACGCCAGGTACAGTCCGGTGAGCTTCGTATTCCGTTCGGTGTTCAGCGCGGTCAGATTGTTGTAGTGAGCATAAACCTTTTCCAGCGCCGTATTTTTGCCGAGATCCAGCTCAGACAGCCTGTTGTTGCTGCACGCCAGCAGGCGCAGCTTCGTGTTCTTGCTGAGATCCAGCTCAGGCAGCTCGTTATAGGTGCAGTAAAGCTGTTCCAGATTTGCAAAAAGCTCGATGCCGCGCAGAGAGCGAATGCTTCCGCGGTTGTCCGCGGTCCCGGCACAGTTGATCATCGTGATGCTGTTGATCTCCGTGCGGTCCAGCCAGCCGTTCTCGTCCTTGTCAATGTTGACGCTGACAAAAGCACGGAAGCCGTCATCCGGGAAGACATCCTCGATGACGGGGACCAAATCCCCGTCCGCCGTGAAAACCACAGCATGCTTAAGTGGATCATTATTCACGCCGATTTCGATACGCTTCCACTGGACAGCCGTCCCGCCGAACTGAACCTGGATCAAATTGTCGCAGCCGGCAAAGGCCCCCACGCCGATCTGCGTCACACCCGCCGGGATGACCACGCTTTTCATGCCGACGCAGCCGGCAAAAGCCTCTTCCTCGATCGTCGTGGCAGAAGCCGGGACAACAAACTCCCCATCTCCCGCGCCAAGAAAGCTTGTCTCAAGCGTGAGCGTCAATTCGCCCGATTCCAGGAAACCGCCTTCCTCTGTGGCTGCGGTCGCCACGGGATCGGAGAAGACGACACTGTTCTGAATCGCCGTGATGTCGGGAAGCGCAGCCGCTTCGCCGTCGGCAAAGGCTGCGGGGACCAGGCTGATGCAGAACACAGCGCATAACACAAGCGCCAGCGCCTGGCGTAATCCGGTTTTCATATGGGTACCTCCTGTAAAACGGCATATCTTCCTTTTTACGGTGTTATGTAAATTGTACCATGGCAAGGAGCAATTTTCAATAGTAAAAGAGAAGACAGCCGACCGCGCGGAGAAACGACTTTGATTGCGCGAAGGATCATGATTGACAGACAGCCGCGGAAAACGGTATACTAAGAGAAACCATCCTAATGATACAGGAGAATATTATGCTGACAGTCAACGATCTCTCCATCCAGTTCGGGCCGACCGTGCTCTTTTCGCGCGTAGACCTGCAGTTCACCCCCGGCAACTGCTACGGCATCATCGGGGCTAACGGCGCTGGAAAGTCCACTTTTATCAAAATCCTCTCCGGCGAGCTGGAGCCCACCAGCGGCAGCGTCACGCTCGACCCCAAGCAGCGCATGTCCGTGCTCAAACAGAACCAGAGTCTCTACGACGAGTACACGGTGCTCGACACCGTGATCATGGGCAATCCCCGCCTCTACGCCTGCGGCAAGGAGAAGGACGCCCTCTATGAAAAGCCGGACTTCAACGATGACGACGGCATCCGCGCCTCCGAGCTGGAGGAGGAGTTTGCCGAGCTCGGCGGCTGGGAAGCGGAGAGCGACGCGGGCCGCATCCTCCAGGGTCTCGGCGTGGAAACGGCGCTGCACCAGAACCTCATGCGCGATACCGATCCCCGCCTCAAGGTCAAGGTGCTGCTGGCGCAGGCCCTCTTCGGCCACCCGGACGTGATCTTGCTCGACGAGCCGACCAACAACCTCGACCTTGCAAGCGTGGTATGGCTGGAGGATTTCCTGATGGACTACGAGGGCACCGTCCTTGTCGTAAGCCATGACCGCTACTTCCTCAACAACGTCTGCACCCACATTGTCGATATCGACTATGGCAAGATCAAGATGTATGTGGGCAACTACGACTTCTGGTACGAGTCTAGCCAGCTCATTCAGAAGCTCATCAAGGATCAGAACAAGAAGGCCGAGCAGAAGATCCAGGAGCTGCAGACCTTCATCGCCCGCTTCTCCGCCAACAAGTCCAAGTCCCGCCAGGCTACCTCCCGCCGGAAGCTGCTGGACAAGATCACCGTGGAGGAGCTGCCCGCCTCCAACCGGCGCTATCCCTGGGTGGGCTTCAAGGCCAACCGTGAGCCGGGCAAGGACCGCCTTTTTGTAACAGAAGTATCCAAAAGCGTGGACGGCGTGAAGCTTCTCAACAACGTGAGCTTCATCGTCGGCAAGGAGGACAAGATCGCCCTTGTCGGCAAAAACGAGCTTGCCGTGACCATGCTCTACAAAATCCTCATGGGTGAGGAAGAGCCGGACAGCGGCACGGTCAAATGGGGCGCGAGCATTGAGCCCAGCTACTTCCCCAAGGACCACAACAGCTATTTTGAAAACTGCGACTATGACCTCATCGACTGGATGCGCCAGTTTTCCGAGGACAAGAGGGAGAGCTATCTGCGCACCTTTCTGGGCCGTATGCTCTTCTCCGGCGACGATGTGTACAAAAACGTGCGCGTGCTCTCCGGCGGGGAGAAGGTACGCTGCATGCTCAGCCGCATGATGCTCTCGGGCGCAAATTTCCTCCTGCTCGACCAGCCCACGAACCATCTGGATCTGGAGAGCATCGCCGCACTCAATAACGGACTTGAGGCCTTCAAGTACAACATCCTTTTCTCCTGCCATGACCACCAGCTCACCCAGACAGTGGCAAACCGCATCATTGAGATCACCGACGACGGCATCATCGACCGCCGCTGCACCTACGACGAGTACATGCACATCAGCGATCTTGAGCAGAACGTCAGAGGATAAAAAGAACGCCGCTCAAACGAGCGGCGCTCTTCATAAGGACTTGGAAATCAGGCGGCGGGCTTGAAGGACTCGACCGCAAGCTGCAGAATGGAGTTGACGGTGGTGAGATCCTCGCCCTCCAGGGAGCGGGCGTTGTAAACCACGATATTCCCGGCCTCGGTCTTCTCCGCGAAGTAGGTGCAGACGATGTTGTTGCCCTCATCCTGGAAGACATAGTAGAAGCCGATCAGATCGCGGCCCTCAATGGGAGAGGGCAGCTGGCTGGGAGCGCTGACGATCGCATCGCCCAGCTCCTCAACAGTGGACTGGGACAGGCCGAGAAGGTAGGCTGTGGGGTCGCTCACATTCTGCTGGCCCATGATCTCGCTCTCCATGATGGAGATGGTCACATAAGGGATTCCCTCCGCCGTGCCGGCGTTGATGATGATGCTGCCGTTGGGCAGTTCGTTGGCGACATACTTGCTGTCATAATCCACGCTGAAGCCCTTGGCCTTGCTGGTGACGGTGTGGATGCCGGAATCAGGCTCCACTCCTGCGGGGGTGGGCTCCGGCGTGGGCATGGGCGTGGGCGCGGGCGTTGCTTCGATCACAGGGGCCTCAGTCGGTGCCGGGGGTGCCATGGTCGGTGCTGCGGGCGCGGGCGTGGGCGCGGGCTTCTTGCCGCAGGCGGACAGGGCAAACAGCATGACTATAACAAGGGCCAGCGCAATGATCCTGTTTTTCATATTTGCTTCCTCTTTCGTTTCGGTATTATACACAGCAAACTGTATACGAAGATTATTGTAGCCCATCATCTGGAATTTGTCAAAAGAATTTCGCAAAAATCTGAAAAAAACAGAAGCGTGTTTTGAATTGAGGAGGTGGGGAAAAGGGAAAAGCGCAGAAAAATCATACAACAGTCCCGAAGGGGCGGAACTTTTTCTTCGCCGTTTCGTCTACTGAACTGATCCGAATTGATCCCATGTGTGAAAGGAGATCCGATCATGATCGCAAAAGAGAAACGAATTGTACTGTCCGCTATTCTGGCCCTGCTGCTGTTGTTTTCCGCTGCGGCTGTGACGCCCTCCCCGGCGGCGGCAGACGAGCCTGCCGCGTCCGCGCCGGAGGTAAAAACCGTGGACGCCGAAACGGTGGACGAATTATTAAAGGCCATCGCCCCCAACACGACCATCAATCTCACCGGCCGCAGCTACAACATCACCGAGGCACAGGGCTACGGCGTGTACGGCAGCGCGTATTACGGCTGGAACGACATCTATGACGACGGCTGGGAGCTGCAGATCGAAAACGTCCAGAACCTCACCATTCGTGCGGCGCATCCCGGGGTCGAGGTCGTGACCGTGCCCCGCTACGCCTGCGTCATGAAGTTCAATAACTGCGGCCAGCTTACGCTGGATGGCTTCACCTGCGGCCACACCGACGGCGCGGGCTTCTGCACGGGCGCGGTCATCAACCTGACCGGCTGCCGCGACGTCAGCATCACGGGCTGCGATCTCTACGGCTGCGGCACCTACGGTCTGGAAATCGACCGCAGCCGCGGCGTGCATGCCATGAACACCACCATCCGCGATTGCAGCTACGGCGCGCTTGTCGCAAACGCCAGCGCGGACATTCTGCTGGATAACTGCTCCGTTTACGGCATTGAGGGCTACGGCGGCATCTTCAGCTATTCCGGCTGCCGGGACTGCGCCGTCATCAACACCCTGGTGCGCTCCTGCGGCAGCAGCTCCCTGATGGAGCTCAACACCGCGCGCAATGTCTATCTCGGCGGCTGTGAGATCGTGGGCAACAAGTTCAACGGCATGTTCTTCTGCTCCCCCTACCCCGTCACGGTGGAGGGCTGCGTCTTCAAAAACAACAGCTGCGAATACGGCTGGTACGACGAGCAGTGGCGCACCAGTGAGCGCGCCGTCGATCCCAGCGGCAAAACATACAGCGACGAGGAGCTGGAAGCTCTCACCCTCACAAAGAACATCGTGTGGAGCGCTCCGATGGCAGATGCTTCCTCTGTTCAGGCCCCGGAGGTTGGGGAGGACGGCATGATCCACGTCCATACGGTGGACGAGCTGCTGGCCTCCATCGCTCCGAACGCCTCCATCTATCTCGAAAACGGCGTTTACAACCTGAGCGACGCCATGGGCTACGGCACCGACAGCGGGGAGTATTACGACTGGATGCCCTGCTATGACGGCCCCGGCCTTGTGATCCGGAATGTGGAGAACCTCACCATCACCGGCGCAAGCCCCATCATGGCAAGCATCGTGGCCGAGCCCCGCTATGCCGAGGTGCTGAGCTTTGAGGACTGCCGCAATATCAGTCTCAGCGGCTTTACCGCCGGGCACACCCAGGAGATAAGCGACTGCGCGGGCGGCGTGCTGTGCTTCATGGGGTCGGACGAGGTGAGCATCGAAAACTGCTCTCTCTACGGCTGCGGCGTTTTGGGCGTCACGGCTACCAACTGCAAGCAGATGCGCATCAGCTTCACCGAGATCCACCATTGCAGCTTCGGCGCGTTCTCTCTGGATTCCTGCCGCGATGTGACGATCGAGCGCTGCAACGTCCACGACATCCCCGGCAGCACCTACTCTGTCTATAACTGCACGGGCGTCACCGCCGACGGCGTCGAGATTCCCGACGGACAGATCTGCTGAGCCTTTTCCCGGATAATGAAACCCCCGGCGAATTCGTATCCAATGATATGCTCCCTTTATGAGAGACAGTGAAAAAGAAAAACACTGTCAATCATGGAGGGAGCATAACTATGTTTTGGAAGAAAACGCCGGTTGAAGA
>CADADE010000009.1:0-4068 GCA_902786615.1 Oscillospiraceae bacterium
AGAGTTTTGCGGATGCTTTTCCACAAACTCTCGGTTCCTTTCGCCTGACTATGGCAGAAATTGGGGCCGCTGCAAAACTCTCATTTTGCAACGGCCCCCTGTGCGTTAACTTGTCTTACAGGACGCGGATCACGTCGCCCGCGCGGATGACGTCGACATTCTTGATGACGCCGGGGTTCAGTCTCTGGATCGCGTAGACGTTGGTGCCGAAGCGCTGGGCAATGTTCCCCAGATAGTCGCCCGGGGCGATGCGGTAGTAGGTCGCGCCGCCTTCATACCAGCTCTGGCCGTTGGCGTGTGCGCCGCCGGAAACGTTCGCTGCCTGGTTGTCGTTGATCATAGTCATGGTAGTATCTCCTTTCAGATATCCGTCTGTTTGTTGTTTTCTCCTTCGGGCTTTTTGTTTCCCTCTTTGTGAGTCCATCATAACACGGGAACTGTCACAGAACTGTCACACTTTGGCGCTTTTTTCGCGCATTTTACATTGCGGCGCAGGGAAAAGAATGTTATACTGAGGGCAGGATATTATCGACCTATTATAAATAAAGGAGTATCGCCATGAGAAAAACCAAGATCATCTGCACCATCGGACCGTCCAGCGAAGATCCCGCCGTTTTCAAGGCCATGTGCCTGCAGGGCCTGAACGTTGCCCGCCTGAATTTTTCCCACGGCACCCATGAGGAGCACCAGAAGAAGATCGACATGATCAAAACCGCGCGCGCGGAGCTGGGCCTGCCCATCGCCATCATGCTTGACACCAAGGGCCCCGAGTACCGCATCCGCACCTTCAAAAACGGCAAGGTCACGCTCAAGGACGGGGACGAGTTCACATTCACCACGCGCGACGTGGTGGGCGACGAGTCCATCGTCGCCGTGAGCTACGCGGGCCTGGCCGACGATCTCGCCGTCGGGGACCGCGTTCTCGTCAACAACGGCCTTGTGATCTTCGAGGTCAAGGCCATCGAGGGCACGGAGATCCACTGCACGGTCGTCACCGGCGGCGTCCTCTCCGACCGCAAGAGCATGAGCTTCCCCGGCAAGGTCATGCGCCAGGCGTACATGAGCGAGCAGGACCGGGAGGATCTGCTCTTCGGCATCCGCAACGGCGTGGACTTCGTCGCGGCCTCCTTCGTCTCCTGCAAGCAGGACATCGTCGATCTCAAGACCTTCCTCAAGGCAAACGGCGGCAGCGACATCGACGTGATCGCCAAGATCGAGAACCAGTCCGGCGTTGACAACATCGACGAGATCTGCTCCGTGTGCGAGGGCATCATGGTCGCGCGCGGCGACCTCGGGGTGGAGGTGCCGTTCACGGAGCTGCCCGCCATCCAGAAGCACCTTATCTCCAAGTGCCGCATGCTCGGCAAGCGCGTCATCACCGCGACCGAGATGCTCGAGAGCATGATCAGCAATCCCCGCCCCACCCGCGCCGAGATCAGCGACGTGGCCAACGCCGTTTACGACGGCACCAGCGCCATCATGCTCTCCGGCGAGTCCGCCGCGGGCAAGTACCCGGTGGACGCCGTGCGCGTCATGAGCGAGATCGCCGAGGAGACCGAGCGCCACATCGACTACACCGGCCTCTTCCGCACCCAGAACTTCGCCATCCACAACCGGGTGGACGCCATCTCCCACGCGGCCTGCACCATGGCCGTCGACCTGGACGCGAAGGCCATCGTGGTCACGTCCATCAGCGGCATGACCGTGCGCATGGTCTCCCGCTTCCGCGCGCCGATCACCATTCTCGGCCTTGCCACCGGGGAGCGCGCCTGGTACAAGCTGGCCCTCTCCTGGGGCGTCATCCCGCTTCTGACCGAGCAGTTCCCGAGCATGGACGTGCTCAACTATTTCGCCCTCAAGGAGGCCAAGCGCGTCCTGAACCTCAACGACGGCGACACCGTGGTCATGACCGGCGGCAACACCTCCGGCCAGAGCGGGAACACGAATGTGATCCGGATCGAGACGGTGTAAGCTTCCGACTGCGAGGGGACAGAAAATCCTTTTAAAAGTGTTAAAATGAAAAACCCGTGCGAATACGGCGCTTTTACCGTGTTCGCACGGGCTTCGTTTTTTCAGGCGAAGAGCTTCATAATGCCGGGGATAATGGTCTTCTGGAAGGCGGAGACAGTCATGATCAGCACGAATACATAGCTGATAGTCATGCAGATACGAAGCGCCGTGGGAGCCTTGTATCCCTCGTTCACGTCCTTACGCCAGATGAGCAGCAGCACGAACAGGCCGCCGACAGGTGTTGCGATGGATGTGGCAATGTTTGCAATCAGAATGAGCTGCGTGGGAGAGCCGTTGAAGCTGTAGCAGATGGCCATGGCAAAGGCCAGGCAGGCAAGGCAGCCGTAGCGGATGAACTTGCTCTCGAGGCCGAATTCCTTCTCAATGCCGGCGCCCAGCAGCACCATGCCGCGCTGGGTGTTGGCCAGCAAGGAGGAGAAGCCTGCGCCGACGAGGGCAAAGCCCATGATGTACTTGGCAGCGGGACCCATGATGGGCTCCAGCATCGCGGCGAGCTGAGCCGGGGCCTTGATGCTGAGACCCTGCGGGTGCAGGACGATGGCGCCGACAAGGATGATGGCGCCGGAAATGAGCACGACGCTGATCATGTGAACCAGAGCGTCCGTGAGCATGACGCCGTTGAAGAGGTCTTCCTTCTTCCACTTCTTCTCTTTGCCAAGATAGGTGTTGTAGATGCCGGTGGTGATAGCGGCGTTGGTGGAGATGAAGGCCAGGGCAGTACCGAGGCTGCCCGCGGGGACCTTGAAGCCGAAAAGGCCCTTGAAGAACGCGCCGCCCTCGAAGCCGACCACGCCGTTCTCACCGGTAGCCTTGAAGCTGACGCCGAAGAGGGTGATGTAGAAGGCCGCGATCATAATGATGATGCAGGCGGTGATGAGCTTCTCAACCTTGGAGTAGACGTTTTTGGCGAAGTAGGTGTAGACGACGACACAGATCAGAATCAGAGAGCCGAGCTTCCAGTTGAGGCCGAAGATCAGATTCATGCCGGCGCCGGTGCCGGAGATGTTGCCCATGGTGAAAAACAGGCAGGCCAGGAAGAGCGCGATGCCGACCGTGTACGCGCCGCCCTTGCCGTAATACTTGCGGATGGCGTGGATGGTGGGCATGCCGGTGGTGATGGCGAGCCAGTTGGTTGTCATGACGAAGGTGATGCCCATGAAGATGATGGGGAACATAAGCCAGATCAGGTCATAGCCGTAGTTGGAACCCAGCATTGCGGCGGTGGTGACAGCGCCGGGGCCGATGACGATGCCGGTGGCGATAAGGCCGGGGCCGACACGTTTGAGCAGCTGACCGAGGGGTAACGTTTTGACGTCTTCACCGATCAGGCCGGTGGTTTTCTTTTCTTCCATACAAATTGTCTCCTTTTTCAAATCCACATTCTTTGAAAAAGCCCTCCCTATCGGGCTTGTAGGCTTGCATAGGGAGGGCATGTGATTCAGATTCGTATGAAATTACTTCTGGAACTGCTTCATGTCGACTGCGGGCAGCTGGCTGCGCTCGAGGCCGAGAGCGATCCAATCCTTCTCCTCCTGGTTGAGGGGCAGGACGGGACGGCGCATGAGGCCGCTCTTGAAGATGCCGCGCTGGACAAGGGCTTCCTTCAGGCGGGCATGAGCCTCACCGGAGGGCTGGCCGCCGCCGTAGATAGCCTGGGAGATGTGGTAGATGCGGTTGGACCAATCCTGGGCTTCCTTGAGGGTGTGCTTGTCGGGGTGAGAGAACACATCCCACGCGCCGCAGATGAGCTCGGGCACGCAGCCGGCGAAGCCGATCAGAGCGCCGTCCATGCCGGTGAACCAGGTCACGCACAGGGTCTCGTCGTGGCAGGTGATGAGGGAGATGTCCGGGCACTCCTGACGCAGGAGGCGAACGTCATGCTCGTAGATGGAGGTGACGCGGGTGCCGACCTTGATGCACTTGACGTGGGGGATCTCTTTGCACATCTTGATCAGGGTCTCGACCGGGTAGAAGGCCTTGGAGGTGGCGGGGTAGAGGTGGATGATGATGTCGATGTCGGCGCCCTCAGCCACGTCC
>CADADE010000009.1:4077-78911 GCA_902786615.1 Oscillospiraceae bacterium
GACTCGATGGTGTTCTCGCAGTTGACGCCGGAGATGATGGTCATCACGTCGCCGCACTCCTCGGCGCAGATCTCGGTGACTCTCTTGCGCTCGGCGCGGCTCAGGCCGGTGATCTCGCCGGTGTGGCCGTTGCAGACGAGGCCTTCGATTCCCTTGCCGTAGAAGGTCTTGATCCAGCGCAGATACTCGCGGAACTCTTTCTCGTTGATGCTGAAGTCATCGTTGAGGGGGACGGAAACAGCGGGGAAGATGGTCTTGAAAGTCTTAACCTTAGCCATGATGAAATCTCCTTTTCATTCAATCAGATTATTTTTATTTTGAACCGTGTCCGCATCCCGCGATTCGAGCGCCTCGCGCGCCGGCGTCGTTCGCTTCTGCAAACGTTTGCTCTTGACAATGCCGTTATAGCACGCTGAGAAATCTTTGTCAATCGAATCGGCCATGTCTGCAAATTCTTGCATGCCTTCTGCAATAAATTGCCGAAAACGGCGTTTTGCATAAGTTTATTTGCATCTTTTTGTGCACTTTTCAGGCTCACTTGCATTGCATCCGCGACCTGTTTAACTTGCGTTTTTATTTTCACAAGGGTATAATATAAGTGTTAGAATGAGATGTGTGCAAACGTTTGCATTTATTTGCAGACTTTTGCATGTTTGTTACGGAGGGTGAAAACATGGCGACATTAAAGGATGTGGCAAAGCTCGCGTGTGTGGATGTGAGCACGGTCTCCCGCGCGCTCAACAACACTTCCTATGTACACCCGGACACAAAAGCGAAAATCTACGCTGCCGCCAAGGAGCTTGGGTATCACCCCAACATCATGGCCCAGGCCTTGCGGCAGGGGCGGCGGCACACTATCGGCGTGGTGGTGCCGCGGCTGCACCTGGCAATTTTCTCAGAGATTCTGCAGGGCATTGAGGCCGAGGCGCAGCGTCTGGGTTACACCACCATGGTCTGCGTCACCGAGGACGATCCCAAGGTGGAAAAGGAACGCCTGAACCGCCTGCGCAGCGGTTTTGTGGACGGTATCATCGTCGCCGCTACCGGACGCAACGGGCGTCTGCTCCGGGACATTCAGGCAAGCGGTGTTGCGGTTTTGCAGATCGTCCGCCGCCAAGATCCCAAGATCAGCAGCATTGTGGCGGATTATGAGGCCTGCGGCTATGACGCGGTACAATATTTATACAGGAAAGGCTGCCGTCAGATCGGCATTATCGACGGGGCGCAGCATCTTGCGCCCTATAAGCTGCGCTGGGACGGCTATAAGCGGGCTGTGCAGGAGCTTGAGCTTTCGGAACTCACAAGTGAAAGCAGCAGGACTGTCAACACCTTTGAATACGGCTATGAGTGCACCCAGCAGCTTCTGGACGAGACGCCGGGACTGGACGCCATCATTGCCTCGGTGGATGTGCAGGGGCTGGGTGCTATACGCGCTTTGTCCGAACGGGGCATCCGCATCCCGGATCAGGTGCGCGTTATGAGCCTGACGGGGCATGAGGTAGGCGGCATGCTTGAAACCTCCATGACTTCCATGGAGATGCCGGCGCATGAGATGGGCGCAAAGGCGGCAAAAATGATCATAGAGGAAATCGAAGCGCCGGACGGCAAAAAAACAGGGGCACAGCACCTGAGCTTTGCGGTATCTCTTGTTGAGCGCGAGAGTACTTGACGATCATGATACAGTACAACAAGCAGGCAGGAGCAAATCGCTCTTGCCTGTTTGCGTTTTTATGGTAAGATAGAGAAAAACAGTATTGGAGGAACAACCCATGGCCATTGACACCGACCGCAGCTTACAGACACAGGTCATTTACTCCGTATATGTCCGCGCGCACACGCCGGAGGGAACCTTCCGCGCTGTCATCCCCGATCTGGACCGCATCCGCTCCTTCGGGACGGACATCATCTGGTTCATGCCCATCCATCCCATCGGCATCAAAGGGAAGAAGGGGAGCCTCGGCTGCCCCTACGCAAACCGCGACTACCGGGACGTAAACCCCGCCTACGGCAGCATGGAGGACTTCAAGGCGCTGGTGGACGAGATCCACGCGCGGGGCATGAAGGTCATGATCGACGTGGTGTACAACCACACCTCACCGGACTCCGTGCTCTATCAGACGCACCCGGAGTTTTTCTACCACGACGCCGAGGGGAAGCCCGGTAACCGCTACGGCGACTGGGCAGACGTCATCGACCTCGACTACACGAACCGCGCGCTCTGGGACTACCAGATCGAGTCCCTGCGCTTCTGGGCCTCCATCGTGGACGGCTTCCGCTGCGATGTGGCAAGCCTCGTCCCCCTCGACTTCTGGAAGGAAGCCCGCGCCGCGGTCAGGGAAGTCAACCCCGCCTGCATCTGGCTTGCCGAGAGCGTGCACCTGAGCTTCGGCTGCAAGGCCAGACGCATGGGGCTCCCCGCCATGCGCGACAGCGAGGGCTTTGAGGCCTTCGACCTGGAGTACGACTACGACATCCGCGAGGTCTTTGACGACTTCCTCTACGGCCGCTGCCCCCTGTCCCACTGGATCGACATGCTGAACTTCCAGGAGGCGACCTACCCGGACAACTACAACAAAATGCGCTGCCTCGAAAACCACGACCAGCCCCGCATCGCCTCCGTCGTCACGGACATGGAGGCGCTGGTGAACTGGACGGCGATGCTCTATTTCCTCAAGGGCACGACGCTCATTTACGCCGGGCAGGAGTGGGCCGACGACCACCTCCCCAGCCTCTTCGAGCGGGAGCCCATCAACCGCGAAACGGGCAAGTCCCTCATGCCGCTGATGAAAAAGCTCGCGGCGGCGAAAAAGACCCTCTTCACCGGGGAGGACAGCTTCTGGGCCACGGCGGACGACACGCACAAGGTCGCGGTCATGGAGCGCTTCGGCCCGGAGCGCCACTGTGTCGGCGTCTTCTCCCTGCGCGGGCGCAGCGCCAGGGTTTCGGTCCCGCTGCCCGACGGGGAATACCTCAACCACATTGGCGGCAGTATCGTCCGCGTGGAGGGCGGAAAGCTCTTCTGCGACGGGACGCCCCTGCTGCTCGCGGAGGAGAAATGACGAGGCCCGTTGTCGGCCGCTTCGCGCCGAGCCCTTCGGGGTATATGCACCTGGGCAATCTCCTCGCCATGCTGCTGGCGTGGCTGGACTGCCGCAAGCTCGGCGGCGAGATGGTTTTTCGCATGGAGGATCTGGACCCCGCACGCTCCAAACATATCTACGCCGAGGCCATGGCGGCGGATCTCCGATGGCTGGGCCTCGACTGGGATCGCGGCTGGCCGGAGGATGCGTCCTATGCCCAGTCAAAGCGGACGGAGCTTTATGAGGACGTGTTCCAAACGCTGCGGGAGCGGGAGCTGGTCTATCCCTGCCGCTGCAGCCGCAGCGAGCGCCTGGCCGCCGCCTCCGCGCCCCATCCGGGGGAGCGGGAGTTTGACAGCGGCTGCCGCTGCGCCCGTCTGAGCCGCGCGGAACAGGAGGCGCTGCTTCACGGCGAGAGGAAACCCGCCTGGAAGCTCAGGAGCCCGGACAAGCCCATCACGGTCGTGGACGGGCACTACGGCGAGTTTACGCAGAACCCCGCGCGCGAGGGCGGGGACTTCATCATCCGCAGGGCCGACGGCGTTTTCGCCTACCAGCTCGCGGTGAGCGTGGACGATATGCGCATGGGCGTGACGCGGGTCGTGCGCGGGCGCGATCTGCTCTCCTCCGCGCCTCGGCAGAAGTGGCTGATCGAAACGCTCGGCGGCACGGCCCCGGACTACTGCCACTGCCCGCTGCTGACAAGCGGGGCGGGCAAGCTCTCCAAACGCCTCGGCAGTCTCAGCACCGAGGTGCTGCGCAGGGAGTACCGCCCGGAAGAGCTGATCGGGCAGCTTGCCTTTCTCTGCGGCCTGAGCGACAGCGCTTCCCCCGTATCCGCGCGGGAGCTGGTGCCGGAGTTCGATTGGAAAAAGATACGGACAGAGGATATTCCGATGGAATAAAACAAGCGCCCCCGGAACTTGCGTCCGGGGGCGTTGTCAGCTTAGGGCTTATTCAAAATCCAGCACGCGCTTCATGCGCACCAGGGTGAGGCGGTTGCGGATGGCGGCGGAGATGTCCAGCATCTCATCGGCCAGGGCCGGGTCGATGCCGATATGCTCCGGCAGGTACTTGCAGCCGCAGTCGGAATAGAGCTTCTCCATCTCCTCGACGGAGGGCAGCGCGTCCAGAATGGCCTTGATCTCGTCCCAGTGATCCACAATGTTCTGGGGATCGAAGGTGCCGAGCACGTCGTTCTCGTTCTCCTTCATGATACCGTCTGCCAAACGCTCGCCGAACTTTTCCACGACCCAGTCACGGGTGAGCGGCACAAAGGGCTTTGCCTTGGGCTTCATGCCGGCCAGCTTGTGGTATTCACGGATGCAGGCGAAGGTCCCGACGCCCACGCACTCGCCGTGGATGCCCTCGGCGTTTTCAAAGCGCGGCGGCTTCATCTCCACGAGATGGGCCATCAGGTGCTCGGCCCCGGAGGCGGCGCGGGAGTTGTCCATGAGCTGCATGGTCAGGCCGCTTTCCATCTGGGCCATGGTCATGGCCTCGTGGTCGGCGACGCCGGTGGCGGCGTACTTGTCCGCCGCGTCCCGCATGAGCTTCAGGGCATGCTCGGCAAGCTCCGCCACCATGGGGCAGAAATACTCGCCGTCTACCAGATGGGACATGCGCCAGTCGGCAAGGGAGGTGTACTTTGCCAGGATGTCGTTGATGCCGCTGGCAATCAGGCGCTTCGGCGCGCCGCTGATGATGTCAAGGTCGGCCACCACCAGCACGGGGGCGCACATGGGGGTGGACTTCTTCTGCCCGTTCATGATGGCCGAGCAGATATTGGCCGTGAAGCCGTCGGAGGAGGCGAGAGTCGGGATCGCCACAAAGGGGATGCCGAGCTTGTAAGCGGGGTAGCGGCCAAAGTCCATGATGGTGCCCGCGCCGACAGCCACAATGACCTCGGGCCTGTCCAGATCCTTCATCATCTTCTCAATGAGGATATCCTCCGCCCTGAGGCCGTTGGGGTCCAGGACGATGTTCTGGTCGGCCTTGACGTGCTTGCCCTCGGTGAGCTTCCAGGTGATCTCGTCATACACCACGGTGCGCCGCCCGGTCAGGCCCAGCTCTTCCATGTACTCTTCAAAATGCTCGAGCGCCTTTTCGGCCACGACCACCTTGCGCGTTTCCAGAGTATGCTCGCGTCCGCAGACGCATTTGCCGGTATATTGTTCACAGTTCATAATCATAAGGCATTACCTCCAACAATCCGTAATCAGGAAATGTAAATACAGTTTACCATATCGAACCGACGCGGACAAGGGGGCTAAATGCTCAATTCGCGGTGATTTTTCCTGTCAAATTTCACAAGCGGCGGGCGTCATCGTCTGAAAAGTTGGAGGAATGATAAAAAATAAATCCATCTGCTTGACAGCTTCGATTTGCTGTGCTAAAGTGTAGGCACTTTCAGGGAAGGAGACGCAGCAATGTTTGGACGCTTTTTCTACAGCTCCAATAAGCAGGGCTCAGCCGATGCAGGGTTTGAGTCTGCCTCTTTCTGCGCTTCTTTCTTCGCCGCTCTTTTGCTTCTTGTTGACACTGTGATCGCAGTGTCAATTTTTGTTTCTGCGGATATTCTGGCGGCCCTGTGCTTCTTTTCCGTGTTCGGATTGGCTTGCGTATCTCTTCTGCATGTCCTGCGTGTACTGCTTCAAGCTCCCGCCGTGAAACGATCAAAACCCCTCGCGGTTTCAATCTGATACACAGATTGGCCTCGACCGTTTTGGTCGGGGCCGATCTTTGTATATACCTTGTTCAGCAAATAAAAAATGAAAAGGAGAAAACACAATGAAGAAGACACTTGCACTCATTCTTGCTCTCACACTCGTCTTCGCGCTGGCCGCTCCCGCCGCCTTCGCCGACGGCGCCTTCAAGATCGGCGGTCAGGGCCCTCTGACCGGCGGCGCCGCCATCTACGGCAACGCTGTTATGAACGCCGCGCAGATCGCCGTTGACGAAATCAACGCCGGCGACGGCATCAAGTTCGAGTTCCAGGCGCAGGACGACGAGGCCGACTCCGGCGACAAGGCCATCAACGCCTACAACACCCTGATGGACTGGGGCATGCAGATCCTGCTCGGACCTGTCACCTCCGGCTCCGGCATCACCGTCGCGGCCCAGGCCAATGACGAGCGCACCTTCCTGCTCACCCCGTCCGGCTCCTCCGTCGACCTCATTGCCGACAAGGACAATGCCTTCCAGGTCTGCTTCACCGACCCCAACCAGGGCATCGCCTCCGCTGACTACTTCGCCGACAACTTTGCCGACGCGAAGGTCGCCGTCATCTACCGCAACGACGACGCTTATTCCCAGGGCATCCGCGACACCTTCGTGAAGGAAGCCGAAGCCAAGGGCGTTTCCGTTGTCTATGAAGGCACCTTCACCGACGCCACCTCCACCGACTTCAACGTCCAGCTCACCGCTGCCCGCGACGCCGGCGCCGATCTCCTGTTCCTGCCCATCTACTACACCCCCGCTTCCGTTATCCTTCAGCAGGCCAACCAGATGGGCTACAAGCCCACCTTCTTCGGCGTGGACGGCATGGACGGCATCCTGACCGTGGAGAACTTCGACACCTCCCTGGCCGAGCTACGGTGAGATCCCCAACCAGTTTGCCGCTGACGGCTACGACGCCGTGTACATCATCAAGGCCGCGCTCGAGGCTGCCAAGTGCACGCCCGACATGTCCCCCGCTGACATCTGCGAGGCTGTCATCGCTGTGATGCCCACCCTGAAGGTCGACGGCGTTACCGGCGAGGGCATGACCTGGGCTGCCACCGGCGAGGTCTCCAAGGCCCCCATGGCTATCGTCATCAAGGACGGCGCTTACGTCACCCCGTGATCTGAGCGCTGATTGAAGCGAAACAAAAGCAAATCTTCCGGCTTCTGGGGGCGCAAGCCCCCAGAAGCCAAAACCGTATTTTCTGCCTTGAAAAAGAACGCGGAAGCCGAAACCCTCCGCGCTGCTTTCCAAGGCAGAGAGAATTAAGAGAGGTGTATCCTATGAAGTTTCTGGCCTATCTGGTCAGCGGAATCTCCCTGGGCAGTATTTACGCCATCATCGCCCTGGGCTATACCATGGTCTACGGCATCGCCAAAATGCTGAACTTTGCCCATGGCGACGTTATCATGGTGGGCGGCTATATTTCCTTCCTTGCCGCCACGAATCTCGGCCTGCCGACGCTGCTGTCGGTGCTGGTCGCCATGGCCTTCTGCACGGTGCTCGGCATCCTGATCGAGGGTCTGGCCTACCGGCCCCTGCGCTCTGCACCGAGCCTTGCCGTTCTTATCACCGCCATCGGCGTCAGCTATTTCCTGCAAAATGCCGCCCTGCTGATCTTCGGCGCAAACCCCAAGGCGTACACCCCCGTCGTCAGCGGTACGCTCAAGCTCTTCGGCGATCAGCTCTCCATCTCCTATGTCTCCATCGTCACGGTGGTCTGCTGCGTCGTCATCATGCTCGCCCTCACCGCCTTCACCGGCAAGACCAGAATGGGCAAGGCCATGCGCGCCTGCTCCGAGGATAAGGGCGCGGCTCAGCTCATGGGCATCAACGTCAACCGCACCATCTCCCTGACCTTCGCCATCGGCTCGGCTCTGGCGGCGGTCGCGGGCGCGCTGCTGTGCTCCTTCTCGCCCACACTGATGCCGACCACCGGCTCCATGCCCGGCATCAAGGCCTTTACCGCCGCAGTGTTCGGCGGCATCGGCTCCATCCCCGGCGCGTTCATCGGCGGCATCCTCCTCGGCGTGATCGAGTCTCTGGGCCGCGCGTATATCTCCACCCAGCTTTCCAACTCCATCGTCTTCGCGGTGCTGATCATCATCCTGCTGGTGCGCCCGGCGGGCCTCCTGGGCAAGCGCACGCAGGAAAAGGTCTGAGGAGGTGCCGATATGAATATGAAACGCTACTTCAAGGATGCGCGCGCTGATCTGCTGACCTATGCCGGCATCATCATCGCCTTCCTCGTCATCTCTACCCTCAAAAGCAACGGCATGCTCAACCGCTCCCAGTCGGGTCTGCTGGTTCCCATCTGCTGCTACATCGTCATGGCCGTGTCCCTGAACCTCACTGTCGGCATCCTGGGCGACCTGTCCCTGGGCCACGCGGGCTTTATGAGCGTCGGCGCGTTCAGCGGCGTCGTCACCGCCATGAGCCTTATGAACGTGATTCCCTCCGCTCCGGTGCGTCTCGCGCTGGCGATGGTTGTGGGCGCGCTGTGCGCCGCGATCGTGGGCTTTCTCGTCGGTATCCCGGTCCTGCGCCTTAACGGCGACTATCTTGCCATCGTGACGCTGGCCTTCGGCGAAATCATCAAGGAGCTCATCACCTGCCTCATCGTGGGCGTGGACTCTGCGGGTCTGCATGTGATCTTCAACGTCAACGGCAGCAAGACCGCCAATGACCTCACCCTGCTCGACGGCGGGCGCATCATCATCAAGGGCGCCCAGGGCGCGACGGGTACCAAAACCATCGCCACCTTTACAGCCGGCTTCATCCTCATCATGATCACCCTCGTGATCGTGCAGAACCTGATCCGCAGCCGCCACGGCCGCGCCATCATGGCCGTGCGCGACAACCGCATCGCGGCCGACTCCGTGGGCATCCCCGTGACCAAGTACAAGATGATGGCCTTCGTTACGAGCGCTTCCCTTGCGGGTGCCGCCGGCGCGCTCTTCGGCCTGAACTACTCGAACCTCGCCGCGGCGAAGTTTGACTTCAACACCTCCATCCTCGTGCTGGTGTTCGTGGTGCTGGGCGGTCTCGGCAATATCTGGGGCTCCATCATCGCCACGGTCATTCTGTACATCCTGCCGGAGGCCCTGCGCGGCTTCTCCAACTACCGCATGCTGATCTACGCCATTGTCCTGATCATCGTCATGCTGACCACCAATAACCCCATCCTGAAAAACTATTTTGCATCTCTGCGCAGCCGGTTCGGCAAGAACGGCGAGAAGGAGGCGAGCGCATCATGAGTGACAACAAAAAGCGTCGTCCCGGTCTTGAGAGCGTCTCCCCGGTCGTGCCGGTCCAGACCACCTATTATGTGCCGCAGCGCGACGTGGACAAATCGCCCATTCTTCAGTGCATCAATCTGGGCATTTCCTTCGGCGGCCTGAAGGCGGTTGAGGACTTCAACCTCACCATAGGCCGCACGGAAATCGCGGGTCTGATCGGCCCGAACGGCGCCGGCAAGACCACGATCTTTAACCTGCTGACCAAGGTTTACCAGCCCACCCACGGCACCATCCTTCTGGACGGGCGCGACACCGCCAACATGACCACCGCCCAGGTCAACCGCGCCGGCATTGCCCGCACCTTCCAGAACATCCGCCTTTTCCACAACCAGACCGTGGCGGACAACGTCCTCATCGGCCTGCACAACGAGATGGACTATGGCATGCTCGGCGGTATCCTGCGCTTGCCCGGCTACTGGCGGGCGGAGAAAATCGCCCGGAACCGCGCCATGGAGTACCTGGCTCTCTTCCACCTGGATCAGCACGCGGACGAGCTGGCAGGCTCTCTGCCCTACGGCGCGCAGCGCAGGCTCGAGATTGCCCGCGCCCTCGCCACAAACCCCTCGCTCCTGCTGCTCGACGAGCCTGCGGCGGGCATGAACCCCTCCGAGACGGCGGAGCTCATGGAGAACATCGTCAAGATCCGCGACACCTTCCACATCGCCATCCTGCTTATCGAGCATGATATGAGCCTTGTCATGAATATCTGTGAGGGTATCGCGGTGCTGAACTTCGGTCGCCTGATCGCAAAGGGCAACGCCGACGCGATCCGCAACGATCCCACCGTGGTCGAGGCCTATCTCGGCAGAAAGGGGGCCAAGGAATAATGCTCAAGGCAGAAGATCTGAATGTTTATTACGGCCCCATCCACGCCGTCAAGGGTGTGAGCTTCGAGGTAAACGACGGGGAGGTCGTCACCCTCATCGGCGCAAACGGCGCCGGCAAGTCCACCTCGCTGAAAACCGTCTCCGGCCTGATGCGCAGCCGCGGCGGCAAGATCGAGTTCATGGGCAAGAGCATTGCCAACACCCCCGCCCACAAGATCGTTGAGCTCGGCATCGCCCACGTTCCCGAGGGGCGGCGCATCTTCACCAGCATGACCGTGGAGGAGAACCTCGACATGGGCGCCTTCACCGTGCGCGGCGGCAATATTGAGGCCGACAAGGAGCGAGTGTTTGAGCAGTTCCCCCGCCTAAAGGAGCGCCGCAAGCAGATCGCGGGCACGCTCTCCGGCGGCGAGCAGCAAATGCTGGCCATGGGCCGCGCGCTCATGTCGCACCCCAAGCTCCTCATGCTGGACGAGCCCTCCATGGGCCTCGCACCGATTCTGGTGGAGCAGGTCTTTGACATCATCAGCGCCCTGCACAAGGCGGGCACGACCATCCTGCTGGTGGAGCAGAACGCCGAGATGGCGCTGTCCATCGCGGATCGCGCCTATGTCATGGAGACGGGCCGCATCACCCTCAGCGGCACCGGCAAGGAGCTGGCCGCCAGCGAAGAGGTGCAGAAAGCCTACCTCGGCGGCTGAGAAATCAGAATTATACAACTGCAGGGAACGGCACGCACCGTTCCCTGCGTTTTTAATTCCCCAGCTCTTTTTTGATCCTTCGTATCGCGTTCTTTTCCAGCCGCGAGACCTGCGCCTGGGAGATGCCGACGCATTTGGCGACCTCCATCTGGGTGCGCCCGTCGTAAAAGCGCAGGGCGAGAATGCGTTTTTCCCGCTCGTCCAGGCGCTTGACCGCTTCCTCCAGCGCGATTTGCTCCAGCCAGTGCTCGTCGGTGTTGCGGTTGTCGCCGATCTGATCCATGACAGTTGCGGTCTCGCCGCCGTCGGAGTAGATGGGATCGTAGAGCGAGACCGGGTCCGTGATGGCCTCGAGCGCGAAGACCACCTCCTGCCGGGAAATACCGAGGCTTTTGGCGATCTGCTCGACGTCCGGCTCCCGCCCGGTCTCGGCGGTCAGCTTTTCCTTGGCCTGCAGTACCCGGTAAGCGGTGTCCCGCATGGAGCGCGAAACCCGCACGGCGCTGTGGTCCCGCAGAAAGCGCCGCAGCTCCCCGGCAATCATGGGAACGCCGTAGGTGGAAAACTGGACATTCTGGCTGAGATCAAAGCAGTCAACGGCCTTGATGAGGCCGATGCAGCCGACCTGGAAGAGATCGTCCATGCTCTCCCCACGCCCGGAAAATTTCTGGATCACCGACAGCACCAGCCGGAGATTGCCCGCAATCAGCGCCTGGCGCGCCTCACGATCCCCGCCCCTGGCTTTTTCCAGCAGCGCGCGCGTCTCGGCGGCTTTCAGCACAGGCAGCCTGGCCGTGTTCACCCCACAGATCTCGACCTTTCCCTGCATGAAAAACACCACTCCTTTTTGAAAGAGTGGTGTTAGTATTTCCCGGCTTGGGAAATTTCATGCAGAGGGAAAGGCTCGTTCCTCAAAGTGAAAAAGCACAAATACGGAACACAACCAGGAAACGCTTCTTTGATTCAAGAACCAAAATACTATGGAATTATCATTGCTTGGCGGATTGAATTAGGCCGCAATGAGCTGATGTTTCCCCTAACCACAAGGGCCATACAGAAACAACTTGCCCTTGTATGCGACCATGAGAGTATCAGCACCCACAGCTTTCGGAAATGGTATGCCACAGAGATATACAAGACGAACGGCTATGACATTGCCCTTGTCCAGCGGCTCTTGCAGCATAGCTCCGCAAGCGTAACGCAAAGGTGCATCGGGATTGAACCGCATAGGATAGAAAGGACGATTGAAGGACACGCGGAATTGATATAGGTCGAGAAGTCTTATTCGCAGCTACCGCAGTTTCACTTTGATTCTGTGTCTGGTCTTTTCTGCTTCACGGATTAAGGCTTTTAATAAAAGGATCACAGCAAACATTATAATTCATGCAGCCTTGCTTTCGCTTTTCATGTGGGAAGCAGCCCATAACTATTGAGACAAGCCGGTTCTCTCCAACCCGTCCTTAACGTTCAGCGAATAATTGTGACACCTTCATCACAATATATGTTATCGTCTGTAAGCGCGGGGCAGTTGGAGACAGTAACACTTGTTAACTGGTTCTCGTAACAGCTCAGATATGTCAGTGCAGGACAATACGAGACAGTCAGGCTTCCCATATCGTTACCAGAGCAAATGATATCTGACAAAGAGGGAAGTTCTGAAATAGCAAGTGCAGACAACTGGTTATTACGGCAATCTATGCTTTTCAACGACGGACAATTGATGACTTTAAGTTTGCTTAACAGATTATCGCCACAATATAGTAATCGAAGAGAAGCATAGTCAGTTAGATCGAGACTCGTCAGCTGATTATTATCGACACTTAACGAATCCAGATATGCGGCGCAGTTTATTCTGAGACTTGTCAACTGATTATCACCGCACCACAGAGATTTCATCACGGTGCAGTTAGAAAGATCAAGACTCGCCAACTGGTTGTTGTAACAGATAAGCTCAGTCAATGCGGTGCATACGGATACATCAAGGCTTGATAGCCGATTGTAGCCGCAGCTGAGATCACCCAGAGAAACACAATCAGAGACGTCGAGGCTCTGCAACTGGTTATCATAGCAGTTGAGCTGCCACAGTGAAGTGCAACCGGATACATCGAGGCTTTGCAGTTGATTACTAGAACAGATGAGAAACAGCAGCGCCGAGCACCTGGAGACGTTGAGGCTTGTAAGTTGGTTATTCTCACATATTACATATTGCAACGCAGTGTTATTGCTCAGATCAAGCTCCTCAATCATTTGGTTGATGCAGTACAGGATATTCAGCCCAGTGAAATACTCGATACCCTTGAGCGAGGTTACGGGGGTATCTTGATTGTCAAACCCAATACCCCTTATCAAAGCAATCTCCCTTCCGCTCAAAAAGGAATTGCCGTCGGTATCATAATTCGTAGACACATAACTGCGGAATATCGTGTCTGGGAAGGTGGTTTCGTTGATTGGAACACCATCAGGAAAACGGATTTCGACGTTTTGATCAACAGTCAGTGTGTAATGAGTATCTTCCTCTCCCTGAATTACTTTTTCACTGGTATACACGTCAAAAATATGCCCCTTGTAGGTTTTCTCTGCCTTCGTGCCGTTTATGACCAAATCCATAATATCCGGCGAACGGGAAATATTCAATGTGGTAAAGGGGTTATCCCGTACATCCAGATAGACCAGCTTGGAGTTTTGACTAATATCCAGGCTTGTCAGGTTATTCGACCAAAGATGGATCCGATAAAGGTTTGGATTATTACTGAGATTGATTTCCTCGAGCTGATTGTCCCCGCAACCGAACACCTTCAGATTGTGCAGACCGCTGACGTCAAGGCTTGTCAGCTGATTGGACATAGCGCCGAAATTCCACAGATTCTCCTTTGTCCCGAGCAGAAGGGAAGTCAGCTGATTATAGTCGCAGTTAAAGGTGGTTATGGCTGTGTTTTTTCTTAAGTCCAGACTGGTCAATTGATTTCTGCGACAGTCAAGATATTTCAGTTTTGTGTTGGTACTGACATCCAAATCAGTTAATTGGTTGTATCTGCAAAACAGAGTTTCGAGATTGCTGAACAGCTCGATGCCCCGTAGAGAAACAATAAGGCCGAGCTCTTCCTCCGAGCCAGAGCAGTCAATTATTGTTACCGCAGATATTTCTTCGTCGCTGATAAAGGCGTTTTTGTCTGTATCAAAATGATGATAGACATAAGCGCGGAAATATGTGTCAGGAAACCTATCATCATTGCAGATGATGTTGGCAAGGGCCTCGTTGCCATCACCAATGTTGACTTTATGCCATTGTTCCGGCGTGCCGTTGTAAAAGACAAAGGTCAGGTTGTCGCAACCGGAAAATGCCCTGTCGCCTATGTGCGTCACACTCGCCGGGATTGTCACGCTTGTCATGCTTGCGCAGTTCAAAAAGGCTTCGTCCTGAATGACTGTTGTATTTTCCGGAAGCGTAATACTCTCGCCATCGGCAAAAACGGCGGGGGTGAGGCAAACGCAGAGAACGAGGCAGAATAATAGTGTGTATATACGTAGCGCGGACTTCATGTGCTTACCTCCGTTTATTCATAAATCTGTTGTGACTATAATAACTGAGAGATCCAAACAGAACTGTGCGCAAAAAACAAAGCGCAGACTTTTCTTGATATGTTATTTATTTTATCATACCCTTTCAGTGCCCGCAATTCTCAAATTGTCCTGAAATACAGCTTTCTTTCTGTTGAAAGTGCACTTTCATTTTGCTTTGCGAAGCTCCCAAAGGTTTTTCTTCCCAATTAAGAAAAGTATGGAAAACCTTTGGGAGATTTGCTGTTATGGAAAAAACACGAACCAGGAGGGCGCAGCAATGGCGGAGAAGGATGAATCACAGGCTGTGAGCGGTGGCGCGGGATATAAGCGGAAAGGGCAGAAATACAAGTCTCTTCTGGTGTGGCAGGTCCTTTTGAAGCGGACAGATGAAGAGCATCCACTTTCCGTTGATGATATACAGGACCATTTGCGCATGTACGGCGTGGAGACGAGCATCGCTCCATCTATCTACCGTGACATTAAGGACCTGAAAGCCCTGCTTGAAACAAATTACAACGCAGACATATAGGATCGTGAACGCTCGTGTTACGAAATCGGCTACACCCGTAAGCAGCAGACTGTCACGCCGGTCTTGAAGATGGCGTGTGCGGTTTTGTTGTTGCCGTAACCATGGTCGAGGGCGATGATTACGGGCTTGGTGTTGGTTTAATTCATTTTTGTTTTCTCCTTTCTTCGATTTGAGTAGCTGTAAAGCATAAGCCGCCGGGCACACGATCAACTCGTGCATCCGGCGGCTTGTCTTACACCACGCTGTTTTAATTTCTTGAGGTTTTACCCTCCTATTATTTATTATACGGACGCAAATGCAAATTTACATTTGGGGGCAAATAGCCCCGAAGCTATTGATAAAGCTTCGGGGCGATGGTCACTTTGTCAAATTAGCAATTCTGCGCTCAGCTTCACGGTAAACGGCATCGTCATCACGGATGGAAATGACAATTACCTTCATGACATTTCCTTCCCGTACAAGACCATACACAACACGATAACCCAGATCGCGCAGTTTGATTTTATAATAGCCGCTGAGATTGGCAGCCGCATGATTGCCGAGAGGTTTTCCAATACCATCCGGCGGCGGCAAGGGACGCTGTGCGGTCTTTTCTATCGCTTTGAGGATGATCCGACGATTATAGGCATCAAGCTTCTGCAAATCCCGTTGGGCTTCTTTGATGTATTCGATTTTCCAGCTCATTCCTCGATCTCCACATCAATGGCGTCCAGTTCATCCTGGGTAATGCCGAGGCTTTGCATCATTTCCTCATGGCTCAAATTCTGCGTATCGTCGTTCATAGCCATGCGCTGTTCCGCCTCAGCCAGCAGGAGCGAATCGGAGAGCATTTCGATCATGGACTCGTACTGCTCCGGTGAGAGCAGAACACAGGCCGGACGATTGTTCTTCATCACGATCTTGGGGCCGCCCATCTGCACCTCATCAAATATTTTGTTGGCTTCACCCTTATTGAAACGGGTAATGGGTACAATTTTCTTCATCATTCCCAACGTAGAAAGCTGATCCATTGCGAGCCCTCCTTCACATTGTTCTCACTAATATTATATGCAATAGCAAAATCATGTCAAGAATATATTTGTAAATTTCACGATATATTTATAGATATAATGTGTGGCTGCTAACAAAAACTCGAAGCGCAAAGCAGGGCCTCCTCACCTGCGCGATGAGGAGGCCCTTTAATGTTATGGGTTTGCTTCCGATTCGGCCTTGACCACATAACAGTACTTGTCAAAGCGGTAGCGCTCCAGGTCCCGGGTGCGCTGCCCGTACTCAACGGCGTTGACGGGGCAGTTCTGGATGCAGCCCATACAGTGTGCGCAGCGCGGCGCGTCCCAGACAGGTCTGCCATCCTGCAGCCGGATCACCTTCAGCGGGCAGCCGCGCGCGCACTTGCCGCAGGAGATGCAGGCGTCCGTCACATGAAAGCTGTCGGCTCTCTGCCGAAAACGCACCCAGACGGGATTAAAGGGGAGCGTGACGAGAATCTCCCACAGCCAGATATGACGGGAGCGGAGCTTGCGCCCCGCCTGAATCGCCTCCACGGCTGCCGGAAGTTTCTCCCAGGACGCGCGGATGCGCGCCTCGATCTCTGCCTTCTCCAGCGGCGGATAGGCGGTGCTGATGAGATAGTTGCGCGGCATCTTAAAATCCGCGCTGCCCCGATAGCGAAGCCCCTTGCTTCGCGCAAGCTGACGGCACAAGACGGCGCTGATACCGGAGTAGCCCCCGCTGGTGAAGACAAAGTACACGTCCCCATTGCCGCAGAGCGGCGTCTTGCGGAGAAAAGAGAGCAGGAAGCGGGGCGGCTCGCACACATAGACGGGCGAGCAGATCACAAAGGGCTTTTGCGATTCGATGGGCGAATGATCCCCCTCCCGGATGCGGGCGGTGAGATCGAGCGCCTCGTCATTGAGCCTGCGGGCAAGCTCCTGCGCGATGAAGCGGGTGTTGCCGGTGGCGCTGAAATACAGGATCATGGGGCATCGTCCTTTGCTCAGTAATGCACAACCTCGTCGGCGCGGCGAATGCGTTCGAGCACCGGGGCGGCCTCCGGGCTTTCAAACCAGGCGGCGGTGGTCGCCGGCACCAGGCGGCGAAAGGTCTCCATGTCGCCCTCCTGCAGGGCCTTGCGCACGGTGGAGGCGCTGATGATCTGGTCTCCCACGGCCTTGCGGGGGATGATCCGGCAGGCGATCCCAGCCTTGGGCAGCTCCTCGGCCATGATTTGGTTATACAGACCCGTGACCTGGCTGGTGGGCTCCTCGCCCACAAAGCGGGCGGTGACGTTCAGGGCGGCGGCGATCTTCTTGAAGATCTCAAGATCCAGCCGCGCATGGCCCGCGATGACCGCGGCCTCATCCTTGAGAAAATAGCTCGGGAAGGTGGCGGAGCTGATGATATACGGTCCGCTGTCGTGCAGGACGACGTTCGGGAGATGGGCCGTGCCCGCCTTGATGAGCTCCCTGCGCACGGAGAAGGGGACAAGGCTCTGATCTTCGCTCACGATAAAAAGATGCAGGGTGTCGCACTGGGCGGCGGCGGTCTCCGCGAGGTACTGGTGACCGAGGGTGAAGGGATTGGCGTTCATCACGAGCGCGGCGGACCGTCCCTCCGTGCGGGTCTTTTCCAGACGCTTTAAGTAGCGGGAAAAGCCGTCCCGCCGGTTTTCCATGAAGACCAGCGTGCCGTCCACCCGGGCGATCTCATAAAAACCGAGATCCCCGAAAAACTTGGCCGAGCCGATCTTGGTGTATAGGAAGAGCTGGAGATTGCCGCGCTCATGCTGCACCTCGATGAGGTGGGTGATGACCTGATTCAAAAGTCCCTCGCCCTGGTGCTCATGGCTCACGGCAAAGCAGCGCAGCGTGTTGCCGAAGCAGGAGCCGGTGGCGATGACGCGGTAGTCCTCGTCATAGAGCGCCGCGATGTAGTCCAGATTCCCGTCGCGCTGGATGCCCTCCTGCTCGAGCAGGGCGTCCACCTGCCGCAGCGCGCGCATATCGCCGGGGGAAACCTTGGAGATGCTGTATGCCATGTTACGAATCCTCCTTCAAAAAATGCAGCAGCCAGCACAGCGCCAGGAGATCGGCGCTGCCGCCGGGGGAGAGGTTTTCCGCCCTGTATTCCCGATCCAGAGCCGCAAGCGTCTCAAAATCGGGATAGGGGTCGGCTTGCAGAAGGGCGCGCAGCGCCGCGCGCTTTTCCTCGGCCAGCGCGAAGCCGCCGCGGGAGAGCATGTTGGTGTCCGGGGTGTGGGCGAGGATTGTGAGCAGCGCGGCGGCCCCGGCTTCGTCCTCCGACCTTCCCGCGGCAAGACCGGCCTCCAGTGTCGGAAGACCGTCATGCAGCACCGAGGGGAAGCCCTGCGCGGCCTGGCCGCGCACACCGGTGACGCCGTATTCCCGGAAAAAGCGCTCGCCCGCCGTGGGGGTGCGCTCTTCGTTCGTTTGAAGCTCGCGCTCTACGCCCTTTGCCATGGCGGCAAGCTCGGCCAGAACGGCGGCGGGCTCTGCCCAGCGCTCAACGTCCAGCCTGCCCAGCGCCCCGCAGACGAGGCCAAAGGTGAAAATCGCGCCCTTGTGGGTGTTGACCCCGCCGGTGGCGCGCAGCATCCGCCCCTCCGCAAGCTTGCCCGGAAAACGCAGGGCGGCGAAGGTCTCGGGCGCGGCGGCGTCTTTGCTCTCCCGGCCGATCGTGACGCATTCAGCAAAATAGGGCCAAAGTTCGGCGGCGCTGCGCATAAAGGTGAACATGTCCATGTCCCGGTGGCTGCCGTTGTTGAGCCGGTCCACCAGACCGGGCTTGGGCGTCACAGTGACCTCGTATAAAAGCGCGCGCACCGCGAGAGAGGCGGCGCGCTCCGTGTCGGCCTGATCCAGCGCGGCACGGATGATCTCCCGCGTCTTTGCCTGGAGCTCCGGCACGGAATGGGTGCGGCTGCGGGCGCATTCCTTGGCCTCGTTTCCGCAGATCAGGCAGCGGCGGGGGCGCGGCCTGTCAAGCTTGTGCCCGTCGGGGCGAAGCACGTCCAGATCGAAGAGCCGCCCGGCCACTGTGCCCTCCTCCAGATCGCAGCAGAGAGCCTTGAGCGCGGCGGGGTCCATGTCCACAATATAAAGCCCCTCGCAGCCGGTGTCCTCGTCCACCTCTTCCTGCCATAGAAGCGGGGCCTTGACGCGGCGGAGCTGGTCAAACAGCAGCCCCCGCCCGAGGGCGAAGAGGCGGCGGATCTCCGGACCGTTTTTCACGGGGCCCGCGATATTCAGCGTGAAGGATACCAGCGGCAGACGGTACTGCGCGAGCAGCGCGCTCTGCCGTTCGACCCGGCGGTCCCGGGCGGCGAGCATCTGCGAAAGCTCGACCAAGATCATCACACTCCCTTATTTGAGACTCCCCACGTATTTGCTGCACTGCATGGCGGCGATCGCGCCGTCGGCGCAGGCGGTCACCACCTGGCGCAGCGGGGTGACGCGCACGTCGCCCGCGGCATAGACGCCGGGGATGTTGGTCTCCATTTTCTCGTTGGTTTTGATATAGCCGCCCTCCATGTCGAGCACGCCCTCGAACATGCCGGTGGTCTTCTTGCCAGTGAAGCCGAAGAGGCCGAACATGCCGTCCTCCTCGTCCGCCTTGACGGTGGTGAGCTCCCCGGTCTCGGTGTCACGCAGGACGATCTCGCTGAGCACGCCGTCGCCGCCCAGGTCTGCCACCTCGGTGTTGAGGCGGATCTCGATTTTGGGGTTGGCCTCAAGCTCAGCCTTCACGTCCGGGGTCACGGAGAGCGCCTTGCCCTTGTGCAGCATGATGAGGCGCTTGGCGAATTTGGAGAGGTAGAGGGACTCTTCCGCCGCAATGCCGTTTCCGCCCACGGTGTAGATATCAAGACCCGAGAAGAAGTTTGCGTCGCAGACGGCGCAGTAGCTCACGCCGCGGCCCACGAAGTCGGCCTCGTGTTCACAGCCGATAAAGCGGGTCATGGCGCCGGTGCAGATGATGACGGATTTGGCCAGGTATTCGCCCTTGCTGCCGATGAATTTTTTGACCGGGCCGGAGAAATCGCAGGCGCTGATGGTGTCGCTGACGCGCACCGCGCCGAATTTCTGAACCTGGGCGCTCATGGGGGCGATCAGTTCCTGACCGCTCATGCCGTCGGTATTGGTCTGACCGGGGTAGTTTTCGATTTCGTGGGTGAGGATGATCTGCCCGCCGTCCGCGCCCTTTTCGATGATCAGCACGGAGAGCCTGGCGCGCCCCGCGTAAAGTCCCGCCGCAAGCCCCGCGGGGCCGCCGCCGAGGATCATGACATCATAAATCTTGTTTTCCATTTGTATGCCTCCTTCGTGGCGAATATCGCACTTGTATGCTGTTGGTTTTATCTTATTTGCCGCAGGGGGCTTTGTCAACAAAAACCTGCGAAACCAATGAGGATCAGAGACGATATTCGCCTCTGATCCTCTTGGATGATGTAGGGTTTTCTGATTGTGCGCGCTGGGCAAAAGCGGTTTGCGCTTGTGCGGTGGCTTTTACAGCAAAGCAGCGCGGCGGTCACAAAACGATATATTGGGATTGAGCCGTAATGAATAGAGAGGGCGATTGAGGGGCGTGCGGAGGTGTTATAATGATAATAGCTGTCCGAATGCGCATCTTAACTATGCATTAGTTAAGTAAGTTAATATCATTAACAGTATCATACAAAGTCATACCAAGACTAACATATAGTAAGAGGTTATCTTTATTTATATCATTCAAGACACCAATAGCTACAAGCGTATCAGTATGACCATTCTCATTCATAATATTTTGAAAGATTTTCTGTGTTCCTGTAAGGGATTCAACCATATAATTCCAATCTTTTTTATACTCTTCATTAAGCATTGCCATCATGGCCTCTTGCGTTAAGCCATTAGACCAAACACTGATATTCACTAAATTGTCTTCTTGCTTAATTGAGTATTCAATATTTTTATCTAAGAACGATGTTTCGAGTGATGTCTTATAAAGAGCGATTATATTATCAATTGTAAGATTTGCTTTTTCATCCTTCTTTGTCATCTCCGTAGGTACGGGCGTAGGTACGGGCGTAGGTACGGGCGTAGGTGCAGGTGTAGGTACGGGTGTAGGTGCAGGTGTAGGTACGGATGTAGGTGCGGGTGTAGGTACGGGTGTAGGTGCGGGCGTAGGTGTGGGTGCGAGTGTGTTCGTAGGTGTTTCCGTAACTGCTGGAACTGTTGCTGTAGAATTGGACGGCGGAGGGGTTATAATTATTCCAACAACAAAAAGTATAAGACTTACAACAAGGGAAATAATTGCCTTCTTTTTTGGCTGTTTTTTTATGGTTTTAATAATAATCAGAACAAGCGAAACAAAAAAGCCAACAAGTCCGCCAAGAAATAATAGTACAAACATTTTTACGCTCTCCAATCTACTAAATTAAAAAGTGCGCAGCCCAAAAGGAGCTACGCACGAAAAACGCAGAGCTCCTTTTGTTGCGACACAATCTTTGACACTCAAGGGAATGCAAAGTGGAGAATGCGTTTTTACCGGATGGTAAAGACAGCATTCCCTTTCGTGTCGCTTTTATGTGATTGTGTCGCAAACCAATAATACCATATCCAACCATCAAGCGCAATTCCCAATTTGCGGTTTTCTCAACTTATTTCTGCACAGTTCATGAGCGGGATGTATATTTCTGCGTCCGTCTTGCATCGGGCGGGCGCATGGGGTATAATGGGTAGCACATATCTGACGGAAAGAAGGCGGCATTATGGGAAAAAATACAAAACGGCTCGCGGCGTCGGCGCTGCTGATCGCGGCGGATGTGGTGCTGACAAGGCTTCTCGCCATCAACACGCCGGTAATGAAAATCGGTCTCGGCTTTGCCGCCGTCGCCGTTGCCGCCCTGCTCTACGGCCCCTGGTGGGCGGCGCTGACCGGAGCGCTCGGCGATCTTGCGGGCGCGCTGCTCTTTCCGACGGGGGCCTATTTCCCCGGCTTTACGCTGACGGCGGCCTGCACGGGGCTGGTCTTCGGGCTCTGCCTGTATAAAAAAGAGCCGCGCTGGGTTTACCCGGCGGCGGCAGCGCTTTTAAACACCGTGCTGGTGTCGTATCTCGCCAATACCTGGATGATCTGCCTGATCACCGGCAACAGCTATGCCGCGATGCTCGCGGCGCGGGCGGTGCAGCTTGCGGTGATGATGCCGGTGCAGTTTGTCGTGCTGACCTGGCTGACGAAATCCGGCATCGTGGAAAAACTGAACAAGGGATAAATTGAGCCGCCCCGGACGGGGCGGCTCAAAGCGTTTATTCGTTGGTGTAGTTGTCGAAGTAGCCCTGGATGTAGACGATGGGGGTGCCCTTGTCGCCGGAGCCGGAGGTCAGATCGCAGAGCGAGCCGATCAGGTCGGTCAGGCGGCGGGGGGTGGTGCCCTCGGACACCATGTTGCCCACCAGGCTGTCGCCGGTCTTGGCGCGGATGCGCGCCTCGATGGCCTCGCGCAGGGCCTCGCCCTTGAGGTCGCCGAAGTCGTTGTCGGCCAGGTACTTGAGCTTGAGCTCGTTCGGCGTGCCGATCAGACCCGTGGTGTAGCCGGGGGAGACGACGGGGTCGGCCAGCTCCCAGATCTTGCCGACGGGGTCCTTGAACGCACCGTCGCCGTAGACCATGGCCTCGATGCGCTTGCCGGAGGCGTCGGACAGGAGCTTTGCGATCTGCTCGGCCACGTTGGTGCAGTCGCGCGGGAAGAGCTTGACGGTCTCCTCGGTGGCCTTGTTGGAGCCCAGCAGGCCGTACTGCTCGTTATAGCCGCTGCCGTTGACGGAGGCGTTGAGGATATCGTCCAGGCCCAGGACGCATTTTGCCCCGGCGGCGCGCAGCAGGCGCTTGGAGCGCTCGCGGGTATGGATATCGCAGGTGATCACCGTGTCGGTATAGTCCAGCAGCGTCGTGACCTTGTTGCCGAAGAGCACCTCGACCTCGCAGTTCTCGGCGCGGATCAGCTCGGAATAGAAGTCGATGTAGTCAACGCCTGTGAAGGGGTGGACGATGTGGCCGAACTTCTCCCGGAACTGCGCAAGCGTCAGCGTGTCGCTGTAGGGGTTGACCCCGGCGGCGTCCAGCAGGTCCCAGTCCACCAGGTGGTTGCCCACCTCGTCGGAGGGGTAGCTGAGCAGCAGCACGATCTTCTCACAGCCGCGGGCAAAGCCCTTGAGCAGCAGGGAGAAGCGGTTGCGGCTGAGAATGGGGAAGGCCACGCCGACGGTTTTGCCGCCGGTCTTCGCGCGCACGTCCGCCGCGATCTGGTCGACGGTGGCGTAGTTGCCCTGGGCGCGGGCCACGACGGACTCGGTCACGGCGACCACATCCCGGTCGCAGGGGGTGAAGCCGGCCTCTTTCCAGGCGTCCATCACGGACTGGGCAGCGATGGCGGCGATATCGTCGCCCTGGCGGATGATGGGTGCGCGCACGCCGCGCACAACGGTACCGATGGTTCTCATCTGTGGATTACTCCTTTTGCCTTGCGGCATAGATTTTTGACTGAATGATTATAGCGCGGGAATCGGGATTCGTAAAGATTTTTTTCAAAAGATTCATGGGAAAGCAGAAAGGAGAGAGGCCTGCGGCCTGCCTTCCAAAGCCAAACACCAAGAGCTTGACAAGCGAGCCGCACGGTGATAAAATTCACAATGCAGAGAGAATCCGCATACGGTTCTTTCCTGTGTTTCTCATTTTTCTTTTCCTTTGTGGCTCAGCCACGAAACGACCGTTCACTTGGTGGAAGTGAACGGTCGTTTTTTACTCTTTCGGCAGAACATACACAAGCTCCGGGGGGTTGAAAAGCCGCGGGACGCGCTGGCAGTTGGCGAGGCCCCGGCTGATGACAAGACGCCCCTCCGTCACGCCGCTTGTGAGCTTCGGCAGCACGCCCTGACCGGGGGCGTAAAGACCCTGCCCGAGTATGCGCACCTGCCCGCCGTGGGCGTGACCGCTGAGGATGAGCTCGATGGGGCGCTCCCTGAGCCAGCGCGGATAATACTCCGGGTGGTGGCAGAGCAGGATGTGATAGCCCGGCTCAGCGCAGAAGCCGTCCAGCCACGTCAGTTCCGGCGGCACGTGCTTTTTAACGCCGACCGGGCGCGTCTGCTCGTTCGCCTCCAGAACCGGCAGCCCCGCGTCAAGGGCGCGGCGGTATTCGCTCACCCGCGCGGACGTGAGTCCGCCGAGCACGAGCCTGCGCCCCGCGATCTCCGCCGTCGTGCAGGCGTTATCCAGCAGCACCGCGCCGGTATTGCGCAGGAGGGCGGCGTCCTCGTCTGTGAGCAGCCATTCGTGGTTGCCGAGGGACACAAAGCAGGGCGCGATTTCACAGCAGGCGGAAAAGAAGGGCAGAACCCCGGCTTCACGGATCTTGAGATCCACCTTCGGCAGTCTGCCGAAGAGAAAGTCGCCCGGCACGCAGATGAGCGCCGGGCGATTATCTTTCAGGGAAGCCAGCACCGCGTCCCAGGGCTTCTCATGCAGGTCGGACGCCAGGGCAATTTTGCACGGGCAGCCCGCGACGGAATAGAAGCTCTCGCGCATGGCCTCAGTCATCCTCCCAGGTGCGCTCGCTGATGATATAGCGCGGGCGCTGCTTGGTCTCCATATAGATCTTGCCGATGTATTCCGCGATGATGCCGAGGCAGATGAGCTGCACCCCGCTGACAAAGCAGATGATGCACGTCATGCTGGCCCAGCCTGCGACGCTCCTGCCGCACAGCGCCGTCACCAGCGCCCAGATGCAGAAGAGAAAGCTCACGCACGCGATGAACAGGCCGAGGCCGAAGATCAGGCGCAGGGGCTTCACGGAGAGGCTGGTCACCCCGTCCACAGCAAGGCCGATCATCTTTTTGAGCGGGTAGTGGCTCTCGCCCGCGATGCGCTCGGCGCGCGAATAGCTCACGGACGTGGACTTGAAGCCCACCAGCGGCACCATGCCGCGCAGATAGAGGTTGACCTCCTTGAAATTGGCAAACTCCTTGAGCACCCTTGCGCTGATGAGGCGGTAGTCGGCGTGGTTGAAGACCACCTCCGCCCCCATCATGGCGAGGAATTTATAAAAGCTCTCGGCGGTGAAGCGCTTGAAGAAGGTGTCCGTCTCCCTGCTGGAGCGCACGCCGTACACCACCTCGCACCCGTCGAGATAGGCGTCCACCATCTTGTCCATGGCGTTGATGTCGTCCTGCCCGTCGCAGTCGATGGAGATGGTGATGTCGCACTTGTCCCGCGCCTCCATGAGTCCCGCAAGTACCGCGGCCTGGTGGCCACGGTTGCGGCTCTGGCTGATGCCGATGTAGTGCTCGTCCTGCTCAGACAGCTCCCGGATGATCTCCCAGGTGCGGTCGCGGCTGCCGTCGTTGACAAAGAGGACGCGGCTGTCCGCCGTGATCTTCCCCGCGGCGGCGAGGCTCAGGAGCTTGTCGCGGAAGAGCGGGGCGGTGATGGGCAGCACCTCCTGCTCGTTATAGCAGGGGATGACGATGAATAGTCTCGGTGTTTTGGTCATGACTGACTCCTTTCCTCCTTCGTGAGACCGAGGGCGGCAAAGATGGCAAGTATCGGGATCAGGGAATAATGGTAGCGGTTGGCGACCTCCACCAGCATGTGGGCCAGCGTGAGGCCCAGGAAAAACAGCGGCAGCAGCAGACCCGCGCCGAGCGCGCGGCTTATCAGCTGGCGCACAAGGCCTGCCATGCCTGCAAGAAAGAGCGCGTAGTAGAAGATGTTGCAGATCACCATGCAGGTCTTCACAAAGCCCGGCGAGCGGGTGAAGCGGTAGGTGTAGCCGCCCAGCTCGTCATTGCCCAGAAAGGCGGAGAGCTTGGCCATGAGCAGCTTCGGGACATCAAGACCCGCAAGACGCTCCTTCACATGGGGGATCATGGCCTGCTGGGCCTCCTCGGCGCTCATGCCCTGCTTGAGATAGCCCGTAAGCAGGTCCATGTCCGCGTCGGTGTAGCGCCCCTCGGTCTCCTGGTTGAGACCCACATAGATGTTGTACCAGGGGACGGAGGCGGGCTTCTGCCCCAGGACGCGCTCCACATGCTGATCCCAGAGCGTGAGCGAGCCCTTGTACAGTCCCAGCATGGCGACCAGCACCAGAAGCCAGAGACCCCAGGCGCGCGCGCTTCGCCCCTCCGCGCCCCGCAGAAACACCGCCCAGAGCGTGAGCGCGATGATCAGGATCGCCGCGATGGGGCGGATGATGTTGATGAGCGCGAGCAGCAGCCCCAGCAGCGCAAGGCCGCCGAGAGATACCCAGCGAACCGGCCCCTCGGCTCCCGGCGCCGGGGCGAGGCGCAGAAAGAGCCAGAAAAAGAGCAGGATCAAAAGCGTGTACCAAGGCTCGGAGAACACCAGGGAGCCCATCATCATCTTGCACGGGGTAAACGCCCAGAGCAGCGCCGCAAGAAAGGCCTGCTGCTCGGACAAAAGCTCCCGCCCAATGAGCCACACGAGCGTACAGCTCAGACTCGTGAGCAGGACGTTCACCACCGTCACCGCGAAGACGGATTCCCCGAACAGGCGGATCAGCCCGCTCAGCATGGTCGCGGTGCCAAGAATGTGCGGGTACATAGCCACATACCAGGCGTCGGGGACCTCCTTCCCGGCGGCGAGGGCGCGGGCCACCTGCCAGTATTCGTCATAGTCGCTGAAGGGCTCGATCTGCACCAGCAGCACCCACACGATATTCACCGCGAAGCAGAACGCCGCGAGCCAGAGCTCCGGCCGGCGCGGCAGGGGCAGCGCACAGCGGGCCAGCAGCCAGCTCAGCACGTAGGCCAGCACCGCGCCCAGCAGCAGCGCGCCCAGATACGAATGGGCGGAGGAACCCTGCCAGATGACCAGGGCCAGCGTCAGCCCCAGCACCAGCAGCAGGATGCCCAGCATGATCCTTTTGAAAAAGACGGAGGCTTTTTCCATGATGATCTCCGTTTCCTGGTTAATATCAGTATTACCGAATGCTTTTCCCCATTATACTATCCCGTGGGGAAAACATCAATTCTTTTCTGCGGACAGCGCAGAAAGCCCCCGCCCATACGAGCGGGGACTCCCTGTGTATTCGGATGAAGAAAAGATGCGTGTCAGCTGTTCTTCTTCGCGGCCATGGCCTTCTGCAGCCAATCCTTGCCGTCGTTGTAGCGGGAGACGATGAAGGAGGCCACATAGTCGCCGGCGGCGTTGACCATCGTGGCGGGAGGATCGACGAGATCACCGATCGCCTGGGCGATGGGGAAGGCAACCGCCAGCTGCTCGGGGAAGAAGAGGGAGCAGAGCACCAGCTCGCCGGTGCCGCCGCCGCCCGGAATGCCGGACATGGCAACAGAGGAAACGGTGGCAACGATGATGGCGATCAGCGCGTCAGTCGTGGCAAAGTCCTTGCCGAACATGCCGAAGAGGAAGGCGACCTTGATGATGGCGCTCATGCCGGAGCCGTCCATGTTCATCGTCGCGCCCATGGGCAGGACGATGTCGGTCACGTCCTTGGAGATGCCGGTCTCCTCGGAGACCTCCATGTTGGTGGGGATGGTGGCGACGGAGGAGCAGGTGCCGAAGGCGACTGCCGCAGGGCGGAACAGGTGCTGGAACATGACCTTGACGGCACCCTTGCCGCCGCCGAAGCGGGCGTAGAGCGGGAAGATCAGGAACATGTAGGCGAAGGAGACAACATAGTAGAGAATGATGGCCCGGGCGTAGCTGGAGACGAAGTCGGCGCCGTGGGCGGAGACGAGAGCGGCGAAGAAACCGAAGAAGCCGATGGGGGCATAGTAGCTGATGAGCTTGATGACCTTCATGAGGACGCGGTTGAGCTCCTCAAGCAGCTGTGCGACCTTCGTCTGGGGACCGCCGCACATCTGTACGCCGAAGCCGAAGAAGATGCCCGCGATGATGAGCTGGAGAATGGAGCGGCGGCTCCAGAGCTCAGGAAAGTCGGGCTTGGTGAAGAAGCCGACGATCATCGCGCCCGCGCTCATCGGCTCGGAGGCGCCCGGCTCGAAGGCGGGCTCGCCGGTGTAGACGGGGATGAAGCGGACCAGAACATACATGATCACGGAGGCAATGACGGTGGTGCACATAAAGGTAATGACGGTGGTGCCCATCAGCTTGCCCGCGCGCTTCAGGCTTTTCATGTTGGCAATGGCGGAGGAGATGGAGACAAACACGGTCGGCACCACGACGCAGAACATCATGTTGATGAACAGCGTGCCGAGCGGTTCAAGCACTCCTGCGTTGGGCCATACAAAGCCGACGATAATGCCGAGCACGATGCCCACGATCATGGAGAAGAAGAACCAGTTGTTCTTCAGAAAATTGTTGGACTTCATTGGGGCAACTCCTTTCAAGTTCAAGTGACAGTGCTATTATATTCCGAAGCTTTGCAAAGTAAATTGCAAACTGTGCTTGAAAGATTGCAAAAACTGCTGTATAATCAACGAAGCAGCGCGCTAAAGCGCGAATGCGTCAGGAGGGGAACACCCATGGCAGGCGATCAGAACATCAACCGCGCGGGTTATCTGTGCGAGAGCTTTCACTATTTTCATCTCCGGGACAGTGCCGGACAGGAGCTGGATTTCCATTTTCATGAATTTGACAAGCTGGTGATCCTGCTGTCCGGCAGCGTCGACTATCTGGTGGAGGAGCAGCGCTACGCCCTTGCGCCCTGGTCGGTGCTGCTGGTGCGCCACCATGCCATCCACAAGGCTGTCATCGACCGCAGCTTGCCCTATGAGCGCATCATTCTCTATCTCGACCGGCGCTATTTCGAGCGGGTCTTCCCCGGCGCGGGGCTGATGGACTGCTTCGATCAGACCGACCGGCATCGGCGGCACTTGCTGACCGCCTCGGCGGAGCAGCTTGCCGAGCTGCGCGGGGCCATCGAGGCCTATGAGCGGGCGGCGGGGGATGATCGCCTCGGGGCGCAGACCATGCGCGAGACCCTGATCATCCAGCTTCTTATTCACATCAACCGTCTGCACGAGGCCGCGCCCGAGCGCACGGAGCCGAACGGCGACCCTAAGATCCGCCAGGTGCTGAGCTATATCAACGAGCATTTCCGGGAGAGCTTCACCGTGGAGACGCTTGCGGAGCGCTTTTATATGAGTCCCTATCATTTTATGCGGCTTTTCAAGGCGCAGACGGGCAGCACCGTGCACGCCTATGTGCGCCAGAAGCGCCTGATCAACGCGGCCCGCCTGATCCGCGAGGGCGTTCCCGCCTCCCGCGCCGCCGCCGAGAGCGGCTACGGGGATTACTCCGCCTTTCACCGCGCTTTCAAGGAGAGCTTCGGTGTGAGCCCCGGGAAAATGATGGAGCGCGAGTAAACAGAAACTCCCCGGCCAAGCGGCCGGGGAGCGTGTGTTTTATCAGGTTTTCAGCGCTTGTTGTATTCCTCGATGGCGACTTTGAGAATGTCGATGGCGCGGGCGATATCCGGGGCGTTGATGGTATAGGCCAGGCGCACCTCGTTCCGGCCGCGGCCGGGAGTGGCGTAGAAGGGCTCCCCGCAGGCGAAGAGCACGGTCTCGCCGTGGTCGTTGAACTCCTTCAGCAGCCAGGTCTGGAACTTGTCCGTATCGTCCACGGGCAGGGCGCACATGACATAGAACGCGCCGCGCGGCAGACCGCAGATCACGCCGGGGATCTCCCGGAGCTTTCTGACCATGGTGTCGCGGCGCAGGCGGTACTCGTCGCGCACGGCGTCAAAGTAAGAGGGGTCCATGCCGTAGAGGGCCGCGCAGGCGATCTGATCCACCGTGGCGGAGGCCAGACGGCACTGGCACCACTTCATGACCTCGGCCATGAAATGCGCGTTCTTGGAGATGACGCAGCCGACGCGCGCGCCGCAGGCGGAAAAGCGCTTGGACACGGAGTCGATGATGATGACGTTTTCCTCGAAGCCGGGAAACTGCAGGGCGCTGAGGAGCGGCTCGCCCGCGTAGACGAATTCCCGGTACACCTCGTCGCAGATGAGGAAGAGATCATGCTCCCTGGCAATGTCCAGCATGAGCTTGAGCTGATCCGGCGTCAGGATGGAGCCGGTGGGGTTGCCGGGGTTCGTGATGAAGATGGCGCGTGTATGCTCGTTGATGCAGGCCTCCACCCTCGCGCGGTCGGCGTAGAAGTAGTCCTCCTCCACAAAGGTGGGGATGGGGCGGATGCTGGCTCCCGCCAGGGTGACGGAGGTGGCGTAGTTGGGATAGAAGGGCTCGGGAATGATGATCTCGTCCCCGTCGTCCAGAATGGTGGCGAGGGTCATCTGCAGCGCCTCGCTCCCGCCGAAGGTGGGCAGGATCTCCCCGCGCGTGAGCTCCACGCCGATGCGCTGATAATAATGCCGCACCGCGTCGACAAAGGCGGGTATGCCGCTCGACGGGGCGTAGGACACGACCTTTTCATTATAGTCCTTCAGAGCCTGATAAAAGGGGGCGGGGGTTTCCACGTCCGGCTGACCGATATTCAGATGATAAATCTTGATGCCGCGCGCCTTGACCTCGTCCGCAAGCGGGTTGAACTTGCGCATGGGGGACAGGCCGCAGCGTTCCATTTTGGAGGATAATTTCATATTCAACGCTCCCTTGCGTAATTTCTGAATATTTTAGCACCTTTTCACCGCTTATGCAAGAGCTGATTCGCGCTTTTTCTCGCGGCGGCCCGAAAGGAATCCCGGATGCTTTTTGTTGCGGTAAAGCAAAGAAAATGATATAATGAATCAATATATGGTTCAGGCGCTTTCCCGCAGCCTGACGCGCTGAAAAGAAACACCGGAGAGAGGATCGCAGCATGAAAAGAGAGACGTACAGGGAGCAGGCGATGGCAAACCTGCATGCCATGTCCAGAACCGCAAACGGCACGTTGGACACCTCCGCAAGCGCCGACAAAAAAGACAAATTGGCCGTGTCTGACGGGGAAACAGCGAAGGGTATCGCGCTTCACAATTATGAAGACGCGCTGAAGCTCGCGTGGGATAAGCGATACAGGGTCTTTTCCAATCCCGAGGATCTGCGCGCTTTTATTGAAGAACTGGCGTGTCAGGTAAACCGCGGCCTTCTCAGGGACGGGGTCTTGTACAGGAGCGGGGCCGATTCCGAAAAGTACAGCTATACGCCCGTGGCGAGGCTCGAGACCTCGGCCCGCTGGTTTTATGAGCGGCTCTTTTCCCTCCTCTGCCGGGAACCCTTCGATGCGGTGGAGGCGGCGGCATGCGCGGAATACTACATCAATGTCACGATCCATCTCTTTGCCGACGGCTGCGGCAAGTGCGCCATGGTGACAGCCGCCTGGCTTCTCATGCGCGGCGGCCACGCGCTGCCGGCTTATCCGGGGCGGGAGGACTTCTACAAGGTCTGCCGCCAGCCGAACTCCGTCCCCGTCGGCTCCGAGGAAGACGAAAAGCGCTTTGCCGACTTTCTGCGCTATTACAGGGGCCTGTTCGGGGAAAACGCCGCCGAACCGGAGGATCAGGAAGAGCTGACGATGCTCCTGCCGGACAGAATCTTTACCGGCAACGCGGAAAAGATACAGGCCCAGTTTGACACGATCCGCCGCACGGTTCGGACGAAGACGCTCAGGCTGGACGCGGCACGCCTGGAGAGCATTACCAGCGTGGGGCTTCGGATGCTGCTGCAGCTGGTCGGCGATTACGCCTCGGTCACGATGTTCAACGTCACGGAGACGGTTTATGAGACCCTGGACGTCTCGGGCTTTACCTCGCTGATGCGGGTCGACCGCATGCCGAAGCGCATCGGCATCGACGGCTGCGAGCTCATCGGCAAGGGCCTGAACGGGAGCGTCTACCGCTATTCCCCGGACACGGTGGTGAAGGTCTACCGGGAGGGGACGCAGATGGACGACGTGCGCCGGGAGAACCAGATGTCGCGCTTCTGCTTCGTCTCCGGCCTGCCGACCGCGATCCCCCTGAATCTCGTCATGGTGGGCGATCGCCTCGGCGCGATGTATGAGATGCTGGACGCTACGTCTCTGACGCACGAGATCGTGACAAGGCCCGACGAGCGGGAAAAGCTGGTCGATGCGTATATTGCCTTTATCAAGAAAATCCACGGGATCGTCCCCCAGGCGAAGGATCTGCCGAAGGGCATGACGCTGCCGCGGCATAAGGAGATGTTCCTCGGCTGGGCTTCGGATCTGGAAGAGGCCCTCGGCCGGGAGACCGTCGACAGGCTGCGCCGGATCATCGGGGAGATCCCAAAGAAAAACACGCTCCTGCACGGCGACCTGCATCCCTCCAATATCATGGATGTACGCGGTGAGCTGATCCTCATCGACCTCGACGGCATCGGCCTCGGCGATCCGGTCTTTGATCTCGCCAACATCGCGGTGGTGCTGGACGGCTTCCCGGCCCTTCTCCATAACGACGTGCTGGGCTGGGGGGACCCCGCCCTGCGCGCATGGATCCTGAACAGAACGCTGGAGGGCTACTATGCCGGACTTGACGAAGCGGAGCGGGAAGCAAAAAAGCGCCTGATCATGCTCTGCATGCGCACACGGATCGCGCGCTATGCCCTGCGGCATCAGATAGTCGGCGAGACAGACAGAAAAGAGGCATTGGAAAAGCTGTATGAACTTGTTCATGCGTATCATTGAGCCCCGCAGGGGAATACCTGCGGCGCGCCAGCCCTATTCCACGCGGGACATCTTAAAAATGATGTGGCCGCTGCTCACGGAGCAGTTTTTGCAGCTCATCGTGGGCCTTGCGGATACGATGATCGTCAGCCACGCCGGAGAGGACGCTGTTTCCGGCATCGCGCTGGTGGCCACGCTGTACGCGGTGTTCATGTTCGCGTTCAACGCCCTGGGGATCGGCGGCTCGGTGATTATCTCCCAGTACCTGGGGAGCGGGCAGAGCGACAAGGCCGACGAAGCTGGGACGCAGCTCTATCGGCTGTCCGCCCTGTTTTCGCTCGCCTGCATGGCGCTGACCCTGGTGTTCGGCCGCGCGATCCTGCACGGGCTTTACTGGAAGGTGACGCCGGAGGTCATGAAGGCGGCGGAAACCTATCTCTTCATTCTGAGCTTTTCCCTGCCCATGAACGCGCTGTACAATGCCGGCGCGGCCATCTTCAAGAGTAACGGCCTTACGCGCACGACCATGCTCATCACCGTCGCCATCAACCTCATCAACATCGTGGGCGACCTGTTCGGCGTTTTTGTGCTGAACGCGGGCGTCGCGGGCGTGGCCTGGCCCACGACGATTTCATGGGCGGTTGCGATGATCGCGATTACCCGGCTCTGCACGCAGAAAAAAGCGGGCAGAACCAGCGTGAATCTCGCGGAGACGCTGCGCCCCAATCGCGTCATCGAAAAGCAGATCCTGAGCGTCGCGATCCCCAATGTGGTCGAAAACAGCCTCTTCCAGGCGTCCAAGGTCGTCCTCGCGAGCGTGATCGCCACCTTCGGCACGACGCAGCTTGCGGCAAACGGCATCGGGCAGACGATCTGGAATCTCTCCGCGATGATCGGCCTTGCTGTCGGGGCGGTCTACACCACGGTGATCGGCCGCACAACCGGCGCGGGGGACATGGAGGCGTCCGAGTACTATCTCTACAAGCTGACGCGCATCACCATCGTGCTCTCCACGCTGTGGAATCTGGCCCTGACGCTGGGCCTGCCGCTGTACATGCGTTTCTACAGCACAACGCCCGCGGTGCTGGCGCTGGTGGTGTCGACCACCGTCCTGCACAACATCTTCACCGCGTTTGTCTCGCCCCTGGCCCAGTCGCTGCCCTGCGGCTTCAAGGCGGCCGGGGATGTGAAATACCCCATGGTGACCTCTCTGATCTGCACCTGCGGCGTCCGTGTCGCCTTTACCTTCCTGCTCGGCGTGTGGCTCAGGATGGGCCTCATGGGCTATATGTGGGCCATGTGCATCGACTGGAGCATCAAGGCTGTGCTGATGGTGATCCATGCCGCGCGCGGCTCCTGGAAGAACAAGCGGATCATCAAAACCTGATATTGCCTTAAGGCAGCACCGCACAATCCGCCTTCGGCGCCTCCCGGAAAATTTGCGCTCTGATTTTGTCACTTTTTCTTGAAATACACAAAGTATTCCTGCGAAAAACTGCCTTCATCAGAACCCAAATTTTCTCAGGATTCGCTCTCGCCGAATTATGCGGTGTTGCCTTAAACGTTTCTCACGGTCGTTTCACAAAAAGTCCTGCGGGCATTTTGTGAAGCGGCCGCGACTCTTTCCTTGTCTTCCTTCCCGCGTTTTGCTACAATAGAGCCAATAAAAAAGTAAGTGAGGTTTGCGTTCTATGCTTGAATTTCTGATCGGTCGGGCGGGCGCGGGCAAGACTGCGGCGCTCATTCGCCGCATCCGGGAGAATATGGAGCAGGGGGAGAAGGGCAGCATACTGCTCGTTCCCGAGCAGTACAGCCATGAGGCCGAGCGCGAGCTCTGCCGCGCCTGCGGGGACCGCCTCTCCCTCTATGCCGAGGTGCTCAGCTTCTCCGGCCTTGCCCGCAGTCTCGAAACAAGGCGCGGCGGCGCCGCAGCCCCCTGGCTCGATCAGGGCGGGCGCATGCTGTGTATGGCCCTCGCCCTGCAGGGCGTGGGAGCGCGGCTGAAGGTCTACGGCGCGGCCCAGCGCCGGGCGGAGATGCAGGCCATGCTTTTGAAAGCCGTGGACGAGCTGAAAACCGCCCGCGTGGATTCCGCGCAGCTCTTTGAGGCGGCGGCCTCCTGCCCGGACACGCTCGGAGACAAGCTGCGCGATCTGGCTCTGGTGCTGGAGGCCTATGAGGGCGTGGTGTCAAACGGCAGGGCCGACCCCGCCGACAGGCTCACCAGGCTTGCCGAGGCCATCGACGACGGGGGCCTCGAGAAAAACACCAAGGTCTATGTGGACGGCTTTATCGACTTTACCCGCCAGGAGCAGGAGGTGCTGTGCGCCATGCTGCGGCAGGGACTGCGCCTCACCGTCTGCCTCACGCTGGACGATCTGCATGGGGAGAATGAAATCTTCGAGCTCTCCCGCAGGGCGGCGCGCTCGCTTTCCGCCGCGGCGGAGGAGCTGGGACAGAAGCCGACGGTTACGCGCATGGAAGCGCCCGAGGACGGGGACAACGCCCTGCGCTTTTTCGCAGAACATCTTTTCGATTACACCGACGCGCGCCGGCCCGGGGACTCTCCCGTCCGCCTTATCCGGGCGCAGAGCATGACCGCCGAATGTGAAGCGGCCGCGGCCCTCTGCCTCTCCCTCGCGCGGGACGGGGGCAGCCGCTGGCGGGATATCGCCATCGTGGCCCGGGGCTTCGAGGACTATCGCGGCACGCTGGAGAGCGTTTTTCGCCATTACGGGGTGCCGCTCTTCACGGCGGCGCGTTCGGATCTCATGGCAAAGCCCCTGCCCGCGCTCATCGCCTGCGCCTATGAGATCATCCAGGGCGGCTGGGCCCTGGACGATGTGGTGAGCTATCTGCGCACGGGGCTCGCGGGGCTGGAGAGCGCGGAATGCGACGAGCTGGAAAGCTATCTTTTCAAGTGGCAGCTGCACGGCAGCGCCTGGCAGAGAACGCGCGACTGGCGGCAGCACCCGGACGGCTACGGCGGGGAATATACCCCGGCGGTTGAGGAAAGGCTTGCGCGCATCAACGCGCTGCGCCGCCGGGTGGCGGGGCCGCTCAAGGCCTTTGAAAAGGCGGCGAAGGCGGCGGAGACCGCCACAGCCCAGGCCCAGGCGCTCTCCGGGCTCCTGGGCGCGCTGCGCCTGCCCGAGACCCTGAGCCGCCGCGCGGAGGAGCTGCAGAAAATCGGCAGGGAGAAGAGCGCCGCCGAGTATCGCCAGCTCTGGGAGCTCGTCATCGGCGCGCTCGAGCAGTGCGACAGCATCCTGGGCGACTGTGCCATGGACTTTGAGCACTTCGGGCGGCTTTTCACCCTGATGCTCTCCAAATACGACATCGGCACCATCCCGGTCTCCCTCGACCGGGTCACCGCCGGGGACTTCGACCGCAACCGGCGGCGGAACATCCGGCACCTCATCGTCCTGGGCGCGTCGGAAAACCGCCTGCCCATGGCGGAGGAGGGCGGCGGCATTTTCTCGCTGGACGAGCGGCAGCGCCTTCTGGAGCTGGACATCGAGCTCGGCCCCGGCGGGGAGAGCGAGCTCTGGCGGGAATTTGCCCTCATCTACTATACCCTCACCCTGCCGTCGGAGAGCCTGACGCTCCTTTGCCCGACGACAGGGGCCGACGGCGCGGAGCTTCGCCCGGCCTTTGTGTTCCGCAGGGCGCAGAGCATTTTCACGCTTGAACCGGAAAACGCCGATCTCACGGACGCGCGCATGTCCGCCCCCGCCCCCGTGCTCGGACTCGCGGCTGAGGCCATCCACGGCGGCGGCGGACGGGAGCAGGCCGCTGCGGCATATGTTGCGCAGCATGACCCGGCGCGCGCCGCCGCCCTCCGGTCGGCAGCGGAGCTCACGCGCGGCAGGCTTTCCCCCGAGGGGGTCGCGCGCCTTTACGGAAGGAAGCTGCGTCTCAGCGCATCGCGGGTCGAAAAGCTGGCATCCTGCCGCTTCGCCTTTTTCTGCCAGTACGGCCTCAAGGCAAAGCCCCATGCCCCGGCGGGCTTCGAGCCGCCGGAAGTGGGCACCTTCCTGCACTATGTACTGGAAAACGTGGCCCGCAGCGCGGGAGAGCGCGGCGGCTTCAAGGCCGTCACCGACGAAGAGCTCGAGGCGCTCACCGATCAGTATGTGGAGCAGTATGTGCACGAAGAGCTCAACGACTTTCAGGAGAAGTCCAGCCGCTTTGTCTATCTCTTCCGCCGCCTGAGGGAAAACGTGCGCCGCGTGGTGAAGGACATGGCGGATGAGCTGCGCTTGTCGGACTTCACGCCGCTGGACTTTGAGCTCAATTTCGCCGAGGCGCGGGACATCCCGCCCATCGAGCTCGGAGAGGACGGCGAGGCGCTGACGCTCAGCGGCATTGCCGACCGGGTGGACGGGTGGCTGCACGAGGGGAAGCTCTATCTGCGCGTGGTGGACTACAAGACCGGGCGCAAGGAGTTCAGCCTCTCCGAGGTGCTGGACGGCATGAACCTGCAGATGCTCCTGTATCTCTTCACCCTCTCCGACGGGGGAAAGACCCGCTACGGGCATGAGATCGTGCCCGCCGGGGTCATGTATATCCCGGCGCGAAGCCCCATGCTCTCTTCCGACGGGCGCATGGACGCGGACGAAATCCGCACCGAGCGCGGCAAGGAGTTGCGCCGCAGCGGCCTTCTCCTGGACGACGAATCCGTGAAGGAGGCCTGGGAGCACGGAAACGAAAAGCGCTATATCCCCATCAAATTCCGATGGAACAAGCCCACGGCGGACACCCTGGCCAGTCTCGAGCGCCTGGGCCTTCTGGATCGGCACATCCGGCGGCAGCTCCGGGACATGGCAAGGCAGCTTCGCGCCGGCAGCATCGCCGCCGACCCCTATTACCGCAGCCAGACAGACAATGCCTGCCTGCACTGTGATTACCGCGACGCCTGCCAGTTTGCCGAGGGGCGCGGCGGCGAGAAAAGCCGCTTCATGCCCAAATACAGCCCGGAGGAGGTCTGGGCGCTGATGGAGGAAGGAGAAGAGCATGGCTGAGTTTAAGCCCACCGAGGCCCAGCAGGCCGCAATTGAGGCGCGCGGCTGCCCGGTCCTGGTGTCCGCCGGGGCGGGCAGCGGCAAGACCCGCGTGCTGACCGAGCGCCTCATGGCGTATATCACGGACCCCGCCGCGCCGGTGGATATCGACAGCTTTCTCATCATCACCTACACCCGCGCAGCGGCGGGGGAGCTGCGCGGCAGGATCACGGAGGAGCTCGCGCGGCGGCTGCGCTTAGAGCCGGACAACGCGCGCCTGCGCCGCCAGAGCGCCCTGATCCGCCGCGCGCAGATCGGCACCATCCACAGCTTCTGCGCCGATCTCCTGCGGGAAAACTGTCAGGCGGCCGGCCTCTCCCCGGACTTCAAAATCCTGGACGAGGAGCGCGCGGAGGCCATGCGCGCTTCCTGCCTCGACCGGGTGCTGGAGGACTGCTACGACAAAGTGGAGGACGACCCGGACTTTCGCCTGCTTGCCGACACTGTGGGCGAGGGGCGCGATGACAGCGCCCTGGCTTCGCTCATTCTGGAGCTGCACACCAAGATGCAGTGCCACGCCTTTCCCGCCCGCTGGGCGGAGGGGCAGACCAGGCTTCTCGCTGCCCCGGCTTCCGACGCGGGCGAAACGCCCTGGGGGCGGGAGCTGCTGGACTGGGCGGGCGCGCTTGCCGAGCATTGGAGCAATGAGATGGAGGCCCTGATTGCCGAAATGAAAGCGGAGCCGCAGATTTTTGCTGCCTATGCCGCGCATTACGGCGACATCGCCGCGCAGCTCCGGGGGCTTTCCCGCTGCTGCCGGAGCGGCGAGTGGGACAAAACGGCAGCCCTGCTGCCGCTGGACGTGCCGCGCCTGCCGCGACTTTCCAAGTCCCCGGACGAGGCGCTCTCCGAACGGCTCAAAAAGCGGCGCACCGCCTGCCTCGACTGCTTCAAGGACGCGGAAAAGGTTTTCACTCTGTCCTCGGATGTGATATTGGAGGACATGGCGGCGACCGCGCCGGCCATGGGTGCGCTTCTGCGCCTGACCCTGGCCTTCGACAGAGCCTATGCCAAAGACAAGCAGAGCCGCGCCCTGGTGGACTATGCCGATCTCGAGCACAAGGCGGCGGAGCTTCTGCTGAACCCCGACGGGACGCCCACAGATCTCGCCCGCCGTCTCTCCGGACGCTATACCGAGCTCATGGTGGACGAATACCAGGATGTGAGCCGCGTGCAGGACGCGATCTTCGGCGCGGTCTCCGACGGGGGGCGAAAGCTCTTCCTGGTGGGGGACGTGAAGCAGTCCATTTACCGCTTTCGTCTTGCCGATCCCGCCATCTTCAACGAAAAATACCAGCTCTTTGCCGAACCCGACTCCGGCGCTGAGCGTATTCTCCTGCGGGAAAACTTTCGCTCCCGCCGGGAGATCCTGGACGCAGCCAACGCCGTCTTCTCCCGCTGCATGTCCGAAACGCTGGGGGATGTGGCGTATAACGAGGAGGCCGCCCTTGTCCACGGCGCGAAATACTATGAGGGCTCCGTCCCAAAGCCGGAGCTTCTGCTCTATGAGCTGCCGGAGAACGAGGCTGACGAGAGCCCGGACAAGACCGCCCTTGAGGCCGCCTTTGTGGCGCAGAAAATCCGCGCCCTTGTAAATTCCGGCGCGCGCGTCACCGAAGGGGAGGGGCAGCGGCCCATGGATTACGGCGACGTCGCGATCCTGCTGCGCTCGCCGAACAAGACGGGCGGCGTCTATCGGGAGGCGCTGCTGAATGCGGGTATCCCCGTCGGCAGCGCGCAGGGCAGCGGCTTTTTCACCACGCCCGAAATCTCCCTTGCCCTCGCGGTGCTCAGCGTCATGGACAACCCCCACAAGGATATCCCTCTCATCGCGGTGCTGCGCTCGGCGGCCTTCGGCTTCACGCCGGACGAGCTGAGCTATATCCGCGCCGCCGACAGGGAGGCGGACTTCTTCACCGCCCTCGAGCGCGCCGGAGAGAGCAGCGAAAAATGCCGCGCCTTTCTCGACTGCCTTGCCGCCCTGCGCGCGGAGGCGGTGGATCTCAGCGCCGGGGAGACCGTCTGGCTCGTGATCGAGCGGCTGGATCTGCTGGCTTTATGCAGCGCGATGGACGACGGGGCGCGGCGGCGCGAAAACCTGATGGCGCTGGTGGAGCTTGCCGGGAGCTTTGAGAGCACCGGTTATCGCGGCCTGCACCGGCTCAGTCTCTGGCTGCAGGCGCTGGCGGAAAAGGGGCAGGAGCCGAGTACCGGCGTCGGCACTGGCCGCGCGGTGCAGATTTTGTCCGTCCACCGCTCCAAGGGCCTGGAGTATCCGGTGGTCTTCCTCTGCGACGCCGCCCGGCGCTTCAATACCCGTGACCGCAGCGGCACCGTGCTGGTGCACCCGGAGCTTGGACTCGGCCCGCGCGTGGTGGATCTCAAAAACCGCGTGCGCTATCCGAGTCTTGCCCGTCTCGCCATTGCCAAACGGCAGGAGCGGGAGGATAAGAGCGAGGAAATGCGCCTTCTCTATGTGGCGCTGACCCGCGCGCGGGAGCGGCTTTTCGTGGTCGGCTCCTGCAAAAACGCGGAAAAGACGCTTGAAAAGGCCGAGAGCGCGGCGGCGTCCCTGTCACTGGAGACGCTGATGGGCGCGTCGAGCTGGCTGGGATGGCTGCTGCCCGCCTGCCTTGCCGACGGGCAGGCACAGCTTGCGCTCACCGTCTGTCGGGACGGGGAGACCCCCGCCGTCGAGCAGACGGCGCGGGAGCCCGTCCCCGCTGATCCCGCGGCTGCGGCGGAGCTGGAGCGCCGGCTCGGCTTCGTCTACCCTCATGCCGCGGCGGTGGAGCTGCCCTCCAAGGTGACGGCCACCGAGCTCAAGGGCCGCTATGAGCGGGACGCGGACGCGGAGGAGCTTTTCAGGCCGCGCTCATACAGCTTCCGCATGCCGACGCTGGGGGAGGGGGAGCGGCCCCTGACCGCGACGGAAAAGGGCGTCGCCACGCACCTTGTTTTGCAGTACATGGACTTTGCCAAGGGCACGAGCCGGGATGGAATTAAAAGCGAGGTCCGCCGCCTCAGCGCCGCGCGTTTTCTCTCCCCGAAGGAGGCGGAGGCAGTGAACATCAGCGCCATCGAGAGGCTTTTCCACTCCGAACTCGGCGCGCGCATGCTCCGGGCGCGCGAGCCTCTGCGGGAGTTTCGCTTCTCGCTGCTGCTGGACGCGGAGAAAATCTACCCCGGCGCCGAGGGGGAAGAGCTTTTGCTGCAGGGCGTGGTGGATTGCTGCCTCGAAGAGGAGGGGGAGCTTGTCATCATCGACTATAAGACCGACAATGTCCGCACGGAGGAGCAGCTTGCAGAGCGCGCCGCGCTCTACCGGGGCCAGCTTCTGGCTTACGCCGGGGCCCTGTCGCGCATTTTTCAAAAGCCCGTGAAGGAGGGGCTTCTCTTCTTCCTCGCCCCGGGCCGGGAGCTGCGGGTATTCTGAGCCGCAGTCCGGAAAACGCATGCCGCAATGCGTGCGGAGATTTCAAAGTTTCATGATCTCCTTTAGCCTTCGTTCTTGCCTATTGCATAATAATGAAATGCATGATAAACTAATCGCAGGTAAAACCTGCAAATTCTGTAAAGTCGACGCCGCAAAATCCGGCAGGAGCGAAACCCGGCAAATTACAGGTTCTGAATAACGGACTGCGTAGCGTTGCCTTAACAAAAGGAGAAGAGAAACGGATATGAAAAGAGTCACAGCCTTTCTGCTCTGCCTGTGTGTGGTGCTCACACTCAGCGTTTTCAGCGGCGTTTCTGTCTTTGCAGAGGAAGGTACGGACAGCAAAAACACGGATGTCGAATCCGTGATCAAAGAGGGCCGTAACGCCTATTATGCCCGCGGCGGCGAGAGCTTCGATGTAGAGAAGGCGGCGGAGCTGTTTACCAAGGCGGCGGAGCTCGGCAGCGGCGAGGCCTGGTGGTATCTCGGCGAACTTGCCATGCGCTCGAACGAGGATGACCGCTTCGACACCGCCATGGAGTGCTACAAGAAGGCCGCTGAAGCAGGCTGCGATCTGGGTCTGCTGGGTCAGGGCGCCCTCTATGAGAACGGCCAGGGGGTAACGCGCGATCTGGAGCGGGCCAGGGGTTTCTATGAGCAGGCTCTTGAAAACGGTCTGACTGAGGCAAACTCCGCCATTGGCGACCTGTATTTCACCGGCCGTGACGTGCGGCGCGATTACAGAAAGGCCCTGGATTACTACAAGCTCGCTCTCAAGAGCGATGAGCCTGGATACGCCGCGGACGCCTATGCCCGCATTGGCAGGGTCTATGCCAGCAGCAAGGACGAGACCGTGAAGGATTACGACGATGCGATCGAATGGCTGGAGAAAGGCGCGGATGCAAAGAGCTCTCTGGCCCAGCTCCTTCTCGGCGAGATGTACTATTACGGCCACGGGGTGTCGGAGGACTATGCCATGGCAAAGTCCTGCTTTGAGAAAGCCGCCAAGATGGGCAATCCTACCGCCAACTTCTATCTGGGTCGTCTGTACGACATCGGCCAGGGCGTGGAGCAGAATTTCCAGAAGGCCCGCGAGTGGTACAGAAAGGGCGTCGCCCTCGGCGATACTGAGTGCATGCGCGCCATGGGCTGGCTCAGCGAGGACGGCAAGGGCGTTGACCTCAGCTACCCCAAGGCAAGAGAATGGTATAATCGTGCTGTCAAGGGCGGCCTGAGCGACGCGCTCATTGACATCGGCATGCTCTACGCCAACGGCTACGGCGTGGATCAGGATTACGGCACCGCCATGGACTTTTTTGTCGAGGCCGCAGAGGCCGGCAGCGGCAACGCCATGTGCCATATCGGCGATCTCTATCTCAACGGCCTCGGCGTGGAACAGAATTACAAGAAAGCCATGGAATGGTATCAGAACGCCGCTAACGAGCATATTGCCGAGGCGTTCTATAAGATCGGCGTGCTTTACGCCAACGGCTGGGGTGTGGATCAGGATTACAAGGAGGCCGTGAAGTGGTACATGAAGGCCGCCGAGGAGGGTCACGGCGAGGCCATGAATAGCCTCGGCTACCTCTATAACCATGGCTACGGTGTACTGCAGAACCGCGACAAGTGCCTGGAGTGGTACAAGAAGGGCGCAGACGCGGGCTGCTCTACCGCCATGCTGAACCTCGGCATGATGTATTACGACGGAATTGATGTGCCGCAGGATTACCCGCTTGCCATCGAGTGGTTCAAGAAAGCGTCCGACGCGGGAAACGGGGCGGCCATGAACCACCTCGGCAATATGAACCTGAACGGCATCGGCATGGACAAGAACTACTCCGTTGCGCGTGACTGGTATCAGCGTGCCGCCGAGGTTGGCAACAGCGACGGCATGTACAATATGGGCTTTTTGTACACATACGGCTACGGCGTGGCCAAGGATCTTGAGCGCGCGCTCAACTGGTTCACCAAGTCCGCAGAGGCGGGCAATGCCCACGGCATGTTCAGGCTCGGCCAGATGTACGAGTATGGCGAGGGTCTGCCTGGGAACAAGCCCAGTCTCGCCCAGGCGAAGGAGTGGTATCGTAAGGCCTATGACGCTGCGGATCCCAAAGAGCACGACTATGAGGACTTCCTGCGCGAGGTGCAGCAGCAGATGAACCAATCCAAGTTTAACTGATTTTCCCATACAGTATCGAAGGGGTGCAGCAAAAGAACGCTGCACCCCATTTTTATCCTTTTATAAGCGCAATCTCCCCGCCGCGGCATATGGCTTCCAGCGTGTCGCCCGCCCGGATGCTGCCGTCAAGCAGCATGCGCGCGGCGCGGTCCACGATTTCCCGGCGAATGCTGCGGCGCAGGGGGCGCGCGCCGCTCTGCTCATGCTGCCCGAGAGCGGCGAGCTGCCGCGCCGTCTCCTCCGGAACGGAAAGGCACAGCCCCAGACTCGAAAAGCGCTGCTCCACCTCACGCAGAAGCTTGCGGGTGATGGCCAGCATGTCGTCCTCGTCCAGGCGGCGAAAGACGATGATCTCGTCCACCCGGTTGAGAAACTCCGGCCTGAAGGTCTGGCGCAGCTCCTCGCGCACCTGCATGCGCATGGCGGTGTCGCCCCCGGCGTCCGCGTCGGAAAAGCCCAGGGGCAGCCGCCGGTCGGTGATGACCTTGGCCCCAACGTTCGAAGTCATGACGACGACGGTGTTGGAAAAGTCCACCCGCCGCCCGGCGGAGTCTGTCAGGTGCCCGTCGTCCATGATCTGCAGCAGGATGCTCCACACGTCCTCGTGGGCTTTCTCGATCTCGTCAAATAGCACCACCGACCAGGGGCGGCGGCGCACCTTTTCGGTGAGCTGACCGCCGTCCTCATACCCTACATAACCCGGAGGCGAGCCGATGAGGCGGCTGACGGAGTGCTTTTCCATATACTCGGACATGTCGAGACGGATGATGGCCCCGCCGTCGCCGAAGACCGCGTCGGAGAGCGCGCGGCAGAGCTCCGTTTTCCCGACGCCTGTGGGCCCGCAGAAGAGAAAGGAGCCGATGGGCCGGGCCGGGTCCTTGAGACCCACCCGCCCCCGCCGCACAGCGCGGGCCACGGCGGCGACCGCCTCATCCTGCCCGATGATGCGCTCTTTGAGTCTCTCCTCCAGATTCATGAGCCGCTCGCTCTCGCTCTCGTTGAGTCCCGTCACCGGGATGCCCGTCCAGTCGGAAAGGACCTCCGCCACGTCCGCCTCCGTCACACGGCACCCGCCCTGCACACGCACGGCGGCCCCGGCCTCGTCCAGAAGATCGATGGCCTTGTCGGGCAGATAGCGGTCGTTGATATAGCGCACGGAGAGGGCGCAGGCAGCCTCCATGGAGGCGTCGGAGAACTGCACGCGGTGGTGCTTTTCCAGCGCCGGGCGCAGGGAGCGCAGCATCTGAAGGGCGAGGGCCTTGTCTGGCTCCGCCACCTGCACGGGCTGAAAGCGCCGCTCCAGCGCCGCGTCCTTTTCAATATAGCGGCGGTATTCCTCCGGCGTCGTCGCGCCGATGATCTGCACCTCGCCCCGCCCGAGGGCGGGCTTGAGGATGTTTGCCGCGTCGATGGCCCCCTCGGCGCTGCCCGCGCCGACGATGGTGTGCAGCTCGTCCACAAAGAGGATCACGTCCCCGGCCCGGCGCACGTCCCGCAGCACGGACTTGACCCTATCCTCAAAGTCGCCGCGGTATTTGGTACCCGCGAGCATCGCCGGGATGTCCAGCGATACGATGCGCTTTCCGCCGAGATTCGGCGGCGCCTCGCCCCGGGAGACAGCCAGGGCCAGCCCCTCGGCCACGGCGGTCTTGCCCACGCCGGGCTCCCCGATGAGGACGGGGTTATTCTTGCTGCGCCGGGAGAGGATCTGAATGGCGCGGCGGATCTCGCTGCTCCTGCCCACCACGGGATCGATGAGCCCGTTCATGGCCCTCTCGGTCAGGTCACGGCTGTACTGGTCCAGAATGCGCGTCTCCATGCGGCGGATGGGACTAGGCCTAGACCCGATCTGGGCGCGGCCCCGGGAATCGGGATTGCCGAACACGTCCATGATGGCGGTGCACACATCGTTTAAATCAATCCCCGCGCCGACAAGCGTCCGCACAGCCCCGCACTCCTGCAGCCGCAGCAGCCCCAGCAGCAGGTGCTCCGTGCCGATACAGCCGTGGCGGAGATTGCGGGCTTCCGTCGCGGCCTGCTCCAGCGCGGAGCGCGCATTGGGGGTCAGGCCAAGCCCCGGCGCGCCGGGACAGCCCATCCCCACATCCCGGGCGATAATGCGCCGCAGATGCTCCTTTTCCAGACCCTGTCGGCGGAGAATGTGCGCGCCGAGACCGTCCTCCTCTTCCATGATGCCCAGCAGCAGATGCTCCGTGCCAATGTAGGCGTGACCCAGCTCTCCGGCGGCGGTGCGGGCGGCTTCGATGGCGATCTCCGCGCGCTGGGTGAATTTTTCATTGCTTTTCATGGGGCGTCCCTCCTTAACCTGTCCATTATCTCCCCGTGCCGCCGCCGAAAGAGGCGAAACACGGGGCGCGGAAAAAAGTATCGCCAAAACCATTACAAAATATATGATCGAATTTCATTTTTTGTAATTGATTTTTGGGAGAGATGTGCTACAATGGGGCCAGACCTAAAGGTCAATCTTACATATGGAGGATTCATCATGGCTTATTTTATTAACGACGATTGCCTGTCCTGCGGCTCCTGCGCAGCTCAGTGTCCTGTAGAAGCGATCGATATGGGCGAAGTCCACTATGAGATCGACGCTGAGAAGTGCATTGAGTGCGGCTCCTGCGCTGCTCAGTGCCCCGCCGAGGCCATTGCCCTCGCGGAGTAATCCTTCAAGCAAAAAAAGGACTGTGAAAACAGTCCTTTTTTTATATTCGATTGAAAACACGTTTTCAATCGAGATACTCGCGCTGATCGCGCGCGGCTTGCGTGAGACGCCGCGCCTGGTCGGCGTTAAAAAGTGATTGGAGATCTGTGTGCTCAATATGGAACATCTCTGGCCCGGCGGGCCGCGTTTTTTACAGGCGGCGCATTTTCGTCTCGGCACCGACAGCGTGCTGCTGGCGGACTTCGTGAATACGGCGGGGGCGCGGCGCGGCATGGATCTCGGCTGCGCGTCGGGCATCAACCTGCTGCTCCTGCTTGCGCGCACAGCCGCGCTTCATATGACGGGGCTTGAGATCGTGCCGGACGCGGCTTCGCTTGCCCGTGAGAACCTGGCCCTCAACGGCCTGGAGGGGCGCGGCGAGATCGTCACCGGCGATATCCGGGATCACCGCGCCCTTTTTCGAGCGGGCAGCTTTGACCTCGTCGTCTGCAATCCGCCGTATTTTCCCGAAGGCAGCGGCGCACTGCCGCAGAATCAGGACCGCGCCGCCGCGAGAAGCGAGCTTTTGTGCACGCTCCCGGAGCTGTGCGCGGCGGCAGCCTTCCTGCTGCGCACCGGCGGGCGGGCCTTTTTCGTCCACCGACCGGAGCGCCTTTCGGCGCTTTTCGTCTGCATGACGAACGCGGGGCTTGAGCCCAAGCGCCTGCGCCTTGTGTGTACGCGCGCCGGGGCCGCGCCGAGCCTCGTGCTCGCGGAAGGCCGCCGCGGCGGAAAGCCCGGCCTTCGCATCGAGCCCGCTCTTTGCCTGCAAAACCCGGACGGAACGGAGAGCGCGGAGTACCGGCGCATCTATCACAGGGACGCAAGCTCTGTCCCCGGATAATAGTGGGCGAGGATTTCGCGGTAATCCGCCCCCTCGGCCGCCATGACGTTGGCGCCGTACTGACTCATGCCCACCCCGTGGCCGAAACCGGTGACGGTGAAATGAAAAACGCCGTCCGCGTAATCCAGATCGAAGGCGGTGGAGCGCAGGGAAAAAAGCTCCCGCAGCCGGACGCCCGAAAAGGGCACGCCGCCGATCACAGCCACGGCCACCCGTCCGCTCTTATCGCGGCGGATTTCCTCGACCCACTCTTCGGGCGATTCGGCGAAATCCGCCTCCGCTTCGGCAGCCAGCAGCGTTTCGCGCAGCTCCTGAGCGCTCAGGGAAACACAGCTCACATAATGCGGGACGCTGTCGGCGGTTTCGGGGCTCTCTACGCTCACCAGATAGGGAAGACCGCTCCAGATCGCACCGCAGTCCTCCGTAAACCCCGCCGAGGAGGAGTGAAACGCGGCAAAGATCGCCTCTCCCCGGAAGCGCAGAAGCTCTCCGGCGGTGCTCTCCACGGCGCGGCGGATGCGGCGGATTCTGTCTTCGTAGTCCGCGCCCCAGCTCTCGCGCAGCTGCGCCTCGCTCCGCCAGGCCTGGCAGCAGCGGGAGGCCGTGCACACGTCGGCGTCCGGGTGCTTTCCTGTTTTCGCACAGTAGAGGGCATAGGTCCGCGCGGCGACGGCCTGGGCCTTCAGCGCCTCCGGCTCAAAGTCCGCGGGCATCTCCGCCGCCACCACGCCGACCAGATATTCCTCCGGCGGCAGCAGCATGACCTCCTCCCCGTGCAGGATGCGCAGCGCCGCGGCTGCGGCGGGCGTCTCCTCCTGCGGAGCATGGACGCTTGTCACAAAAAGCAGCATCAGCACCAGCGCCAGCACAAGCCAGACGGTCAGCGCAATACGGCCCATAGGTCAGCCTCCTTATTTTTTGAAAATGATTGACTGTTTCGGACAAAAGCGCTATACTTACATAGTTACCGATCAGCACGGTCAACACTATATTGTATGGAATCGAGACGCGGCTTATGTATAAAAAACCTTTGGAAATCTGCTGCTATGTAGCCGGTGCGGGCGCCTTCGGCGTGTTTTTCCGCTGGCTGCAGGATCAGCTTGCCTTTGATGAAAACGGCCTGAATGAGAGAAGCTTCTTTAATCTGCTGGTGCCGGCGATGGTGCTGGCGTCTGCGCTGCTGTTCCGGCATTTTGTAAAATCCATGAAGGATCGCCGCATTGCCCCGCCGGAGGATTTTTGCCATGCGCTGTATAACCCCGGCAAGATCTTTGCCGCCCTGCGCTGGATCGCGGGCGTTGTGATGATTGCGGGCGCCGTGGCGCTGCTGCTTGCGACCGAGGCCGATCCCCATGCGAAGATGATCCGCGTCCTCTGCGCGCTCGCGGCGCTGTCGGGACTGGCTTACCCGCTGGTGCTGGGGCAGGCCAACTATGACAGCTATGCCCACGATACGCTGGTGCGCATCGGCGCGATCCTGCCGGTGCTGATGTACGCCCTCTGGTTGGTGCTGAGCTATATCCAGAACCAGCTCAACAGCGTGCCCTGGTCCTATGCGGTGGAGCTTTTCACCATCATCTGCGCGATGATGGGCTTCTTCCGCGTGGCGGGCTTTGCCTTCTATTCCCCGGACGGGTATCGCGCCCTCTTCTCCGCCATGCTTGGCACGTCCATGTGCATCATGGCCCTTGCGGATGCGCGCTATATGGGCATGCAGCTTATCCTGCTCGCCTCGGCGGGGCAGCTTCTGCTGTATGTGTGGATTCTGGTGCGCAATCTGGAAAAGAAGCAGCAGAAGAAGGTCGACGGCCCTGAGGTGGACGAGGGCGGCTTTGAGAAGCTGAGCTGATAAAACACCAGAAAAGAAACAGAAAACGAGTGTGAGGGCGGCAGAAGCCGCCCTCATTTTTGAAAGGAGAAGCGCCATGGAGGATGCCGCGCTGGTGCAAAGCGCCGCCGGAAAGCTTATCGACTGGTGCGCCGCCGTGCTGAGACCCCTGCCCTGGCGGCTGTCGCCCACGCCGTATCATGTCTGGATCTCGGAGATCATGCTCCAGCAGACCCGCATCGAGGCCGTGATCCCCTATTACGCGCGCTTTCTGGAGGCGCTGCCGGATGTGGCCGCCCTCGCCGCCGCGGAGGAGGATCGCCTGCTGAAGCTCTGGGAGGGGCTCGGCTATTACAGCCGGGCGCGCAATCTGCAGAAGGCGGCGAAGCTTGTGATGGCGGACTTCGGCGGGGAGCTTCCCCGCGAGGCGGCGAAGCTCAAAACCCTGCCCGGCATCGGGGACTACACCGCAGGGGCCATCGCCTCCATCGCCTACGGAGAGCCGGAACCCGCGGTGGACGGCAATGTCCTCAGGGTGATGACGCGGCTGCTTGCGCGCTCTGACGATATCATGCTGCCGAAAACCCGAAGCGATATCGCTTCGCTCCTGCGCGGGGTCTATCCCAAAGGGAAAAAGGCGGGACTTCTGACGGAGGGAATCATGGAGCTCGGGGAGACGCTCTGCCTCCCGAACGCCGCGCCGAGGTGCGAGGCCTGCCCGCTGAACGCGCTCTGCCGTGCGTCCCTTGCGGGGGAGGCGGAGCGCTATCCCGTCAAGAGTCCGCCGAAGGCCCGCCGCATCGAGCCGCGTACAGTGCTGCTGCTGCGCTGCGGAGAGCGATACGCTGTGCGAAAGCGGACGGGAAAGGGACTTCTTGCGGGCCTGTGGGAGTTTCCCAATATCGAGGGGAGACCGGACGAAGCGGCGGTTTGCGCCTTTGTCCGAAGCCTCGGCGCAGAGCCTGTCTCCATAGAGCCCTGCGGGGAGGCAAAGCATGTCTTCACCCATGTGGAGTGGCACATGCGCGGTTGGCGGATCAAGCTCGGGAACGAGCAGCCGGGCTTTTTCTGGAAGACGCCGGAGGAGATCCGCCGCGACTGTCCGATCCCCACGGCGCTCCGGTATTACGAAAAAAAGCTGTAGAAAAAACGCATTTGCGGCACAAATCACCGCAAATGCGTTTTTTGGTTTCATGCGTATCGGCTTAACTCAGCAAGCCCCAAATCTGACCTCCCTTTGGAAAAAGGGAGGTGGCCGAAGGCCGGAGGGATCGAAACAGCATCTAAGCAAGTCTCTCTGATTAAAGCCGATACCCATGTTTGGTTTTATGTTATTTCTGCTCGTCGTCGAAGAACTCGCTCATGTCGGCGGTAAAGTCGAAGCGGTCGGCGGGGTCGGCGGTGCGGGCGGCAACGCCCTGTCTGCGGCGCTGCAGTTCCTCCTGCCGACGGCGCTTTTCGGCGCGGCGGCGCTCCCGCAGATGCTTTTTGCGCAGGCGGCGGTAGCGCGTGATGAGGATCAGATAGATCAGCATGAACACGGCCAGAATGCTCAGCAGCGTGATGACCCAGCCCTTGCTGAGGATTTCGCCCACGCGGCGGGCAAGGTAGGCGTTGCGCGAGAGCTCGATGGCGGAGCTGTTGATCAGCTTGCTGCTGCCGTAGAGGCTGTTGCCCACATAGATGCGGATCTCGCCCAGGACGGTACCGGCGTCGATGGGGGCGCGCAGCGTCTCGTTGTAGAGCACCACCTCGCGGCGGATATTGTCCTCGGTGACCTCGTTCGGCATGAGAGCCTTAAGCTCGTCCTGCGGTCGGAGCATCGCCATGGCGTCGCCCTCGGCAAGCTCGACGTCCTGCCGCTCGATGACCTCGTTCGTGTTCAGGAGCGTGCGGTAGGAGAAGTTGTTGAAGCCCCAGTCGTAGAGGGTGCGGCTGTCCACAAAGTTGTAGTATTCGTCCGTCTGCGCGTTGAGGGCCCCGTCGCAGCCCATGGCCACTGCCAGCAGACGCACGCCGTTTCGCTGGGCTGTGGAGATGAGGCAGTAGCCCGCGGCGCGGGTATAGCCGGTCTTGCCGCCGCTTGCCCCCTCATAGAGATAGCGGCCGCCGTTGGAGTAGATGGAGGTGATGTTGATGAGGGCGTTGGAGTTTCCGATGGGTTCGCCGTTGTTGACGGCGGCGCATTGAGCCTGGTAGGAGGCGGAGTTGGAGATTTCCATGAAAAGCGGGTGCTTCATGGCGGCCGCGAAAATCAGATACTGGTCATAGGCCGAGCTGTAGTGATCCTCCGCGGGCAGACCGTTGGTGTTGACAAAGTGGGTGTGCTTGCAGCCGAGTTGCTCGGCCTTGCGGTTCATCTGATCCACAAAACCGGAGATGCTGCCGGCTATGTAACGGCCGATGATGTTGCAGGCCTCGTTTGCCGACTGCAAAAGCGCGCAGTAGAGCAGATCCCGCATGGAGATCTGAGTGCCCGGCACAATGCCCGAGGTACTGGAATCCTCCTCCATGCCCTGCATGCAGTCGTCCTGTGCGACGATCATATCATCCAGGCTGACGCGCCCGCCGTCGAGCGCTTCCAGCGCCAGCAGCACGGTCATGACCTTGGTGAGGCTTGCGGGGGCGCGCTCGTCATCCATGTTATAGCCGTAGAGCACGCGGCCCGCGTCAAGGTCGATGAGCACGGCGGCCTGGCCGTTGAGCTTGGGCGCCTCCAGCGCGTAAGCGGCCGGAGCAAACATGCCGCCCAGCAGGCACAGAAGCAGAAGGAAGGGAAAAATTTTGAATTTTTTCATTTTGCTCTCCCGTTTTCTCAGGAATATGGTATAGTATAAAGGCGTGGGCATTCCGATACAGGGAAACGGTGTCCCGCCTGAGGAGAATCGTATTGTTAATTATACCGCCGGACCGGGGAAAATGCAAGGGAAACACCGCATAATCCGTCGAGCGCGGGTCACGGCGGCGGCAGGAAGGAGAAGCGCATGAAAATACTGGTCGTTGACGACGAAAAGCTGCTGGTAAAGGGCATCAAGTTCAATCTGGAAAATGAGGGTTACACGGTGGATACCGCCTTTGACGGGGAGACTGCCGTGAATATGGCGCAGGAGGGGGACTACTCCCTTATCATCCTCGATCTGATGATGCCGAAGAAGGACGGTCTGGAGGCCTGCCAGGAAATCCGCAGCTTTTCCACCGTGCCCATCATCATGCTCACGGCCCGCAGTGAGGACGCTGACAAGCTCATGGGCTTTGAGTCCGGCGCGGACGACTATCTCACCAAGCCCTTCAATATCCTGGAGCTCAAGGCCCGCGTGCGCGCTCTGATCCGCCGCTCCTCTCTGGCGGCGGCCGCCCCCGCCCCCGCAGTCGCGGCGGAGCCGGACGTGCTGCGCTGCGGCCACATCACCCTGGACGAGAAGCGCCGCAGCGCCTTCAAGGACGGGCAGGAGGTGGAGCTGACCATGAAGGAGTTTGACCTGATGCTCTTCCTGCTGAAAAACCCCGGCAAGGTCTTTTCCCGTGAAAAGCTTCTGGATCTCGTGTGGGGCTACGACTATCTGGGCGATACGCGCACCGTGGACGTGCACATCCGAAGGCTGCGTGAAAAGCTGGAGCTCAATCCGGCCCAGCCGCAGTACATCATAACCAAGTGGGGAGTGGGATATTACCTTGCCGAGTGAGAACGTGTCGAACGCCGCGGGTGTGAAAAGAAGGATCAACACCGGCAGCATCAGCTTTCAGTTCTTCTCCTTTATCGCCATGCTTTTGACGGTTCTGCTGATGATGCTGAACATCTTTCCCTATGTCTCCACCCGTGACGCGGTTTATCAGGAGAAGGAAAAGGCCCTGGAGAGCCAGGCCTCCATGCTGGCCTCGGCCCTGATGGGGCTGGAGCGGCCGGACGAGGAGAACGTGGCCGAGGTGCTGCGCCTTTTGGATATGCAGGGCTATGAGCGCGTCACCATCGCAGGGGGGGACGGCAAGGCCGTCTATGACTCCGACGGCGGCGGCAGCCGCGACGGAGTGGAGCCGGATCTGCTGACGGCCCTTGCCGGGAAGACGGTGTTTCGTTCCATCTTCCGGGACGACAGCTTCCATTCCAGCTACGCCATCCCCATCAGCAGCAAGAACCACAGCATTACGGGCGCGGTGTTCCTGCGGGAAAACGACGCCGAGCGCGGCAAGATCCTGAAGGAGCTGAAGGTGCAGATCCAGGTGCTCAGCGTTGTGATCGCGCTGGCGGCGCTGGTCATGACGGGGGTGTACGCCACCACGGTCCTCGGCAAGCTCCGGCAGCTCTCCAACGCCATCCGTGTGGTCTCCGGCGGCGATTACAAATACCGCATGGAGGTCAGCGGCAAGGACGAGCTGGCCGAGCTCAGCCGGGAATTCAACGAACTGACCGCCCGCCTGGAGGATACCGAGCGGCAGCGCCGCCGCTTTGTCTCCGACGCCTCGCATGAGCTGAAAACGCCCCTCGCGTCGATCCGCCTGCTTGCCGACAGCATCGTGCAGACGGAGAACATGGACGTGGACACCATGCGCGAATTTGTCTCTGATATCGGCAACGAGGCCGAGCGCCTGCAGCATATGACCGAGGATCTTTTGAGCCTGTCGCGCATGGACGATGATATCCAGATCGTGCCGGAGCCGGTGGACGTAAAAAAGGTCACGCTGGAGGCCATCACCCTGCTGCGCCCGGTTGCGGCGGAGAAGCAGGTCACGCTCAATGCCGAGCTTGACGACGACTGCGTGGTCCTGGCCACCAAGAGCAATATGCACCACATCGTCTTTAACCTGCTGGAAAACGCGGTGAAGTACAATTTCCCGGAGGGCAGCGTCACGGCAAAGCTCCACGCCGAAAACGGGACCGTGCAGCTTACCGTGGAGGACACGGGCGTCGGCATCCCGGAGGACGAGCGCTACAACATCTTCGGCCGCTTCTACCGCATTGACAAAGCCCGGTCCCGGGAAGCGGGCGGCAGCGGCCTCGGCCTCAGCATCGTGCACGACGCGGTGAAGGCCCACGGCGGCAGCATCGCCGTCGGCGCAAACGAGCCGCGCGGCTCCCGCTTTATCGTGAGCTTCCCGCAGTACAAAGGATAATTGAAAAAGAAGGAATAAAAGCATGAATCAGATTGCAAGAATCCGTGAAGAGCTGTTAAACAGAGGGCTGGACGCCGTGCTGGTCACGGATGAGAAGAACCAGCGCTATGCCGCGGGCTTTCCCTTTACCGACGGCGCCGTACTGGTGGGCCGCGAGAAGGCCTTTCTCCTCACCGACTCCCGCTACATCGAGGCGGCCGGACAGCAGGCCGAGGAGGTGGAGGTCCGCCTCTTTGACAAGGAGCGCCCGCTGTCCGAACTCTTAAAGCAGGCCGTTGCCGAGACGGGCGCGCAGAAGATCGCGGCGGAGGACCAGAAGCTTTCGCACGCGGGCTTTCTCGATTGGGAAAAGAAGCTGGGGCTGCGCCTTGAATTTGCGGGCGATTTCTTTGAAAGTCTGCGCGCGGTGAAAACCGGGGAGGAGATCGCCTCCATGATCCGCGCCCAGCGTATCAGCGAACAGGCGCTGGAGGAGCTTCTGCATATCCTCCGCCCCGGCATGACCGAGCGCGAAGCGGCGGCGGAGCTTGTCTACCGCATGCTGCGCCACGGCTCGGAGGGCAACTCCTTCGACCCCATCGTGGTCACGGGTTCCAAGACCAGCATGCCCCACGGCGTACCGGGGGACAAGGTGATTCAGGCGGGCGATTTTGTGACCATGGACTTCGGCTGCCTCAAAGACGGCTACTGCTCCGACATGACCCGCACCGTCGCCGTCGGCAGCGCCACGGACGAGATGAAAAACGTGTATGACATCGTCCTCAAAGCCCAGCTTGCGGGCATCGCCGCGGCGCGGGCCGGGGTATTGGGAAAGGATATCGACGCCGCTTCCCGCAGGGTGATCGCGGACGCAGGCTACGGCGAATACTTCGGTCACGGCTTCGGCCACTGCCTGGGCCTGGATATCCATGAGCCGCCCTTTGCAGGGCCGCGCGGCGACAAGCCGCTGCCTGCGGGCTCGGTTTCCTCGGCAGAGCCGGGCATCTATCTCCCGGGCCGCTTCGGCGTGCGCATTGAGGACGTCATGATCATCCGCGAAACCGGCGCGGAAGTCATCACCAGAGCGCCGAAGAACGAGCTGATTATTCTGTGACTCAATAAAAAAACTCTTGCAAAATATGCATTTATCCTGTAAAATGTGTTAGATAATTCGATTTATCTTCAAGACTATTCTTTGGGAGGTCCCTTTTTATGATTACTGCAGGCGATTTCAGAAACGGCGTTACCTTTGAAATGGACGGCCAGGTCATGCAGGTCGTCGAGTTCCAGCACGTCAAGCCCGGCAAGGGCGCGGCCTTTGTCCGCACCAAGATGAAGAACGTCATCACCGGCACGACGGCAACCTCTACTACTTCATGAATCCCGAGACCTATGAGCAGGAGCCTGTCGACGGCTCCGTCCTGAACGACAACTTCAAGTTCGTCAAGGAGAACATGGAGTGCACCATCTACTCCTACAAGGGCAAGGTCTTCAATGTTGAGCCTCCGTTCTTTGTCGAGCTCGAGGTCACCGACACCGATCCCGGCTTTGCAGGCAACACCGCCACCAACGCCACCAAGCCCGCCACGGTTGAGACCGGCGCTGAGATCAAGGTGCCCCTCTTCATCGAGCGCGGCGAGCGCATCAAGATCGACACCCGCACCGGCGAGTATCTGTCCAGAGCGTAAGGGCGCTAATCCCGGATAAACCCGGATGAAACAGAAGGGAAGACCGCATGGCCTTCCCTTGTTTTTGTAATGCAGCGGAATATTGATGGATATGGAGGGATTCCTGATGACAATTACGGAAAAAACGGCGTATCTCAAGGGTCTGACCGACGGCCTTGGGATCGACCCTCAGACCAAAGAGGGCAAACTCTGGGCGGCGCTGAACGATCTGCTGGGCGACGTGGCCCATGAGATCGAAAAGCTGCACGAGACCGACCTGGGACAAGCCCAGGCGCTGGACGGCGTTGCCGACGAGCTGAGCTACCTGGAAGAGCTCTGCGGCGGCTTTGACAGCGAGGACGAGCCCGCCTGCGGCGGATGCTCCCGCGCCTGCCAGTCCGAGGATGCGGCGGACGACTATGCCGCGGATGACGACTACTGCGGCGACATGGGCGAGGAAGACGACGAAGAGCTGAATTATGACGGTGTGATCTACGACGCCACCTGCCCCGTCTGCGGCGAGGAGATCAGCTTTGACGAGGAGACCCTGCTGAAGGGCTCCATCCAATGCCCCCAATGCGGGGAGACGCTGGAGTTCGACCTCGGTGAGGACGAAAGCCAGGCTGAGCCGGACGCGCCCGAAACGGACACCCCGGACGAAAAGTAAATTATAAATAGAAAAGGGGAATGCAGCAAAAGAATGCTGTTTCCCCTTCTTTTTTTGCGGTAAAGCTTCGACACTGACCCAGGCAGCGCCGAGCGCGGACGGCTGCGCGAGAGCGTATCGTCCTTGCGGCACGATTTGCGGAAACGTGCGGCAGCCGCGAGAGAAAAGGCCGTTGATACGCGAAAATGGTCATCGCGTATCAGCGGCCTTTTTCTTTCACTGTCCCACCGAAACGAAGCCCAGCGGAGCGGGTTCGTTTCGGAGAAGAGGAAGGAGGGAGCAGAGTGCAGTTTTCCCGAAAGAAAGAACGGGGGGCGCAAACACCCAGGCTTCGACGATGGCATATGGTTGCAGCAAAAAGACAAAGACGATTTCTGCAAGAAACAGGGGGGTGCGGCTTTGACTACACCCCATTTTTCCTTTGTGTCAATGCAGCATGTTCCACGCAGCGAGGGCCAGCAAAGCCAGCACACCGCAGGCGGCATAGAGGAGGTCGGAGGAGAAGCTTCTCGCGATCCTGCCTCTCTCGCTCTGCCTGGCATAAGCGGAGAACTGCTTGTCCTCCGGCGGGAAGATCTTGTTCTTTGCACCGAGAAACAGCAGATCCACCGGGCCGAGCACCAGCAGCGCACCCAGGGTTTCCACCGTCCGGGCGATGACCGCGCCGATCAGGCTGAGGCCGCGCAGGGCAGGGCGGTAGAGCACATCCTCAAGATCGAGGCCCCGGGGCCACACATTGCGATAGACCTCCTGTCCACCGTCCCGGCGTGTCAGCCACTTCATCCCGACAAAGAGGAAAACCAGTACGCCGATGGTGATGGAGATGAGCGCGCCCTTGAGATTTGTGAGCGAGAAGTAATGCACCGCATGGGCCATGGGCGCACGGCGGAAGAAGGGCAGGGCATAGGCCGCGATCTTATCCATGGTGAGGTGCGCCGTGAGGCCGAGCAGCGGCATGAGTACGCCGCCGATCACCAGCACGGAGGCGGTCATGCCCGTCATATAGCGCCCCTGCTTCTGATGCTGGTGCGCCGGCTTTTCCGCAACGAAGAGGATGTAGAAAAGCCTTGCCATGTACGCAAGCGTGAGACCGCCGGAGAGCAGGAACACCCATTCGAGGACCCGGTAGGGCGCGGCGCTCACGCCGTGCTCCGCCAGATGCTCGCAGTACTCCACAATGCCCTCGTGCAGCAGCGTCTTGCTGATGTAGCCGCCGAAGCCCGGGATGCCCGCGATGCTCAAGGCGCCGGAGAGAAAGGCCAGCTTCAAAAGCGGCTTATCCTTTCCAAAGCCGCGCACGTCGTTTAAGTCGAGGGAGTGAACGTTGCAGTACACCACGCCCGCCGCGACAAAGAGCGTGAGCTTAATGAGCGAGTGATTGAGGATGTGCAGCACCGTACCGCAGGCGGCGATGGAGCCGTGCTCCCCGAGCAGCACGCACATGGAGACGCCCGTGAGAATGAAGCCAATCTGACTCATGGACGAGCAGGCGAGAGTGCGCTTTAAGTCCACTGAGAAGACCGCCAGCACCGCGCCGAGCAGCATCGTGACCGCCGCCGGAATCAGCAGGAGATTGCCCCAGCCGGGCACCCCGTCAAAGAGCCAGCAGGAAATGCCGATCACGCCGAAAACGCCGCTTTTCGTGAGAATGCCGGAGAGCAGGGCACTCGCGGGCGCGGGGGCAACCGGGTGCGCCTTGGGCAGCCAGATGTGCAGCGGGAACATGCCCGCCTTCGCGCCGAAGCCGATGAGCGCGCAGACGCCCACCGCATAGCGCAGACGCAGACTCAATTCCGGGGCTTTTTCCAGAATGTTCTCAAAGCTGAGATCGCCCACGGCGCTGCTCAGCAGGAAAAGGCCCATCAGCATCGTGAGGCCGCCGATAACGGCAATAAACAGATAGGTCTCGCTCGCGCGGATGGCCTCGGGCGTCTCGTTCTGCACGACCCAGACGTAGGAGGTAAAGCTCATCATCTCAAAGAAGATGAAGAGCGTCATGAGATCGGCGGCGAGGAACACGCCCTCAAGCGCGCCGAGGGTCCAGAGGTAGAAGAGAAAGTAGCGCCCGTTGGCTCTTGCCCCGGCAAAGTATTCCGGGGAGGCCAGCGCCGTCATGACCCACATGAAGCCCGCGAGCGTCGCCATCACGGTGCGCAGCCCGCCCGCCTTGAAGCAGATGCCGCTGCCGCAGAAGGCGTCGACTTCTTCAGCAAGCTGCGGATTTCCCAACAGCAGGAGACCCATCACGAATACCGAGCCGGACACGACGATCGCCGGGGTGAACCAGGCCCGCTCCGACTTGCCGCAGATGGGATAGCAGACGAGCGCCGCCGCGATAGGCAGAAAAACCATCAATACAAGCATTACACCAGACCTCCTATCCAGGAACTCAGCGGGGCTGAGCACAGCGACAGCGCAAGAAGCAGCGCTGTGAGAAACACCAGCGGCCCGGTCATGAGCCGGTCGGCCTCATGAAGCTCGTCCGGCAGCGCGGGGGCGCTTTTCAGCGGGAAGTAGAAGCGCGCCGCGGCGGAGAGCATGTAAAGCGTGGTGAGGATCGCGGAGACAATGAGGCTTGCCGCGCCCAGATAGCCCGCCCAGTGCAGGTTTCCGGCGGCTGCCGTGCCGATGGTCCACTTGCTCAGGAAGCCGCCCAGCGGGGGAATGCCCATCAGAGCCAGCGACGCGATCAGAAACACCCCGCAGGTGACGGGCATCTTTTTGGAAAGCCCCTCCATATCGTACACGTACTCGAGCCTGTTGTGGTGCAGCATTGCGCCCGCGCAGAAGAAGAGAGAAATCTTGATGACCGCGTGGAAGATCATGTGCAGCAGCCCGCCCACGAGCCCGGCGGGGCTCATGGAGGCGAAGGCCACCAGAATATAGCTGAGGTTCGACACCGTGGAATAGGCAAGCCGCCGTTTGAGGTGCGGCATGCGAAGCGCCATGGCGGAGCCAAACATCACCGTAAACGCCGAGGCCGCAAGCACCACATACTGCGCCCAGGTGCCGCGCAGAAACTCACAGCCGAAGCCGAAGTAGATAAGACGCATCACGGCGAACGCGCCGGATTTGACCACCGCCACCGCGTGCAGCAGCGCCGTGACCGGGGTCGGGGCGACCGAGGCCGCAGGCAGCCAGCGATGGAAGGGAAAGATGGCAGCCTTCACGCCGAAGCCGAAAAAGCCCAGCACGAATACGGTCAGGAGCTCCTTTTCATGCCCTTGGACCTTCTCCATGTTCAGAATGCCGCCATAGGTGAAGGCCAGCGTATCGGCATAGCGGAGAAAATACATGAGGCAGATGAACACCAGCGCCGCGCCGGTCATGGAGTAGAGGACGTATTTTTTGCCGGCCGCGCGGGCCTTGTTGTCCATCTCGTGCATGACGAGGGGCAGAGTCACAAGGGTCATGAACTCATAGCAGAGGTAAAGCGTGAAGAAGTTTGCGGAATAGGCGATGCCTGCCACGACGCCGAAGGTGATGAGGAAGAAGCCGAAGAACATGTTCTCCCGCCCCTCATGCTCCATGTAGGAGAAGGCGTAGACCGTGGTCACGGGCCAGAGAACGCCGATGATGCAGCCGAAGACCAGCGAAACGCCGTCCGGCCGAAAGGCGATCACCAGCTTGTCCGAGAGATCGGCGACGTGCAGATACGCCGCGTCCGGACCCTTGAGCGCCGAAAGCAGCGCCGTACCGAGGACAAAGACGGCGCTCACGCAGACCGTGAGCAGTACATAGCGGTTTCGCTTCAATCTGTTTTGCGGCCGCAAGATCAGCAGCGCAACACCGGAGAGAATGGGGATGATCAGCGCAAACAATGTAAAGATATTATTCATGATATCCCCTCCTTACAGCAGCCAGCCGTCGAGTATGGCTGTGAAAACAGTCAGCACATTCGGGAACATGCCGAGAATCACCGTGAGCCCTGCAAAGACGATCTGCGGGACAAGCATGGTTTTCGGCACCTCGCACGTTTCCCCTGCTTCAAAGTCCCGCCCGGGGAAAAAGGCGGCGGCGACGATGGGCAGCAGATAAAATGCCGTGAGCAGGGCCGAGACCATCAGCACCGCCACGCCGACGAGGCCGAGGGCCGCGCCGGTATCCAGTGCGCCCATGGCAAGATAATACTTGGCGACAAAGCCGCCCATCGGGGGAATGCCGATCAGGGACAGGGACGCGATGGCAAAGCACCACATCGTGACGGGCATGCGCCGCCCGATGCCCCTGAGTTCATCTACGCGGGTACAGCCTGTGGCAAAGATGATGGAGCCCGCGCAGAGGAAGAGCGCGTCCTTGGCAAGGGCATGGAAGATGATCTGCAAAAACGCCCCGGAAACGCCCATGCCCATCTCGTCAAACACGAAGAGACCGAAGAGCACATAGGACACGTTGGACACCGTGGAATAAGCCAGCCGCTTCTTGAGAAGCTTCTCCCGCTGGGCCAGCATGGAGCCGGTAAAGATCGTGACGATCGCAAGAACGAGGATCGCGGTCTGTACCCAGGTGCCCCGGAGCATTTCCCGACCGAAGAGCTGAAAGGTGCAGCGGATGATCGCGAGCACGCCGCCCTTGGTGATAAGGCCGGAGAGCACCGCACTTGCGGGGGACGGAGCCACGGGGTGGGCCTCCGTCAGCCACATCTGCAGCGGCACCATGCCGGCCTTCGCGCCGAAGCCGAGGATGATCAGAAAGGCCGCGGCCAGCAGGGTCTTCGGATCGCCGGTGAGCTGCCCGCCGTGGGGGACAAACGTGAGATCGTTGCCCTGGGCGGCAAGCAGGAAGAAGCCCATCAGCGCCAGCGACGCGCCGAGGGTCGAATAGCCCAGATAGAAGAAGGATGCGCGCCGCGACTGCGCCGAGCCGTTATGCAGCACCAGCGGCATGGAGGCGAGAGTCATAAGCTCAAAGAACATGTAGAGCGTCACGGCGTTTTTGGCAAAGGCAAGACCGATCAGCGCCGCGTAGGTCAGCAGGAAGAAACCGAAAAACTGCGGCTCATTCCCCTCATGCTTCATGTAGCCGAAGGCGTGAAACTCTACAAAGAACCAGATGAAGCCCACCAGCGCCACAAAGAAGAGACCCAGCCCGTCCGCGCCGAAGCGCAGGGAGAGCGTATCGCTCAGCTTCAAAAGGAGAAAGTCGGGCTCCTGTACAAACGCGGCGACAAGGGCCTGGACGCTGCTCACCGCGATGGTCACGACTGTGAGCGTCTGCCGCCTGACATTATCCTTTTCGCGGAACACCAGCACCGCGCCGACAAGGGGAATCAGAACCGCCAAAAGCATCAGCATCTCTTTACCCCTCCTTTCACATAAGCTCCAGCCCGCGCACGATGATATTCATCACGGGCGTAAAGCAGAGGCCGAGAAACAGCACGCCGAGGGAGAGACCGATGATCGCGGCGGCCGCCGTCAGATCCTTCTTTGCTCTCTCCGCATCGGGCTTTTTCTCGCTCCAGATATTGATAAGCGCGGGGATATAGTAGAGCGCGTTCAGCACGGACGACAAGGCAAGCACGAAAAGCGTGAGGGCGATCTTGCTGTCGGAGAAAATGGAGGCCGTGGAGAAGTTCACCTTCGCGGCAAAGCCGCCGAAGAGCGGGATGCCCACCATGGAGAGCGCGCCGATGCCGAAGCCAAAGCCCGCGAGCGGGCAGTTCCAGGCAGACCCGCGCAGGGCGCGAAGCTGCTTGTCGTGGTGCGTGGTCGAGGCAAGGCGGCCGACCGACACGAAGAGCAGCGGCTTTGTAAAGGCGTGGGCCAGAATCTGAAAAACCGCCGCGGCCACGCCGGCCTCCGTTCCGAGGCCGACGCCCATGAACACATAGCCGAGCTGCGCCACCGACGAGTAGGCCAGCATCCGTTTTGCGTGCGTCTCGCGCAGGGCCATCACGGAGCCGAGGATCATCCCGCAGAAGCCGAGGGCGAACACGGCGTCATGAATATGGAAGGCCCGCACGGTTTCGAGGGTAAACACGCGGCAGTACATCGTAATGAGCAGCACCGCGTAGCCCTTCACGACAAGGCCGGACAGCACCGCCGAGGAGGTGGTGGTCGCCGTGCCGTGGGCGTCGGGCAGCCAGCGGTGGAAGGGGAACATGGCGGACTTGATGCCGAGACCCGCCGTCATCATACCGAGCAGCAGCGCGAGAACCTTTGTATAGCTCCCGTCCGCCATCAGCATCGAGACGCTGTCGTGAAGCTGCGGCATGAGAAGATGCCCGGTGATGGCATAGAGCAGAATGACGGAGAAGAGAAACAGGCCGGAGCCCAAAAGACTCATGAAGAGGTAGCGGATCGTCGCCACCAGCGTCGGGCCGGAGTCCTTGATCATGACGAGGGCGCAGGCCGCGATGGTGCTGATCTCGATAAAGACGTAGGCGGTGAAGGCGTCGTTGGTGTAGGTGAGTATCTGCAGGCTCGCCAGCACCATGTTGAACATCACGCAGGCAAGGCCCATCTTTTTGGGGTCCACGTCCTCAAAAAGCTCCGCGCGCCCGCCGAGCAGGGACAGGCACATAACGGCGGCAAAGACCGAGGCCAGCAGGCCCTGCAGGGGGCCGAATTTGATCTCGTTTCCGAAGGGGGCGGGGAACTTGCCCATGGTAAAGGCATAGGCGGTATCCGCCTTCACGATGAAGCCGAGAAAGCAGAGAGACATCACCGTCACGGCGGCGCTGACGCAGACCGTGATCCAATACGCGCGCTTTGCTCCGGGAATCACGGACAGCAGGATCGCCGTGACCATGGTGAGAAAGACGCTTAAATAGGGGAGATTCCAGGCAAACGGCATATGCTCACTCCCCCTTCTTCTTCATGGCCTCTAAAATCTCGCGCATGTCGACGGTGCCGTAAGCGCCGTAGATGCGCTGGATCAGAGCCAGGGAGAAGGCGCTGACCGAGACGGAGACCACAATGCCCGTGAGCACCAGACCCGCGGGGATGGGATTGACGTACAGCGCCGTGTCAGCCCCGCCGTCCGTGAGGATGGCGGCGGTACGCCCGGCGATCATGCCGCGGCTTGCGAGCATCAGGAAGGTGGCCGAGTCCATGATATTGAAGGCCACTACCTTTTTAATGAGGTTCGGGTGCACCATCATGTTCACAAAGCCCGTCACGAAGAGGATGACCGCCGCGATGGCAAAGCGGTTTTCGATGATCGTGTGCAGCATCACAGCTCTCCTTTCGTGTAGAAGGAATAGAAGCCGTACATGGTGCTCATGACGACAAGGCCGACGGCGATGTCGATGACCAGTACGATGTAGTGGGCGAGGTTGGAGTTAATCTGGTTGGCCCCCTGGTAGATGTACACGCCGAACATGCAGGCGTAAATCAGAAGACCCGTGATGCGCACGGTGTTGAACACCCGCGCCGTGAAGAAGCGCTGCACCGCCTCCGCCCCGAAGGCCACGACGAAGAGAATGAGCGCCGCACCGAGGATGGACCCGCCGGAGAAGCCGCCGCCGGGGGAGACGTGGCCGTTAAAGAGCACGCACATCCCGAAGCACAGAATGCACGGCAGCACAAGCTTTGCGACATTGGCGAGGATTGCGTCGCGCGGCGCGCTTTTCGCAGCGCCCCGCGCCTCGCCGCGGAGCTTGTCGTTCGTGGCCCAGAGCAGCAGCATCACGCAGCACACCGCCAGAAACAGCACGCAGCTCTCGCCGAAGGTATCAAAGCCCCTGTAATTCAAAATCATGCCGGCGATGACGTTTTCGGCCCCTGTTTCCTGCTCGGCAGAGCCGACATAGCGGCGCACGACTTCGTTGTCGGTGGGATTGCCGGGGACTGCGAAAGCGGGCAGGGCCACCGCGCCGATGAGCAGAACGATCAGCATCAGCGCGCTGATGACGACGGCGCAGCGGGCGTAGAGCTTCAAAAAGCCGTCCAGCCGCTTTCTATCGTCGAGCGCGGCGGGCTTTTTCTTTTCCTTCGCTGCCTTCGGGGGCTTGAATTCCGTATGCAGCGGGACGGGCTTTTCCCCGTCCACCCATTTGGTGAAGGATTCCAGAACGCTCATTTTTCATCCTCCGTTCCCTGCATCTGTCGAACGCGCCTGAGACAGAGATAAAACAGCACGCCCGACACGCCCGTGCCCACGGCGGCCTCCGTGATGGCCAGATCCGGCGCCTGCAGCAGCATCCAGATCACGCTCATCACAAGCCCGAAGGTGGTAAAGGTGATGACCGTGATAAGCGGGCGCTTCTGCAGGGGCGCGCTCACGCCCGTGACGATCAGCAGCAGAAGCAGGATGCACTCCACGATTTTCATCGTCTGTCCACCTCCTTGTATTCGTGTCCGGCGTTTTTATGGGTCGAGACCTCCGCGTCTGCAATCAGGTGCGTCACCACGGGACCGGTCAGGAACATAAAGACCAGAATCAAAACGAGCTTTAAGATGGGCACCAGCTCCCCGGTCAGGATCGCCACGGCAATGAGCACCGAGCCGATCCCCAGCGTGTCGCCCATGGCGGCGGCATGCATGCGGTTCATGACATAGGTGAACTTATAAAAACCCAGCACCTCGGAGAAAAAGATGAAGACGGCCAGCGCGAGAAAGAGGCCGGCCAGGATTACCCGGATCATTTCTCTTTCCCCTCCTTCCGACGGTCGGCGGCGAGCAGCCTTGTCAGGAGCGTCGTCGCCGTAAAGCCCAAAAGCGCGTAAATGAGCGCCACGTCCAGCAGGTAGCCCGCCCGGTGCAGCCGGGACAACAGGCAGATCGAGGCGGTGACCATGGTGTTGATGGCGTTGATGGCGACGATGCGGTCCGTAAAGCGCGGACCCTTGATCACCCTCGGCATCAGGGCCAGCATCAGCAGCGCAAGGATCACCAGCGTGCCGATCAAGAGCTTGTCTTCCATCAGGCTTCCTCCACCTTCCGCGCCATCTTGAAAAAGGCGCTGTATTCGATATCGACCTGGAAATATTCGTCCAGGGCGTGCACGGCGTACTCGTCCCCCTCCAGCTTCACGGTGTAGGTGCCGGGGGTGAGGGTGATGGAATTGGCAACGAGAACGCGCAGGGACTCGTGCTGCACGCCGCCGTTAAAGCGCACCAGCGTGGGCTTCGGCTGCCCCTTGCGGTAGATGAAGCGCAGCACGTCAAAGTTTTCGCGCACGATCTCCTTGAGCAGATACGCAAGATACACAGCGATCTCGTCGGCCTTGCTGAAGCTGCGGTAAAAGCGCTTCGTGCTGTAGCCCATGAACTTTGTGCAAAAGAGCGTGATCAGGCCCGCGACCAGCGCGCCGAGGAGCAGGTTTGTCAGCGTGACACTCCCGGCGAAGACCAGCCAGAGGGCGAGCAGGATAACAAACATGGGTCATCCCTCCGAAAAAATAATGAAAAGAAAAGGCGGCGTTCAAAATAAGTGCCTGAGTTATTCCATTATACCTGTGAAAAGTCCGCTTTTCAAGGGCTTCGCGCACATCCCCGCGCTTTTTTGCGGAGACAAGGAAAAAGCGTGCGGCCGGTTCGCCGCACGCTTTGCAGGAATTACATAATGGGGATCTTGATCTTGAGATCGCTGAGAGGCCAAGAGGAGCAGGCGTGGAACCAGCCCATCTCCTTGTCCATCATGCGCCGTCCGTCGCCCACCGGGGAGACGAAGATGTCGCCGGACAGGAGATGGCTGCGGCAGAAGCCGCACTCGCCGTTGCGGCAGTGAGTGTCAATGGCGATGCCCGCGCGCTCGAGCGAGACGGCGACCGGCTCGGAGGCCTTCGCGTCGATCACATCCTCATGGATGCCGCGCACGACGGTGATCTTGAAGGTCTTGGTCTCGGTGCCCTTCGGATAGCCCGGCAGGGTGGAGACGTCGGCGGGGTTATTCACCACGTCGTGGCGGAAGCGGCGCACGGGAACGCCCATCTCGTCCAGAGCCTTCTTGACAAAGCGGAACATGGGAAGCGGGCCGCAGAACATGTAGGTGCAGTCGGGTGTGGAGTACTTCTCGATGATCTCCTTAGTGATAAAGCCCTTCTCGCCGGGCCAGTCCGGCTCGTCGGACAGGACGTGCACGACCTTCACGTCGGGGCAGGAGGCCTCAATCTTGTCAAGCTCGTCCTTGAGAACGATGTCGTTTGCCTTGACCGAGCCGTAGAGGATCGTGAGCTTCACGCCCTTCATCTTGCCGCAGGCGATCTCCTTCGCCATGGAGTGGAAGGGGGTGATGCCGGAGCCGCCGGCCAGGGCCACCAGCTCTCTGGAATCACGCAGAGGCTCCCAGTAGAAGAAGCCGAAGGGCAGCGCGCCCTCGACCGTGTCGCCCACCTTGACGTTCTCGAACAGGTAGTCGGGCACCAGATAGGACACGTTCCGGCGCACGGTGATCTCAAAGAAGGGATGCTCGCCCCGCGCCTCAAAGGGTGCGGAGGAGATGGTGTAGGGGCGGGAGAGAACACTATCGCCGATTTTGAAGCGGAAGTTCACATACTGGCCGCTCTGGAACACGGGGATGTGTCCGTCGGCGGATTCAAAGCGGAAGGTGCGGGAGCTGGGAGAGGCCTCGCGGATGTCCACAACCTTGAAGAGCATGTGCTCCGGGTGCAGCAGATCCGCCACCTCACGGATGGGATCGCGGGGATCGGGGACCGTGGAGCCCTTGGCGAAGTTTTCCTCTCTGAGCTTTACGACGCGGGAAGCCCCGCCGATATCCTGGAAAAAGCCTTTGACCGTAATACTCATTTCTTCGCCGCCTCCTTTTTCTTCTCCATCGCTTCTTTGACGCCCTTGGCCGCGGCGCGGCCGTTGGTGATCTGCGGGCCCATGCCGTCGCCGGACATGCCGTGCGCGCCGGCGAACTCCAGACCCTCGATGAAGTGATCCTTCTCCTTCATCTGCAGTCTTGCCACAGCGTGATCCTCCATGGAGTGGAGGTAGCCGTAGATATTGCCCTTCCACGCGCCCACATAGTGAGAGACGGTCATGGGGGTGGTGACCTCGATCTCGGTGATGCGCTTGCGGAAGTCCACCTTCGTGATCTTGATGCACTCGTCGATCATCTCACTGGCAAGACGGCGCTTGAGGTCGTGGTATTCCTCCTCCTTCACGCTCTCAAAGGGCTTGGAGGGAACCAGCGCCGTGATGGAGAGCTGGGTGTAGCCCTCGGGCAGACCGGGATTTGCGTAGTTTAAGCAGATGGTGGTGATATAGTTGTAGGGCTCGGTGAGATTGGAGTAGTTGCGCCAGATCTCGTTGGTGTCCATGGTGGAGCCGGAGAAGGTGGAATAGTTGATGATGCCGTTCTCCTCGGGTGTGCCCTCGATGACCATGATGACGGACACGGGGACAACGGAGAGCTTGCGGTTGTTGATCATCTTGATCGCACCGACGGGCACCTCGCTCTTCGGCTCGATCATCTGGGAGTAGACCCTGTTGGGGTAGGGGCCGGAGATGACGTAGTCACAGTGGATCTCGTCGCCGCGGCGGGTGCGCACGCCGTAAACCCTGCCATCCCTGACCAGGATCTTCTCGACCTCCTGGTTGAACTCATACTGAGCGCCGTTTTCCTCGCACTTTGTCTGGAGCTTCAGACTCATCTCATGGCTGAAGCCGCGGCAGACGTAGGAGCCGGTGAAATAGTCGGCCATCAGGAAGGCGTAGATGGTGAAGGGCAGATCATCCATGCGGTTGCCGACGTAGATCCAGTAGGGCGTCAGCATCTCGACGGCCTTCTTTGGGAGATTGAAGGTGTTGATGACCTCGGTCGCGGTGTAGCCCACGGTCTTGACAAAGTCGGGGTGGTGGATCAGCATGGAGAGCTTTCCCATCGGATGGGTGGAGAGGTAGTTCATGCTGTCGTAGACGCGGCGGCAGAGCATCATCAGCTCATGCACCTTGTCATAGGTGCCGGGGCAGACCTCGTTGATCTCCTTGGCGACGGTGGTATAGGTGCCGTCATAGTCGTGGTGCAGGATCTTGTCGATGCCGGAATTCGGCAGGGCCACGCGGTAGCACTCATGCACGGGCAGCCAGTCGATCTTGACGCCCATGTCATCAAAGAACTGGCCGACCTTGAGGCGGTTGCCCGGCTGGCCGATGGACATCATCTCGTGCAGGGTAGCTTCGATCTCAAAGCCGTTGCGCACAAAGTCGGTGGCAAGGCCGCCGGGCATGTTGTGCTTTTCAAGGATCAGGATGTCCTTGATGCCCCAGGCCTGCAGCTGCAGGCAGGCGGACATGCCGGCCAGCGCCCCGCCGATGATGACCACATCATAATGGTCTTTATAGAATTTCATGTCGTTGTCCTTTCAAAAGGGTTTGTGAAAATTTACTTGGCTCCCCCTTTGGGGGAGCTGTCACCAGTGCGTACACTGGTGACTGAGAGGGTGTTCCGGCTTGCGGCCCCTCTCAGTCACTTCGTGACAGCTCTCCCCGACGCGGGGAGAGCCAAGAGCAGAACACAGATTATCAGAAGAAGCGCTCCACCAGCTCGCGGGAGTACTCGGCCGTCTCGTCCATGTCGCCGAAGCTCATGACCTCACCGGCGTAGTAGGTGTCGTACTTGCCCTGCATGGCCTCGACCTTGTCGTACCAGCCGGCGGCGTAATCCTCGCAGGAGACATGGGGGAAGTAGTACACGGACCACTTGTTGATGACCTCCTTGGCGGGGTTGTGCATGGTCTTGAGATCCTCCAGCACCATCTCGTTGCACTTCTCGTAGGGGATCTCCTTCATGCGCTTGTGCGTGCGCAGGGCGTAGGTGGTGATGACCTGGTCGATGTTCTCTTTCCAGCGGCGGTAGTAAACCATCAGGTGGCCGAGCTTCTCGGGCACCATGTTGTCGAAGACATAGTAGGAGATCTCGGGGTGATTCTCCGGGGTGGTGGTGATGGCCTGGACGGTGTAGCGTTCGTAGTCGATCTTGGAGAAGAGGCTCCTCTCGTCCTCACGGGCGTCAAAGTAATCGACCATGCCGTTGTTGCAGCCCATGTTGCCGTCGGCAACGTAGAGGGGCGCGGTGACGATGATCTTGTCATACTCCTCCACCTCGCCGTTGACGGTGACGAAGACCTTGCCGTCTTTGCGCTCGACCCTGGTGATCTCGGAGTTGAGGCGGGCGGGGTGCTTGATGTGGTCGTTGAGCTGCTCCCAGATGTACTGGGTGCCCTGCTCCCAGGTCCAGAGGTTGACCTTGACAAAGTTCATCGTGGTCTGGAAGTCCAGATATTTCAGGACATAGGCCGCGGGGATCTCGTCAAAGTAGCCGTAGCCGAAGGAGGTGTAGGGCCCGATCCAGATGTCCTGAACCAGCTCGACGCCGTTCATTTCGCAGAAGTCCTTGAAGGGCAGGGCAAGATCCTTCAGGTTCTGGTTGTAGCCCTCGACTCTCTCGCGGCCGGGAGTCACGGCATAGCCGTCATAACGGCCCTCGGCGACGCCGCGGTGACCGTTGAGATCATAGCCCTTGTACTTGGTCTCAAGCAGCTCGCCGAACTTCTTGACCTGCTTTTTCATCTTGAGCAGGCGGGGGATCTTGAGGGGGTTCTTCTTGGGCTCGAAGGGCTCGATCACGTTGCCCTTGGCATCCTTGTAATTGCGGTTGAGCTTGGGGCCGTCGTGGGTGATGCCGCAGAACTCCTCCACATCGTGTACGGCGTAGTAGGAGGGCACGCCCATAATGGCGCCCATCTCATAGCGCTTGCCGTTGTAGTGGGGGGACCAGCACTTGCCGCCGACGCGGTCGGAGCGCTCCAGAATGGTGTAATTCTCGTAGCCTTTTTTCTCCAGGTACATGCCCGCGGACAGACCGGCAGGGCCGCCGCCGACGATGCAGATGCGAATGTTTTTGTCCATAGCAATTGCCTCCGTTTATTGTGTTTATCGTTGCCTGTTTTGACGCTTATTTTTCTATATTAAAGATACAATAAAACCGTGAAAAATGCATTATACAATTCTTGACGAATGTAAAATTTTTGGGCGATTTGCAAAAAATCTCTTTCCAAGCGAATGGGATTATGATATAGTAATCTCAATTTATTATACGTTTTACGTTGGAAGCAGGCGGAAACAGCGACAGGGAGGTGGCCGTTTGCGGTTTGAATCCTTTACCCATATGCTCCGCCACTGGGCGGAGAAAACGCCGGAACACCCGGCCCTGCTCTTTGAGGAGCATGGGCTCGGAACCCTCAGCTTTTCCGGACTGTACGGCGCGGTTCTGCGCCGCGCGGACGAGCTGCGGCGGGACGGCGGAAGCTGTATCGGCATCCTTTCGGACGGGAGCCGGGAATGCGTGACGGAGATTTTTGCCGCGGCGGAGGCGGGCATGCAGATCGTGATGCTGGACGCCGCCCTGCCGGACGAGCAGCTCGGCGCCCTGATGCGCTACACGGATGTGGACCGACTCTGGGGCGACGCGGAGCTGTGCGAGGACCTGCGGCCGTTTCTGACCGGCGGCGTGAAGAAAGGCGCGGGAAAGCTTCTCTTCTTCACCTCCGGCACCACGGAGCAGGCCAAGGCCGTGGTGCTGACGGATCACTCCCTCTGCCAGAGCGTGTATAACGGCGGGGCAAAGCTGCCCCTGACGCCGGAGGATACGCTTCTCTGCCTTCTGCCGCTGGGACATGTGTTCGGCTTTGTGTGCGGGCTTTTGTGGGGCCTGAGCTGCGGCGCCGCCGTGGCGCTGGGCCGCGGGCCGCGGCACTATGCGGACGACTGCGCCTTCTATAAACCCACGGCGGTGTCCGTGGTGCCGCTGCTGCTGGGCTTTCTTACGCAGCGGGGGCTGATGAACGAAGAGCTCAGGCTTGTTCTGGTGGGAGCGGGGGACTGCCCGAAGCCTCTGCTGGACGCGGCAAAAGCAAAGGGCCTTCGCGTATGCTTCGGATACGGCCTCACGGAAACCAGTTCCGGCGTCGCCATCAGCGTGGGCGGCGATCCCTTTGCCATGGAGGTCTGCCCGGACGATACCATCACCATCGCCGAGGACGGGGAAATCCTGATCCAGGCCCCCACCTGCATGATGCAGGGCTACTACAAGCGGCCGGAGGATACGCAGGCGGTTTTGAAAAACGGCGTCCTCTCCAGCGGCGATCTGGGCTGCTTTGACGCGGACGGCAAACTTCACATCACAGGCCGCAAAAAGGACATGCTGGTCCTGCCGGACGGCACCAAGCTTTTCCTGCCGGAGTATGAGGGAACCGTCATGCAGGCCCTCGGACATCAGGAGCTCGCGGTCATCCTGAAAAACGGCAAGCCCGCGCTGGTATTTGCCGGCGAAGGGGACGCGAAGGAAATCGAGAAGAAGCTCAGGCCGCTTATGGCTTCCCAGCCCCGGGGCAGACAGCTCGGCGAAGTGATTGTCACAGACGCCCCGCTGCCGCGCACGGCGACCGGCAAAGTGAAACGTTGGGAACTCCAACAGAAAATGGAGGCATTATGAATAGAGAAGAAGTTATCGAAAAGATCCGCCAGGTCATCCGGGACTGCGTGCCCGAAATGGCCCCCGTGGAGCTCAATGAGGACACGGTCATCAACACGGAGACGGCTATCGACTCCATGGGCTTTATCCTCGTCATCTGCAAGCTGGAGGCCATGTTTGACGTGCGCATTCCCGAGCGGCAGTGGCAGAAGCTGAGCACTGTGGGCGATGTGGCCGACGCGATTATAAAGCGCCTGCCGAAGCAATGAACGTATTTGTCACCCAGCTTCGTCTGCGCAACAGGGATGTGAACCTCCACCGCGTTCTGCGCACCTCCACGCTCTTTGAAATGATGCAGGAGGCCTCCATCCGCCACACGCAGGAGCTCGGCATGGGCCGGGAGATGACCCTGGACCGGGGCCTTCTCTGGATGGTCACGCACCAGCGGGCCGAGATCGAGCGCATGCCGGCCTATGACGAGCGCATTACGCTGGAATCCTGGCCGGGCAAAATGCTGCACCTGCTGTTCCCGCGCTATTACCGTGTGCTGGACGAGGAGGGCAGGGTGTTGCTGCGTGCGAGCGCCCTCTGGGCCCTGGTCGATCAGAGCACGCGGCGCATGGTGTTTCCGGACCGCTACGGCGTGACGATCGATGGCGTCGTCACCGGAAACGAAATCGACCTGCCCTCCACGCCCCGCAGGGCCGTGGGGGAGGCGGCGCACGCTTTCACGGTGCCCTTCAGCTATGTAGATTTGAACGGACATATGAACAATACCCGCTACTTCGACCTCGCGGAGGACTGCGTCCCCGCCGCGGCCGAAGGGCGGAGCCTGCGCGCGGTCGCCGTGGAATACGCCAATGAGGCGCGACTCGGCGAGAGCCTGCGCGTCACCGTGGAGCAGGACGGCGGAACCTGGTACATCAGCGGCGATACGGAAAAGAAGGCCTTTCGCATGATGATGGCCTATGAATGAAAAAATCGAGGCGATTTAAGCATGTTTCGTGAAATGCGAAGAAACAGACAGCAGCTTAACGAAGAGGAAACCCGCGCGATCCTGGCGCGCTGCACTTCCGGGACACTCGCCGTTCTGGGGGATGAGGGCTACCCCTATGCCGTGCCGCTGAGCTATGCGTACCACGACGGGCGCCTTTATTTTCACTGTGCGCGCTCCGGCCACAAGCTGGATGCGGTGCGCGCTTATGACAAGGCCAGCTTCTGCGTCATCGACAGGGATGAAATCGTCCCCGAAAAATTCACCACCAAATATCGCAGCGCCATCGCTTTCGGCAGAATCCGGGAACTCACGGACCCGGCGGAGATCGAGGGCGTCATGCGCCGCATAGCGGGCAAGTACTCCCCGAACGAGGGGGAGGAGGCCTTTCAGAACGAGATGCGCTCCTCCGGGGCGCTGTGCGTGCTGGCGCTGGATATCGAGCATCTCAGCGGTAAACAGGGAAAAGAACTTTTAATGGAAAGGAAGCATACAACATGACACTGGAAGAAAGACAGGCGGCCGCCCCGCGTGAAGCATGCGGCTACTGCATGGGCGGAGAGCTGCTGGGTGCCTTCGGCATCAAGATCTGCGATCTGAGCGTGAGCCAGCTCATCCTCTTCAAGGAGCAGAGCCATCCCGGCCGCTGCATCGTGGCCTACAAGGATCACGTCAGCGAGATCACCGACATCTCCGACGAGGAGCGCGATGCCTTCTTTGCCGATGTGAACCGAGCGGCGAAGGCCATCCACGCGGTCTTCCACCCGGAAAAGCTCAACTACGGCGCTTACGGCGACACCGGCTGCCACCTGCACATGCACCTGGTGCCCAAGTACAAGGACGGCTTTGAGTGGGGCGGCGTCTTCGCCATGAACCCCGGCAAGGTCTTTTTGAGCGAGCAGGAATACGCCGACATGATCGAAAAGATCAAGGCGGCGCTGTAATTGCCGAACTCTGCGAGGACTCGCGTCGACCAGGCGCGGCGTGTCATGCACCGCCGCGTGCGATAAACGCGAGTCCTCGATTGCAAGTCTTTTTGCAATCGATTGAATCTTAAGGAAACTTTATTTGCATGCGCGCGCTTCCTTTGCTATACTGAATACAGCCGCAGAGTGCGCGGCGCATGAATGAAGAGGAGGGTTTATTCAATGGCAGAGCTTGAAAAACTGCATGATGATAAGCTGGACGAAGTCAGCGGCGGTCAGAAATATAATATCGGCAATATCCCCGTTCCGGTGCATCCCTATCCCGACGGACCGATTCTCTACACCCTGACCATGGGCGATTATCTGGTCACGGACGGCCAGGTCATCTGGAAAAACGGCGCTTCCTGGCACCACGTCTTCACCGCCTACGGCGAGGGCTGCGTGAACGGTATTTATCTCTGATAAAGCGCAGCAAAAAATCCCTGAAGCTTCTGCTTCAGGGATTTTTTTAGTCAGAAGACGGAGACGGTAGCCTCGGCGCTGGTCTTGGTGATGCCGGCGGCGTCGGTGATGACGCAGCGGTAGGTGCCGCTGGCAATGGGCTTGATGCCGTTTGCCCAGAGAACGGAGGTGTAGGTGTCCTCGGTCTTGTCATAGCTGTTTTCCAGGCGCAGGCCGAACTCCTCATTGGTGGTGGCGTCACCCGTGAACACCACGGAGACCCAGCCGCCGGTGGCCTCATTGTAGCGCTGCCAGTCGAAGGAGCTGCTCACGCTCAGATTGCCCTGGGCGGTGACAATGAACATGCGGTTATACTTGTCCGCCTCGACAGGGCCGGTGAGCGGGGTGATGTCCTTTTTGATGGTGATGGACTGGCTGGCAAGCTGGTTGTAGGCCTCGGACTGCACGCGGGAGAGCGTGTCGTCCATTTCATAGAGCCTGTCGTTGACCGCGCTGACGGCGCTGCGCAGCCCGGCGATACCGTTTGTGAGATCGCTGCTCTGCTCCCGCACCGTATTGCGCAGGGAGACCACCATCAGCAGGCAGGCAAGGCTCAGCCCGCAGGCAATGGCCGAGAGAATCAGCGCGGCCAGCGTGGAACCGCTCACGCCCCTGCGTGGCTTGCGGGGTTCCGGATAGACGGGGTTTTCGTCAAAATAATCCTGACCATCGTCGGGGTCAAGAGCGGGGGCGGGGTCGGCGTCAGGCAGGTCGGCGGAGCGTTTATAGGACGGTGCGGTTTCATCGGTCTCGATCAGGTTCCCGCAGAAGGGACAGACCTTGAGATCATCGTCGATCGCTTTGCCGCAATGCAAACAGATCATGGTCAACACCTTTCTTTTCATAACTTTTTCGGTTCCTTACGGACTTGCTGCATTCTACCACATATTCGCCTTGCCGTCAATAATTTGGAGCGTTTTTAGGGAAAAACCGGCTTGCAAGCCCCACAAGCACGGGATAAATACCGTCGAAATGCGGGGTATTTCCCCCACCGATGTATTTTTATGTCGAATGCCGATACGCATTTTTCGGCTGATCTCCGTGAATTTCCGCATACGGTGGAGTTTACAAGGCGGCGCAATCGTGGTAAAATAGAAAGCGTCCAAAAGCAAATCTATTTTGAATATGGAGATGAGTGTATGGAGAGACACTACAAGACGATGGACGGCAATAACGCGGCCGCCCATGTATCGTATGCGTTTACGGAAGTAGCGGC
>CADADE010000010.1:0-583 GCA_902786615.1 Oscillospiraceae bacterium
CATCACATGGATGCCCTGCCGGTTCAGCCATTTTGCCCCGCTTCTTGCCATGTAGTCCTCTGCGCTGTCTCCGAGCATGAGGATGAGCCCTCTGCCGCTCTCTAAGGATGCCGGATACCAAGCTCCGTTAAACCCATCGGAGCCTACTCTGAACACTTGCTTTTTCATAAACTATCTCCTGTCAAAACAGTATGCGACCCCATGTTGTCAAGGTCGCAGCGTGCATCTGTCGTAAGAGTTAGCGTTATCTAACTTAATTATAACCATTCTTTGTCTCCTAGTCAATGAATACTCTTCAAAATATTTATAATGAAGTATTATAAGAGCTTGGCATTGACAAGCTCTCCATAAAATGATAGTATGCGCGTGATTTAGCGTATGCTAACCGAATGACAAATTTCTCAGTTTCCACGTGTTTCGACATGATTTAGTCATTTCAAATCTTACTTATGGGATGCTTTCCAAGCCTTCCCGCATTTGTTGGAGGTGATCAGATGGACGCCGCTAAAGTCGGCAAAGCGATCAGAACCCTGCGCCGCATCGAAGGATACACCCAGCATCAGCTGGCTTTGTCCATGGGCGT
>CADADE010000010.1:601-97091 GCA_902786615.1 Oscillospiraceae bacterium
GACTGGCAGGGATATCTGATTCTGAAGGATACCGGCTCTGTTTTTTCCGGCTCCGAAATCTACGGTAAACCGCTGGTTTACTTTTTCCTCGGATATTTCATGCTGGCCGGGATCGGAGACATCCACATATCCTGTCCGGAACGGGATCGGGTTTTTATTGAAGAGAATATAGGCGACGGCAGCCAGTATGGGATCAGCCTCCAGTTTACGGAAAAGCCGGAGGACCTGGAGCCGGGCAATACCATGGTCGTATACAACAATCCCTTCGTCTATGGCCCCAACCTCACAAAATGCTTTCAGAGATCCATGTCGCGCCAGAACGGGATCAGCGTTCTCACCGTGGACAAAACCATCGGCGGCAGCGAAATCATGGTTTCCTATGACAACTATAAGTCTGTAAAAACGCCAAAAAGAGACGATTATATTCAATTTTGTGCCCCGATCGTCTTCTTTCCCAAACGCTTTTTCAGTCAGCTCGAAAATGTGGAAAGCATTACTGAGCTTGACCCGCTTTATGCCGAGCCGATGTGGAACGGCATGATCGAGTATTCCATTACCGATCTGGATTCCCTGTGGGACACTTCCTCCTTTGTTCGCTTCCTGGAAAAGAGCATGGGAAAAGATATCTATAATCCCGAGGAGATCGCAGTAAAGAGAAAATTCCTTAAGAGCAAATAAACCGGCAGTTGTTTGGTTTTGTCGTCCTCCTTTGCTAAAATGCCGTCAAGATCTGTATTGAACAGATTCTGACGGCATTGAAAACAGGGAGGATATTTTTATGGAAAAACTGCTGATGCTCGGGACTAGCCTGCAGAGCAGGGAGATCGTCGAATACGCGAAATCCCAGGGCATGTATACGATCGTTACAGATTATCTGCCGCCGGAGGAGTCGCGCGCGAAGCTTGTTTCGGATGCCTATTGGATGGTAAACACCGGGGATCTGGACACACTGGAGGCTAAGTGCCGGGAAGAGGGCGTCACGGCCGTCATGTGCGGCGTCAGCGAATTTAACCTGGAAATGACCATGGCACTGTGCAAGCGCCTCGGTCTGCCGTCCTACTGCACGCCGGAGGCCTGGCATTATTCCCGCGATAAGGCCGATTTCAAAAAGCTCTGCCGCGAGGTCGGCGCACCGGTGGCAGAGGATTATTTCCTCTCGGATGCGCTGACCGACGAGGAGCTGGATCGGGTCAGCTTTCCCGTCGTTGTAAAGCCCGTGGACCTCAGCTGCAACCGCGGCATCAGCTACTGCTACGATAAGCAGCAGCTGCGGGAAGCTGTGCGCTATGCCAGGTCTCTCTCCAAAAATCCCAAAATCGTTGTGGAGCGGATGCTTCACGGCAAGGAGTGGTACACCTATTATGCCCTTGTGGACGGCGAGATCCGCCAGATCTGCCTCAACGCCATGGAAGCGCAACCGGGGCAGTTGAAGAACCTGTACTCCCTTACGACCGATGTAACCGGAAATGTGGAGCGCGCCATGGCGGAGATCAACCCGCAGATTGAGGCGGTACTACGCCGGGTCGGCTGCCGCGAGGGCATCGCCTGGGTGCAGCTGATGCTGGATGAGGACGATCATTTTTACATCATCGAAATGGGCTATCGGCTTCCCGGGGATGTGCCGGACGCGGCGTATCCTGTGCTGTGCTCCTTTGATCCGATCCGCTGGCTGACGGATTATGCCCGCGGCATCCGGCATAGTGCGGAGGAGCTACCCCCTGCCCAGGAGCATACCTATAAGCCCTGCACCTGCGGCTATTCGCTTTGGACAAAAAAGGCCGGGGTCATCCGGGAAATGAAGGGTTTCGATGAGATCTGCCGGATTCCGGGTGTGCGTTTTTTTAGCCTGTATCATGCAGGCGAGAGCTTTCAGGCGCATATGCCGCTGGGTGTCGTCAGCGTCATTGCAGAAGACTGCGAGGATTTCTGCCGCAAGCTCAAAGAAATCAACGAAACAATCAGCATTACTGACGAATCCGGTGAAGACGTCATCATACGCTATTCCGATTTCGATCATCTGAGAAAGATCTATGAGGCTGCGCAATGGACAGAAGATTGAAGGTCGATAAAAAGCTCTTTTTCCCGTCTCTTGCGATCCTGCTGACCGTGATTATTGCCGTTGCAACCAACCTGGAATTTCTCCAGACATCGATGGGCGCGATCTATACCGGCTGCATCAGCGCGTTCGGCTGGCTGTTTCTCTTCGCCGACATCTGCTGCCTGCTGTTCTCCCTCTGGATGATGTTCGGCCGTTACAAGGATGTGCGACTCGGCGGGGAAATTGTGCGCCCGCTTTCGGCACGCTTGCCTGGGCAGGTATGATGTTTACCACAAGCTGCGGCGGCTGGCTCGTCGTTTACGGTTTTCTGGAGCCCATCTACTGCATCTCTCAAAACGCCATTCCTGTCAGTGAAAGCACAGAAATGGCCTACGAGCTCGGACAGCTTTACGCGCACTTTCATTGGGGTCCGAACGCATGGGCAATCTATGTTCCGGTCTCGGTTGCCATCGGCTATGCGCTGTATAATCGTCACGGTCACGAGGCGACTGTCAGCGCGGGCATCCGAAGCATTACGAGCCGAAAATGGGGCAGAATCCTCGGCTATGCAGTCGATGTCATTTCGATCTGCAGCGCGGTTTTTGCCCCGGTAATCTCGATCGGTACAGGCATGCCGCTGCTCACCGCTCTCGTACAGCGCATTTTCAATCTGCCGGATTCTATGATGACGAGCATACAGATCATCATTCTCCTGATCTGGGTCGCAATTTTCGGCACGAGTGTCTATCTGGGCTTGAATAAAGGCATCAAACGCCTGAGCAATTTCAACGTGACCGCGGCCTTTCTCTTCATGGGCATATTCGGTCTGCTTGTCGGGCTGATCCGGGTCTTCAACGCGGAGATCAACACGATGGGTTTGTTTTTTCAGAACACCATCCGCTTGAGCACCTTCACCGATCCCTACGGAAGCGGAGGCTTTGTGAAGGGCTGGACCTTCAGTTACTGGGCCTGCTATTTTGTGTATATGCCGCTCATGGGCGTGTTCAACGCCAGGATCTCCAAGGGCAGGACGCTCCGCCAGATCGCCTTCGGCCAGCTCCAGTTCCCTTCCCCTGTCCAGACTCTTTATGGTGGTTCTGCTTTTCATTTCCTTCGTCTTTCTTGCAACCACGATGGATTCCAGTGCCTTTGCGGCAGCTGAGATGACGGCCGTTCAGACCGGATCGGACGATCTGGCCCCGCGCTGGCTCAGAATTGTGTGGGCTGTTGCGGCTGCAGTGATCGCTTTTATCGTTGTCCAGCTCGGCGGCGCACAAGCGGTCAGATCCGTTTGCTATATTGCCGGCCTCCCGCTTGCGATCATCGTTTTCCTTATCATGTATTCTGCCTTTGTTATGTTGAGGGAAGACTATGTGCGGCACTCTGAGACTCCTTTTTTCACGGACTACGACTTGGGAAGAAAGAGCGAAAGATGAAATCTGCTCTGTTCCCTTTGTCCCGCTGTAGAATGTCGTTGCCCGCGTTTTTGCATAGTCTGCGCCCGTCGATTGCTTTAAAAGATAAGCAGTCGGCGGGCGTTTTTTGTTTATCTCAACGAGATTAAATTGAAAGAGACCCGGCGACGCTTGCCGCTTACGATTTCTTCACCTTAAACAGCTTTGCGGTGACATTGCATATCACTGCGGAAAGTGCAAGCCCGATCACGACAACGACCGGAAAAGCCCAGCCCGGGCTTACTGCCATGAGCCCTTCCGCATAACCGGCGGGCATTTCCTCTACTGCTGCTTCATAGGTAAAAGTCCGGTTAAACCAGATCTGGCCATAAAATCCGAAGGTTGAGAAAGTCATGATCATGGTGGCGATTCTTGCGTTATCCTTCATATCGGAAAAACCGAATTGGCCGCCGGGCGTGCAGAGCAGAAGCCTGTCCGCGTACACGCAAAGGACGTGTCCGATCATTGCCAGAAGCAAAATCCAGCTGTGTTCCATGTTCATACCTCCTGCCTTGTTTATTACTTAAAGGGATGTTTCCTGTTAGGCCGAACCCTGCACAGTCCCCAGGAAGGGAAATGTAAGCCCTGCGCGTCTTTCATAGAATCCAAATGGTCGCCTGACCTTTCATGACAGGAAAATATAATCAGACAAATGCGGCAGATCAGGAGGGTCCCGGTCTGCCGCATCTGTACTGTGCCGCTCAGGCCGCTTCAGCAGCCTCGCCGACATTCTCATCGACGAAAAGCTTGATGCAGGTCTGAATGAGCTTGTCCCTGTACCCGTCCTGGATACCGGAGGCGAGCCAGTAGGCATACTCGCCCTCGGAGTAATTGCCCATATTCTCCAGATGCTCACCGTAGCGGAATTCAATATGCTGCGTATCCGCAATGTTATCGTCAGAGAAGGCAAAGTAGGTGAAGAGGCCGGTGCCCTCATCATCTGACTTGTACGCATGGAGGGAAACGCCCATCTCCTGCCCGAAGAAGGAGACAGGGATATCCTCAAGGTACGAATAGGTATGGCGGAAAAGCTCGTTTCCGTCCGCATCGACGCCGGAGATCACGTTTCCGTTGACCGTGAGCTTTGCAAGACCGTTTTCAAAGTAGCAGTCAAATATCATGTTATCCGGGTGATCGGCATAAGCCTTGACGGCTTCTTCGCCCTTCAGTCTGCCCATGTAGCTCTCCGTGAGCATGGTGTAGTATGTCTGCGCGGTTTCCGCGTCCAGCCCGTGAGCCTGGATGCACTCCATCCAGTAATCCTTATAATCCTCTTTGGCAAACTCCGGGAAAAGATCGATATAGGTACCGTTGAGCTTTACAAGTACAGGATCGTCAACGACCGCAAGCTTTGTGGGGATGAGGTAGTTTGCGCCGGGCGTGATGTACTGGATGCCGGTGATCGTCTTCCCCTTGAGGAGCGCATATTCCTCGCTGTCGAGATTGAAGCCGATGTCGTACTTCTTGTGTACGTTGCGGCTGTGCTCCATAGCGTAACGGCTCCCGTCGTCTGCAATCAGGATGACCGCACTCACGTTTTCCCGGTCGAGCGCCTCCTTCTCACCGGAAACCTTGATGGCAATATCGATGTGGCTGTCAAAATAGAAGGAAGCATCGGCAGGCAGCTCCACAGGGCTTGAATTGACCGCGCTGAAAGAGGGCGCACCATCCACCGTCAGGGTCTTGAACTGGGCAGGAACCTCATCGGCCGGGAGCTTGTACCAGGAATAACTCGGTGCTTCAAACAGGGCTTCTCTGCCGCTATACTCCGTGGTCGTCTCCTGACCCTTGAGGGTCACGCTGATGACCACGCTGCTGTCATCCGTGATTTCCGTACCGCCGAGACCTGCAAGGACAGAGGGATCCTCCACATAGACCGGGAAGATCACACCGCTTACATCGCGGCCGTCGGCATTTACATGATAAGAGCCGCCGACCTGTTCAGGTACGCGCGTTTTTGCCATGGTGGCAGATGTCACTGCGTCAAGTTCGGTGATGGCGACGCCTTCTGCGGCATAGAAATCGCGGTAAGGGATGTTCATCAATACATAGGCGCCGCCTTCCTCGGCATTGGCAGCAACGCCGAGACTCAGGCACAGGCACACCATCAGAGCCAGACTGATCAGCTTTTTCATAGAATCCTCCTTGTTTCTTCCGGCATTATAATGAACCGGATATTATCATGATATTAGCCTCTGCTAACCTTTCGCCAGAAAAGAACCGCCGCCCTTCAAGTGTGGCGGTTAGCTTCTGCTAACTTACTGTTATATTACCATTATGTGTGCGGTTTGTCAATGTGGTTTTCGCCTCAAACAAGCGGGGCTATAATGGAGGGAGTATATGCATCGTCGTAATTATCTGGGTCAAGGTCTTCATCCTTTAATGTCTGCCGCTTATCCTCATCTGTCATATGCAGATGCACCTTGAAAACTGAACACTCGCTCACCTCCACAGTCCCGAAGCCGACAGCGGCCGCCCATTCGTCCGGCAAACGATATGCGGCAGAAAAAGACAGGCGGCACCTGTCTGCGCCATGATAACTTCGGGGATAATGAGACTTCCGTAACTCGCGGCCCGGCCATGAAGAAGGCGGGGAGATGAAAATCTATGGACCTGTCAGCCACAGGCAGAGGTGAGTCTGGTATATAAAGAAAGGCGCTTATCATGACTATACCCTATGTTCCGGCACAATATGAAGAGTATGTTTTCCTATCACCGAAACAATTGCAGGTTATTCTGAACATCAGCAGGTCAAAATGTTATTCTTTTCTGCACAATGTTTCTGAGAGCCCTCATCCGATGTTCAAAGTTGAATACATTGGCTGCTCAATTCGTGTTCAAGCACGCAGCTTCTGGCGCTGGTACTCAGAAGGCGATCTAACTTTATCTGAAGGTTTTTAACCTCAAAATGCAAAGCGGGGACATTTTCGTCCCCGCTTTGCATTTTAAAGTTCATCGCTTCTCAAATTAAGTCTATTTGTAATGGTATTCGGCTTCTTGAACCTATCTTGATCTGGTGTTCTGATATCAATCTTCAACTTCTCGTTCCAATAAGCCAAAATATCATCCCGTTTATCGTCATCGTGCCAATAAACTTTCGTTGTGGTAATTCTCTGCAGTTCAGGAAAAACATGTCCAGAGTTTGCTGCTACAGAAACAATCGATACCCCATCATTACGCATCGCCGAAATATTGCTGTGTCGTAGATCATGCAGTCTTAATCTTGGCAACGGCGCCTTGCACTGATTCATTCTGACCTTGTTCATTCTTACTTGAAGCTGTTCAAATGCTGAGTCAATCTGTCTTGGATTATCCAGATATCCATTCACCATCGCAGGTTTGACGTGATAAACAAAATCCGTTGCAGTTGGCTTTCGTCCCATGTAATAGGTTTGTTGGCGGTAAACCAATCTAAGGTTGCAATACACAAAGTATTCCGGCGAAAAACTGCCTTTATCAGAACCCGGTTTTCTCGGAATCTGCTCTTGCCGCATTATGCGGTATTGCCCTAGGATAATCAAGGGGTTTCAGCCTTCAAGGAGTTCGAACTTGTACCCCACGCCCCAGACGGTTTTGAGGCACCATTTGTCGGAGACACCCTCCAGCTTTTCGCGCAGGCGCTTGATGTGCACGTCCACGGTCCTGGAGTCGCCGAAATAGTCAAAGCCCCAGACCTCGTCCAAAAGCTGGTTGCGGGTAAAGACCCGGTTGGGCGAGGCTGCCAGATGGTACAGAAGCTCCATCTCCTTGGGCGGAGTGTCGATCTTCTTGCCATCCACGATCAGCTCATAGGACTCCAGATTGATTATCAGTTTGTCGTAGCTGAGCTTTTTCTCCACCGGCGCGTCGGCGTCGGTGCGGCGCATGACCGCATGCACGCGGGCCAGCAGCTCCTTCACGTCGAAGGGCTTGGTTACATAGTCGTCAGCCCCCATGTCGAGGCCGTTGATTTTGTCCGCCGTCTCCCCTTTCGCGGTGAGCATGATGATGGGCGTGGAGGATTTGCGGCGAATGCTGCGGCAGACCTCCCAGCCGTCCTTGACCGGCAGCATGATGTCCAGCAGCACCACGTCCGGCTGAAACAGGTCAAAGCTGGATTCCGCCTTGCCTCCGTCCGCCGCGATCATCACGTCGAAGCCGTCCTTTCCCAGATAAAGCCGCAGAAGCTCCGCAATATTGGCGTCGTCCTCCACGACAAGCGCACGTTTACTCATATCGATTCAGCCTTTCTGAATTGTTTTATTGCACTCATTATAGCGCAGCGCCATTCAAATAGTTTAAAAAAATGTAAAAACGCGCAGCAAAAATCCCCGTGCGTACGGGGATTTGAAACACTGCGGTTTTATTGTTTCTTACCGTCGGCCGCCTTGAAATCCGGCTCCGTCCCGTCCGCCAGGCGCTTGATGTTGGCGTGATGGCGGGCAATGGCGAGGCAGGCGCAGAAGATTGAAAGAACAAGACGCGGCGTGCTCACATGAAGCAGGAACGAGGACGCCACGATGGCGACTGCGCCGCAGAGAGAACCGACCGAAACCTTTTTGGACAGGAGCGAGCCCAGCAGGAAAGCGCCGACCGTGCACACGCCGACGCGCCAGTCAATACCGAAGCCGACCGCCCCGCCGACCGCGATGCCCTTGCCGCCCTTGAAGCCATGCAGCACGGGGAAGCAATGGCCCAGCATGCACGCCCCGGCGCCGAGGCACAGACCGATCTCCCCCGCCAGAGCGTTTCCGACCAACATACAGGCCCCGGCCTTCAGTGCGTCGCCCGCGAGCGTCAGCAGTCCCGCGCCCCAGCCGTGTACGCGCGCCATATTGGTCGCGCCCGCGTTGCCGCTGCCCTCCTTCCGGATGTCGCCGCCGAAAAGGGCTTTGGAGGTAAGGATCGAAAGACTCAGCGAGCCGATCACGAAGGAACCGGCAACAATCACAAGATATTTCCAGATCACAGTATTGACCCCCCATCACCGTGCCGCCCCGCTTCGGAACCGGCCCGGAAATATTATTCATTATAATTCACATACGCTCCGTTTGCAAGATTTCCGCACATTTTGTTCCTGCGCATTCCGTCCAGGGCCAGAGAGACGGCGGCGCTTTCTCAAAACGCAGGTATTCTCCCGTCTCCGGATGGGTGAAGCCAAGCGCGTGCGACCAGAGGGCAAGCGGGCAGTCATCCGGCTCGGCACAGTACTTACGTTCGCCAAACAGCGGCCAGCCCCGGGAGGCAAACTGTACCCGGATCTGGTGGGTGCGCCCAGTGTGTAAATGGATGCACACCAGGCTCATCCCCGCACCGCGCCCGAGCACCTCATAGTCGAGCGCCGCCTCCTGTACGCCTTTGCCGGGGGCCTCGGCCACAAAGGTCATTTTCCGCGCCTTGTCCCGCCAGAGAAGATCCCGCAGCTCTCCGCGCTCCGGCGGCGCGCCGTGCACCACGGCGAGGTATTCCTTCTCAAAGCCGCCCTCCCGAATCTGCCGGCTGAGTGCCGACGCCGAAGCCGCGCTGTGGGCCAGCACCATCAGCCCGCTCACCGCCCGGTCCAGGCGATGCACCGTGCGTACATCGGCCCCCTCGTCGCCGAGCGCCCTGCGCACAAGCTCCGGCACGCCGCCCGGCTCATCCGTGGACAGGACGCCCGCGGGCTTGACGCAGACGATCACAGCGGAATCCCGATAGACGATTTCCATCCGCTCAAGCCTGCTTCCCGGCGCCGTGCGCTTCGATGCTGCCGCCGTCCGAGAGATCCTTTCCCTCCAGCAGCAGGAGCTTTTCCGCCATCAGGCGGGCAAAGCCGCTGATGACGGCGACGGAAGAGATCAGATCGTTCGTGTCGTCGGTTGTGATCTCAGTCTCCTCATCCTGCCCGTGGTCGAGAATGCCGCCCGCCGCGATGCGCACCTGCTTCAAAAAGTACGTACAGCTTAGCCTGTGGCGGGCTACAAATGCGCTGTACACGCGCCTGAGCTCTTCCTCGCTCAGGCCCATGGGGATCATGGTTTTCAGCGTCGGGATCGATAGGCTCTGCTTCAGGGTGCAGACCATGACCAGATAGGCGATGTGGACACGGTAATACTTTTTCTTGACCGGCTCCGGCATGATCTTCTTGCGGACATAGTTGTTGATGGCAGCCGGGGTGATGATCTGCTCCTCCTTGAGTTCGGGCGGCATATAGTCCAGATACTGCGTCAACAGCGTCACCACCTGATCCATATAGAGGCCGAAGTCCGGGATTTCCTCCCAGGCGGGGAGTCGGTAGTTTTCCAGATATTTTTCCCAGCGGCGCAGCTTGCCCGCGATCAGTTCCTTGTTGTAGGTCATACCGGTATCTCCGTTTCCAATTTCTACCCCTATTATAACAGATTTAATCCAGGAATCAAGATGAATATTTACACTGTTTCGGTTGACATAGTGTTTTGAATGTGCTAATATGATTCGCAAGATTAGATATATTTGATTTGACAAAATGCCGGATCTGTGTATTATATATTTGATCTCAAAGATTCAGATATCCAAGTGATCGGATAAAGGAGGCATTGTTATGTCCTTTGCCGTTTTTGCGGACGGAAGCGCAAACCTGCCGCAGTCGATGCTGGATGGGATTCAGCTTCTCCCCTGTGATTATACGGTTGACGGCGTGGCGAAGACCTATTGGGGTGATGTGGATCACTTTGACGGTCCTTCCTTCTACGAAGACCTCCGCAAGGGCAAGGTTGTGAAGACTTCCCTTCTCAATACGCAGCTTTTCCTCTCCCGCTTTGCGCCGCTGCTGACGCAGGGACAGGACATCATCTATATCTCCATGAGCTCCGGTATCAGCGGCACCTACAACGCCGCCCGCATCGCCGCGCAAGAGCTGATGGAGCTCTACAGCGGGCGTTTTGTCCACATTGTGGACTCCCTGGGCTGCGGCTTCGGCAACGGTCTGCTCGCCGTGCGAGCTGCCGCGCTGAGCCGCCAGGGCGTGCCCGCGCGGGAGGCCGCCGCCATTCTCGACGCCGAGGTTCCCCATACCTGCCAGTATTTCACGGTGGACGATCTGAACTTTTTGAAGAACACGGGGCGCGTGAGCGGCGTGACCGCCAAGATCGCGACAGTTTTGAACATCAAGCCCATTCTCTTCGGCGACAGCACGGGCCACATCATCTCCTGCACCAAGGTGCGCGGGCGCAAAAACTCCATTGAGATGCTCGCCAAAAAGTACGACGAGAAGCGCATCGACCAGGAGGGGCAGACCGTCTGCATCTCCCACGGCGACTGTCTGGCAGACGCGGAGTACCTGGCCGGGCTTGTGCGCGCCATCACCCCGGAGGTGACGATCACCATCTGCCAGCATGAGCCGTTTTCCGGCGCGCATGTCGGCCCCGGCATGCTGGGTCTCTTCTTCCGCGGGAAGGAACGATAAAGCACGGCGCTATGCAAATGAGGGTGCAGCAAAAACGCTGCGCCCCCATTTTTTGTTCAGGCAGCACCGCACAATCCGCCTTCGGCACCTCCTGGAAAATTTGCGCTCTGATTTTGTCACTTTTTCTTGAAATACACAAAGTATTCCTGCGAAAAAATGCCTTCATCAGAACGCAAATTTTCTCAGGATTCGCTCTCGCCGAATTATGCGGTGTTGCCTTCAGTTTTTCAGCCGACGGAAGCTGTAGATTTCGCCCGGGCAGCGCTCCTCCCTGGTGCCGAGGGCCCAGTCGATCACGCCGAGTTCAAAGGCGTCATAGGTGATCTGCTCGTGCTCGTCGTGCAGGCAGCCGGCCAGCATCACCCAGCAGCCCGCGTCCACCAGGCGGGCGATGGGCTCATAGGAGCTGTCCTCCCAGACGGGCTGGAAGAGATAGAGATGGGTGCCGAGCGCGGCAAGCTCCCGGCACTGCGCCGCCGTCGGCACCAGCTCCGCCTCGCCCCATCCGTTGCCCGCGTCCAGCGACAGGACGCAGGGGATTTCAACGGCATACTCTCGCTTTGCGATCATCGGGATCTGCAGGGCGGGATAGGCTCCGAGGCTGGAGCCCGCCGCGAGCGCCTTTGTCGGGAAAACGCCGCAGTCAGCCGCCGCCTCATCCAGGATGCGCAGGGCCTTTTCACAGCAGCCCTTCATATCCGGCAGATCGTTTCGCCGCAGGAAGACGGCCAGGGTGTTCGGCGCGGGATTTGCCATGTAGTAATACAGGAACTCGGTGTACAGCTCCTCATCCCGCCCGCCGGGGATATAGAGGAAAAAGCGGGTTTCCGCGTTCGGCTCCTCCGGGAAGAGGATGTAGGCCTCCTTTGTCCGGTATGCCTTTTTGTAAAAGGGATTGTCAAAGCGCCGGGTGGGATCATTCAGCTTCACATGCGTTACATCCGCCTGCTGCGCCAGCATCCGCCGCCCCCGCTCCAGAAATTTTGCGCTGTCGCGGTAATCGCCGCACGCCTCCCAGATGGCGCAGGCAAGCTCCAGCTTCCCGCCGGAGGCAAGCGCAGGCGCCCGCTCGTAGAGGGCCGGGTTCAGCGCCTCCAGCGCCTCCCTGCTTCCGGGATAGTCGCCCAGCATGAGATAAATCGCGCGCGCCTCCTCGGGCTTCCCGCTTGCCGCGAGAGCGCCGGCGCGCATGAAATCATAGTCCCGCAGAAGCGAGCGCACGTCCTTGTAATCCCCCAGCGTGACCAGCAGCTTCCCCGCGCGCTCATAGTCGCCGGACTGCAGAAGCTGCCGCGCGCTCTGATACTGCGCCTCGCGAAGCTGCGCGTCACAGGCTGCGGCCCCCTCCGTATTCTGCAGCTCCTGGTAGAGAAGCTTTGCCGCCTCATATTCCCCGGCAGCGTACAGCCTGTCCGCCTCGGCAGTACGTGCGTAGCCCTGATAGAGCCGCAAGCCCAGCACCATGCCGAACATGACCAGAATACTCGCCGCAGTAAGAAGCAATCCCTTTGCCTTCAAGTTTGTCTCCCTTCGTTGCTTGCGCTTCTCTCTGTGTTTTCCTTAAAAAGCCGCCCGGACGGGCGGCTTTTTCTCTTACTCCGTAAAATGGATGTGGTTGTTGATGTGGTCGATGCAGAAGCAGTGATAGCCCGCGCAGCGGGAGCAGTAGCGGAATTCCAGTTCCGGGTAGTCGGCGTCCGTCCTGCCGCAGACCGCGCACTTGTGGGTGTAGAGCTTATCCTGCTGCTCCCGGCGGATGCGGGCGGACTCGCGTTTAAAGTTGATTGTGTTGGCGCTCGGTTTGCGCGGCAGCATGCGCTTGAGGTCGCCGCCGCAGAAGATCAGAAAGTTCAGGATCGCGACGACCGGCAGGAGGTTCTCCGGAAAGGGCGTGGTAATGACGGAGAACAGGAAAAAGGCCGCGTCCACCAGGGCGAGATACTTCATCTTGACCGGGATAATGAACAGGAACAGCACTTGCATATCCGGGAAGAGCGCCGCAAAGGAGAAAAACATGGAGAGATAAATATAGGTGGAGCTCAGAAGCACGGATTTTCCGGTGATAAAGTAAATGCCGAAGCCGTAGAGGATCGTGAGGATCACGCCGGTGAAGAAATAAATGGTGAACTGGCCGGTCCCCCACTGGTTTTCAAGCGTGGTGCCGATCCAATAATAAAAGTAAAAGGCGATGAAGGCCAGCAGGCCGGTGGAGGGCGGGATGAAGATGAAGCTGATGAGCCGCCAGATCTGCCCGCGCAGGATCAGTGCGGGGCTGAAGAGCAGATAGCTCATCAGGGGGCGGTTGACCGCGCCCAGCAGCCAGAAGACCACGTTTGCGATCACGATATAGCGCATCAGATTGGGGATGCCGAAATCCGGATGGCGGCGGCAGAATTTTTCGATTTCTCTTCTTGGATCTTTCATAGCACTTCTCCTGATGATCTTGGATTGTCTACCAATATACCCCGTTCCGGATGGGATGTCTATAAAATTTTGTAAATTTGCAAACAGGGTCTTTCAAAAAAAGCACGGGTATGATACTATGTTAACCTAATGAGTATAGACGAAGCAGACGAGCGAGCACGAACGAGGTAGAAAACGTGGAAAAAGAATACGAAAAAGAAAACGGCCGTGAGGCCATTGAAAACGATATCATCGAAGGCCGCAACGCGGTCATCGAGGCGCTGCGCGCAGGGCGCGCCATCGACAAGATCTTCATCGCCAAGGGCGACGTGGACAAAACGCTGGGACATATCGCCTCCAAGGCGAGGGATCAGGGCGTCGTGGTGGTCGAGGCCGACCGCCGCAAGCTGGATTTCATGAGCCGCACCAAGGCTCACCAGGGCGTGGTGGCGCTGGTCGCCGTGCGTGAATACTGCGAGGTGAAGGACATCCTCGCCGTTGCCGAGGATCGGGGCGAGGCCCCCTTTGTCATCGTGTGCGACGAGATCAGCGACCCGCACAATCTCGGCGCCATCATCCGCACGGCGGAGTGCGTGGGCGCGCACGGCGTCGTGATCCCCAAGCGCCGCAGCGCGGGGCTGACCGCCATTGTGGGCAAGGCCTCCGCCGGGGCCGCGGAGTACATGGCCATCGCAAGGGTGGCGAATATTCCCTCGGCTCTGAAAGAACTCAAGGAGGCCGGACTCTGGGTCTACGGCACGGCGGCGGACGGCGCTTCCCGGCTCTGGAACACCGATCTCACCGGGCCCATCGCCCTGGTGATCGGTTCCGAGGGGGATGGCATGGGCCGCCTCGTGCGCGAGAGCTGCGACTTCATTCTCAGCCTCCCCATGAAGGGGCGGCTCAATTCCCTGAACGCCTCTGCGGCAGCAGCCGTCACCATGTACGAAATTCTGCGGCAGAGAAGCCGTTGATGCGTCCGGGGGTTTTCTGAGAAAAGGACAGGGTTAGACAATGGACGATTTCAATATAGAGAATCTTGGAAAACGCGGTTTGTCCGGCATCCCGGAGAGCGGCGTGCGGGATGATGACAAGATCCCGTTTGAACCGATCACGGATGAGCTGCCGGATCTTCCCACAAAGTATGATAATCCCTTTGCCGTGAAGGATTCGGCGGACGACGGCAGGGACGCGGACAGCATCGCCAATCAGGTGCGCGAGTCGATCGAGGCGTCCTACACGCAGGATACGCCCATCCCGCGCCACTTTGTTCCGGCTGACGCCCCCGCGCAGCCGAGAGACGCGGACAACTTCCCGGACACGGACACGGAGCGCGGCTCTGCGCGCCCCAGGCGTGCCGCGCCCGAGGATTATCTCACCCAGGAGGAATACGAAGAGGCCGAGCCGGACGAGGAGCCCGTACACCGGCGGCGGCAGGAGCCCGCGAAGAAAAAGGGCGGCTTTCTGTCCCGCTTCAGAAAGCGCGTGAGCGACACGGTGCAGCCCGCTGAGGAGGCAGAGCCCGCAGAGGCCATGGGGCGTCCGGATTCCTATCCGGACAGTGACCCCGCCGACGACGACGGCTATCCGGAGGAGCCCCCGCTCGACGCGCGCGAAGCGTTCGATGCCGACACGCCCGACAGCGGCAGGCTATACACGGTACACGGCGGGACGCTCGGCAAGGCCGAACAGGAGGCGCGCGACCTGATCGCCGACATGCAGGCAAAATCCGGCGCCGTCGACCGCCGCAGCCGCAGAAGCAGCGCCGACTACCGCGTGGAGCTCAACGACCTGCTTGGCATGGAGGCTGACGCCGACCCCGTCACCGACGCCAAGGTCTATGCAGCCAAAACGCCGGAGACCGAGCAATACGACTTTGATCTCGATCAGGCCATGGACTACGACGCCGACGTGCGCGAGTATCACGGGAAAAACGAGGCGAGCGCATACCGGCCCGACGCCGGTGAGCCGGAGATCGACGAGCGCTTTAATCTCAGCGGTCAAAACACGAGCAAAACCATTTCCTACGCAAACAACGCGGTCGATCTGAGCGCGGACGAGGACTATGTCCCCGCGCAGCAGACCGAATACAGCCCCTCTCAGTGGACGCCGGATTACGATGATCCCCTCGCCCAGCGGCAGGATACCGAGGAGCCGCCGCGCAAGCAGCATCGCTCCTTCCTGAAAAGGCCACGGCGGCGCGCTGCCGGGGAGCCTGTCGAGACGCCGCCCGCAGTCGAGGAGCCGGAGGAGCGCGTCCAGGAAGTCGAAGTCACGGACGAAAGCGCGGGCCCCGCGATCTACGCCGTGAATCCCGAAGTCCGGGAGGATGCGGACTACCGCGACGCGCCGGAGAGCATTGACAACAGCGACGCCGACGCGGACGACGAGGATTTTGACGATTACGACGACGAGAGCAGCCGCCGCTATCGGGAATCCGACATGTACGCGCCCCCCACCTTCAAGGAATATCTGCTGTCGATTTTAGCCTCCGTGTGGCTCAGGCTGCGCGGCACCGTGCGCGGGCGCACCGCCGAGACCATGCGCGACAGCGCGGAGGACCTCGGGGACGAGCTCAGTCCGGCGGAGGCCTCCAGGTATTACGGGTCGTTTCTTCGCTCGATGCGTTACAGGCTGCGCATCAGCGGTGTGGCGCTGGCCGTGCTGCTCTACATATCGCTGGAGATGCCCGTGCCGGGAATGATGAAGTCCCTGCCCGTGGCGGCGGCGTTCTGCTTCGGCATGCAGGCGGTGATTATGCTGCTGGCGCTCGACATGGTGACAAACGCCGTCACAAACGCGGTGCGTCTGCGCTTCGGGGCGGACAGTCTCGCCGTCGTGTCATGCTTCTTTACGGGCATTGACGCGCTGATCGTCGCCCTGTCCAAAACGGCGGCGCTGCATATGCCGCTGTGCGCCATCTCCTCGGCCTCCATCGTGGGGCTGCTGCTGGCCTCGTACCTCTCGGCAAGGGGTCTTCGCAAAGCGACGCGCGTGCCCGCCATCGGCAAGCACTTCTTCGCCGTCACCGGGGAGAACACTCTGGAAAAGGACCAGATCACCCTGCTCAAATCCCTGCGCTCCGTACGCGGCTTTGTGCGCAGGACCGAGGAGGCCGGACCCGACGAGACGCTCTACTGCCGCCTCGCCCCGGCGCTGTTTGTGCTGGCGCTGATTCTGACCATCATCGTCATGATCGCAAAGAAGAGCTATCCCGAGTTTATCTACATTCTCTCGGCCATGCTCGCGCTGACCGTCCCCTTCGGGACCATGCTCTCCTTCTCCCTGCCCTTCTTCCTGGGCTCGAGCCGGATCTTCAAATTCGGCGCGGCCATTGCGGGCTGGTCCGGTCTCTGCGACATTGGGGCCAGCAAGAACCTCATCGTCACCGACCGCGACCTCTTCCCCGAGAGCGCCGTCAGCATTGAGAGCGTGCGCATCTTCGCCGATGAGGACGCGCAGAAGGTCATCTCCTACGCGGGCTCCATGATGCAGGCCTCCGGCTGCTGCTCCGCCGGCTGCTTCGGCGAGCTGATGCGCGAGACCGACTCCCCCGCGAGGTCGATCGACGGCTTTGAGGTCATGCCCGGCGGCGGCATGAAGGGCATCATCGAGGGGCATGTCGTTCTGTGCGGCAGCACGGACCTGATGCGCCTGATGAACGTGCGCATTCCCTTCCGTCTCACCGACAAGACCACGGTGCTGCTCGCCATCGACGGCATTCTCTACGGCATCTTCTCCCTCCGGTATGAGGGGCAGCCGCAGATCCGCCGCGCCCTGGTCGATCTGGTACGCACTGCGCGCCCGCCGGTCTTCGCGGTGCGCGACTTCAACGTCAACCCCGAAATGCTGCACAACACCTTTGACATCGCCACCGACGGCTACGACTTCCCGCCCTATGTGGAGCGCTTCCGCCTGTCCGAGCCGTCGGAGGACACGAAGGACGAGCGCATCGCCGCCATCCTCTGCAATGAGGGGCTGGCCCCGCTGACAAGCGTGGCCGCCATCGGGCGCAGCATGTTCCTCGCCACGAACATCAACCTCATTCTGAACGTCATCGCCTCGGTTCTCGGCGTGGCGCTGGTCTTCATTCGCTTCCTCTCATCCGGCGCAAATCCCCTGGCAAACCTCTTCCTCTACATGCTGTTCTGGACGCTGCCGGTGCTGCTGGTGAGCTTCTTTGTGAGCGTGAAGCGGTAAAACAAGCTATTGCGAAAACGCGGCGGCAGCCCCGCCGCGTTTTTCTGTTTTTCGCATAAAATTTGCTCTTGCCAAGAAAAGCGGCATAGTATATAATAAATTGATTGCAAATTGATCCTTGATCGCAGATTATCCACTTTGCATAGAATTCAACAGAGAGGAAGCAACACATGAGCTACGAAACGAAAAACATTCGCAACATCTGCCTGATCGGCCACGGCAACAACGGCAAAACCAGCCTCGCCGAGAGCATGCTCTTCTGCACCGGCGCCATCGACCGTATGGGCAAGGTCGCCGACGGCACCACCGTTTGCGACTACGATCCGGAAGAAACCGCCCGCCAGATCACCATCGCGACCTCCATCGCGCCCGTGAACTTCAGCGGCACGAAGATCAACGTTCTCGACTGCCCCGGCTACTTCGACTTTGTGGGCGATGTGCTGTGCGCCCTGCGCGCTGTGGAGTGCGGCGTAATCGTCACCTCCGCCAAGGACACGGCCGAGAGCCTGCCCGTCGGCGGTCAGCGCAGCTGGAATTATCTCAAGAACGCCAAGCTCCCCGTCATGTTCTGCATCTCCAAGTGCAATGAGGAGCACGGTGATTATTTTAAGGCTCTCGAAACTCTGAAGGGCAAGTACGGCGGCATTATCTGCCCCGTCACCATCCCCACCTCCGACGGCAAGGGCGTTATCGACCTCGTACACAACGTCGCCTACATCACCAAGGGCAACAAGGCTGAGAAGACCGCCGTCCCCGCTGCCGACGCAGGCCATGTTGAGGATCTGCGCGCAGAGCTGATGGAAGCCGCCGCCGGCGCTACCGAGGAACTCATGGAGAAGTTCTTCGAGACCATGGAGCTCGACGAGGCCGACATCATTGAGGGTCTCAAGGTCGGCGTGAAGGAGCGCGCTGTCGTTCCCGTGTTCGCCACCGACGCCATGACCAACGTCGGCACCATCGCCATGCTGCAGGGCATCAACGACTACTGCCCCGCTCCCGAGGCGAAGAACGACGGCGTTCTCGGCTTCGTGTTCAAGACCGTGTCCGACAAGTTCGGCAAGTACAGCTTTGTCAAGGTTCTCTCCGGCAAGATCGCCGCGGGCATGTCCCTGCGCAACGTCCGCGCCTCCTCCACCGACAAGCTCGGCCGTATGTACACCATGTGCGGCAAGAAGAGCACCGAGGTCACCGAGGCCTGCTGCGGCGACATCGTGGCCATCGGCAAGATGGACTGGAAGACCGGCGACACCCTGCTACTCCATGTGCATCGCGCCCAAGACCAAGGGCCAGGACGACAAGGTCGCAGGCGGCCTGACCAAGCTGGGTGAAGAGGATATCTCCTTCACGCTCGTCAACAACGCCGAGACCCACCAGATGGTCATCTCCGGCGCGGGCGATATCCAGATCAGCGTTCTCTGCTCCAAGCTCAAGAACCTCTACAACGTGGATACCGAGCTCAAGCCCGCCCGCGTCGCTTACCGTGAGAAGATCAAGGGCAAGGTCGAGGCTCACGGCCGCCACAAGAAGCAGTCCGGCGGCTCCGGCCAGTTCGGTGACGTCTGGATCCGCTTCGAGCCCCAGGACGAGCAGGACGACATGATTTTTGCCGAGGAAGTCTTCGGCGGCTCCGTCCCCAAGAACTTCTTCCCCTCCGTTGAAAAGGGCCTGCGCAACGCCGTGCAGAAGGGCGTTCTCGCCGGATACCCGCTGGTCGGCCTGAAGGCCACCCTGTACGACGGCTCCTACCACCCCGTCGACTCCAACGATATGGCCTTCCAGACTGCGGCCCGTCTCGCCTACCAGGACGGCATCCCCAAGGCCAAGCCCACCATCCTTGAGCCGATCGGCCAGCTCTTCGTCACCATTCCCGACGAGTTCCAGGGCGCCATCATCGGCGACATCAACTCCAAGCGCCGCGGCACCATGATGGGCTCCATGCCCGCTGAGGACGGCATGACCACCATCGAGGCTGAGGTCCCCCTGGCCGAGATGAGCTCCTACACCATCGACCTGCGCTCCATGACGCAGGGCGCCGGCTCCTTCACCTGCAAGTTTGTCCGTTACGAGGAAGCCCCCGGCAACGTTCAGCAGAAGGTTATTGAGGAAGCCAAGGCTCTGGCCGAGCAGGAGTAATTCGAGCGCATACGCAACTATGGGCGGCCCTTGGGCCGCCCATTTCACTAACCCAATAAAGAGAGGTTTGTCATGAAAAGCAGGCTTTCCAACCTGAAAAATTTGATCTGGGCAGGGTCGATCACGGTGTGTCTGCTGGCGCTGCTGCTGGGTCTGGTTTTTTCCATGTCGCGCAAGAACACCGAAGTCCGGCCGGACGGCACCATCGTACTCGGTCAGATCGACCGGACAAAACGGGCGAAGGATGTGTCCATCGTCGGGGTCGACACGCCGACGGTCGGTGCGCTGATGCCCCTGCCGGAGACCAGCAAGGGCAATTTCGACAGCGTTTTCGGCATGACCTTCCTGTGTGACAAAACCATTCTCGGCCTGCGCACCTACGCCAGCCAGTACGGGGACGGCGTCTCCGCCCAGTTCTGGACGGACGACGGCAGCGGGCTCCGTGCAAAGGACGCCGCGGAGACGCCCATCGTATTTGTCGACGGCTCGCTCATCCGCGCGGTCGACGCCGCCATGGTCACCCGCCCCAAGACCCTCGTGATCTATATGGGCGGCGACGGGCTGGCCGACACCACCCAGCAGGAGTTTATCGACGGCTACACCCGCCTCATTGAGAGCATACGCAGCGGCAGCCCCAGCACCAAAATCGTCGTCTGCTCCATCGGCTCCATCAGCTCCAACTACCAGGGGAGCGACGGTCTGACCACCCAGCTCATCGCCAATGCCAACGCCTGGATCCGTCAGGTCTGCATCAATACCGGCGTTTATTACGCCGATATCGCTTCCATCGTCAACGATGAGTACGGCTATCTCTCCGACAGCTACCTCACCCCGGACGGGCGGAGCATCTCGGCGCTGGGCATCGCGCAGATCGTGGAATACTTCCGCGGCCATTATTGTTGAACCGCGCAGCCAACAAGATATATTTGAAAGGAAAAACAAACATGAAGATGAATCGCAGATTGCTCGCCCTGTTATTGGGGCTGCTGATGACAGTATGCGCCTCTTTCCCCGCCCTGGCAGACGAGGTTGTGCCCGTGACCTGGGAGGTCACACCGGAACACCCGATGATCGACACCGACGAGGCCCGCGCGCTGTATAAGCAGATCAAGGCAGGCGACTATCCCACTATGGAGGAGCTGCTGGCAAACCCGGTGGTGGCCCAGCTGGACGCGCTGGCAGCGTATTACAAGGAACAGTATGGCAACACGGCCGACATTGACACCCCGGAGAGAGCGCAGCTGCGGCAGGACCTGAAGAAGCAGTTCCTGGCCCAGGGCTCCGCCCGTACCGAGAGTGTGGACGGCACCGGCAAACACCACTATGTCTATGACGGTCCTCTGAGCCGGAATTTCCAGATGGAGCTGGTGCTGGGCCTGCCCGCGAGCGGCAAATCCACGCTCGTAGCCGACCCGGACAGCGAGGCGATGCAGGCGTTCATTATGGACGTGGACATGATCAAAGCGGAGATCCCTGAGTATAAGGAGAGCCACGGCGCGGCCGCGGATTCGGTTCACTTTGAGGGCATGGCCATTTTCAAGGATGCCATTGACGACTTCCTGTCCGGCGACATGAAGGGCGTGAATATTGTGCTGCCTATCGTCGGCGGTGATCTTGACGAAATGGTTCAGCAATATATTGAGCCCTTTGAAGCCGCGGGCTACAACGTAAAAGCCAAGTTCGTGCCCGCCAAGGAGAACGAGGCGGCAGCCCGCGTGGTGATGCGCGAGCTGGGCGGCGGCCAGCTCATTAACAGCTCGGTGGCGTTCAACTTTGGCGACGGCCCGGAAAATGTGTACAACGAGCTCAAGGACAGAATCAACGCCAGAGGCGAGACATACGGCTTTGTGGAAGAGGAGCTCCCCCTCGCGGCCTGATGCGTTTTGTGCATTTTTCTCAGCTTAGCAAAAACCTACCATGTATTACATGTAAATGTTCACAATTCTGTTACATCCTGCTTGACAGCGCGAGAGAGCAGGACTATAATGCATACAGTTTTAACGAAGGAGCATACTCACCATGCGTCGTACCAAGCTTTACAATTGCATGATGATGGAGATGTGCATGTTCGGCATGTGCATGATGATGCGCGCCCAAAACAGCAGCTCTCCGTGTTCTCTTTCCGTTTGATCGCTTAATCGGCATTTCAAACAGGTTCGGAAAACAACGAGAGTTTTTCCGAACCTGTTTTTAGTTTTTGTATTGTTCTGGTTATATTAACTTTGGAGAGTAGCGTAACAAGATGATAGAATTAAAGAATCTTTGCAAAACCTATTCCTCCGCGTCCGGCAATGTGGAGGCGCTGCGCGACATCAACCTGACGATTCAGGACGGCGAAATTTTCGGCATTATCGGCCTGTCCGGCGCGGGCAAAAGCACCCTTGTCCGCTGCATCAATCTCCTGGAGCGTCCCACCTCCGGCAGCGTCATCATTGACGGGCAGGATATCACCCTCCTCCCCCGGCCGGAGCTTCTGAAAATGCGCCGCAGCATCTCAATGATCTTCCAGGGCTTCAACCTCCTGGAGCAGCGCAGCGTCCTGCGCAATGTCACCTTCCCGCTGGAGATCTCAGGCGTCACAGGGCAGAGCGCCAGGGAAAAGGCCATGGAACTTCTGAAGGTCGTAGGCCTGGAGGAAAAGGCGGCGGCCTATCCTGCCCAGCTCTCCGGCGGACAGAAGCAGCGCGTCGCCATCGCCCGCGCCCTCGCCTCCGACCCGCGCTACCTGCTGTGCGACGAGGCGACCTCCGCCCTCGACCCGAACACCACCCGCTCCATTCTGGAGCTTCTGCGCAGCATCAATGAGAAAATGGGCGTCACCATCATCGTCATCACGCATGAGATGAAGGTCATCGACCAGATCTGTGACCGCGTCGCCGTCATCGACCAGAGCCGCATCGCCGAATCCGGCAGGGTCAGCGACGTATTTGCCAATCCCCAGTCCAAGATCGCGCGTGAGCTTATTCTTCCCCAGGACCGCACCGCCATTGAGACCAGCGGCGGCAAAAAGATCCGCATCATCTTTGACGGCATGCAGTCCAAGGAGCCGGTCATCTCCAACATGACGCTCGACTGCCAGGTCCCGGTCAATATCATGTTTGCCGACACCAAAGATTTTGACGGCATTGTTTACGGGCATATGATCATTGAACTGCCCACCGATCCGCACCAGGCAGAGAAGGTTCTGGCCTGGCTCAAAAACAGCACCGTCAAATGGAAGGAGGAAGTGTAATGCTCTCCGAAACCTTTTACAAGCTCTGGAACGCGGGCATCCTGCAGCGCGGTATATGGGAGACGATCTATATGACCGTGATCTCCACGGCGATATCCTATGTACTCGGCCTGCCTCTCGGCGTGGTTCTGACCGTCACGGACCGCGAGGGCATCTATCCCATCCCCTGGCTCAACCGTGTGCTCGGCATGTTTGTAAATTTCTTCCGCTCGATTCCCTTTATTATCCTGATGGTTGCCATGCTCCCCGTGGCAAACTTTATTGTGGGCACCTCTCTCGGCAACAAGGCGATGATCGTCATGCTGGTGATCGCGGCCTCGCCTTACATCGCCCGCATGGTCGAATCCTCCATCAAGGAGGTGGACGCCGGCGTCATTGAGGCCGCCCAGTCCATGGGGGCCAACAATTTCCAGATCGTGACCAAGGTGCTGCTGCCGGAGGCAAAGCCCTCCCTCATTATGGGCGCGGTGATCTCCATGGTCACCATCCTCGGCTACTCCGCCATGTCCTCCACCATCGGCGGCACCGGCCTCGGCCAGATCGCCATCAGCTACGGCCATCAGCGCTTCAATCCCGATATCAAGTGGATCTGTGTATTTTTGACTGTAATAATCGTTCAGATTATTCAGGAGGTGGGGACTGCCATTGCGCACCGCACCGATAAACGCATTACCAAGTAAGACCCTAAAACAGTAGTAAAGGAGAAAATGAACATGAAAAGAAATTTCGCTCTGATCCTTGTCGTCGCGCTGCTGGCTCTGAGCCTGAGCGCCTGCGGCTCCTCCGCGCCTGCCGCCACTGCGGCTCCCACCGAGGCCCCCGCCGCCACTGAGGCCCCCGCCGCTACCGAGGCTCCCGCTGCCACCGAGGCTCCGGCTGCCACCGAGGCTCCCGCCGCGCGCACCACGCTCGTTGTCGGCGCAAGCTCCACCCCCCACGGCGAGCTGCTTGAGATCGTAAAGCCCGTTCTCGCCGAGCAGGGCATTGACCTCGACATCAAGATCTATGACGACTACGTGCTGCCCAACACCGCCCTGCAGGACGGCTCCCTGGACGCCAACTACTTCCAGCACGCCCCCTATATGAACAGCTTCAACGCCTCCAACGGCACCGACCTTGTCTCCGCCGGGCTTGTCCACTATGAGCCCATGGGCATTTACAGCTCCACCGTCAAGTCTCTTTCCGACCTGGCTGAAGGCGCCACCATCCTGGTTCCCGACGACGAGTCCAACCAGACTCGCGCCCTGCTCCTGCTCCAGCAGGAGGGCCTGATCGTCCTGCCCGAGGGCGCTTCCGTTGAGACCGCCCCCTCCGTGCTCGACATCGTGGACGCCAAGGGCTACAATGTGAAGGCTGCTCAGGCTGACACCGTTCCCTCCCTGCTCGCCAACAGCGACGCCGGTACCATTGCCGTCATCAACTACAACTACGCTCTGAACGCCGGCTTCAAGACCACCGACGCCCTGGCAATCGAGGACGCCTCCGGCAATGCCGCCCAGACCTATGCAAACCTGGTCGCCGTTCGCCGCGGCGATGAGACCCGCCCCGAGATCGTCGCTCTGGTTGCCGCCCTGCAGGACGGCGCTGTTGAGACCTTCAACGCCAACACCGGCGCAGGCATCGTCTCTATCAAGTAATTATTTCAAAAAGCAAGGAACTTTTGCCCCTGTTGCAGCGTCTGTTGCAATAGGGGCTTTTCTTTTTGCGAAAATGCGGTATAATATATAAAAAGATTCCGGCTTTTGTGTCCGGACAGTAAAGGAAGGCGAAACACTTGAAGAAAAGAAATACCGTCAAAACCATTTTGATTGTTTTGTGTATCATTCTGCTGTGCGTTTTCCTGTACAGCGGTTACAGGATTATCAGCACGCTCCGGGGCTACAAGGAGGCCGAGAAGACCTATACCGAGGTGGCAAATCAGTTTGCCACGGTCGTCGCTGCCCCCACGCCTGTGCCTGTACAGCAGCAGGGCGACGGGATCGACCCCGAGGTCAGCCCCCTGCATATCGACTTTGCAGGTCTGCGCGCCCAGAGCGCGGACTATGTCGCCTGGATCTACGGCCCCAATACCGCCATCAACTATCCCGTGGCCTATACCTCAGATAACTTCTATTATCTCGACCACATCCCCGGTGAGATCCAGAATGCCAACGGCACGATCTTCATCGACTGCCGCAACGCCTCCGACTTCTCCGATCAGAACACCTGCATTTACGGCCACAACATGAATGACGGCTCCATGTTTGCAAGTCTGCGCAACTACCGCGATGAGAGCTACTACCCTGAGCATAAGGTGATCTACCTCAGCACGCCGCAGTTTAACTATCGTATCGACCTGATCGGCGGCTTCATCACCGAGCCGACCTCCTTCGCCTACGCCATGAACTTTGATTCGCCAGAACAGTTCATGGGCCACATCGAGCTGGTGCGCGATCTGTCCACCTTTAAGTCCGATGTACAGGTCAAGGAGACCGACAAGATCGTGACCCTCTCCACCTGCACCTATGAGCGCGACGACGGCCGCTATGTCGTGGTCGGCAAGCTCACCAGAATTCACTGACAGAAAGCCCCCGCCGCAGACGCGGCGGGGGTGCTGTTATATAGAAAAACCACCGGTCTTTCGACCGGTGGTTTTACATGTCATTAATAGAAGCGCTTATTCTTGTTCTTGCGAGCGGCTTCGGACTTCTTGCGGCGCTTGACGCTGGGGCTCTGGTAGTACTCCTTCTTCCTGAGGTCGGCCAGAACGCCGGACTTCGCGCAGCTGCGCTTGAATCTCTTCAGAGCGTTGTCCAGAGACTCATTCTCCTTGACGTAGATTTCAGACATGTATTTCCCTCCCTCCAAATACGCCTTGCGGCGCTTTAAGGGCCAATGAATTGGCTTTTAGCATTGGTATTATAACTCAAATTTATGATCTTGTTCTTCACGACGATGGTCTTGACGATCTGCATGCCCTGGAGCTGGCGCTGGATCTTTTCGTCGGCGCAGGCGGCGTCGATAATGAACTTTTCATCGGCATCGGCGGGGACGATGATGGTGGAACGGAGCTTGCCGTTGACCTGCACGGCCATCTCGCGCTCGGCGTCCACGGTCTTGGCCTCGTCATACTTCGGCCAGTCCATCTGCATGGCCATCCTGCCGAACTTTGCGGCAAAGCCGAGCTGCTCCCACATCTCCTCGGCAATGTGCGGGGCGAAGGGAGAGAGCATCTCTACGAGGTACATGAGGTCGCCCTTCGTGCAGCCGTTGGCGTAGAACTCGTTGACCATGGTCATGAGCTGGGCGATGGCGGTGTTCATCTTGAGGGTGTCGATATCCTCGCCTCGTCCTTTGCCAGCTCCATCAGGTTCCAGCAGCGATCCAGGAAGCGCTTGGAGCCTTTTACGGCCTCGTCTGACCAGGTGGCGGTCTTCTCAAAGTCGCCGATGAACATGATATACACGCGCATGGTGTCCGCGCCGTAGGCCTTGACCACGTCGTCAGGGTTGACGACGTTGCCGAGAGACTTGGACATCTTGACGCTGGTGCGCAGAGCCTCGCTGCCGTAGCGCTCGATGAGGGCCTGCTTCTCCTCCTCGGTATCGACATTGCCGACATAGTGCGGGTTCTTGCCGAGGATCATACCGTGGGAGGTGCGCTTCTGATACGGCTCCTTGGTGTGCACGACGCCGATGTCGTACAGGAACTTGTGCCAGAAGCGGCTGTACAGGAGATGCAGCGTGGTGTGCTCCATGCCGCCGTTATACCAGTCCACGGGGCCCCAGTATTCCTCAGCCTCCTTGGAGAAGGGAGCCTCGTCGTTGTGGGGGTCCATGTAGCGCAGGAAGTACCAGCAGGAGCCGGCCCAGTTGGGCATGGTGTCGGTCTCGCGCTTTGCCGGTCCGCCGCAGTGCGGGCAGGTGGTGTTGACCCAGTCGGTCATCTTGCTGAGGGGGGATTCGCCGTCGTCGGTGGGCTCATAGCTCTCCACCTGCGGGAGGACAAGGGGCAGCTCGCTCTCCGGGATGGGGACCCAGCCGCACTTGTCGCAGTAAACGAGTGGGATCGGCTCGCCCCAGTAGCGCTGGCGGGAGAAGACCCAGTCGCGCAGCTTGAAGTTGACCTTTTCCTTGCCCCAGCCCTGCTCCTCGGCGTATTTCTTCATTGCGGGGATGGCCTCCTTGACGGTCATGCCGTTGAGGAAGCCGGAGTTTACCATGATGGCGTCCTCATCCTTGGAGACGAAGGCCTCCTTGGTGATATCGCCGCCCTTGACGACCTCCACGATGGGAAGGCCGAACTTGGTGGCAAACTCCCAGTCGCGCTGGTCATGACCCGGCACGCCCATGACGATGCCGGTGCCGTAGCCCATAAGGACATAGTCGGAGGTGAACATGGGAACAACAGCGCCGGTGGCGGGATTGATGACCTCAATGCCCTCGAGACGCACGCCGGTCTTGTCCTTGTTCAGTTCGCCGCGCTCGAAGTCGGACTTGCGGGAAGCCGCCTCCTGATAGGCCGCGACAGCGTCCCAGTTTTTGATAAGTCCCTTCCACTTCTCAAGCAGCGGGTGTTCGGGAGAGATGACCACATAGCTCACACCGAAGAGGGTATCGGCACGGGTGGTGTAGACGGTGATATCGTCGGGAGTGTTGGTCTTGAAGGTGACCTCGCAGCCGGTGGAGCGGCCGATCCAGTTCTTCTGCTGCACCTTGACGCGCTCGATGAAGTCCAGATCGTCCAGATCGTCGATCAGGCGGTCGGCATATTTTGTGATGCGCAGCATCCACTGGCTCTTCTCCTTGCGCACGACCGGGGAGCCGCAGCGCTCGCACACACCCTCGACCACCTCTTCATTGGCAAGGCCGCATTTGCAGCTTGTGCACCAGTTGATGGGCATGGTGGTCTTGTAGGCCAGGCCATGCTTGAACATCTGCAGGAAGATCCACTGTGTCCACTTGTAGTACTTGGGATCGGTGGTGTCCACGACGCGGTCCCAGTCGAAGCCGTAGCCGAGCATCTTGAGCTGTCTCGTGAAGTTCTCGATGTTCTGCTTCGTGACGATGGCGGGGTGGATGTGGTTCTTGATGGCAAAGTTCTCCGTCGGCAGACCGAAGGCGTCAAAGCCGATGGGATAGAGGACGTTGTAGCCCTCCATGCGTTTTTTCCTGGTGACGATGTCAATGGCGGTGAAGGGGCGCGGATGGCCCACGTGCAGGCCCGCGGCCGAGGGGTACGGGAACTCGATGAGGCCGTAGAACTTCGGCTTGTCGCTGCCGGTGACGGCGGCGTAGGGCTTGCTGACTTCCCATTTGTCCTGCCATTTCTTCTCAATGGCGGCGAAATCATATCTCATATTGGATCTTCTCTCCCTAAAGTGAAATAACGAAAATTACCCGGCGCTCACCAGGGTCTTGGGGTCTACCACGGCGGCGTCGCTCCACAGGCGCTCCAGATCATAGAACTTTCTGGCCTCGTCGGTGAAAACGTGGACGATCACGCAGCCGAAGTCCATCAGCACCCAGATGTCCGAACGCAGACCCTCGCGGCGCGTGGGGGGCTCTCCGGCCTCGGAGAGCTGCTTGTCCACTTCGTCGACCAGGGCCTTGATGTGGGTGGAGGAGGTACCGTTGCAGATGACAAAGTAGTCGGCGAGCACGGTATGCTCCGTGGTTCTGAGGACCTTGACGTCCTTGGCCTTTTTGTCCTCGAGGGCTTTTGCGGCGATCGAGGCGATCTGTTCGGCAGTAAGCATGTTGTTTCCTCCTTTTAATGTGATTTGGTGTGCTTTTTGTACCAGTTGTAGGCGTCCATGGTGTCGTGGAAAATGGTCTTTCCGCGCTCGTTGAGATCCGCGATGGTCATCTCGAGTCCCAGCGCCATGGCCTTGTCCAGATCCTCAAAGCTGAGCTCCCGCAGCTCCTCCACGCCGTCAAAGTCGCGGTTCGGCTCGGTATAGTCGGCAAGATAGAGGATCTTTTCGAGGGTGTTCATATCGGGCTTTCCGGTAGTGTGCCAGCGGATGGCCTCATAGATATCATCCGAGACGCCGAAGCGGTCCCGCGCCAGCGCGGCGCCCGTGCGCGCGTGCAGGAGCGAGGGGTTTTCCCGCTCGGCCGTTTCTAAAATGATACCATATTTTTCACACAGTTTCAACTGTTTCTCTTTGCCCTGGGCTTTGGTGATATCGTGCAGAATGCCCGAGACGGCGGCCTTGTCGGGATCCTCGCCCCAGTGCATGGCAAGCATGACCGCCTGGCTCTCCACGCCCGTCACATGGGCGATGCGCCGCTCCTCCAGATAGGGCATGACCATTTGGCGCAGCCACGAAAGCTCGGGCTTTGCGTCATAGAAGCCGTTGCGGATGATGCATTCGTACACCGGCTGGGCCAGATCCTCCGCCCCGAGGCCGCGGCGGAGCTTATCACGGATTTCGGTGGAGCTCATGGGCAGGGGCGTATGGGGAATGACGATCACGCGCGCGCCGTTTTCCTTCTCGAGCTCTGCCTTGCAGGTCTCGATCTCATAACGGTCAAAGTCCTCCCGGCTCAGCACCGCGAGGGTGCAGCTCTCCAGCAGAAACTGCCAGCGATACCAGGTGCGGATGGACAGGAACATGTCCGTGCCCATCACGATGCAAATCTCCGCCCCCGGATATTTCTCCCGCAGGGCTTCCACGGTGTCGGCGGTATAGCTCTTCCCTTCCCGGCGGATCTCCATGTCCGAGACCTCCACTCCCGGGATGTCCCCAAAGGCGAGGCGGCAGAAGGCCAGCCGCTGTTCGGGTCCGGGGCTGTTCTGCTCGAGCTGCTTATGCGGCGGGGTACTCGCGGGAATGATCAGGAATTTGTCCGGCTTCAGGGTCTCGGCGGCTGCGCGGGCAGCCTCGGCATGTCCGATGTGCGGCGGATTGAAGCTGCCGCCGTAAATGGCGATCCTCATTTCTTCTTGTCCTTTATCAATTCGATTTTCGGTTCCTTCTCGTTGCGTTTGTAGAGCACAAACTTGGTGCCGATCACCTGCACCTGCTCGGCCTTGCAGGCCTCGCTGAGCGCGTCGCAGGCCTCGCGGGCGGTGAGCATGGAGTTTTCCAGCACCTTGCCCTTGACAAGCTCGCGCGCCTTGAGCGCGGCGGCGACGGAGGCGATCACGCTGTCGGTGATGCCGCCCTTGCCGATCTGGATGATGGTATCCTCGGCCATGGCCAGCCCCCGAAGCTGGGCCCGCTGCTTACTTGTAATCATACATTTCTCCTTTTATTTGAACAGTGCTTCGATGTAGTCCTTGGGGTTGAACGGGATCAGATCGTCGATCCCCTCGCCGACGCCGACGAATTTGACGGGCAGCTTGAGGCGGTTGGCAATGGCGAAGACAACGCCGCCCTTGGCCGTGCCGTCAAGCTTTGTGAGCACGATGCCGGTGAGACCGGCGGTCTCCAGAAACTGCTCCGCCTGAAGAAGCCCGTTCTGGCCGGTCGTGGCGTCGAGCACCATAAGAGTTTCCACGTCCGCGCCGGGCAGCTCCCTGTCGATGATGCGGCGCATCTTGGAAAGCTCGCTCATGAGGTTTGCCTTGTTGTGGAGGCGGCCTGCCGTGTCGATGATAATGACGTCATGGCCCCTGGCCTTTCCGGCGCAGATGCCGTCATAGACCACGGCGGCGGGGTCGCTCCCCTCCTCATGGCGGACAATGTCCACGCCCGCCCGGTCGGCCCAGACCTGCAGTTGCTCGGCCGCGGCTGCGCGGAAGGTGTCGCCCGCGCAGAGCAGGACCTTCTTGCCCTGGGACTTGAGCAGGGCCGCAAGCTTGCCGATGGTGGTGGTCTTGCCGACGCCGTTGACGCCCACCATCAGGATCACGCTGGGCGTGGTGTTGAGTTTGAGTTCGCTGTCGCCCGCGTTCAGCTCCTTCTTGAGCTCGTCGATCAAAACCTCCCTGGCCTTGTCGCCGCGCTTGATGTTCTTGTCAAAGCAGAGATAGTGCATGGAGGTGACGACTCTGTCCACCGTGTCCACGCCCATGTCCGCCATAATGAGCAGCTCTTCCAGCTCGTCAAAGAAATCATCGTCATCCGGACGGTAGTTCCGGAAGATCTCCTCCAGATCTTCCATCTTTACTCTGGTCTTGGTCAGACCGGAAAAGATCTTATCAAAAAATCCCATTCAAATCTCTCCTTCCATTTTGGCTCCCTCTCTGAGGGAGCATCGCGACGCGCGAGAAACGCGTGACGATCAAAGCTTGCTGTCACAGCGTGTCCCCCGCAAGCGCTGTGACTGAGGGAGTCTTCTCCTCATTTGCATTGCTTTAAGGGGGTGCGCTTACTATACTTCCACGCTTTTCTGTGCGGATTCAAGGTCAAGCTCAATGACGGTGGAAACGCCCTTTTCCTGCATGGTCACGCCGTAGAGCATGTCCGCCTCCTCCATGGTGCCGCGGCGGTGCGTGATCACGAGAAACTGCGTCTTGTCGCACATGCGCCGCATATAGCTTGCGTAGCGGTTGACGTTTGCGTCGTCCAGGGCGGCTTCGATCTCGTCCATGACGCAGAAGGGCGTGGGGCGCACCTTGAGGATGGCAAAGTACAATGCGATGGCGACAAAGGCCATCTCGCCGCCGGACATGAGGCTGATGTTGGACAGCGCCTTGCCGGGGGGCTGTACCTTGATTTCGATGCCGCAGTTCAATACGTCGTTTTCATCCTCGAGCCGCAGTTCCGCCTTGCCGCCGCCGAAGAGATCCAGGAAGGTCTCGTGGAAGCATTCGTTGATCTGGCGGAAGCGCTCGACAAAGACCGCCTCCATCTGGGTGGTGATGTCCTTGATGATATCCAGAAGCTCGCCCTTGGCCTTGTCGACGTCGGCGCGCTGCTCGCTGAGGAATTCATAGCGGGTGTTGACGCGCTCAAACTCTTCGATAGCGCCGAGGTTCGGCGTGCCGAGAGCGTTGATGCGCCCACGCAGCTCCGACACGGCCTTGCTCGCCTTCGGGATGTTCTCCACCGGCTGGCGCTGCGCCTGGGCGGCGGTATGGCTCAGCTCGTAGTTTTCCCAGAGCTTATCCAGAAGCTGCTTTTCCTCCAGATCGGCGGCAAGCTTTTTCTGCTCGATGCGGGCGGAGCGCCGCTCGAGCTCCAGGATCTCGGCATTGCGTGTCTGGGCGTCCTTGTTTGCCCGGGTGCGCTTGCCCTCCAGCTCCAGCTTGCTCTTGCTGATTTCCGCGATCTCCTCCCGGATGCCGTCGGCCTTTTCCCGGAGGGCGCGAAGCTCCTCCTCCCGCTCCTGAATGCGGGTATCAAAGTCCGTGATCCTCTCCCGGAAAGCGTCCACGGTTTTCTGCCGCTCCGCGCTGTCGCCGGTGAGGCTTTCCAGCAGCAGCTTCATCTGGGCGCTGCCGCTCAGCGTTGCGCGCTTTTCCGCCTCAAGGGAGGAAATCTTGCTTCTTAACTCGCTCTGCTCCTCTACGCACAGATCCAGCTGATAGCGCACAGAGGCAAGCTCCGCTTTCGCTCTCTCCAGCTCCTGGGCGCTGCGCTTTTCGTTCTCGCGCATTTTTTCCCGTTGTTCTCTGAGCTTTTCCAGCTCGTTTGCGCGGGAGAGGATGCCGCTGCCGCGTACATTGCTGCCGCCGGTCATGGCGCCGCCGGGGCTGATGAGCTGCCCGTCCAGCGTCACGATGCGCAGGCGGTTCTGGTTGTTCTTTGACATGCGGATGGCGTCGGTCAGTCTTTCGGCCACAACGGTGCGGCCCAGAAGCTCCGCCACGATGCCGCTGTACTGTTCGTCGCACTGCACAAGCTCTGCGGCGACGCCGACAAAGCCGGGATCACGGTCCGGCGCGTTTTTCATCACAGTACCGCGCACGGTGTCCAGCGCGAGGAAGGTGGCGCGGCCGCCGTCGGTCCGTTTGAGGTATTCGATGGCGCTGCGCCCGTCCGCCATGGTGTCGGTGACGATGTTCTGCGCCGACGCGCCGAGGGCGGTCTCCACAGCCAGGGCGAATTCGTCGTCCGTGCGGATGAGGTTTGCCACCGGCGCGTGCACGCCCTTGAGGTTGCCGCGGGCCGACTCGCGCATGACGACCTTGACGGCCTTGGAAAAGCCCTCATAGTCCCGCTGCATATCGTCGAGCAGCTTGATCCGGGAATCCATGGTGCGCGCGTCCACCGCAAGGCGGTTGACCTTCTCGGTCAGCGCGCTCAGGCTCTCCTCGCGGCTTCTGACCTTCATGCGCGCCCCGTCGAGAGCGTTGTTGTTGCGGGTATTGTCCTCGCTCAGGCGCCTGAGCTCTTCCTCTAAGGATGTGAGCTTTTCTTCGGCCTGTTCGATGTTTTTTCTCACCTCGCGCACGCGGTTTTCCTGCTCGGAGATATCGGCCAGCATGCGCTGCAGGCTCTCCTGTGTGCTCTTCTTGTCCGCACGCAAGACGGCGGTGAGCGATTCGCACTTTGCGCTCTCCCCCTCGGCGGCGGATAAGCGCTCACGGGCCTGCTCGGTCTCGATGTCCTTGCGGTGCATGCGCTCCCCGATCCCCTCGGAGGAGGCGTAGAGAGCCTCCAGGTCGGCGCGGGCCTTTTCCAGCTCCTGCCCAACCTGGTCAAACTCCATCTGCACAGCTTCATTCTGCTGGTGCAGTCTGTCAAGCGACGCCATCCAGAGCGAGATTTCCTTGACGCGCAGCTCGTCGCGCAAAAGGAGATACTGCTTGGCGACCTCGGCCTGCTTTTTCAGAGGACCGACCTGCATCTCCAGCTCTTCGATCTTGTCGTTGATGCGCAGCAGGTTTTCCTCGGTGCGCTCGAGCTTGCGCTCGGCTTCCTCCTTGCGGTAGCGGAAGCGGGAGATGCCGGCGGCCTCCTCAAACACCTCGCGCCGGTCGGTGCTGCGGGAGGAGACGATTTCCGCGATGCGGCCCTGGCCGATGATGGAGTAGCCGTCCCGCCCGAGGCCGGTGTCCATGAGCAGGGAGTTGATGTCCTTGAGGCGCACGGCCTCCTTGTTGATAAAGTATTCACTCTCCCCGCTGCGGTAATAGCGGCGGGTGAGCATGATCTCCGAGCTGTCGGAATCGAAGATGCGGGCGCTGTTGTCGATGATGAGCGACACCTGCGCATAGCCCATGGCGCTGCGGATCGCAGTGCCGCCGAAAATCACGTCCTCCATTTTGCTGCCGCGCAGAGCTTTGGAGCGCTGCTCGCCCATGACCCAGAGAATGGCGTCGGAGATATTCGATTTGCCGGAGCCGTTCGGGCCCACAATGGCAGTGATGTTCTTTTCAAAGCTCAGGCGCGTCTTATCCGCGAAGGACTTAAAGCCCTGAATCTCGAGTGCCTTTAAGTACAAAGTGATAACCTCTGATTATTATTTGAACATAAACAGATTTATTATAAACCCATTGTCCTTCCTTTTCAATGGCAAAGAAGTGCTTTGCCAGAAAAAAATGCATGAATTCTATCAGCGATGACATTATCACATTATGCTGCTATAGACAATCCGACATTTTTTTGCTATATTCTACATGCAATATGCAATGAGGATGTGGCATATCATGAGTTTAGAGATCTCCCGTGCAAAAGAATATGTGAACTGGATCGCCCGAAAGGTTGTTTTAAACCATTTGGCGACAAATGCCCAGTCCCGGCAGGTTCGACGCGGAGAAGTATACTGGTGCGAATTTGGGTTAAATGTTGGGAGTGAAATGAGCAAAGACAGCCCGCGTCCGGCCATTATCATCCAAAACAACCAGGGCAACAGCAAGTCTTCAAATACGATTGTCGTTCCGGTAACGCATGATTCTGGAAACGGACCATACCTGGTACCGATCCAGACTCAGTACAGCGCGGATGGGAGTATACTGCTTGACGGAAAAGCAAACACTTCCAATATAATCTGTGTAAGCAAAGCACGCTTGTCGAATTATATTACCAAAATTTCCTCATCTGATATGAAACAGATCGACAAGAGCATTGCAAACATGATTTGTCTTATGCCATATTATTATGATATAAAAAAATCTCGTGACGAGCTCCATCTGAAGCTGCTCTTCGCGCAGGAAAAGCTGCGGCAGCTAAGCGCTCTGCTGGATTCCTCTGATCTTGATACATATACTGTGGAGAAGCTGAGAAAAATAATTGACAGTCAATAAGATTTGTTGTAAAATAAAATTACAAATTATGTTGTCTGTTTTTACGGATAACCGTACTGGTTTCACCAGCATCGCAAAACATGGGGAGGGTTTTACCCTCCCCCGTACTTTTTTCACAGGAATATGATTGAAACATGCGCTGTATCCGCGTCTGTTTCATTTTTTTCATGCACGCGCAGCTCCGCAAGGCGAAATTCCTCCGTGAGTTTTCGGAGGTTTTCCCGGTGCTGGCCTGTCATCTGGGAGGTTTTGCCCCTCCCCACCGCGATTGTAACGCGGCTGCCCGGCTCGATCCCCCGCAGCAGAGAACGCGCCTTTTCCAGCAGGATGCGGCTTTTGACAAGCTCCCCCAGCGCGGGGTGATAGGCTCCGCCCGCCGCCGCGCCGTCGGAGAGCTCCTCTGTCGGGTTGAGGCCGAGGCGGATGATCGGGATGCCCGCCGCGTCAAAGAGCGGCACGATTCCGGCGCAGACGCGTACCGCGTCCTCCACCGTATGCTCCCGATAGGTCCCGGCGCGCCACATGTCAAAGAGGGCCGTGTCCTGTACGATGACCGTGGGGTATATGCGCACGCCGTCCGGCCCGAGGGCGATGAGCCGCCGCGCGGTATCCGTGTCCGACTCGTCCGTCGCGCCGGGCAGACCCGTCATCATCTGCAAAACGAGCCGAAAGCCCGCGGCCTTGATAAGCCTTGACGCAGTCTCAACGTCCGCCGCCGTGTGTCCCCGTCCCGCGAGGCGGAGGACCGCGTCGTCCATGGACTGGGCGCCGAGCTCCACGGTATCGACCCCATAGCGGCGCAGACGGTCAAGCACCGCGCCGTCGATGGCGTCAGGCCGGGTAGAGAGGCGGATCGCGTCAATGTCGCCTTTCTCCAGCGCCGCCTTCGCCGCGCCCAGCAGCGCCTCCTGCTCCCTCGCCGGGATTGCGGTGAAGCTGCCCCCATAAAACGCCAGTTGCCGCTTTCCTCCTTTGGGGAGGAAGGCGGCTGCCTGCGCTATACTGTTTTTCACGTCCTCCGCCGTCGCGGGCCTCTGCGCGCCGGAAATGCGGCGCTGGTTGCAGAATACGCACGCGTGCGGACACCCCAGGTGCGGCACGAAAACCGGCAGGATACTGGCCCGGGCGCTCATTCCCGATAGCTCTCCAACGCCTTGCAGGCGGCCATCTGCTCGGCCTCCTTTTTCGTCTTGCCGCTGCCCTGACCGGAGACGACGCCGTTGATCATCACCTCGAAGGTGAAGGTCTTGTCGTGGTCCGGGCCGCTCTCGCCCACCTGACGATAAGCGATGACCTGGTTGCTCTTGCGCTGCACCGCCTCCTGCAACTGGGTCTTATAGTCCCCACTGCGGTGACTGTCGCCGAACTCCACATCGTTGAGCACGCGCGCCATGATGAAGCGCCGCGCCTCGCCCATGCCAGAATCCAGATAGAGAGCCGCAATGATGGCCTCCACCATGTCCGCCAGGATAGAGGGGCGCTCCCGTCCGCCGGTATGCTCCTCCCCCTTGCCGAGGCGCATATAGCTGCCGAGTCCGAGGGCGAGGGCTGTCTTATGTAAACTCGTCTCACACACCAGCTCGGCCCGCAGGCGCGTCATCCGACCCTCGGGAAGGCTGGGCTCATGCTGATACAGAAACTCCGCCGTCACAAGGCCGAGGATGGAGTCGCCCAGAAATTCCAGGCGCTCATAGCTCTGGGCCTCCCCGTGCTTCTCGTTGGCGTAGGAGCTGTGAGTCAGCGCGGTGACGAGCAGGTTTCGGTCGTGAAATTGATATCCGATTTTTTCTTCCAGCTTATCCATCAGTTCTCCGCTTTCAGCTTCATGTATTCGATATTGTTCTCGATCTCCTCCGCAACGCCCGCATTCACGACGGCGACCGCCTGACGCACGGCGGCAAAGAAGCTCGTCGCGTCGGAGGAACCGTGGGCCTTGATGACCGGTCTGGAGATGCCGATGAAGGCCGTGCCGCCCACCTCGTTGACGTCCATGGATTTCTTCATGTCGGCGAGGTCGTTTTTCAGAACCAGCGCGGCAAGCTTGTTTTTGCCGCTCTTATAAAACACGTCCTTGAGGGACTTCATCAAAAACTTGACGGTGCCCTCCATCGTTTTGAGCATGACGTTGCCTGTGAAGCCGTCGGTCACGACGACGTCCGCCGCACCGGCGAAGACGCCTGTCCCCTCCACATTGCCGATAAAATTGATGCGCCCCTCTTCCCCGGCCTGTTTGAGCAAGGTAAAGGCCTGGTGCTGGAGCTCTCCCCCCTTGGTATCCTCGGTGCCGACGTTCAGAAGACCGACGCGGGGATTCGGGCAGCCCATCATCTTTTTAGCATAAAAGCTGCCCATATAGGCAAACTGCAGAAGGTATTCGGGGGTACACTCCACATTCGCGCCGCAGTCGATGAGCATGGTGCCGTATTTTCCGATGGGGAACACCGGGGCCATGGCAGCCCGGCGGATACCCTTGATACGCTTTACGATCAGCGTCGCCCCGGTCAGGAGCGCCCCCGTAGAGCCGGCGGAGACCACCACGTCCCCCTTGCCGTCGCGCAGGAGGTTCAGCGCCACAGTCATGGAGGAATCCTTTTTGCGGCGGGTGGCAGTGCTGGGGTCATCCTCCATGGTCACCACCTCGCGGGCGTCCACGATCTCGACGTCCGTGCAGCCCTCTTTTTCAAGGCAGGCTCTGATCTCCTCCGCGCGCCCGACAAGCACGATCTCGACGCCGAGTTCCTTCTTCGCGCGCACCGCGCCCTTTACGATTTCACCGGGCGCGTTGTCGCCGCCCATGGCGTCAATGATGATCCTCAATGTGGAAAACCTCCTTCTCCTTCAGCTTCTCTATGATTTCAAGAGAACGCTTTGAGATTTCCGCGTTCTTGTTTCTCTTGCCCTTCACCCGATAGTCCAGGGGCTTGATGATGCCGAAATTGATGTTCATGGGCTGAAAGTCCCCGACGCTGCCGCCGGAGATGTAAAGCCCCAGAGCGCCGATGGCAGTCTCCTGTGGGAAGTCCACGGGCGCGAGGCCGAGCAGGCGCGCCGCCGACTCGATGCCCACCAGCATGCCGGAGGCGGCGGACTCCACATAGCCCTCCACGCCGGTCATCTGTCCGGCAAAGCTGATGCGGGGATCGGACCGCAGGCGATAATAGCGGTCCAGAAGCCGAGGGCTGTTGAGATAGGTATTGCGGTGCATGACGCCGTAGCGCACAAATTCCGCATTTCGCAGCGCCGGGATCATGGAGAAGACGCGCTTCTGCTCCCCCCAGGTGAGGTGAGTCTGAAAGCCCACAAGATTATAGATGGTGCCGTCGGCATTGTCGCGCCGCAGCTGCACCACGGCGTAATTGGCCTTACCCGTGCGGGGATCGACCAGACCCACAGGCTTCAAGGGGCCGTAGCGCAGCGTGTCCACGCCGCGGCGGGCCATGACCTCCACGGGCATGCAGCCTTCAAAGACGCCGCCGTCGTCAAAGCCGTGAACCTCCGCTTCCTTTGCCGAGACAAGCTCCCTGACAAAGGCCAGGTACTCTTCCTTGTCCATCGGGCAGTTTACATAATCTGCCGTTCCTTTATTGTAGCGGGAGGCGAAAAAGGCGCTGTCCATGTCCACGCTCTCGAGCGTAACGATGGGGGCCACCGCGTCGTAAAAATGCAGGTCGCTGTCCGGGCAGAGGGACGCGATCTTCTCGGCGATAGCGTCGCTCGAGAGGGGGCCGGTGGCGATGACCACTTCCCCGTCCGGGATCTCGTCAGCTTCGGCGGAGACGATCTCCACATTCGGGTGGGACGTGAGCCTTTCGGTGATATAGCGGGAGAAGCCCACGCGGTCAACGGCCAGCGCGCCGCCCGCCGCCACGCGGTTGAGGTCGGCGCTTTCCATGATGAGCGAGCCCATGGCGCGCATCTCGGCCTTCAAAAGGCCGACGGCGTTGGAGAGCTCGTCGCTTCTCAGGGAGTTGGAGCAGACCAGCTCCCCGAAATACGGGGAGGAATGGGCCGGGGTCATTTTCCCCGGCTTCATCTCTACAAGGCGGACATGAATCCCGCGCCCGGCAAGCTGCCAGGCGCACTCGCTGCCCGCAAGGCCCGCGCCCAGTACGGTGATCTGTTCCATCGTTTATTCCTCCGCCTCGGCCGTCTTTTTCGCGGCGGTCCTGCGGGTTGTGGTCTTCTTTTCCGTGGTTTTGGCTGTGGTCTTCTTGGCGCTTGTTTTCTTTTCAGCCGTCTTCGCGCCGGTCTTCTTCTCGGCGGTTTTGGCTGCCGCCGCTTTTTTCTCCTCGGCGGCGGCCTTCTTCTCGGCCTTCTTTGCCTCTGCCTCGGCCTTTTCCTCGGGCGTCTTTTTCTTATACGTCCGCTTGTCCTCGGGCACGAAGTTCGGGCAGGCTTCATTGATGCAGAAGGACTTCAGCGGTCCCCTGCCGCTGTGCTTGAACATGGTCTTGCCGCAGATGGGGCAATAGTCCTTGGTGGGCACGTCCCAGGTGATGAAGCCGCAGTCGGTGCCGCGCTCGCAGGCGTAAAAGACATAGCCCTTCTTGCTGGTGCGCTTGAGGATGCGCCCGCCGCACTTGGGGCATTTGCCGGGCATTTCGATGACAATGGGCTTGGTGAAGGTGCACTCCGGGAAGCCGGGGCAGGCCAGGAAATAGCCGAACTTGCCCTTCTTGACCACCATCTGCCGCCCGCAGACGTCGCAGTATTCGTCGCTCAGCACATCCGGCACCTTGAGGCGCACGCCCTCCAGAGCCTGCTCGGCCTCGTGCATCTCGCGGCTGAAATCGCCGTAGAAGTTTTTGAGCACGTCGCGCCACTCGACCTTGCCGTTTTCGATCTCATCCAGTTCTTCCTCCATCTGGTTGGTAAACTTGAGATCGACGATATCGGCAAAGCGCTCCTTCATGAGGCCCGTGACCACCTGGCCGAGGGGCGTAGGCTTGAGGTACTTGCCCTCCTTGATGACGTAATCGCGCGCGGTGATGGCGGAGATCGTGGGCGCGTAGGTCGACGGGCGGCCGATGCCCTTTTCCTCCATGGCGCGGATGAGGGTAGCCTCGGTATAACGGGCGGGCGGCTGGGTAAACTGCTGCTCGCTCATGAGCTTTTCAAGGGCCAGCTCCTGCCCCTCGCTGAGGCTGGGGAGAGGATTGGCAAGCTCGCTGGATTCTTCGTCCTTCGATTCCTCATAGACTGCGGTATAGCCCTTGAACTTGAGCTCGGAGTAATTGGCGCGGAAGGAATAGTCCGCCGCTCGGATGTCAACCGCCACGTTGTCATAGACGGCGTTGGCCATCTGGCAGGCGGTGAAGCGGCCCCAGATCAGGCGGTAAAGCCGGTACTGCTCCTGGGTCAGATCCTTGCGCACAAGCTCCGGCGTGAGGGTGACGTCCGTGGGACGGATGGCCTCATGCGCGTCCTGGGCGCCGGCCTTGGTCTTGAAGCGCCGGGGCTTTCCCGGGTAATACTCCGGGCCGTAGTGATCGGTGATATAGTCCTTTGCCGCGGCGAGGGCTTCCTCGGAAAGGCGCAGGGAGTCGGTACGCATATAGGTAATAAGGCCGATGCTGCCGTGGCCGCTGATCTCCACGCCCTCATAGAGCTGCTGGGCAATGGACATGGTGCGCCGCGGCGTCATGCTGAGGCGTCTGGACGCCTCCTGCTGCAGGGTGGAGGTGATGAACGGGGGCGCGGGGGATTTCTGCTTCTCGCCGCGCTTGACGGAGCCGACGGTGAAAACCGCGTCCTTCACCGCGTCCAGAACCGTGTCGACCTCTTCTTTGGAGTGAAGCTCCTGCTTTTTGTCGCCCTTGCCGTGGAAGCGCGCGGTGAAGGAGGAGTTTTCCGCTCCGCAGTTGAGGCGGGCGTCCAGCAGCCAGTATTCCTGAGGCGTAAAGGCCTCGATCTCTTCCTCCCGGTCCACCACCATGCGCGTGGCGACGGACTGGACGCGGCCCGCGCTCAGTCCCTTTTTGACCTTTTTCCACAGAAGCGGCGAGAGCTCATAGCCCACGATGCGGTCCAGGATGCGGCGCGCCTGCTGCGCGTCCACCAGATCCTGGTCGATGCTGCGCGGATGCTGGATGCTCTCGGTGACGACCTTCTTTGTGATCTCGTTGAAGGTCACGCGCTTGGCCTTGCTGTCGTCCAGCTCCAGAAGCTCCTTGAGATGCCAGGAGATCGCCTCGCCCTCGCGGTCAGGGTCCGTCGCGAGAAAGACGGTCTTGGCGTCCTTCGCCTCTTTTTTGAGCTCACTGATCAGCTCGCGCTTGTCACGCACGGGAATATACTGCGGCTCAAAGCCGTTTTCTATGTCAACGCCCATCTTGCTCTTAGGCAGATCTCTCAGATGTCCCATGGATGCAGTCACCTTGTAGCCGCTGCCCAGATATTTTTCAATGGTTTTCGCCTTGGCGGGCGACTCCACAATGACAAGATCCTTTGCTTTTGCCATGATGCTTCCTCACTTTTGTATGGTATTCAAGCTGACGCGCCGGCCGGCCGATCGGCGGATATAGCCCTTGATCTCCAGGATCGTGAGCTGGGAGAGCACCTTTGCGGTACTCATGCCGGTGGCCTCGATGATATCGTCGATATGCGTCTCGCCCCGGCCGATGGCCGTGACGATTTGGAGCTGATCCTCGCTCAGCGCCTTGAGCTGTTCATGCAAGTCAATATATCCCGCGCTCTTTCCCTTGTCAATCTCTTTTTTTGACGAAGTTTCGCGCTTCTCGTCCGCTTTTGTCTTCTGCGGCGCCGGAATTTCGCGTCGGGGCGCTGTTTGTTCTTCCTTCTTCGTCATCGGCGGCGCGTGGCGCTCGGCGCCCGGCCTGTGGACGACCTCCGGGTAGAGCGCTTCATAATCCTCCATCACGTCCCAGCCGCAGGCGGCGGGCCGCGCGCCCTGCTTCAAGAGGATCATGATGCCCCCGCTGTTCTCGGCGTCGGCGTTTCCGGGGACGGCGAAAATCTCCTTCCCCTGCTCCAGCGCCTCCTGCGCAAAGAGAAGGCTGCCGCTCTGCTTCGGTGCCTCCACCACGCAGACGGCGTGGGAAAGGCCGGCCGAGACGCGGTTGCGCTCCCGGAAGAAGCGGTTTTGCGGCTTTGCGCCGGGCGGATACTCCGATACCAGCGCGCCCGTGGCGATCACATCCTCGCGCAGCTCGCCGCCCTCGCTATGGGCGGTGCCGAGCACGCCGATGCAGCAGCCGCCCGCGAGCAGGCAGCCCCTTGCCGCGGCGCGGTCGATGCCCTCGGTAAGGCCGGAGACGACAATGCCGCCGCAGTTTGCGATTTCAAAGGCAATGTCCCGCCCCATCTTGAGGCCGTAGGGCGTGGCCCTTCTGGTGCCGATCACAGCGACGGAGGGGATGCTGTCCACATCCGGCAGCCGCCCCTTGATATACAGTGCCACCGGCGGGTCCGCGATATTCCGCAGGCGCTGCGGATAAGCCGCGTCCGCCAGGGTCAGGATCTGGATATGCTCCCGGCGGCAGGCCTCGAGAATGCGGTCTGCCTCCCGCAGATCGCGCCGCTCGAAAAGCTCCGCCTCGTTGGCCGAGACGCCGGGCAGGTCTCTGTATGCGCCCGGCGGGGCAAGAAAGGCGCTCTCCGCGTCGCCGTAGCGCTCGACGAGGGCGTATCTTGCCCGCGGATTTGCCGAGCTCACGCTCGACAGCCATACCCAGTATCGAAGCGACGCCATATCTCTCCCCTGCCTTTTCAATCCTCTTCTTTTTTGGCTCCCTCTCTGAGGGAGCTGTCGCGCAGCGGCTGAGGGAGTCTGCCTTCACCGCTGTGCAGTTTTCTTCCTCCGCCGTGGGCAAATCACCGTGCCATCTCCCACAGGACGATTGCCGCGGCGACGGCGGCGTTTAAGGATTCGCTGCCCGGCGACATGGGGATGATAAGCTCCCCGTCGCAGTTTTTGAGCAGCTCCGCGCTCAGGCCGCGCCCCTCGCTGCCGATGGCGACGACGGCATTCTTGAGCGGCAGCGCCCGGATATCGACAGCCCTCTCCGACAGCGCCGCGCCGTAGAGCTTCAGGCCGTTCCGGTCGGCAAGCGCCCTGGCCTCCGTTGCTGAACAGTGCAGGAGCTTTTCCCGGAAGATCGCGCCCATGGTGGCCCGCGCCGTCTTGGGACTGTACACATCCGCGCACGCGCCGCACAGCAGCACCGTTTCGATCCCCATGGCGGCCGCGGTGCGGATCACGGTTCCGACGTTTCCGGGGTCCTGTACGTTTTCGAGCAGGATCGCCCGCTCAAACGTCGGCTCCGCCTCCGCCGGGATCGCCAGCGTAAAGAGCGGGCCGGGGCTGTTTTTCATGGGGGAGACGTAATCGAAGAGATCTTCCGGCGCGGTGTATTGTTTTACGGCCTCCGGCAGCGAAAGCTCCCCTGCCGCGCCCTTCCAGAGCACGGTGCGCAGCTCTGCGCCCTTGTCCAGCGCCTCCGCCAGAAGCTTATGCCCGTCGCAGAGATACTCCCCCTCCGCGCGGCGGAAGGCCCCATCCGCGCTCAGCGCGCGCAGACGGAGGATGAGCGGATTTTTCCTTGAAGTGATGTGTTCCACAGGGTTCATGTGTTCCTTTCCGCTGTGTACTATTATAATAACAATGACAGCATCATAATACAAGTTTCGCTGTTTCGCAAGTCCCCCGGGTGAAAATCATCCCGGCGTCCTTTCTCGGACGCCGGGATCAGAGGATGCATTTTGCTTATTTGATGCCCCAGAAGGCCCAGATGAACGCCGCGCCGACGATCACCGCCGTCAGGGTGAAGGGGACGCCGATGCGCAGGAAGTCCTTGCTGGTGACCGTCTCGCCGTTTTTGCGCAGAATGCCGATGGCCGTGATATTGGCCGAGGCCCCGATGGGGGTGAGGTTCCCGCCGAGGGTCGCGCCGGTGAGCAGGCCGAAGTAGAAGACCGTGGGGTCGACCGCCATGAGCGCCGCGATGCTGCGCGCCACGGGCAGCATGGTCGCCACATAGGGGATGTTGTCGATAAAGGCGGAAAGGCCCACCGAAACCACGACGATCAGCACATACAGCAGGAATGGATTGTTGCCCGCCGCCTTGTGGAAGACCCCGGCCACCGCGTCGATGACGCCGGCGGAGCGGATGCCCTCAATGACCATAAAGAGGCCGAAGAGCAGCAGCAGCGTATCCATGTCCAGGCTCTTGGCCGCGCGGATAAAGGGATTGCCGGAGCGCTCTTTGATGCTCTGGCGTATAAGGCCGATGAGGGCGAAGAGCACGCAGGAAAGCCCGCTTCTCAAGCCGTGCAGGACCTTCAGCGTGGGATTCTGCGGTTCGGGGACGAAGGACATGCAGATGAGCAGCAGGACGGTGCCGATCATGAGCCAGCTCGGAACCAGATCGTCCACCTCGGTCTCGACCTTGGCCTCCACCTTCTCCGTATAGTTGCGGAAGAGGTACATGAGCACCAGCAGAGACGCCAGCGCGCCGAGCTCGGTGCTGAAGAAGATGCTGGGCTTGCCCTTCATCCAGAAGAAGTCCATGAAGTTCATGTTCGCAAAGCCGCCCAGCAGGATGCTGGTGGTGTCGCCCACGAGGGTAGCCGCGCCCTGGAGGTTGGAGGAAACGGATATGGCGATCAGCACCGGCACAGGCGAAATTTTCAGCTTGCGCGAGATGGCAAGGCCGACAGGCGCCACCATCAGGAGCGTCGCCACGTTGTCCACGAACGCGCTCACAACGCCGGCAAAGAGGCTCAGCGCCGTGACGGCCCACATGACGTTCGGCACCTTCACCATCATCATCTCCGCAAGGCGGGCGGGCATGCGGCTTTCGATAAAGAGCATGACCGTGCACATGGTGGCGGAGATCATCAGCAGGACGTTATAGTCCACCGCCTGCAGCGCGGTGAGCGGCGTCATCCTGAAAAAGCCCATCGCGCCGAGAATCATCATCACCACGGCGGAGCCCAGGGCGATCCAGGGGCGGTACTTCTGAAAGCTCAGCATGAGCACATAGGTCAGGATAAACACGATCAGGGCAGGAACCAAGACAATCCCTCCAAAACAGATAGAGTTTGCGAATGAGTAAAAAAAAGACCCTTACCGCTGGGACAGCTTCCCATGGTAAAAGTCTTGCCGTTTACCGGGCAGACCGGGGGCCGCGGCCCCGGGAATGGCGATCTGCCCGACGCCGCACAGGCGCCGGCTACTCCCTAATACATGCGGTATCGTAACACAGGGCAGGACAATTGTCAAAGGATTTTCCGCATTTTTTCACGCGGACAGTGGAAAAATACGCCGGATCATGGTAGAATGGACGCAACAAAAGAGCTTAAATCAAGCGAAGGAGTGACATACATGGAAACGCTGAAGCCCGCACTGAGCGAGATCATGGCGGCCTCTAACCGTCTCAAATCCATTCTGCACCACACGGAGCTGGATCTCTCCTCCACCTTCTCCCGCATGACCGGCGGCAACATCTATCTCAAGTGCGAAAACCGACAGAAGACCGGCTCCTTCAAGATTCGCGGCGCGACCAATAAGCTCTCCGCCATGGTCGAGCGGGGCGAGCGCTGCCCGGTCGTCGCCTCCTCCGCCGGGAACCACGCTCAGGGTGTGGCCTGCGCGGCCTCCGCCTTCGGCATCCCGGCCACCATCGTTATGCCCAAGACCGCGCCCATCGCCAAAATTCAGGCGACGGAGGGTTATGGCGCAAAGGTGGTGCTGGCGGGCTCCGGCTATGACGACGCCTACGCCAAAGCCTGCGAGATCTGTGCGGAAGAGGGCGCGGCCTTCCTGCATCCCTATAACGATCTGGAGGTCATCGCGGGTCAGGGCACGCTGGGGCTTGAAATTCTCGGCGACCTGCCGACGGTGGACATCATCATCACCCCCGCGGGCGGCGGCGGGCTGCTGGCGGGCGTCATCGCCGCGGTCAAGCAGGTCAATCCCCGCGTCCGGGTCTACGGCGTTCAGGCCGAGGGGGCCAACGCCATCGCCCAGAGCTTCCGGGAAAAGCGCCTCATCACCACGGCGACAGCCTCCACCATTGCCGACGGCATTGCGGTCAAGAGCCCCGGCGACATCACCGTGGATATCATCAACAGCTTCTGCGACGGCGTGGTCACCGTGTCCGACACGCAGATCGCGGATGCGATCCTGCTGCTCATGGAGCGCTGTAAGATGATCGTGGAGCCCGCGGGCGCGACGCCGGTCGCGGCGGTCCTGAACGGCAAGATCGACGTACAGGGCAAGAACGTGGTGTGCCTGCTCTCCGGCGGCAACATCGATGTGAGCTTTATCCAGAGCATCATTGAGCAGGGCATGGCAGCCCGCCATCGCCGCATCCGCTTCACCGCCCGTCTGCTGGACAAGCCCGGCAGTCTGGTGCAGGTGCTCGGCATCCTCGCCGACAGCGGGGCCAACATCCTCACCATTGAGCATGACAAGCTGGCCGCGGGTCTCAATCCCAACGAAACCAAGGTACATATCGCCTGCGAGGTGGCGGGCAAGCCCCACGCCGAAGCCGTGCTGGACGAGCTCAAGAACCACGGCTACGAGGTGGAGCTGGACTGAGGCGCTTGACAGGAGCGTACTGTGAATGTTACAATTGCTTATGAGGTGAGTGAATATGCTGGACGCGAATGATATACAGATTATCTCCAAAATTGTAAGCGACGCCCTTGCCGAGGAACGCAAGCACACCGAGGCCATGTTTGCTGAGCAGAAGAAGGAAATCCGGGCGGAAATGCTGGCGATTTCTGCTCAGCAAAAGCAGGAAATCCATGCGGACATGATGACCATTATCGAGTCCGAGGTCAATCCCAAGCTTCGCATTCTGGCTGAAGGTCACGAAGCGCTCCTGGAGCGGATGACGCCGCCCGAAGAGATTGCGACTATGAAGGCCGATATCGTGGTTTTGAAGGAAGCCGTAAGGAGCCTGAGCATGAAGGTGAACGCCCTGCAGAAGGCGCAGTAAGTCGCTCTTTCTATCCATACACGCCATACACGAAAATAGACGCTGCCGCTTCCGGGCGCTTTGCCTTGACAAAACATCCCCGCGTGGTATAATGAAGATACAAAAGGGCGCTGTTGATTTGACGGTTGGCCCTATCGATGCAACATTTTTGTTGACCGTTCGGGTTGCAGCCGGGCGGTCAACGAGCTTTTAAAGCTCAGTAAGCCTTTGGCGCTATGTACAGCATGATCATAACGATCACGATGAGGCACAGCACAAAGCAATTGAAAAAAGGCTGCGCCGATCGCATGCGGCGCAGCCTTTTGCTATGCACGAATAAATATTATGTCAACCGATCTCCGGGTACAGGGTGAAAGCCTCGCATAGGGCGATGACCTGCTCCTTGACCGCGGGGGCAGCGGCTTCGCCCTCGTCGATGAGGCGGGCGATCATGGCGCCGATCTGCCGCATCTCGGGCTCCTTCATGCCGCGGGTGGTGACGGCGGGGCTGCCGAAGCGCATGCCGGAGGTGACGCGCACGGCCTGGGTATCAAAGGGGATGGTGTTCTTGTTGGCGGTGATGTTCGCCATGTCCAGAAGCTCCTGCACCTCGGCCCCGGTCCTGCCGCGGCTCATCACGTCGGCAAGCATCAGGTGGTTGTCGGTGCCGCCGGAGACCAGGCGCACGCCGTGCTTTTGCAGCTCGTCCGCGAGGGCGGCAGCGTTCAGCACGATCTGGTGCTGATAGGCCTTGAACGCATCCTCCAGGTCTTCCTTAAAGCACACGGCCTTGGCGGCGATGGTGTGCATCAGCGGGCCGCCCTGGGTGCCGGGGAAGACGGCGGAGTCGATTTTCTTTTTCAGCTCGTCCGTGCAGAGGATCAGCGCGCCGCGCGGGCCGCGCAGGGTCTTGTGCGTGGTGGTGGTGACCACATGGGCATAGGGCACGGGGCTGGGATGCTCTCCCGCCGCCACAAGGCCCGCGATGTGCGCCATGTCCACCATGAGGTAGGCCCCGACGGAATCGGCGATCTCGCGCATGCGTTTAAAGTCGATCACGCGGGAATAGGCGCTGGCCCCGGCGATGAGGATCTTCGGGCGCTCCTGCTCCGCGCGCTCCTGCACGGCATCATAGTCGATCATTTCCGTCTCAGGGTCAACGCCGTAGAAGGTGGCGTGGAAGTACTTGCCGGAGACGGACGCCTTGGAGCCGTGGGTCAGATGTCCGCCCTGGCAGAGATCCATGCCCATGATGGTGTCGCCCGGCTGCAGCAGAGCAAGGTACACCGCCATATTGGCCTGAGAGCCGGAGTGGGGCTGCACATTGGCATGCTCCGCGCCGAAGAGCTTTTTCGCCCGCTCGATGGCGAGGGTCTCCACCTCGTCCACATACTGGCAGCCGCCGTAGTAGCGCGCGCCGGGATAACCCTCGGCGTACTTGTTGGTCAGATGGCTGCCCATGGCCTCCATCACCGCAGGGGAGACAAAGTTTTCCGAGGCAATAAGCTCGATATGGTCCCTCTGGCGAGCAAGCTCGCGCATCATAGCGCCGTAGACCTCCGGGTCCTGCGCCTTGACATGTCCGTAATATTGCATGGGGCATTCCTCCCTGTATCTTTATTGTTTTGCCGCTGCATTATACCCTATTTTCCCGAGCAAGGCAATACTCGTCAATTATTCTTGTAAGTTTTTCCGATGCATGATACTATATTATCATCCGTTTACGCCACTATTTCAAAGGAGGAACAGACAATGAAAAAAATAGCCAGGATCATATTGACGCCGGTTCTGGTCATTGTACTCGGCGCGGGCGGTTTTCTGGGATGGCTGACCGCAGCGGAGTACAGGCCTGCGCCGGTGGAACCTGCTGAGCGGGGCGCTCCTATTGAGGGTGTAAGTTTACATAACATTGAATTTGACAAGCCGCTGACGGTATTGAGCTGGAACATCGGTTACGGCGGCCTCGGTCAGTATTCCGACTTCTTCATGGACGGCGGCAAGAATACCAAGTCCGCCGATGAAAAGCAGGTGCGCGCATATCTGGACGGCATCTCCGCGGGCATCCGGGAGAACAACGCCGATCTCGTGCTGCTGCAGGAGGTGGACAAAAATTCCTCCCGCACCTATGGGATTGACGAGCGCATCCGGCTCCGTGATGGTATGGATTGCGAGGCTTTTGCCCTCAACTACTCCTGCCCCTTTGTCCCGAATCCGAACACGCTGCTGATCCACCCCCTCGGCAAAATCAACAGCGGCCTGTATACCATGACCAACGATCTGCTCATCGATAAGGCCGAGCGAATTACCCTCCCCTGTCCCTTCTCCTGGCCGCTCCGGGTCGCAAACCTCAAGCGCTGCCTGTTGGTGAGCTATCTGCCGGTGGAGGGCAGCGACAGACAGCTTGTGCTGGTGAACCTGCATCTCGAGGCCTACGACGACGGCGAGGGCAAAATTGCCCAGACCAATCAGCTGCGCGACTTTATTGAGAGCGAGTATGCCAAGGGCAATTACGTCATCGCGGGCGGCGACTTCAACCAGGTCTTTTCCGGCAGCCTGGAGAAGTACCCCAACACGCACCCCGAAAACTGGGAGCCGGGCGTGCTGGATGAAAAGCTGCTGCCCGAGGGCTGGACGCTGGCCTTTGACCTCAGCACGCCCAGCTGCCGCCTGCTGAACCAGCCCTATGATCCGGGCGACGCCGCCGGCACCCAGTACTATGTGATCGACGGGCTGATCCTCTCCCCCAATGTGGAGCTCAAAAGCGTCGAAACCCTGGACGCGGGCTTTGCATATTCCGACCACAACCCAGTGAAGATTCAGGTCGTGCTGCGCGAAAGTTGACATAATGTTGTTGTCATAATTATAGTAATCATAATTTTGTTTCCGTATTATCGTTTACATAATCATCACGGATATTAAAGGAGTTTAGCACAGCGCAGCGCCGAGCGCGGACGGCTGCGACGACGGCATATGCAAAAACAGGGGTGCAGCGTTCTTCTGCTGCACCCCTGTTTTCGTTATTCTTCTATCAGAAGCTTTTGCTGCGTGTCGGCGGAGAGGCGGATATTACGGATCTCACGGCCGCGGTTTTCCACGATAAAGCGGGCAATCTCGTCCTCCACCTTCTTCTGGATGGTGCGGCGCAGATTGCGCGCGCCGTAGGTGACGGAGTAGGCCTCCTTGACCAGATAGTCGATCAGGCTCTCGTCCCAGCTGAGGGCGACGCCCTTCTCGGCCATGACGTCCCGCAGCTCGCCCAGCATGAGGGCGGCAATGTCGCGGAAGTTCTGCTCCGTGAGCTGGTTGAAGCAGACCACCTCATCCACGCGGTTGAGAAACTCCGGCCGCAGGAATTCATTCAGCGCCTTCATGGCCCGCTCCTTCGACATGTCGCTGAGACTGCCGCCGAAGCCGACGGAGCCGGTCTTGTTGGAGGAGCCGGCGTTGGTGGTCATGACGATGATGGTGTTTTCAAAGTTGATGTTCCGGCCCTGCGCGTCGGTAATATGTCCGTCGTCAAGGATCTGCAGCAGGATGTTCATGACATCCGGGTGCGCCTTTTCGATCTCATCGAAGAGCACCACACTGTAAGGCTTGCGGCGGATCTTCTCGGTGAGCTGTCCCGCCTCGTCATAGCCCACATAGCCCGGGGGCGAGCCGATGATGCGCGAGACGGCAAACTTTTCCATGAACTCCGACATGTCAAGGCGGATGAGGCTCTCGGGCGAGTCGAACATATCGGCGGCGAGGCGCTTGACAAGCTCGGTCTTGCCGACACCGGTCGGGCCGACAAAGATGAAGCTCACGGGCTTGCGCTTGACCTTGAGGCCGACGCGGCTGCGGCGTATGGCGGCGCAGACGGCGTCCACCGCCTCGTCCTGGCCGATGATGTGGGCCTTGAGGCGTTCGTCCAGCTTTGCAAGGCGCTCCAGCTCATCCTCGCGAATGGTGGAGGCCGGGATCTTCGTCCAGAGCTCGATGATGCGGGCGAGGTTATCCACCGTCAGGGCGGGCCTGGGCTTTGCGTCCAGGCTCCGCAGCTCCGCCTCGCGCTGCATTTCGCGGCTGCGAAGCTCGGCAATGCGGGCATAGCGCTTATCCAGCATCTCGTCCGTGAGCTCCTGCCCCTTGGGCGCGTCCGCGCTCATGAGGGCTTCCCGCTCAAAGCGGATGTTCTCCAGATCGCGCTCGACCTCCATGCGGCGGCTGATGTCCGGGTTTTTGAGGTTTACATCAGAGCAGGCCTCGTCGATGAGGTCGATGGCCTTGTCCGGCAGGAAACGGTCGGTGATGTAGCGCTCGCTCAGCACGACGGCCTGACGGCACATTTCGTCGGAGATGGATACGCCGTGGTAGTCCTCGTAATACGGGGCGATGCCGCGCAGGATCTGCACGCTGTCCTCGATGGATGGCTCCCCCACCGTGACGGGCTGGAAGCGGCGCTCAAGGGCGGAGTCCTTTTCGATATGCTTGCGGTACTCGGTGAAGGTGGTTGCGCCGATGACCTGGATCTCCCCGCGGGAGAGCGCGGGCTTGAGGATGTTGGCGGCGTTCATGCTGCCCTCGGCGTCCCCGGCGCCGACGATATTGTGCACCTCGTCGATGACGAGAATGACATTGCCCTGCTTGCGGATTTCTTCGATCAAGCCCTTCATGCGGCTTTCAAACTGACCGCGAAACTGCGTCCCGGCGACAAGCGCCGTGAGATCCAGCAGGAAGACCTGCTTTTCCTTGAGCTTGACGGGCACATCGCCGTTTGCGATGCGCTGGGCAAGGCCTTCTGCGATGGCGGTCTTGCCGACGCCCGGCTCGCCGATCAGGCAGGGGTTATTCTTCTGGCGGCGGTTCAAGATCTGGATGACCCGCTCGAGTTCCTCCGCGCGCCCGACCATGCGGTCGAGCTTGCCTTCTCTCGCCCGCTGGGTGAGATCGATGCAGTAGTTATCCAGGAACTTCCGCTTGCCGCCCTTGGGTGCCTGGCGCTCCCCCTCGCCCCGATGGCTGTCGGGGGCAGGGGGCGGGGCGTTCTCGGCGCTGTTGTTTCCACCGCCGAAGAGACGGTTCAGGAACGGGAAGGTGGCGGTCTTGCCGTCGTCGTCCTCCCCCTGGTCCTTGTCGTCGACCGGGATGAGATCCTCCACGCCGCTCAGGGCGTTCATCATCTCGCCGGTCAGGCCCTCCAGATCCTCGTCCGAAAGGCCCATCTTGTTGATGACGTCATCCACGGGCTTGATGTGCAGCTCGCGCGCGCACTTAAGGCACAGACCCTCGTTCTTGGTCTGGCCGGCTTCTATTTTTGTGATAAAGACCACTGCGACATTCTTGCCGCAGCGGGAGCAGATTGTAGGCCGCATGGGTATCCTCCAAGCTTAGAGATTAAACGCTGTTTCAATCGGAATTTTTACATCAGGCTGCCGGTCAGGGAGTCGAAGATCAGGAAGAAGCGTCCAAGCGTGGTGTGGGCCATGGTCTCCTTGCCGATGACGATGCCGAGAAAGCTCAGCACCCAGCACAGCAGGATGCAGTAAAGAAAGCCCTTGCCGAAGCCGAGAATGGCCCCGCCGATCTCATCCACGTTCTCCAGATTCGGCAGGCGGAAGGAGAGATTGCCGATGCTCGCCACCGCCACCAGCAGAATCAGGATCAGCAGAAACGCGATGACCATGGTGCCGACGGTGGTGATCGTCTCGCAAAGGACGGAGACGATGGCCTTCGTCATGGTGACGCCGGTCTCCTCCGCCACGGCGACGGCCTTGGCCGCCAGATCCTCGGCCCGCTTGCTGTACAGGCCCAGATCCAGCAGGCTCTCGTAGGCATAGTCATAGCGCAGGGAGCTGTCCTGCTCGAGGATATCCTCCAGCGAGAGCTCGCTGCTGCCGTAGCCCATACGCTCCAGGATGGCGTCCCGGTTGCGGTGGGAGTCCAGGTAGCCGTCGACAAAGGGCTCGATCGCGGGCACGACTTCATGCGCGTAGGCGGCCGAGACGATGCTGGCCCCCAGAAGCGAAATGATGATCGCAAGGATGCCCGCAACGCCGCCCACCAAGCCGCGCTTGTAGCCGTTCCAGGTACACAGGGCGATAATGATAATCAGAATAATGTCAATAATAGCTTTCATATGTACCGCTCATCCTTTTCAAAACAGGAATAGTGTAGCACATTTTTGTGAACAAATATACTTTTTCAGTTGCGTGCCATCATGTCCCCCGCCGGGCCGTCGTACCAGACGCGGTTGAGGTAAAGGCCCTGGGGCGGCATGGTGGGGCCGGTGAGACGCCGGTCGCCCTTTTCGAGCAGCGCCGGGATTTCTTCCGGCAGAAGCTTGCCGTAGGAGGCATAGACCATGGTGCCGACCATGGCCCGGCACATGTTGTAGAGAAAGCCGTCGGCACAGACGGAGACCGTGATGAGATCCCCCTCCTTCTCCGCGCGGCACCAGTGGACGGTGCGGACGGTCGTTTTCGTCTCCGTGCCGACAGAGCGCACGGCGCGAAAATCATGGGTGCCCTCAAAGGCCCGGGCTGCGCGCTGCATGAGTGTCATGTCCAGATCCTGGGGATAGAAGCACACGCGCTTTTCGAGAAAGGGATCGCGGATCTTCCTGTTGAGTATTTTATATACATATTCTTTTTTTATACAGGAGCCGATGGCATTGAAGTCCTCTTCCGCCTCGCAGGCGTCGAGAACGGCGATATCCTCCGGCAGGCGGGCGTTGAGCGCGAGGGGCAGTCTCTCCATGGGTATGCGCGTTTCGCTGTGAAAATTCGCACAGTAGCGCAGGGCGTGGACCCCGGCGTCCGTGCGGCCGCAGCCGACGACGCGCAGTCTCTCCCCGCAGGCCTTGAAGATGGCCTCCTCCACGGTTTCGGCCACGGTGACGTCGTTTTTCTGCACCTGCCAGCCGTGGTAGCGGCTGCCGTCATAGCGGAGACAAAGGGCGATGTTTTTCATAGCTTGAACCTTTTGAGCACGATCATGACCGCAAGGAAAACAATGCCCAGAATCAGGGCGATATAGTCACGCCTTTGCATCTTGAGCTGCTTCATGCGGGTGCGCCCCTCGCCGCCGTGATAGCAGCGGCTCTCCATGGCGACGGCGAGCTCATCTGCGCGCTTGAAGGCCGAGACGAAAAGCGGCACCAGGATGGGCAGCAGGGCCTTGGCCCGCTGGACGAGGCTGCCGGTTTCAAAGTCCGCGCCGCGGGCCTTCTGTGCCGACATGATCTTGTCGGTCTCGGAGATCAGCGTGGGGATAAAGCGCAGGGCCATGCTCATCATCATGGTCATCTCATGCACGGGGACCTTCAGCTTCTTGAGCGGGCTCATCAGGATCTCGAGCCCGTCCGTCAGGGCGATGGGGCTTGTGGTGTAGGTCAGCAGAAAGGTGCCGGAGATAAGCAGGATGATCCGGAGCATCATCTGCACGGCCCTTGCGATGCCCTCCCAGGTGATGATCCAGCCGGGGAGCACGGGCGTGCCCTGGGTATAAAAGATGTTCAGGAGAGCCGTCAGCACGATGATGAAGAGCATGGGCTTGACGCCCTTGAACATGCTGGCGGGCTTGATTTTGGACGCCGCCATGCAGAAAAGCGTCACCAGTGTCACCAGGCCGTAGCCGACCCAGCCCTCCGCCTGAAAGAGGGCGACGATATAGATGACGACCAGCAGGATCTTTGTCCTGGGGTCCAGGCGATGGGCCACGCTGTTTCCGGGGAAATACTGGCCGAGGGTAATGTCTCTCAGCATTTTCTCCCCTCCCTGCATTTTAAGAGCGCCGCAAGAAGCTGCTCATGGGTGAAGATGTTTTCCGGCAGGGCAAGGCCCCGCTCCCGCAGCAAAACCGCAAGCTCCGCAGCCTTCGGCACGTTCAGGCCGATCTCCATAAGCTCCTTTGCCCGGCCGAAGACTTCCGCCGGTGTACCGTCCATGGCGACGGTGCCCTTGTCGAAGACGATGATGCGCTCGGCAATGCGGGCCACATCGTCCATGCTGTGGCTCACGATCAGGACGCTTGCGCCGCTTTTCTCCTTATAGTTTCGGATATTTTCAAAAATCTGAGCGCGCCCCGCGGGATCAAGGCCTGCCGTCGGCTCGTCCAGGATCAGCACCTCCGGACGCATGGCGATCACGCCCGCGATGGCGATGCGCCGCTTCTGCCCGCCGGAGAGCTCCAGGGGCGAGCGCTCAAAAAGCTCCTCGGAAACGCCGGTGAAGGCGGCGGCCTCGCGCACGCGCTCGTCGATCTCTTCGCGGCTGAGCTTCATATTACCCGGCCCGAAGGCGATATCCTTGTAGACCGTCTCCTCAAAGAGCTGGTATTCCGGGTACTGAAACACGAGGCCTACCTTCCACTTCACGTCGCGCCGCGTGTACTTGTCCTTGTTGATATCCTGCCCGTCCAGCAGCACCTTTCCTTCAGTCGGCTGCAGCAGGGCGTTCAGATGCTGGATAAAGGTGGACTTGCCGGAGCCGGTATGCCCGATGACGGCCGCGAACTGGCCCGCGGGGATTTGCAGGCTCACGTCATGCAGGGCAGTCGACTCGAAGGGCGTCCCGGCGCTGTAAACGTGCTTCAGTTTTTCTGTGATGATTTCTGCCATTCGCTGCGACTCCGTTCCTCTGCCTTGTATGCCTGCGCGATCAGCTCCGCGCAGGCTTCGGTATTCAGCGCCTCGCCCTCCAGCTTCACACCTGCGGCGCGAAGCTCCCGCAGGATGCGGGCGGTCTCGGGCTCCTCCAGACCCTCGCGGTCCAGAAGCGCCTTGTCTGCAAAAATATCCTCCGGCCTGCCGTCCGCCGTCAGGCGGCCTTTTGACAGGATCAGGACCCTGTCGGCGTCGATGCACTCCTCCATATGATGAGTAATGAGGATCACGGTCATGCCCCTGCCGCGGCAGAGGGAAAAGGCCGTGTCCACCACCTCGCGCCGCCCCTGGGGGTCGAGCATGGCGGTCGGCTCGTCGAGGACGATGATCTCCGGCTGCATGGCGATGACGCCCGCGATGGCCACGCGCTGCTTCTGTCCGCCGGAGAGCAGGTGCGGGGCGTGCATACGATGCTCATACATGCCCACAAGGCGCAGCGAGGCGTCCACCCGGCTGCGGATCTCCCTGGGTTCCACGCCCAGGTTTTCCGGGGCAAAGGCCACATCGTCCTCCACGACGTTGGCAACGATCTGGTTGTCCGGGTTCTGGAAGACCATGCCGACACGGCGGCGTACGTCGAGAATGCGCGCTTCGTCCGCGGTGTCGATCCCGTCCACCAGCACGCGCCCCTGATCTGGGACGAGGATGGCGTTCATGTGCTTGGCAAGCGTGGATTTGCCGGAGCCGTTTTTCCCCAGCACCGCGACAAAGCTGCCCCGCTCGATGGCGAGGTCAATGCCGTGCAGGCTCTCCCGCTCATCCCCGGGGTAGCTGAAATGTACGTTTTCAAATACGATTATCGGTTCCAAAAAAACAACCTCGTTCTGTTACAGTGTGAAGAGTGGAGAGTGAAGTTATGGAGTCCGCTTCGCGGACGGATGATAACAGCGCCGGCTTTTCACGCTTTAATCTCGTTCCCAGCGGCATGAAGCCCCGCAGGGAAGATACAGGCCGCTGTCGGTGACGGGCAGGGCCAACTCCTGACTGTCGGAGCGGCCGCCGAATTTTTTGGTGAAGATGCTCTCGGTCACATAGCTCAGGACCGAGGCAGAGAGGCCGGTGGTGTAGGAGTTGATGAGCACAAAGAGCGGATCGTCCGACAATACTCCCGCGCAGAGTGAGACAAAGGGCCAGAGATTCTGCTCGAGCTTCCAGACCTCTCCTCCCGGGCCGCGCCCGTAGGAGGGCGGGTCCATGATGATGGCGTCGTAGCGGTGGCCGCGGCGGATCTCCCGTTCCACAAATTTGGCGCAGTCGTCCACGATCCAGCGCACAGGCGCGTTCTGCAGGCCGGAGGCGGCGGCGTTGTCCTTGCCCCAGGCCACCATGCCCTTGGCCGCGTCCACATGGCAGACGCTGGCCCCGGCTTTTAGGCAGGCCACCGTGGCCGCGCCCGTATAACCGAAGAGGTTCAGCACGCTGATCTCCCGTCCTGCCGCGCGGATCTTCCGCATGGCCCAGTCCCAGTTCGCGGCCTGCTCGGGAAAGAGGCCGGTGTGCTTGAAGTTCATGGGCTTGACGTTGAAGGTAAGCTCCCCATAGCGGATGCGCCAGTTTTCGGGCAGATCGCCCTTGTCCCAGCTTCCGCCGCCGGTCTCGCTGCGGCGATAGCGGGCGTTGCGGTCGTTCCAGTGGGGATTGTGCCGCGGCGTGTCCCAAATTGCCTGGGGATCGGGACGCACAAGGTAATAGCGCCCCCAGCGCTCCAGCTTTTCGCCCCTGGAGCAGTCGATCAGTTCAAAATCCTGCCATTGATCCGCAATAAACATGTTCTTCTCCACCCGTTGTTTTCACGTTAACTGTGGTATTGTACCATGGAAGTGTTCCGGGGTCAAGCTTTGGAAAACGGCTTATGCAGGAGAAGGACCGGGCGGCGAAGCTGCCGCTCGGTCCTTCTCGTTTTGCTGTTGTGTCGTGGCGGGGCAGAGACCCCTGCTGACCTTATTCCTCCGCTTCCTTCAGGCGGGAGGCAAAGCTGCTCTCAAAGGCGCTGTGCTTTTCGGCCGCAGCCTTGTACTTCTCGATGTTCCGCGTGGACTGGGGCACCGGGGTGATCGTGCCGGCGCCGGCCACGCAGCCGCCGGGACAGGCCATGCCCTCCAGCAGGTAGCCGTTGCGCAGACCCTTGCGGGCCATGAGCAGCATCTTGCGGCACTCGCGCAGACCGTCGGCAAACTCCATGGGCACTTCCCTGTCGGGCGCGACATGGGCAATATGGTCCTTGACCGCAGCGGCGACGCCGCCCACGACCGCAAAGCCGCGGCCCACGCCGCTGCCCTCCTGGAAGTCCTCGTCGCAGGCGTCGGGCTCGACATAGTCAAAGTCGATGTCCTTGGCGATGAACATGCCGTTGAGCTCCTCAAAGGTGAGTACAAAGTCCACGTCCGAGCGGACGGAGCGGCGGCTGGCCTCCAGCTTCTTGGCGGCGCAGGGGCCGACGAAGACGATCTTGGCGTCCGGGAAGTCCTTTTTCACAAGGCGCGCGGTGAGCACCATGGGTGTGAGCGCCATGGAAATATAGGGGGCGAGATCGGGGAAGGTCTTCTTGGCCATGACGCTCCAGGCCGGGCAGCAGGATGTGCCCATGAAGGGCTGCTTTGCCGGGACCTCCTTCAAAAAGTCCTCGGCCTCCTCAATGGTGCAGAGGTCCGCGCCGACCGCGACCTCATAAGTCTCGGCAAAGCCGAGCATGCGCATCGCCTTGCGCAGCTTCGGCACGGTCGCGCCCTTGAACTGGCCGACAAAAGCGGGGGCCATGATGGCGATGACCTTGTCGCCGTTCTTGATGGAGCGGATGATCTGGAAGATCTGGCTCTTGTCGGCGATGGCGCCGAAGGGGCAGTTGACAAGGCACATGCCGCAGGAAACGCACTTGTCATAGTCGATTTTGGCGCGGCCCATCTCGTCCGAGTGGATGGCGTCCATGCCGCAGGCCTTGGCGCAGGGGCGCTCGATCTTGCTGATGGCGTCATAGGGACACTGATCGACGCAGCGGCCGCACTTGATGCACTTGGAATTGTCGATCACACTGTGGCCGTAAGCGTCGGTGCTGATGGCGTTTTTGGGGCAGACCGCCTGGCAGGGATGGCTGAGGCAGCCCTGGCAGTTGGAGCTGACGCGCATTTCCTTCTCGGGACAGGCGTTGCAAGCAAAGGGGATCACGTTGATGAGGGGCGGCTCGTAATACTTTTCGGGGATATTGGCCTGTTCAATGCCCTCGCTGGGCAGGCCGTATTCGGCGGCGGAGCGCAGCGGCAGACCGCAGGCCAGACGCAGACGCTCGGTAACGATGGCGCGCTCACGAAACACGCTGTCACGGTAGCGGGCAACCTCGCCGGGGATGATTTTATAGGGCAGCTTGTCAATGCGGGAGACGTCGTCCTCATATGCCATGCGGGCGACTTCCTCAAAGACGGATCTTCTCAATTCGTCAACGACGCTGTGTATTCCTCTCATGGTGCCTCCTTTGAATTTCATTGTGAAAGAGCTTCGCATAAGCCGTTTATTCTTTGCTGAGAACAGAATACCATACCGCCCGCCCCTTGGCAAGAAGAGATGTAAGGAAAAGCAGGGCTGTCGCATTTTGCAACAGTCCTGCTTCGTGTTCGTTTGTGTGCGGATTATCTCCAGATCATGTTGTTGACCAGGTTCTGCACCTCGTCAGGGTTGTAGCCCGCGGCGAGAAGATTGGCGCGGCGGGCGGCGTTGTCGCCGTACTTGCCGTTGATGACGTCGTTTGCGACGGGGCCGTAGCCCTTCCACAGGGCGTTGACCAGCGCCTGCACCTCACTGTAATTATAGCCCGCGGCGGTCAACAGCTTCTTGCGCTCCTCACCGGCGCTGTACTTGCCGGCCAGAACGTCATAGGCTGCCGCCAGATTTGCGGTGACGCCGCCGGAGACATTGTCCAGCTGCTGCTCGTCCATCAGTTTCTTTTCTTCGCTCATTTTATATCATCCTCCTTGTTATTCGTCTTGTTTCCTTTTCCAGGTCAGGCGTATTATAACAAAGATCGCGGAAAAAGTCTACAGCGCGGGCGCTTAAGAATTGTGAAGCTTCGTTTATTCTCCCTTGTCTTTTGGTTTACATAACATAGAAACAATCAGGCCAGCCACAACCGCCGCGCCGAGGCCGGCGGAGGCGGCGGTGAACTCGCCGGAGAAGACGCCGAGCAGACCCTTCTCCCCCACCGCCTCGCGCACACCCCTGGCGATGGCATTGCCGAAGCCGGTGAGCGGCACCGTCGCCCCGGCTCCGGCCCACGAAGCAAAGGGGCCGTAAAGGCCCAGCGCACCGAGGATCACACCCGCCACCACATAGCTTGTGAGGATGCGGGCCGGGGTGAGCTTCGTGTAGTCGATCAGAAGCTGTCCGATCACGCAGAGCGCGCCCCCGACGACAAACGCCTTCAGATACGGGACCAGCACGCTCACACCCGCTCCCTCCTCTCGATGGTCACGGCATGGCAGACGCCGGGGATGCTGCACCCCTGCTGACAGGTGAGCGGCGACATGAGCGCCCCGGTGCCCGCGAAGAGCACACGGTTCCAGACGCCCCGCTCCATGGCCGGGAGAATGTGTCCCGCGAGCACTGCGGCGGAGCAGCCGCAGCCCGAGCCGCCCGCGTGTACATCCTGGGTCACAAGGTCATACATCAGCACCCCGCAGTCGAGGTATTTGATCCCCGGGTCAAGTCCCTCCTTCTGCAGAAGATCCTGCAGAATGTCGTGTCCCAGCGCGCCGAGATCGCCGGTGAAGACCGCGTCGTAGTCGGCAAAATCCCGGCCCGTGTCGTCAAAGTGGGCAAGGATGGTGTCACAGGCCGCAGGGGCCATAGCCGCGCCCATGTTGTTGGCGTCCGTGACTCCGGCGTCCACCACGCGCCCCGGCGTCACATGGGTCAGGCGCAGGGCCTCGGTCTCGTTTGCCAGCAGAACGGCCCCGGCCCCCGTCACCGTCCACTGGGAGCTGGGCGTGCGCTGCCCGCCGTACTCCAGCGGGAAGCGGTACTGCCGCTCCGCTGCGCAAAAGTGGGAGCCTGTGAAGGCCAGAGCGCCGGACGCCCCGCCTCCGTCGAGCAGGAGCGCGGCGAGGGCCAGCCCCTCCGCCATGGTGGAGCAGGCCCCGTAGAGGCCGAGGTAGGGCACGCTGCGGTCCTTGACCGCGAAGGCTGAGCTGACGCATTGATTTAAGAGATCGCCGCCGAGGATCACGTCCGGCTTCGCACCGTCCGCCTTTTGCAGACAGTGGTCGATGCACCTGCCCAGCATGGCGGTCTCCGCCTTCTCCCAGCTGTCCTGCCCGAAATAGGAGTCCGCCGATATCTCATCGAAGCATTTTTTCAAGGGGCCCGCGCCCTCCTTGCCGCCGACTACCGCCGCACAGGCGGCGACGCCCGGGCGGCTCTCCAGAACCAGCGTCCGCTTCCCGATCCGTTTTGCCACAAAACCACACCTTTCGTTTTTTGCTTTTATTTTGCCCCGGTGCGGTCTTAAAATGCAAAACGCCCGATGAAACGCAGTTTTTACGTTTCATCGGGCGTTCGGTTTTTCTTTTTTATTTTTTCTCCACGGCTTTGATGTACTCCTCAATGGTACGGACGGCGCCGTCCACGCCCACGCGGGCCACGTTGATGCAAAGGTCATAGCAGTTGACGTCGCCCCAGGACTGGTCGGTGTAGTAGCGATAGTAGCTGCCGCGATCCTTGTCGACAGTCTTGACAAGCTTTTTGGCCTGATCCTCCGTGAGACCCTTGCGCTCCATCATCGCCTTGACGCGGAAAGGATAATCCGCTGTGATGAACACGCGCACAAGATCCTCCCGATTGCGCAGCACATAGTCCGCGCAGCGGCCCACAAACACCGCGTCCCCCTCGGACGCCAGGCGGCGGATCGTATCGAACTGGGCGGAAGCGATCTGCATATTCAGGCGGAAGCCCTCATCCATGCCGAAAAACTGCATGCCCGGCGAGAGAAAGGGTGACACGCGCTTTTCATCATAGGAGCGCACGACCTCCGGGCTCAGGTTGGAGTCCCTGGCCGTGTGGTCGACGATGGCCTTGCTGTAGCAGGGGATCGAGAGCTGATCAGCCAGGGCCTGAGCAACTGCGTGGCCGTTGCTGCCGTGCTGTCTGCCGATGGTTATAATCATAAAGTATTCCTCCAATCATGGTGCGTCACAGACGCCGGGATCTGTATTATGTGCATAGAATAACACCGCGCCGCGCTGTTTTCAAGCATTTTGCGCAAAGGCAGCGCAAATCGCGGGACAAGTGGTGGCGCGAGCGCGCATAGACTGTACCCACGGGAAAGACAGGAGGGATGCAGCCTATGAAGCGGGTTCTGGTTTACAATACGGCGCTGCTGACGGCGTCCTCGCTCTTGATGAGCGGGATCGCCATGGCCTTTCAGGTGTGGCTGGCGGGGAAAATCGGCTCCGCCGGGATCGGGCTCTATCAGCTCGTGCTGTCGGTGACGAATCTCTGCGCCACCTTTGCCATCTCCGGCATCCGCTTTGCCTCCACCCGCCTGGTAGCCGAGGAGCTGGGTCTCGCGCGGCCGGGCGGCGTGCGCGCCGCGATGGGGCGCTGCCTGCGCTACGGGGCCATTTTCGGCTGCGCCGCCGCGGCAGTCCTCTGGGCGCTTGCCGAGCCGATCGGCTTTCTCTGGATCGGGGACGCGCGGACGGTTTTTCCCCTGCGTCTGTCCGCTGTCAGCATGCCGTGCATTGCGCTCTGCGCCTCCATGTCCGGCTACTTCACAGCCTGCGGCCGGGTGTGGAAGCCGACGCTGGTGCACCTGCTCGAGCAGCTCAGCGGCATTGCGCTGGTGGCGCTCTTTCTCTCCCGGGTCCCGATGGGAAACATCGAAAAAAGCTGCGCCGCCGTCACCCTTGGGCGTGTGGCGGCGGACGTGGCGAGTCTCGGTTTGATGGCGCTCTTCTATGTGTTCGACCGGCGCGCGCATTACCGGGGCGAAAATCCGGACGGGCGCCTCACCGGGCGCATGCTGCGCATTGCGGTGCCGCTGGCGCTGTCGGCCTACGCGCGAAGCGCCCTGACGACGATGCAGCATCTGCTGGTTCCGCGCGGGCTCAAGGCCGCGGGCTTTTCCGCCGACCGCGCTCTATCCGGCTACGGCGTCATTCAGGGGATGGTGCTGCCGGTACTCTTCTTCCCCGCCTGCATCCTCGGCGCGGCGGCGGAGCTGATTGTCCCCGCGCTCACCGCCGCCCAGGTACAGGGCGACGGCGGGAGCATCCGCCGGACGGCGCGGGAGCTGCTGCGTCTGAGCGCGCTCTATTCCCTTGCGGTGACAGCTTTTCTCTATCTCTGCGCGGATGCGCTGGGCATGCTGATCTATGACAGCCGCGAGGCGGGACGCTATATCCGCATCCTCGCCCCGCTGGTGCCGTTTATTTATACAGACATGAGCGTCGACGGCTGCCTCAAGGGGCTTGGCGAGCAGGTATGGAGCATGGGTGTCAACATTCTTGACGCGCTGCTCGGGCTGCTGCTCACCTGGCAGCTCCTGCCGCGCCATGCCCTCGCTGCCTATATCGGTATTCTCTACGCGACGGAGCTTTTTAACTTTGTTCTGAGCCTCGGGCGGCTTATAAAAATCATGCGGCCTCTTTCGCAGTCTTGTGCTGCTGACGGCGCTCGTCGCCCCTGTGCAGGATCGGGGAAATGCGCTTATAGAGCAGGAAGGTCAGAAGCGAGTCCACCGCGCCCTTGAGCAGGTTGAAGGGCACGACCGCGAAGAGCACCAGGGTGCTGACGCTGGTGATGGAGGGATTGATCTTTGTGCCCATGCCGATGATGGCCTCCATGGGCATACCGTAGAGGGCAGCGAACTTCGGCAGAAGATAGACCGCGTTGAAGGCGCTGCCGAACACGGTCATGATGAGGGTGCCGGTCAGCATGCCGACGAGGGCGGAACGGCGGCCGGGCTTTGCGTGATAAATCATGCTGGCCGGCAGGACGAAGGAGCAGCCCACGGCGAAGTTTGCGAAGTCGCCCACGAAGGCGGTGGAGGTACCCTTGAGCAGGAGCTTCACCAGCACCTTGAGCAGCTCTGCCGAGACGCCCGCCACGGGGCCGAGGTAAAAGGTGCAGATCAGCACCGGGATCTCGCTCAGGTCGATTTTATAGAACGAGGGCGCGAAAAAGAGCGGGATTTCAATAAACATCAGTACGCCCGCAATCGACGCAAAAATCGCGGTATAGGCGATATAATGGGTGTTGGAAAAGGCCTTTCGGTCCTTGACGACATATTTCTCAAAGAGCCAGGCAATGAGAAACAGCAGCGCGATCGTCCCGATGCAGGACAGTACGAAACCCAGATTTTCCATTTTGTGTACCTCCTTTGGATTTAAAAAGAAAACACCCGAAGAATCTTCTCCGGGCGCAGCAAAAAGAGCCTGCGCAAAACAGCGCGGCTATCTTCTTCCATCCAGACTGTAACTGTCGGTACCGGAGTCACACCGGTTCAGCCAAAAGGCTCGCGGACTGTACCGCCGATCGGGAATTTCACCCTGCCCTGAAGACGGGATTATTGTAGCACAGGAGATAGCTTTTGACAAGTGCTTTTTTATGGCGTACAATGGGCGCAGCTTTTCACGGAGGAGGCGAGAAACACGGCTGACAGAGAGCATAGCTGCGGCTTTACCGGCCACAGGCCGCAGAAGCTGCCCTGGGGCATGAACGAGACAGACGCACGCTGTCTTGCGCTCAAGCAGGAGCTCGCGGCGCGGCTGGACGCGATCTATGCGCTGGGTTACCGCCATTTTCTGTGCGGCATGGCCATCGGCTGCGACATGTACTTTGCCGAGGCCGTGCTGGCCCTTCGGAAAAAATACGGCGACGTCACGCTGGAAGCCGCGATCCCCTTCGGCGATCAGCCGGGGCGCTGGAGCGCGGAGCTGCGGCGGCGCTACAACAGGCTCATCGACAGCGCCGATAAGGTGACGGTACTGCAGTACGGCTACACCCCTGACTGCATGATGCGCCGCAACCGCTACATCGTGGATCACGCCTCCCTGCTGCTGGCCTGCTACGACGGCAGGCCAGGCGGCACCATGAGCACCATCCTCTATGCCGAGCGCAGCGAGGTCAAGGTTATCGTGGTAGAGATTGAATCATGACAATTCTCCCCCTTTCTGCATACAATACAGCAGGAAGGGGGAGCAACTTTGGATCAGACATTCTTTCTCGCGGCAAACTCCGGGCAAGGTTTCACTTCGCTCTACGACGGGTTCCCCGGCGAAGGGCAGTTTTTGCATATCATCAAGGGCGGCCCGGGGACGGGCAAATCCGGCTTCATGCGGCGCATCCGCGAGGCGGCGCAGGCGCGGGGGCTCGACACCGTGAGTATCCTCTGCTCCGGCGACCCGGACTCGCTGGACGGCCTGAGCGTCCCGGCTCTCGGGCAGGCCTGGGTGGACGGCACCGCGCCCCATGTGCGCGAGCCGCGGCTTTTCGGCGCGGATGCAGATTATGTTAACCTTGGTTTCTATTGCCGCCTGCCGCTCAGCGAGGCTGACCGCGCAAAGGCGCTGGCGCTGAACCGGGCATATAAGGAGCAATACAGCCGTGCCTATGCCCATCTTGAAGCGGCTGCGGCGCTCGAGGCGGGCGAGGAATTGCAGGATGCGCAGATCACACAGGATCAGCTGCGGCGGGTGAGGAAGCTCCTGGACGCCTTCCCCGATCGCACGGAGGGCTGTGCGGTGGAAAAGCGCTTTATCTCTGCCATCTCCTGTAAAGGGCCGCTGTTTCTCGGCGATAGTGTAAACTCATTATGTAAACAGATTTATCATCTGCGCGGCAGCGCGGTTCTCGAACAGACTGCGGCTATAGCAAAGCGCAAGTGCGGCCGTGTGATACTCTGCCCGCGCCCGCTCAGGCCGGGACAGCTGGAGGCGGTGCTGCTGCCGGAGCTTTCCCTGGCGTTTCTGCGCGCCCCCGCGCCGCTGATGGTGCCCGCCGGGGAGCGGCTGTTGAGCGGCGAGGCGCTGTCCGCCGCTCTGGAGGCGCTGCGCGCAGCCAAGACCCTGCACGACAAGCTGGAGGCTGTCTACCGCCCCTATATGGATTTCGACGCGCTGACAGGATTTACGGAAGAATACGTGGAAAGGCTTTGGTCATAACGCCGTTAGGGAAACGCAAAAATCCCCGGACACACGTCCGGGGATCATTTTGCATATTCAGCAGCAGAAAATCAGCGGTAGACCGCAGCGACCGCCGGTGCAGATCGACGCGGCGCACAGGCCAAGCCACAGGGGGTTGAGATTCAGCGAACGGGCATAGCCGCCGGAGTAATCCTCATAGAAGTCCCCGCCGCTCTGCAGCTGCTCAAGCAGCCGTCGGTAATCGGGATTGCTGCGATCCATGGAAACCGCGCGCTTGGCATGCTCCAGCGCCGCCACCTTGTTGCCCATGTACATGTTCGCGCCGGCGGAGAGATAGTACCACCGGCCGTCCCGCTCCTCCTTCGGTACGCCGGAGAGGGCGTTGAGCGCCTCGCGGTACATGCCGTTGCGGATAAAGTTCATGGCGGCGGTATATTCGCTGCGCTCGGTCTGGCGGGCCTGGGCGTTCTGACCAGCCCAGTGCTGTTGTTGGTAGGCCACACCCGCGCCATAGGGTCCGTATGGGCCGTAGCCCTGGGGACCGTAGGCCGTGGAGCCGGGGATATTGCCGCTTTTGATCTGGTCATAGGCGGTGTTGATGTCGTTCATCTTCTCAGCGGCCTTCGGGTCGTCGGGATTGAGATCGGGGTGATATTTCTTTGTCAGGTCACGGTAGGCCTTCTTGATCTCCTCGTCAGAGGCGTCCGGCGACACACCCAATACCTTATACGGATCCTGAACCATTTTCGGGTCCCTCACAATATTTTTGATTATACGCCGCCCAGAGGCCGACGCACAGGATGTTTTTCATCAGGTTTGCGTCCTGCAGTAGGGGCAGACGGTCGAAAAAGTACACGCACTCGCCCAGCTGCATGCGCAGGATGTCACGGAAGCGTTCCTCGTTCTCGGGGTCACCCCGCAGGCTCAGAAAGGGGTTATAGCGCTTGCGCTCTGCGTCCTCGTCCAGATCCATGGCCGCATCCAGCAGATAGAGAAAGCGGCCCAGAGCGTCGCCCATGCGTCTGAGCGTCTCCGCCCAGCGATCCTCTTTGTACACGAAGATTTCCCGCATCATCTTGCCGAAGCAGGCCGCCGCGGCGTCCGGGTCCTCGCGCCCCGCCTGCTCGATAGCGGAAAGCTCGTCCAGCGCCTCCTCGATAGCGGCGCACTGGCGGGGGTAGCGTTCGCGCACCTTCTCATAGCCGGGGCGCAGGGTCTTCGCCTCGGACCAGGCGATCAGGCTTTTATCGTCCTTCCAGTCGTCAAGGCATTTGAGATAGGCCATGGCGATGTTCATATTGGCTGCGTAATCCGAAAGCTCGCTCATCACATAGGAGTGGGCCTTGATCGGATGGCGGGGGCAAGTGCTCTCCCCCGCTTCCTCCTGCGGCTCATAGAGCGAGCCGAGCAGCAGGACCAGAAAGGTCATGTCATAATTGAGCGTGAGGCGCGCCGTCTGTCCGAAGCAGCGCTTCAAACTCCGGCAGAGGCCGCAGTAGACCGCCCGGTAGCGGTCAAGCTCGCCCTCCTCCAGCACCTTTGTCGCAGCGACAAGATAACCGAACATATCTTACCTCAGCACTTCCCTGTAAAGGAATTACCGCACTTGCGGCAGACGATCTTGATTTTGCCGTGTCCGCGCGGCACGCGCAGGGTGGTCTTGCAGGAGGGACATGTGTAGAACTTGTACTCCTTGCGCTGTACCCACTTCTCCTTGCGCACCTTCATATTCGCGGCGAGTTTGTACTGGAGGCGCAGATACTTCTCGTTCTCCTCCCGCCGCCGGGGAAGATTGCGGGAGAATGAGCGGAAGTAGATGAAGGCCAGCAGCGCGAGCACCGCGATATACAGGCCGCTTCCCACCTTGCCGCCGATCAGCATGGCCGCCAGAAGCAGCAGCGCATCCACGACAAACAGAAACAGATTCAATTGATCATTGCCGTTTCTACCGGCCATAAAGCGTGCCATCTTTTCTCTCATTGCAGCCGCGCCATCGCTTTCATCAGGATTTCATTTTGTTATTTTACCATAACGAATCCGCAATGTATCAAAAATCTGTGAATTTCTGAAAGGGCCGGGGTCTTTCCTACAATACCACCAAAGCGCCGGGAGCACAAGAGGCAATTGCGCACTTGCAAAACTGCCGTCAAGCCTGTACACTGTTGTCATCACGCGAACAGGAGACGCCTATGACACGCAATTTCAAGCTCACACTCTGCTATGACGGGACGCGCTATCGCGGCTGGCAAAGGCAGGGCAACACGGAAAATACCATTCAGGCGAAGTTGGAAGCTCTGCTCTCCCGGCTGTTTGAGCAGCCGGTGGAGATCGCCGCCTCCGGGCGCACGGACGCGGGCGTCCATGCCCGGCGGCAGGTCTGCTCCTTCCGGGCGGACACAGATGATGATATCGATTTTATGTTAACTGAATTACGTAAATATCTCCCGGAGGATATCGGGGCAGTCGCGCTGGAAGAGGCGGCGCCAAGGTTTCACGCAAGGCTCAACTGCCGGGAGAAGACCTATGTCTACCGCGTGTGGAACAGTGAAGAGCCCAACGTCTTCGAGCGGCGCTGGCTCTATGTCTTCCCCGCCGCGCTGGATCTGCACGCCATGCGGGAAGCCGCTGCGCCGCTTCTGGGCGAGCACGACTTTTCCGCCTTCTGCTCGAGACCAATGAAAAAAAGCGCCGTACGGCGGCTTGACCGCATTGAGATCGAACGCCTGGGCGGCGAGGTACAGCTTCGCTTTACGGGCAGCGGCTTTCTATATAATATGGTGCGCATCCTGACGGGGACGCTGCTGGAGGTCGGAAGCGGGCAGCGAAGCGCGGAGAGTGTGCAGAGCGCGCTTGAAAGCCGCGAACGCGAGCGGGCAGGCTTCACCGCCCCGGCGCAGGGTCTCATTCTGTGGGATGTGCAGTATTGATTTTTCTGATTCTTTGCACAAAACGGGATTGACAGATTTGTAGAATCCTGCTAAAATGGGGCATCTCAATTGGATATACCGAGTTTATCCGAAGCAAGATATCGACCGCCCTTAATGGGCCAAGGCCATACGGACAGCCGGGTCGGATGCCGAAGAACCGCGGAAGGCGGCGGCAACTTCTGTTGCCTTATTGATTGAGTTGGGAACTGCGGAGAAATTGAGCTGTGCAGAGATTGCGCAGAATTTTTTGTCTGCTGTGAGGCGTCGAAACACCGTAATACTTTGTGTATTTCAAGTTTTGACAACGAAACAGCGGGCAAAAAAGGCAAGCAAGATTGCACAGAACAATTTTGGAGCAGTTCCGTGGAAGCTCAAATTTTATGGTTTTGTAAAAGCATACAAATCTGTGAAATGGTCAATAAGAGTAGTAAAAGTGTTCTTTGCTATATAGACTCTTAAAATCCATTCTATACGCGCATATGCGCGTAACGGTGGCCTTACAGCAGCTGTGCTTTTGCATGGCTGCTTTTTTGTTTGGGAGACAGAATATGAAAAAAATCGTCGAAATCAAGAATATCACAAAATCCTTCGGCGGGGAAGTTGTGCTGGACAACATCAACCTCGACATCTACGACAACGAGTTTATCACCCTGCTGGGTCCCTCGGGCTGCGGCAAGACGACGCTTCTGCGCATCATCGGCGGCTTTGAGACCCCGGACAAGGGCGACGTGATCTTTATGGGCGAGAACATCAACGGCCTGCCGCCCCACAAGCGCAATGTCAACACCGTGTTCCAGCGCTATGCCCTGTTCCCGCACCTGAACGTGTTTGAAAACGTGGCCTTTTCCCTGCGGGAGAAGAAGGTCCCCAAGGCCGAAATCCAGAAGGCCGTGACCGAGATGCTCTCACTCGTGGCACTCAAGGGCTTTGAAAAGCGCGCCGTGACCAGCCTCTCCGGCGGTCAGCAGCAGCGCGTCGCTATTGCGCGCGCCCTCATCAACCAGCCGAAGGTCCTGCTGCTGGACGAGCCGTTGTCCGCCCTCGATCTCAAGCTCCGCAAGGACATGCAGGTGGAGCTCAAGAACATCCAGAAGGCCACCGGCATCACCTTCGTTTTCGTCACCCATGACCAGGAGGAAGCCCTGTCCATGTCCGACACCGTGGTCGTCATGACCGGCGGGCACATCCAGCAGATCGGCACGCCCCCGGACATTTATAACGAGCCGCAAAACGCCTTTGTCGCCGACTTCATCGGCGAGAGCAACATTCTTGACGGCGTGATGCTGGAGGATTACAAGGTGCGCTTCTCCGGCCATACCTTCCAGTGTCTGGACAAGGGCTTTGCCGCGCGCGAGCCGGTGGACGTGGTCGTGCGGCCTGAGGACGTGGACATCGTCTCCGAGGAAAAGGGTCATCTGCGCGGCACCGTGACCTCCGTCACCTTCCTCGGCGTACATTATGAGATCATTGTGGACATCGGCGGCTTCAAGTGGATGATCCAGACCACCGACTTCCACGATGTGGACGAGCGCATCGGTCTGTTTATCGAGCCGGACGCCATCCACGTCATGAAGAAGTCCCAGTTTTCCGGCATGTTCGGCGACTATTCCAGCTTCTCCGACGAGATGGACGAGATCGGCGAGGTTGCGCTGGAAGAGCTGGAGGAGCTTGAGGCGGAAAGTGAGTCCGGGAAATGAACAACAAAACCCGCACTCTCATCCAGCGCATGACGCTGACGCCCTATTCCATCTGGGCGGTGCTGTTTATCGTAGTGCCGCTGTTTTTCGTGGCCTACTACGCGTTCACCGATCAGAACTATCATTTCACCTTTTCCAACATCACCCGCTTTTTCACCGCCACCTCCACGGTGAGCAGCGGCGAGGCCACACGGGAAGTGCACACCTATCTGGTGATCTTCCTGCGTTCCTTAAAGCTTGCGCTCATCTCCACGGCGTTCTGCCTGCTGATGGGCTATCCCCTTGCCTACATCATGGCCCGGGCAACGCCCCGCACGCAGAGCATCCTGCTGACCCTCATCATGATCCCCATGTGGATGAACTTTCTGATCCGTACCTACGCCTGGATGACCATTCTGCAGGACACCGGCATTCTCAACGGCTTTCTCTCCGCCCTGCACCTTGGCCGCATCCACATCATCGGCACCGAGTCCGCGGTCGTGATCGGCATGGTCTATGACTACTTCCCCTACATGGTGCTGCCGATCTATTCGATCATGGCAAAGCTGGACGTAAAGCTTCTGGAGGCTGCGAGCGATCTCGGCTGCCCGGGTGTGAGCGTGCTGCGCCGTGTGATCTGGCCGCTGAGCATTCCGGGGGTCCTCTCCGGGGTTAACATGGTGCTCATTCCCTCCATCAGCACCTTCTATATCTCCCAGAAGCTCGGCAACGGCAAGTTCTTCCTGATCGGCGACGCGATTGAGGGACAGTACACCGCGAACAACCTGCACTTTGCCGCGGCCATCGCCTTTATCCTGATGGTGGTGCTGCTGGTGTGCATGGCGCTGCTGCAGAGGCTTGCCAACCGCAGGCTCGTCGCGGCGTAAGGAGGGCAGAAAAATGAAAATGAAACGCGCATCGAAAATCTACACCGCCCTCATTATGATCTTCCTCTTCGCGCCCATTGCGATCCTGCTGGTCTTCTCCTTTAACGAGGCCAAGAGCCTCTCAGTCTTCTCCGGCTTCTCCCTCAAATGGTATCGGGAGCTCTTCCGCGATTCCGAGACGCTCAAGGCCGTGGGCAATACGCTGATCCTCGCGGTCTCGGCCTCCGTGATCTCCACCGTCATGGGCACGGCCGCCGCCGTCGGCATCAACAAGCTGCGCAGCAAGGCCCTGCGCACCGCGTATGACAGCGTCACCAACATCCCCATGATCAACCCCGACATCATCACCGGTATCTCCCTGATGCTCATGTTTGTGTTTGTCGGCCGCCTCTTCGGCGCGGCGACGAGTCTGAGCTTCTGGACGATGCTCATCTCCCACATCACCTTCTGTCTGCCCTATGTGATCCTGCAGGTGCTGCCGAAGCTGCAGCAGATGGACAAGGCCCTTCCGGAGGCGGCGATGGATCTGGGCTGCACCCCGCTCAAGGCCTTCTTCAAGGCGGAGCTGCCCGAGATCATGCCCGGCGTGATCACCGGCCTCATCATGGCCTTCACTATGTCGCTGGACGACTTTGTCATCAGCTACTTTACCTCGGGCAACGGCTTCCAGACCCTGCCCATCCGCATCTACAACATGACCAAGAAAACCGTCACCCCGAAGATGTACGCCCTTGCGACCATCATCTTCTTCGTGATCCTGACGCTGCTGATGATCTCCAATCTCTATGACGAGGAGGCCATACAGAGACGCCGGGAGGCAAAAGACCGTAAAAAAACAGCCAAGGAGGCAAAATCATGAAAAGACTTTCCGCACTTCTGCTCGCAGCGATGCTGCTGTGCTCCGTTCTTCTCGCCGGCTGCGGCGGCGGCAGTTCCTCCGGCAAGACCCTGACGCTGAACGTCTACAACTGGGGCGAATATATCTCCGACGGGTCCGAGGATTCCTTCGACACCATCCGCGAGTTTGAGAAGTGGTACGAGCAGACCTATAACCAGAAGGTCAAGGTCAACTACACCACCTTCGCCAGCAACGAGGATATGTACGCCAAGCTCTCCAGCGGCGCTGTGAGCTTCGACGTGGTCGTCCCCTCCGACTACATGATCGCCCGCATGGCGGAGAACAAGATGCTGCTCGAGCTGGACTTCAAGAACATCCCCAACTATGAGAATATCAACGAGAGCTTCCGCGGCCTCTACTACGATCCCGACAACAAGTACACCGTGCCCTACACCTACGGCATGGTGGGCGTGATCTATAACGCCAATGTTGTGGACGAGGCCGACGCCAAGGGCTGGGAGCTGCCCTGGAACGAGAAGTACAAGGGCAACATCCTCCAGTTCAACAACTCCCGCGATGCCTTCGGCACCGCCCAGTTCAAGCTGGGCCTGGATGTCAACAGCATTGACCATGCTAACTGGGACGCCGCCCTGGCAGAGCTCAAGAAGCAGGCCCCCCTGGTCAAGAGCTATGTGATGGACGAGATCTACAACATGATGGAATCCGGCGAAGCCGCTGTCGGCACCTACTACGCGGGCGACTACTTCACCATGCTCGACGCGCAGGCTGACGGCGTGGATCTCCGCTTCTATTACCCCGAGCGCACCAACTACTTTGTGGACGCCATGTGCATCCCCACTTGCTGCCAGAACAAGGAGCTCGCCGAGCGCTTCATCAACTACATGCTCTCCCCCGAGCCCGCCATCGCCAATGCCGAGTTTATCTACTACGCCTCCCCCAACTCCGCCGTCTACACCGACGAGGGCTATATCGAAGAGATGGGCGAGGAGGCTATGGAGATCCTCTACCCCGACATTGAGAATTTCAGCAAGAACTACAACGAGTTTGCCTACCGCGGCCTGGATCAGGCGACGCTCGATTATGTAAACTCCCTGTGGGAAACCCTGAAAATCAACTGATTCAAGATACGCACGAATGTCAAAAATCCCAAGCGAACTGCAAACGGTCGCTTGGGATTTTTGATTTTATTCTTTTTCAATCAGGAAGTCCTTTGCCGTCTGGCGGAAGTCAAAGATGTTCGGCGCCCTGCAATGGGCCACGGTTGCGATCGCGGCAACATCCATGGTCTCGGGCAGCCAGACCTGCACGTGTACCGCGCCGTTTTCCGGGTACTGGAACACGCCCAGCGGCGTCCAGTTTTCCCCGTCGTTCACCCAGACCGTGCGGTCGCCCCAGAGCATGGTTTTATTTGAGGTGTTGTCCGCGATGATCTGATACTCCAGCGTAAAGCCCACGCAGTTTTTCACCGGCTCGTCCAGCACGGTGTAGGGCTGTTCGGTTTCGGGCAGATAGCCCGCCGACCATTTGAGCGGCACTTCATGGAGCGTTTCAAAATCTTCCTCCCGCGCGCTGCCGATGTTGTAAGTGGGGCCGGGGAACTCCTCCAGCAGGCGGATGCTCTTCATCCAGCCGGTGTAGAGCTTATGGTTCTCGCCGCGGTAGACGATGCAGGACATGTCGTTCTCCTCCGCCACGACGGTGACCTCCGTGCCCTCGAACAGAAAGCCCTGGGGCGAAACGCCGCTTTTCAGCCGGGGCATCGTCTCCACGAAGAGGCTCGGCGCGTACCAGGCCTTTCGGGCATAGAGCGTCTTCCACTCGTCCAGATAGCTCTCCTCCTGCGGCAGCACGATGGCGTCCCAGTTTCTCGCCGTTTTGATTTTTGCAAGGCCGCGCTCTGCTGCGCTCTCCCCTTCGGCATAGGCCGCGGGAAGCGAGAGCGCGAGGCAGAGAAGGAGCGCGAGAAGCAGACATTTTTGCGGTCTTTTCATTTCTGCCTCCTTACATGATATCCGAGAGCTTGAGATCCTTCACTTTTCGGAGCGCGGTACTGCTGACAAGCGCGGAGAAGCCCGCCGTGATCAAAGCCGCGTACAGATAGGTGCGCAGGTCGGGATCGTGCACAAAGCGCATATAGGCGCCCTCTGTGACCGGCAGCAGACGCATGCCGAGGACGTGACCGGCGATCAGGCCGAGGACGATGCCCGCAAGCGTCGTCACCACCAGATCCCAGCCCACATAGACCACGCACTCCCGGACGGTAAAGCCGTTGATGCGCATGATGGTCAATTCTCTTGTCTTCTGCTGGATATAGGTGACAGACAGGTTCATGACGATGAAGTACGCCATCACCGCCGCAAGCCCCAGCAGCATGAAGATCGCCGCGTTCGTGACAGAGGACATGCGTTCAAGCCGCACGCGGTCCGCCGTGGCGTCCTTGAGCTCCAGGAAGCCCTCGACCCCGCTCACCTTCTTCTCCAGCTCCTCCAGGCTCATGCCGTTCGTGTGCACGAGGAAGCTGTTCTGCCGCGCCGGGGTATTAAACACCTTTTCATAGCAGGCCGGCGTAAAGAACAGGATGTTCCCGAAGTGATTGTCGAACATGCCGGAGATCGGGATCGCGCACGGTTCAAGGGAGGCGTCAAAGGCGTTCAGGCTGTCCCCGACCTTTACGCCCTGATATTCGCTCAGGCGGATCGGAACCAGCACACCGTCGTCCGTCGCCCGCACCTCCGCCTTGCTCTTGGGATCGGTCAGGCCGTAGAAGCCGTCCAGCTCATCGGGCTCCGCCGTGATGGCCGTGGCCGTGCTGATGCTGGGCCCGAATTGGAAAACGATGTCGGTTTTGCTTAAAAGGACATAGGACAGCTTGTTCTGTTCCAAAATATCGGCAAGCTGCCGGGCGGCGTCCTCCTTCGAGGGATCGAACCGGATCTCCGCATCATAGCGAATGATCTGTCCGAACTGCCGCTCATCCACGCGCTCGATAGCAAACTTGATCATAAAGCCGCCCACCAGCAGGTGACAGCAGCCGGCAATGCTGACGATGGTGACCAGCACGCGCCTCAGATCGGTCCGGATATTGCGGAAGATCAGGCGGGTATAGAGTCCCTTCGCCGACGTACTGCGGGACGCCTTGTGCTTTGCCACGCTCTGCTCTCCCTGCAGAAGGCGAATCGCCGGGATGCGGATCAGGCTTGCGCAGGCAAACCACACCGAGATCGCCGCGGTCAGCGGCAGGATCAGCACGACGACCAGCGTCTCCGCCCAGCGGAATTGACGCGGGATCTCATCATAAACGAAAAAAGGTTCATAGTTGCTCAGGAATTTATCCTGAACAACAGAATAGGTAAGGGTGACGCCCAGCACCACCGCCATCACAGCGGCGCTGACGCCGAAGAACATGTACTTGCTCAGGATCTCCCGGTTATACAGGCCGAGAGCCTTGGTCGTACCGATCTGGGCCCGCTGCTCCTGAACCATGCGGCCGACCGTGGCATAAATCACGAGCGCCGCGATCACGAGGAAAAGAGCGGAGAAGGTGTAGCTCATGGAGGACAGGCCGTCCGCCTGATTCTGCCCAAAGACATAGCCCGCGTTTCCGAAGTTGTTCCACTGCATCCAGCGGTACGGGCCAAGCTCATCCAGGCGGTTTATGGCTTCCTCAAGCTGCTTGAGGCCTTCGTCATACTCCGCCTTCTTCTCTTCAAATTCTGCCAGCTTCTCTTCGTATTCCGCTGTCTTCTCTTCTAATTCTTCCTTGCCCTTTTCGTATTCGGCCACGCCTTCTTCGTACTGCTGTTCGCCCTGCTCCAGGGTCTTTTTGCCCTTTTCGTATTCGGTCATGGCGTCGAGGTAGTCCTCGCCGCTGGAATACCACAGGTCGCGGCCGGTGCTGTATGCCGCTGCGCCGTCTCTGGCCTGCTGCAGCGCGTTGGCGGCGGTGCCGGGCAGCGCATCCTCAACGTTTCCGCCGCTGACGCTGTTGGCTGCGTTGAGCACCCCGTCGACCTTATACATCAGGCCCTCGATCGCGGCGATCTGATACTGGGCCTCAACCAGAGCCTGACTGCCGGTATCCAGCTTTTCCTGCGCGGCATCCAGCTGCTGCTCGGCGTCCCTGAGCTGTTTCCAGCCATTGTCCAGCTCCTGCCGGGAGGAATCCAGCTTTTCAGCGCCCTCCTCCAGCTGCTGCTGGCCTTCATCGAGCATCTGGCGCCCCTCTTCCAGCTTTCGGGCGCCCTCCTCCAGTTGTTCGGAGGCCTCCTCAAGCTGCTGCCGCCCTTCCTCGATTTTTCTTTCGGAATCGGCGCGGAGCTTTTCCGTCCGTGCCTCCGCCCGTTCCTCCATGACAGCGGCGATCTCTTCCTGAACCGGCTTTACCGCGTTTTCGTAATCCTTGGAATAACGGTTGGCCGGCAGGCCGGCAATATCGATACACACCTGCATAAAGGCCCCGTCGAGACCTTCCAGATTAAAGCAGTCCTTTGTCACGAATACATAGGGCGATTCCGGAAGCTCATAGCTGATATGCGCCGGGTGAAGGATAACGCCCGTGATCGTGTATTCCGTAATGCGCAGCGGCTCGATTCCGGCAATGCTGCTGTTTGCGACGAAGACCCTGTCCCCGATTTTCAAGCCCTGCCTCTGCTGGAGCAGCAGCTCAATGGCGCACTCCCCCGCTTTCTCCGGCAGACGCCCTTCCAAAAGCTCCGGCATGGAAATCTTCTCCGGGAGAGCCTGGACTGTGACGCTGGTATCCTTGTCCACATTGAGAAGCTTTGTCCCGATCGTCCAGACAGGCTCCGCATTCTCCACGCCCTCAATGGCGCGCAGCGACGCAAGGTCATCCTCATCCAGCATCAGGGCGGAAACAAGCTGCAGATCCCAGAAATTGTACTCGTCATAATACGCCGATGACGCCAGCCGGATCGCCTCGCTTGTATAGACAAGGCTCAGATAGGCGATGATGGCGACCATCCCGATCACCACAATGGAGATCCAGGGGATGATCTGCTTACGCACATTGCGGCAGGCGTCCGTGAATTGTGTTCTCGTCATACTGCGTTACCAGGACAACTCAGCGGCGCTGAGCGGATGGAGATTGATCTTGATGCTGGCGACCCGCCCGTCCCGGATCCGGATGACCCGGTCGGCCATCTTGGCGATCTCGGGATTGTGCGTGATCATCATGATGGTCGTGCCGATCTGTTTTTTGATCTCTTCAAAAACCGTCAGAACTTCGATGCTGGTCGCATAGTCCAACGCAGCGGTGGGCTCATCCGCGAAAATGATCTGCGGGCGCTTGACGACGGCGCGGGCAATGGCCACGCGCTGCTGCTGACCGCCGGAGAGCGCCGAGGGGAAGTTTGCCGCCCGGTCGGTGAGGCCGACCTTTTCGATGGCCTCCTCCGCAGGCATGGGGTTCGGCGCGATATCCGCGATAAATTGCACGTTTTCCAGCGCGGTGAGATTCGGCATCAGGTTATAGGACTGGAACACGAAGCCCAGATAGTCGCGGCGAAACTGCGTCAGCTCCTTGTCGGTGGGGTGGGAAAAGTCCTTGCCGTTGATGATAAGCTCTCCGTCCGTCAGAAAGTCCATGCCGCCGATGATGTTCACCATGGTGGACTTGCCGCAGCCGGATTCGCCCAGAACCACCAGAAACTCGTCCTTATAAACATCCAGATTGATGCCGCGCAGCACATGGGCCACCCCGTCTCCGGAGGGGTAATCCTTTGTCACCCCGCGCAGGGAAATGATGACCTCCTTATTCGCGCTGGGTTCAAAAACCAGGCCCTTTTCCTCAATGGCGACAGCGGCGAGACCTGCCGCCGCCTCGCAGAGCGCCAGATCCTCCTGATCATAGAGGCTGCCGTCCTTGCGGTTGATGATCTCAATGCAGCCGATGGTATCATAGCTGTTCTTGAGCGGCACGCAAATCAGAGATTTTGTCACGAAGCCCGACTCTTCATCCACGCCGGTGGTGAAGTGGCTGTCCGAAGCGCTGTCCTGGGCAATCACGGACTCGCCGCTCTGGACAACGGAGCCGGCGACGCCCTGACCGTTTTCGATGGTGATGCCGCTGATGTCAACGGGTCCCTGGTTGTAAACGGGCGCAAGGCGGTTGCTGCCCTTATCGAGCAGCCAGATCGTCCCGGCTTCGCAGCCGAGGGTATCGATGATGATTTTGAGACTTTCCGAGAGCGCGTCGTCCAGAGACTGCGCGCCGTGCAGCTGCTCGGTAATCTCCCAGATTGCCTTTGTAAATAATTCTTTTCTCTTATCCATCTGTCTCTATCACCGGCAGCTTCCGTTTACCGAATCCGACCACACTGTGCAGCTGGATTTCCGTTTGGATTCCCTTGGGCTGAACCCACATGGAATCCTCCTCGTTCACCAGGACAAGCTTCCCCGCCGCCGCCAGGGTCTCGTCCGTGACAAGGATCTGACCGCCCAGCGCGTAGCTCTGCACGCGCGAGGCGAGATTGACATTTCGTCCGATCATATCATATTTTGTGCGCGTTTCGGAGCCGATGTTGCCCAGGATCGCCTCGCCTGTGTGCACGCCGATACCCATTGCGATCTCCGGGTAGCCCTGCGCCCGGTTCCAATCATTGACAGCGCCCATGCGCCGCTGCATCGCGACGGCGCAGCACACCGCATCGCGGGCCGAGTCGCTGCTGGGGCGCGGTGCGCCGAAGACGGCCACGATTTCATCCCCGACAAAATCCAGGATATTGCCCTGCCAGGCATTGATGATCTCGATCAGCTCGCTCAAAAAATGGTTGAGCATACGGATAAAATCAATAGGGTCCATCTCCTCGGAGAGCGCCGTGGAGCCGCGCAGATCGGCAAAGAGCATCGTCACGACACGGCGCTCGCCGCCGATGCGAAGATCTCCCGCGTCAGACAGGATTTCCTCCAGCACCTCGTCCGTCAGGTAACGGCCGAAGGTACGATGGATAAACTTTTCCCGTTCCGCAAGGCGCTGGCTCAGGATGGCATTCTCCTCCCGCAGCGCTTTGATCTCCTCGTTCTGTGTCATAGCGTGATGACCTCCCCTGCCCGCGCATAGCGTACATTTTTATGCGCGAGCTGTCTTTCCCTCTCCAACAGGACCTTGTCGGTCGCCTGAGGATCATGGTGGATCAGCAGCAGGCGCTTTGCCTCGCAGCATTCCATCAGCTCTATTCCCTTCGCCGCGGAAGAATGGCCGAAGCCCTTTCGCAGGAGCAATTCCTCCTCGCTGTACTGTCCGTCGTAGAGCAGCAGGTCAGTCCCCCGCGCAAACGCTGTGAGCGCGGAGAAGCTTTTTCCCTTATATTCATAGTCGGTTGCATAAACCAGGGATTTATTCCCGCAGGAAGCTTTCAGAACCACGCAGTCGCCGGGATGCTCGCCCGGGATGGCTTCAATTCGGATCTTGCCGTGCGTCATGGGATAAACCGCCCGCGCGATATCCACTTCCCCCTGGTATTGCGATAACTCCACAGGCCAGTAAGGCGGCGAATACAGCGTGTCGAGCCTTTTTCTGGCTTCTTCATCGCTTTCGGCCGGGAGTCTGATCAGGGTCTTTTCTCCCGGCATGGAGAGGCGTCGATACATGCCAAGGCCGAGAAGGTGATCCAGATGCAGGTGTGTCAGCAGGATCAGCGGCGGCTTTGGAAAGCGCACAGGCGCGTCAAGCAGGCCGCTGCCTGCGTCCAGAAAGACGCAGGCATCACCGGCCTGCAGCATATAACAGGAGGTGGCGCCGCCAAAAATCTCCCGCCCGTTCTCTCTGACGGCCATGGACCCGCGCGTTCCCAGAACGGTCAGCCGTATTTCTGCCAGCGGAGCCTCCCCCGTTTTTGGAAAACCGGAAGACATGCTTACTCGATGGTCAGGATATCGCTGAAGCCGGTCACCTCAAAAATCTCATTGATGACGGCGTTGACGTGGATGAGCTTCATGCTGCCCTGCTTGTTCATGATTTTCTGTGCCGACAGCAGCACGCGCAGGCCGGCCGAGGATATGTACTCCAGCTTCTCAAAATCCATCACAAGCTCCTGCACGCCGGTCATGGCGCTCTTCAGCTCAGTCTCGAGCTGAGGCGCGGTGGTGGTATCCAGGCGTCCCTCCAGCGCGACAGTCAGCGTTTTGCCTTCGATTTTCTTTTCAATGTTCAGCATGATTTATTACTCCTTTTCAGTTTGTTTGTTCAAAGCTTCTTTTTGATACGCAGAGTATTCATTTCATCCTTGTATTCATAGGTCATGTCATCCATGCTCTTTTTCACCATGAAGATCCCAAGGCCGCCGATCTTTCTTTCCTCCGCAGAGAGCGTGACGTCGGGGTCCTCCTTCTCCAGAGGATTATAGGGCACACCGTGATCGGAGAAGGTAATGACCACCGCCGCGGGATCCTGTTCCCGCTCCAGCTCGATGGTGGCGCTGCCGACGCCGGGCTGGTAGGCGTAGCTGGCAATATTGACAAAGATCTCTTCCACAGCCACGTCGATCTGAAGCTGCGTCTTCATGGGGCAGTCCATTTCCTCCAGATACCCGTCCACGAAGGCGAGCACCTCATCCAAATTGTCGAGCGTGGCTTCAATCGTAATTTCCTTCACATTCTTCACCTCAGCACCAGTATAGTGGAAACACAGCATGGTAATATCATCAAACTGCGGGGCCTGACCCACAAAGCAGTCGATCCCGGATTTCACGTTTTCCAGCAGCGCCGCCGGCGCGGCGTCCGGATCGCGGTTAAGGGCCTCGAGCATTCTGTCCGTACCGAAAAGCTCATTGTTCGCGTTGGTCGCCTCTGTCACGCCGTCCGTATAGACAAACAGCGAATCGCCCGGCTTCAACTCAAAGCTGTGCTCCCGGAAACGAAGCCCCTCCATTGTCGCCACGGCGGGTGAATGGCGGTAGACCACCAGCTCATACTGTCCGTCCGGATGGCGGATCGCCGGATGCTCATGCCCGGCGTTGGCGGCAAGGCCTTTGCCGGTGGAGAGCTCCACGATGGCAAGCCACACCGTGACGAAAAGCTCCGCCTCGTTCCCCTCACAAAGCTGCTCATTGACATACTTGAGGATCTCGGCAGGGCCGCCGCCCATCATGGCGCGGTTTTTGATCAGGGTCTTGGCAATCACCATAAAGAGCGCCGCCGGCACACCCTTGCCGGACACGTCCGCCATCACGAGGCCAATATGATCCTCGTCGATGAGGAAAAAATCATAGAAGTCGCCGCCCACCTCCTTGGCGGGGGTCATGGTGGCGTAGATATCAAAGTCATGCCTCGCCGGGAAAGCCGGGAAGATCCGCGGCAGCATATCCGCCTGGATCTGCGTGGCGATGTTCAGCTCCGCGCCGATACGCTCCTTTTCTGCCGTGACGCGGGTGAGGTTTTCCAGGTATTCGACGATCTTTCCCTGCATGTTTCGGATCACCTGGTACAGATCTCCGATCTCATTATTGGCCTTGATCGGCAGGGAGATGATATCGTTTTTGGTAAAGCCGTCGTTATGTTCGGTAAAGCCCCTGGTCGCGTCGGAGAGCATTTTGAGCGGCTTGATGGCAAGCTTGTGCATCTGGAGAATGCAGGCTCCGACCGACAGCAGCAGCAGGAGTGCGGCAAAGGCGATCATGCGGTACAAAAACTGCTGCCGCTCGGCCATGACCTCGGTCATGTCGATATCGACGCCGACAAGCGCCACATTCTCGCCCTTCGCATTGACAATGGGGTCATAGGCTGAGCACAGCCAGCCGTAGGCAGTCACCGAAACTGTCGGCTCGATGCGTCCGTTTTCCCGGTAAGCCAGGAATTCCTTCGGTGAGGGGGTGGTGCTGCCCGTGTAAAGCATGCCCTCATCCGGGTCGATGATGTTGATGCTGTCCGCGCCCTCCACAGTCAGGGCGTAGATATACTTTGCCTCCATCCTGTCCCGGAAATCCTGCAGCATATCCCTGGCCTTCTCATAATCCTCGAGTACGCCCTTCTCCTTGAGCCAGTCACGGATCAGTTCCTCGTTCTGCTCCTTCACCGCCCGCTCACGCAGCGCCCTGTATTCGTCTGTGGTAATCATACCCAGAAAGCGCTCAAACCAATCGCCGTCCATAAAGGCGGCTACCGTATCGGCGTAGTTCGCGGTGTTCATTTTATAGTAGCGATCCACACGTTCGCTGTTGACCTTATAGGCAATGACTGTAAGGCCCGTTGAAAGCGCCAGAATGATGACGATAACCAGCATGTTCAGGCTGACGGACAGCGAAACTCTGTTGCTTTTTTTCTCCAAGTTCATAGCCCCCTCCAAGTCATTCCCGGCGTCAGATCGTTACGGTCATCACGTTAAAGCCCTGAAAGTTGCGGTAGTGAAAATCCTTTGCGCGCTTGCGCACCAGCATCACGCCTACGGAATCGAGCAGTTCCTCCTGCGATTGCGCGTTCAGCCTGCCCATACGCATGTCGAGGGGGTTAAAATAGGGCGCGCTGTTGCGGATATGCAGGACATAGTCTCCGTTTTGCTCCTTTGCCAGGGTAAGGCAGATATATTCGTCGGGCTTGCCGGTGAAAGCCTTCTCCTGCGTCACGACGCACAGCTCCTCCACTGCAAGCTCGATCAGCATGGCCTGCTTCATGGGGATCTCTTCCCGCTCGCAGAAGGCCGCGACCCCCTCGAGCACCTTGCCGAGCTCTCGGTTGTCCTGATCCATGGTCGCGGAAAAGACGGGCGTCTTCCGGCCTTTCAGCGCTTCATTGCGCCCGGCGTTGATTCTCGCCTCTGCAATCAGCGCGCACAGCGAGCCGCCCTCACTGACGAGGAAGAGCCACCAGAAATCATGGGGGAAAAGCAGTCCCGCCGCGAAGGTAGCCGGCAGCAGAAAAACAATTGTGCGAAAGACAGTCGCCAGCGTCGCAAGCTTCTCCTGCCCGGTGGACTGATAAAAGCCCGTCAGAATAATGGTGATGCCGGCGAAAGGCGTGCTGAGGCAGAAGATGGGAATAGCCTGCATGGACACCGCGAGGGCCTCCTGATCCTTCAGGCCGAAGAGCAGGGACACCGGCCTTGCATTCAGGCAGATCAGCGCGCTGATCACCGTGCCGACAATGAGACCGTATTGTATGGCGATCACCAGCAGATAGCGAAGGCTTGCCCTGTCGTGCTCTGCCGAGAAGGTTGAAGCAAGCGGCTGCATGGTGTCGGAAAAGGCCTGGTAAATACCATAGGCAAGATAGGACACGTTCATGACCACATCAAAAACCGCGACATAGATTTCCCCGTTGATGACGCCGCGCGCGCCGGCCTGCAGCAGCAGGCGGTTGCCCAGCATCAGAAAGAGAAACTGAAACACATAACGCGCGGAGGTAGAAAAACCGATCCGCAGGGAACGGCCCGCTTCGGACGCCATTTCCGCGTTTCCGGGGGCGCTTTGGCGCCGTTTGACATGCAGGATCCCCTTTCCGCGGAAAAAGTGGGTGGACATGATGGCGACGCTCGTCATCTGGGCAATCACCGTCGCCCAGGCAGAGCCGGGTACGCCCCAGCCCAGCACCAGCACAAACAGAATGTTGAGCAGCAGATCCACCACGCAGCCGACGGAAAAGCCGAGCGTCGCAAGCTCCGCGCCGTTGTCGCAGCGCACCAGATCATAAAGCAGGAAATTCAGCAGAAAGATTGGCGCCGCCGACACGATCGGGCGGGCATACTCCTCACAGAGCACTCTGAGCGCGCTCTGGGCTTTGTTTGCCCCCAGCAGACTGAGCAGGGGCTGCATCAGCAGATTGCCCAGCAGGGCAAGCCCAAGCGACGCTGCCAGCAGCCAGACGGCCAGATACCGGAAATGCGCAAGCGCATCCTCCTCCCGGCCTGCCGCGGCAAGGCGGCTGTGGGTTACGCCCCCGCCGGCGGAGAAGCCCAGGCCCATTACATTGTAGAGCATGTACAGAGGTGTCACCATGCCGATGGCCGCAAGCCCGCTCTCCCCCATCCGGTTGCCGACCGTTACCGCGTCCGCCATGTTGGCAGCAGACAGCGCCACGGCGGAAATCAGCGAAGGCCAGAGGACCTGGAAAAACATCTTTCTGCAGATAAATTGTTGTCTGTTCAAGTCTTACTCGCCTCGAATACTTCCAGTCGATCAACGGGACTGTAAAGCTGCTTGGCCATGCGCAGCCCCTCCAAGCCCAGATCCTCCTCGATATTGATCAGGGAATACGCCCCTGCCATACAGCACGCCAATTCATGGATGCAGACGGTGGTTGTCTCTGTCGGAAGCGCCGGGTCATGTTTGGACATGGTCATGGTAAACATGTCGGGCTTGTTCTCATAGCCCAGTATAAACGCATGATAGCCGCCGGGAACCTCCAGCGCGATGCCGCGCATGCCCAGCGTCTGAAAATGTTCGATCTCCGTGCGCAGTACGCCCAGATCGTGATAATCGGGCTGGCTGCCGTCCGCTTCGATCTTCTCCATGAGTCCGCGTATCATGGGCAGATCCGCCGCGCTCAGGACGTGCGTGGAATAATTCAGGTTCTGCCTGTAGCGGCGGCATTTTACCTTAAAGCTGTTGGACATGTGCCCCTCCCGCAGAGCCAGAGCCGCGGCGGAGCAGATATATTCGCTCAGGTCCGGTCTGTGCCTTGTCGTCCAGCCGCGCGACGCAAGCCGCTCCGCCTGCGCCTCGCTCAGGTACAGGATCCGTGCCGGGGCCTCCAGACTGTCCAGAAAGGAAAGGCACTTATCCTCCGCGCCGCAGGGGCAGTAATAGCCCCCGTCATAAAAGCTGCGGATCACAAAGAAATCCTCGTCTCCCGCAACGCGCAGCCCATAGGCGTCCCGCCAGGCGAAGAGAGAGGGAAACGAAAGCGCCGTAAAGGGATGCTCCCGCGTGTCCCGGCAGGCCTTTATCCATGCCTGATCTTCCAGGCAAAGAGGTCGAAATTCCATATGCCAGTCCTTTTTCTTTGTATAATAACCGATTAATTATATCACGGTTTTTACCGTACACGCAAGTGCTTTGTTGCAAAATGAGGCAGGGGTTACCCCTGCCTCAAAAGGACATTATTCCTCAGTGCCGTATTGGCTGATCATGCCGCGGTTCGCGTCAAAGACATAGCGGAAATCTGCGTTGTCGATCTCCTCTCCGTTTCGCAGGACGCAGGCATGCAGATCTGCGCCGTCGTCTCCCGGCGTCAGCGGCATCCCGTCGAGCAGAAGACTCTCCCCCCCGGTCAGTACACCCGCCGGGGTATTCACCGTCTCCCCGTCCCCCGGCAGACTGTCCAGCACGGCAGCTCGCTCCCCACCGTTTCGGATAAGGATGAGCTTCGTCTCTTCGCCGCATCGGTCGACATCCACGCCCAGGCTCCGGAGGAGCGCAGTGGCCAGCCCGTCGCGGAAAAGGCCGGGGTCGCGCACGAAGAGCGCGGCGTCCACCGCGTCCCGCTCCAGAAGCATCAGATAGCGGTAGAGATCGCGCTGCGTGTGAAGCTCTTCGTTCTTTTTCAGCGTATAGAGCCGGTGATCCCGCTCCCAGTCGGCATAGGCGGCCTCGCCCCGGCGGTCGGGGATACCGTAGCGCCGCGCGATATAATCACCGAGGTATTCCGTGATCTTCCGCGCGCCCGCGGTGTTCAGGTGTCCGGCACTGTCGGCAAAGTCGATCTGATAATCCACCACGTCGAGGTCGAAGAAGTTCAGATAATCCACCCCGTATTCCGCCGCGATCTGCCCCGCGTACTGCGCGGCGGCCTGCTGATGCGCGTCGCCGAAGAGCGGCAGGAAGGTCACAAGCACCTCAATACCCCGGCTCTGGCATTCCTCAATGGCGCGGCGCAGATAGTCCACGCCCACCGTGTCAAAGACCGCGCCCTTCTCGCTGTCGTCGGGCACGAACGCGCCGGGATAGATCGCGTCATTGGCGATGGCGCCGCGGGTCAGGCTTTTCTGCGGATGAAAATCCTCCGCCGTGAGCTGACTCCAGCGGGAGTGAAAGACCGGGAAGGTCCACAGGAGGTTGAAGGCGCTGCGGCGCTCCCCCTCGTTATACTCCTCCGTCATGGAAGGATCGTCCAGCATGTCCCGCACGGCGCGTATTTTTGTGAGACTCAGCGGGAAGCTGTCCATGGAGATGTGCATGAGACCGAAGACTGCGGTGGTTTTGGCGTCAAAGTGCATTCCGTAACAGTCAATGACCATGAGCTTCGGCTGCTTGTAGTCCAAGGCCAAGCGCATGACCCAGTAATAGGCGGGGGGCGGGTGCCCGGCCTGGGCCCAGTTGTAGGAGACGATCCCGTGATCCTCCCACATCTCCATGGGGAAGACGCCGTTCATGGGGCGGCTGGAGCCGACGAAAAACACGTCGTAATCCGCGTCCTGTTCGAAGAACTCAGCATTCTTCGCGTAACTGTCCTTTTTCTGGGTCAGCCATGTCAGCGCGCCCAGCAGCGCAGCGGTCAGGCACAGGGCGGCAAGGCAGCTCAGGATTTTTCTATTCATCTGTCGTGTCCGTCCTTAAAACTGAAAATAGATAAAGTTTGCCTCGCTGAAGCTGGGGCCCCAGACGCCGAAGAGCAGCACGATTGCGGTGGAGAGGGCGAAAACCAGCCAGCGGCACCAGGCGTCCTGCCGCAAAATGATATGACGGATGGCAATACCGTGCTTTTTGCAGATATCCGAGAGCAGAAGCGCCCCCAGAAAGAGCGTCATGGGCAGCACCATGGCGCTGTCATACTCATGAATAAAGAGCGAACCGTCAAAAAGAATCCAGGGGTTGCGTACATGGAGGATGCTGCTGATCACGGCAAGGGCTTCCCGCACGGAACCGGCGCGGAAGAAGATCAGTGAAAAGGCAAAGAGGCAGAATGTAATGGGAATCTGCACCAGCTTTACCCCGAGAGAGCTCCGGTCGATATGCAGGAGCCGGGAGAGCTTCAGGCGCAGCGGCATGAGCAGCTCTCCGATCACCTGATACAGCCCGTTGAGGCCGCCCCAGACCACATAGGACAGATCCGCTCCGTGCCAGAGACCGCTCACGAGAAAGACGATCATGCGATTGAGCTGTTTTCTGAGCATGCCCTTGCGGCTGCCGCCGAGAGGGATATACAGATAATCCTTGAACCAGGAGGTGAGGGAGACATGCCAGTTGCGCCAGAATTCCGCCACCGTGGTGGAGAGAAAGGGCGACTTGAAGTTTTCCATCAGGTCGATGCCCAGCAGCTTTGCGCTGCCCATGGCGATGGTGGAGTAGCCGTAAAAATCGCAGTAGATCTGGATGGCAAAGAGGATGGCCGCGAGGGCCAGGTAGGCCCCGGGATAGAGATAGCGCGCGCCGTAGACCGTATCGATATACAGCGCCAGGCGGTCGGCAATCACGAGCTTGAGGAAATAGCCCCAGAGCATGATGAGAAGCCCCTCGCGCAGATTGTCGAAGCTGAATTTGTGCGGCACGGAGAGCTGACCCAGCAGGTTGCCGGAGCGCTCGATCGGGCCTGCCACCAGCTGCGGGAAGAAAGAGACAAAGAGCGCATAGGTGCACAGATCCCGTTCCGCCGGGATTTTCTCCCGATAGACATCCATGGTATAGCCCAGGGCCTGGAAGGTATAAAACGAGATGCCCACCGGCAGCAGGATATCAAAGGTCGGGATACTGAGCCGGATATGCAGAAGGGCAAACACGTCCTGCAGCAGATTTACGGCAAAGTTGAAGTACTTGAAAAAGAACAGGATGCCGAGATTGGAGACAAAGCTCAGCGCGACGATCCATTTTTTCAGTCTTTCGCGCTCAGCGCTCGTATGATCCCCGGTCTTCACCCGCTCAAGCCCCAGGCCGCTCAGCCAGGTAATGAGCGTGGAGGCGAAGATCAGCAGGGCGTACTTCGCATTCCAGCACATGTAGAAATAATAGCTCGCCGCGAGCAGCCAGTACTTCTTCGCCTTATTGGGCAGCAGATAGTACAGCAGCACGACGATGGGGAGGAAAATAACATACTTTCCGGAGTTAAACAGCAAGGCTCTCTCTCCCTTGGACAGAATAACAGAATTTTATAACGGAATGCGAATGTTGTCAAACAAAACATGACCGCCGCCGGAAATCCGGCGGCGGTCAGAGGACAGGGACAGATTACGCGGCGGGTTGACTCTGGGGAAGTCCCGCGTCCGGCGTACCGCCCACCATAGTCTCAAAGAATGTAGCGGTACCGCTGGCGGTGATATTGCCGTCGAGCACATCGCGGTCACGGGTAGCCGTACACCGCAGATCGCCGATCAGGCAGCGGTAGTGACTGGCGTTAATGGTGCTGACGATATGCTCCATAGTCTCATAGTTGTCCGTTGTAAGCTGCAGGGTGAAGTTGCGGCGGATCTGATCGCCGCTGCGGGTGACGTTTGCAAAGGTGATGGAATATTGCAGCGCCTCGCTCAGCACATCGTTGAGCATGGAGATTTCCGCCTTGCTGTTGTTGTAGCTGCCCATCTCGGAGGCTGTGCCGCCGGCAGTGACGTCGTCCAGTTCGGCACGCATGCGCCGCATTTTCTCAAGCTTCGCTTCTACCGTCTGCAGCTCGGTCGACAGGGAATCCGCCTCGGCATGGGCAATCTCCAGCGCCTCGCGCACAGGCCGGTCCACGAACTGATAATAGGCAAGCCCCACCAGAATCAGGCTGAGCAGAACCAAAAGCAGCTTTTCTTTTAAGGTGAAGTCACGGCTGAGTATCTTCATCTCGCGTCCACCTCCGTCCCGGAATTGAGATAGCAAAGCACACGCGCCTGGACAATGCTGAATTCCTCCGCCTGCTGATTGCCGCGCGTGTTATCGTCGGTATTTGCGGTATTCACGGTGCAGAAATCAACCAGAGGCTGCTGCTCAAGCTGCTGCACGATAAGGTTGATCTGCTGCAGGCTCTCTCCGTTCATATTGATGGTGAGCTGGTTGCCGGTAATGGACCAGGACGTCACCTCGGCATAGGGCAGGATCATATTACGGATCAGACTCAGAATCTCCGCGCGGTCCGTGCGGTTGAGTTCCTCCGCAGTAAAGCCGGAATAGGTGTAGTGGGCATAGAGCTCACTCAAATCGTCAAAGTCGGCAAGCTCGGCATAGCCCTGATCCAGCTTTGTCTGCAAATCATAAACCGTGCGCTGGGCTCTTGTGACCTCCGCAAAGCGGTCAATGACCAAAAACTTGCTGACTGCGGCAGCGGCAAGGAGAATCAAAATGATCGACGGGATCATAATGCCGTAGTTTATTTTCTTCTCGCCCTGACTGGCCAGGTTGATAGTGCGCTTTGTGGGCATTTGACGGCGTTTGATGCCGCCTGTTTTTTTGGAATTCTTCGATTTGACAGCTAAAGCCACAGCCTTCACCCCCGATCATCCAATGCAATGCCGATTGCCTGCAGGAGCGCGTAATCCTCCTCCAAGGTGACGCCGCCGGGAAGCAGCTCGCCTGCGGCGTGAATATGCAGATCCAGCGTCTCGGCAATGCTCTCCTGCAGCGGACGGATACAGGCCCCGCCGCCGCAGATCCAGATATCCTCCAGATGGCTGTCGGGGTTTGAGAAGCGGTAGAAGTTCAGCGCGCGCATCAGCTCCACCGTGATCGTCCCGTATGCGTTCATGCAGTATTCCTTGCTTTGGCAGTCCTCATAGTTGTTCAGCAGATAGGTATGCGCCAGATGCACATCCACCGAATATGCCTCTGCAATAACCTGGTCCAGGCTGCTCATGCCCAGCTCCAGCACGCGGGTAACCATATGACGGTCGCCGCGGAACATGTACATGCGGATCGACTGATAGCCGAGATCCAGGATACAGTATTCCATGGGCGTCTCGGCGTCCTTTTTTCCCGTCGCCCGGATCAGCGCCTGAAACGCACAGACGGTCGGCGCGGCCTTCACAAGCTTCAGACCCGCCCGGTGCAGTGCCGAGCGCGATTCCTCAATCAGGGATTTGGGCGCCGCCACCGCCATCAGTTCCATGGTGGGGCCGCTGTTGTCCGCATTCTCCCCGCTCCCCTCTTCCGGCTCCGCTTTCGCCTCGGAGGTGGAGACCACCGCGTAGTCAAAGATATAATCTTTCATCTCATCGGTGATATAGTCCCGGAACTCGAAGGGCAGGTTATAGTTGAGCTGATCAATGGTCATCAGCGGCATGGTGACGCCGCGGATAAAAACCGTCTCATTTGGAAGCGCGATTGCCGCCTGGCTGCAGCGGATGCCGTGCTCCCGCATGGTGCGGCGGATCAGCTCTCCCATGGTTTCGGAGGAGACAATGCGCCCCTCGCGGATCAGATTGTTCGGCATGGTCACCACGGCGGTCTTGCGGATCTGTTTGCCGCTGACCACGGCCAGCTTCAATCTGTCATAGCCGATATCAACACCCAAAATGGTTTTTGCCATTCTCTTCACCAAACTTCCTTTTCCGAATACTTAATCTCATTTAAAGGCCGAGAAGACCCAGATACCATTTTATAATTCCCTGTCCGAACAGCAGCATGATCGCCGCCGCCAGTGAAATGGACGGGCCGAAAGGAATCGCCTGTCCCTTTTTGCCCCGCCGTGAAAGAAACAGCGCAAACATCAGCCCCAGCACGCACGACAGCAGCACCGTGAAAAGCGTTCCCGTGACGCCGAGATACAGGCCCACCACGGCAAAGAGCTTCACATCTCCGCCGCCAAGGCTCTCCTTGCCGAGGATCTTATCCATCACGATCGACATCAGCAGGATCCCTCCGCCAAAGAGCAGGGCGGCCAATACTGAGCGGCCGATCTCCGCCCAGCCGGGGCGCAGAAAAGGCAATGCCGCGACCCAGGCGCCCACCGCGATCAGCAGGCATCCGTCCGGGATGGTGTAACACTCCAGATCCACCAGTGACAGGCAGAAGAGGCAGCAAAGAAAGATCCAGTTGCGCAGGCAGAGCACCGTAAGATCGAAGCGCCAGAGGCACAGAAGCGTCACCACCGCGAAAAAGAGCTCCGCCAGAAGATAACGCACAGAGATCTTTGTCCCGCAGTAGCGGCAGCGCCCGCGCTGAATAAGCCAGCTGAAAATCGGCACCAGATCGCGCACGCCAAGCTCATGCCCGCAGGCGGGGCAATGGCTGCGGCCGCGCAGGAAGTTTTCCCCATGGGCGATGCGCCATGCGGCGCAGTTGAGGAAGGAGCCGAACACCGCGCCGAGGGCAAAGGCCACCGCCGAACAGTAGATAAACAATCCCCTGTCCATCCAGATTGACACCGGCTTTCCCCCCTTTTCGTGCTTATGCCGTCTCGTCGCTCAGTGCTGGACCACCATATCGGACACATACTGATAATCTGTGCCCGTGACATTGCGGTAGCTGTCCCCGGTCCACTCGTCGTGATGGGTCCAGATCGCGCAATGATCCTCATCGGCGAAGGCAAAATACCAGAGCTCGCCCTCCTTCATGCCGGAGTCCGCGCCGAAATCGCTGTGACCCACAACAGAATAGTAGGCGACAATGCCCTTCACGCCTTCGGTCAGCTTGGTGCCGCGCTTGAGTCCCACGTCCTCATCTACCAGATAGGCGGTATGCTTTTTATTGTGAAGCGTGTATTCCAGGCTCTCCGGATAGGGATTGCCCTGGTTTTTCTGCTGGAGAAGCTTCTCACGGATCTGCTCGCGTACGTTATAGGAATTCAGACGGGTACGCAGTCTACTGTCCGTGCAGTGCAGGCCGCAGACGATTTCCCAATCCAGGGGGCTGTTCACCTTGGGGACGATGTACACACTGCCGCCGGCTGGGCACAGATCGTCCCATCCGTTCATGACGAAGGTGACAAACTCCTTTGCATCCTCGGCGGAGCCGTTCTCAAAGCCGTTGAGCATGAAGTTGGACGCGAGCTGCCGCCGCGCGGTATCCAGTGCCGTAGCGCAGGCTACCTCCTTTGCCTGATCCTGGTACTTTTTGTAGGCCGGGATCATGCAGATAACGGCCATCACGATCACCAGAACCAGCATGAGCGCGACAAGCCGGTTGATGCCCCGTTCGCTGTGCAGTTTTGTTTTGATCGACGTTTTCATTCGCATCATTTCCCTGTGTTTGATGGCAACAAAAATCCATAGTCATTTTATCACAGCTGTCTCCGAGGCGCAAGGGCAATGTTTACATTTTGTCACAAATTTACGAAGAATAACAGCGACTCCCCCGGCCATCTTGTCAGGCCGGGGGATGCTTGGATTTTTCTGTCGCCGCGCTCAGTTGAAGATGAACTCCTCGGGCGCGGGCCAGTCGCCATAGTGGGCGGCGACAAAATCGCTCTTTGCGTCTACCTCTGCGCCGAGCTGCGCCACAGTTTTGAGGTTGTACTTATTCTGATAGTTTCTGGTCAGGCCGCTGTCATAGGGGTGGGCGTCCTTCCAGGCAGTAGTAGAAGTGGGATCACCGGAGAAGGCCTGATAAGTGGACCAGCTTTGGTCAAGCTTTGTGATGCTGCCGCCCTCGTTTTTCCCGAGCGCGGTAAGGTAATAATAACCGGGGACCTTTTTCCCGCTGTTATCCGTGTCCCAGCGCTCATTGATGATCTCAAAGTATTGGCAGTCAGACACGGTGCCGATAGAATAGGCAAACGCGCCGTCCGTCGGAATGTTCTTTGTCTTCCCGTCCGTTGTCGTAATGCTTTCCGTTCCCGCTCCGTGTACAAGGCCGGTGCAGTAGCTGTTGCTGATGCTGCCGGTCGCGGTTCCCACGAAGCCGCCCGCCGTTGCGCCGGTGGCGGAACAGGTGGAGTAGCAGTATTCCGCAGAACCACCCGTCATGCTGCCGATCAGGCCGCCCGCCGTCGTGCCGCCGGTGACGTTGTAGATGGGTTCGTTTTTGTCGTTATAGTAGCGCACGGGATAGGGGTTTCTGGCGGGGCTGGGCTGTGTCATGCCGGTGTAATCGGGATTGTCGGAATAAGTATGTCCGCCGGAATAGCTCGCGCTCACGCTTGTTGCGGAGGCCGAACCGATCAGGCCGCCCGCGCTGCCGCTGCCGGTTACGGTCAGCGCCGCCGCGGATTTGTTGACGATGCAGTTCGCCGCGGAGCCGATCAGGCCGCCCGCGTCGCCGCTGCTCGCGGTGACATTGGCCGTATAGCCCGCCGCGCTGTTGTGGGCGAGGACGTTCGTGATCGTTGTTCCGTTCGCGGTGCCGACCAGCGCGCCTGCGTTGCCGGAGCTGGTTTTGATGTCAAAGTCGATCAGCCTGAGATTGGAGACGCTGCTTCCCGCAGCAAGCGTACCGAAGAGTCCGGCGCTGCCGCTGCAATCGACCTTCACCTTTGAAATCTCATGGCCCTGGCCGTCATAGGCAAGCGCCAGCCCTGCAGGCTCACCCGCATAATGCGGCGTGACCGGAAAGCAGCATTTGTCTTCTGACTGGCTGTTTGCGAACGAATAAACCCTTGTTTTGCCTGTCGCCGTCTGGAAGCTCTCCCAGTCAAGGTTCTCGGTCTGCGCGGCCTTTTGGAGTGTAAAGCTGTCCCCCGACCCGTTTTTGCCCAGATTGGAAACGGCGGCATCCAGATTTTGCAAATGGCGGATATTGGAGATCCCGGCGAGTTTGTTTCCAATATCCGTACCCCGCACCGCCATGTCGGTAATTTTATAGGGTACCGGATCGGCGAAGAGGCTGTTGGTGGTTTTCTCCGCGCTCATGGCGATGTTGGAAAGATCCTCCGTGCTGTACGCCACCAGCTTGATCGTCACATCTTCACCGGGGATAAAATCCACCGTGGTGGGTTTGTAGTCTGCGGTAATGTCCCCGAAGTGCATTTTCTCGTTGGTGATATCATCGAGAATCACGTCGTACGATCCGTCTTTGCCGCTGACTCTTGCATCGACAGGCGTCATTCCGTCCTTATCTCGCAGGGTATAATACTTTTCCGCCTTGCTGATTTTACCGACGAGAATCAGCTTGACCGTGTAGCCGCTCAGCGCGTCGGATCCTGTTGAATAGTTCGGGTCTGTCACCTTGACATGCAGTTTCTCCGCGTTGATGACCTCAAAGCTGGGTGCCTGGAGGCGGATGCCCTTGGGAATCGCGTCCACACCGCCATACCAGCCGACCACGACGTTTTCCTCATTGTAGTTCTGGCGATTCCTTTCGCCGCCTCTTCTGTAATTCACCGTGTCACTCATGAGCGTGGGATAATCCGCCCCTGTTAGCGTTTTGCCGGTGACGGTCAGGAGGCTGCTTCTGCCCGGGCGGCTGTAAAACACATCCAGCACGGTAGCGGAAGACGGCTGATAGCGGATGATGTAGCTGCCGCCCATCGCCATGCTGTCCAGCGCATAGTTTGGCAGCATGAGATTCTTGATTTCGGATTCCGTATCGCTGGCGAGGATATAGTAAATATCTTCTTTATCGCTGTCTGAAAGCGTTCCCAAGTGTCCAAACTGATTGTTTTCTATTTTCAGGTAGCCCTGGCTCTCCGCTGCAGTCAGGTGGTTTTGCGCCGCGATAAAGATTTCCTTGGCGATCCCGTCAAACTCCAGCCGCGTAGAAGAACGCTGATAGCTTTGGACGCCGACAAAGGCAACGCCCATCAGGATCACGGTAATTGCAACCACGATCAGCACTTCTGCCAGGGTAAAGCCGCTGTTCTTTCTATTTCGAGTCATGTGCCGTCACCTCCGCTCACGGGTTCGACGCCGCTCATCACGCGGATCAGCAGGCCCGTTTCAGGCATTTTTGCGATTTTCACTCCTTCGTCCCTTTCAACAGCCAGCCCCGTTATCGTAACATAGCCGTTGGCATAGACAGCGCCGGTGTAGGTAACGTGCATATGATCCGAACCGTTGCGTGTCGTCTGCCGCATGGCTGCTGAAACCAGGGGTCTTATCTCCGTGGTTTTACGCTCCCCCTCCGGGAGCCAATGTATCCCCTCTTCGGGTGCGTACTCCTGCAGCATGATGGTCTTATCTTGAATCGTGATCACCGATTTGTCGCCGGTATCTGCGCTTTTATAAGTGATGGTCGTGCCGTCCGAGGTCTGCACATCCCAGGCAGTCGAGAGCTCGTCGCGCAGGGCGTTGACCGTTGTCGACAGCAGCACCTGTGCGTTTGCCGCATCCACCGCGTTTCGATAGGCGTTCATCGCGGCAGGCAGAGCCGTAGCCGAGACCATCACCAGGATTACGACCGCGACCAGGGTTTCCGTAAAGGTAAAACCCGCCTCTCTTTTCAATTTCCGCACAATTTGTTTCACTGTAATATCCTTCCGCATCCTGTCAACCGGTGCTCTCTGCCAGTCGATAGGCAACGACCGGGTGATCGGAAAACACGCGATTGATCAAATACTCCACGGTTACGCTCTCAATATTTCCCGTTATGGAGGCCGCTTCCCCACTTGCCGTGATATTGACGGTTGCGGTGCCGCCCGCTTCGGAAAAGTTCTCCAGCTTTACATTGCTTTCGTAATATTCGTTCATCTTGGTTTCGCTGGTCTTTACCATATTGCCCGCGGCGCCGATCATCCCGGCCAGGATCGTCATTGCAAGCGCAATGACCAGTACCGCCACCAGCGTTTCGGCCAGGCTTTCACCGACCTGACCACGGAGCTTATGTAACAGCTTTTTCATCACGCTCCACCACCGTTCTCCGCGGGCTGACTTCTGATGCTCTCAATATCAGTCAGCTTCCATTTGAATGTGCCTGTTGTTCCGACATTCATGAAGGTCAGCCGGATAGCATACTGGCTGACTGCCGCTGTGTCTTCGGTCGAGTTGACGAGAAGGAAGCTCACGTCCCCGGTCGGGAGTATCGTCTCTGTGACGGAAACGGTGAGTTCGTCGTCCGACAGTTCTGTCCCATCCAGCGTCAGCTTCAGTGTGACAGGTGAATCAAACTGCTTGTTGACGACACGTTTGGCGGTATCCAGCGCAAGCGTCGATGCGGAAGCTGTCTCATCTCCGATAGTAAAGGAATAGTTATCCGACAGTGCTGCGTCGTCTCCTGCTGGATCACCCGCTGCGGGTTCGGCTGCCTTTTTTTCATAACGGATTTCGTCCCGCTCGAACAAGCCGATTAGGAGTTTCGCTGCGCTGTTGACGCTGTAATAGCGCTGATCCATCTCCGAAATCTTGCTCATGCGCCCGGCAGCGGCAGTACCCGCGGTGAGCACCACCGAGCCGACCACCGAACACACCAGAAACAGCAGCAGGGCAAAGGTCAGCGACGCGCCCCGCTGGGAGCTTAGTTTTTGCTTGATTGCCAGCATCTTCGTCTCCTCCCGCCGATCATACTAAACAGATATTGATACACAATAAAATATAGCACATTTTCTCCGCATATGCAAGACTTCAAGGCAGCTTCATTCCAATTATTGGAATGCCCCCGGCTTCGCCTGGAATGAACTGCATCCCGTCAAGAGGACAGTGAAATAATTAAATAATCGTTCACAGCACAGCTGTGCTGTGGTACCCGCAGATTTCATATGGCTGCTGAGGC
>CADADE010000011.1 GCA_902786615.1 Oscillospiraceae bacterium
GCCCTGCAGGACGTTGACCTCAACGGAGGTCTGGTTGTCCGCGGCGGTGGAGAAGACCTGGCTCTTCTTGGTGGGGATGGTGGTGTTGCGCTCGATCAGACGGGTGCAAACGCCGCCCAGGGTCTCGATGCCCAGAGACAGCGGGGTGACGTCCAGCAGCAGGATGCCCTCGACGTCGCCGCCGAGCACACCGCCCTGGATCGCGGCGCCGATGGCCACGCACTCGTCGGGGTTGATGCCCTTGAAGCCTTCCTTGCCGACCAGGGACTTGACCATGTCCTGCACGGCGGGGATACGGCTGGAGCCGCCGACCAGCAGGACCTTGCTGATCTCGCTCGGCTGCAGACCGGAGTCGCTGAGCGCCTGCTTCACGGGGCCCATGGTCTTCTCGACCAGGTGATGGGTCAGCTCGTTGAACTTGGCGCGGGTCAGGGTGACGTCCAGATGCTTCGGGCCGGTCGCGTCGGCAGTGATATAGGGCAGGTTGATGTTGGAGGTGGTCACGCCGCTCAGCTCGATCTTCGCCTTCTCGGCGGCCTCGCGCAGGCGCTGCATGGCGACCTTGTCGTTCGACAGGTCAATGCCCTCGGCCTTCTTGAATTCGTCCACCAGGTACTTGGTGATGCAGGCGTCGAAGTCGTCGCCGCCGAGGCGGTTGTTGCCCGCCGTGGCCAGCACTTCGATGACGCCGTCGCCGATCTCCAGCACGGACACGTCGAAGGTGCCGCCGCCGAGGTCGTAGACCATGATCTGATGCGCTTGACCTCGAGGCCGGCGATCTTGCCGGCGTCCTTGGTGGCCTGGCGCTGCGCGTCGGTGAAGTAAGCGGGGACGGTGATGACGGCCTCGGTGACGGGCTGGCCCAGATAGGCCTCGGCGTCAGCCTTCAGCTTCTGCAGCACCATCGCGGAGATCTCCTGCGGGGTGTAGGCCTTGCCATCGACGGTCACGCGGTAATTGGAGCCCATCTCACGCTTGATGGAGGAGATGGTGCGGTCGGGGTTGGTGATGGCCTGGCGCTTGGCGACCTGGCCGACCATACGCTCGCCGTTCTTGGCAAATGCCACGACGGACGGGGTGGTGCGGGCGCCTTCGGCGTTCGCGATGACGACGGCTTCGCCGCCTTCCATAACGGCAACACAGCTGTTGGTGGTGCCAAGATCGATTCCTATGATTTTACCCATGATGTTTTCCTCCTGTATATCGCAATTTTTATTAACAAATATATCTGAAGCGGCTCGCGCCGGTTCATTCGAACCAAAAACTGAAAACTAAGAACTAAAAACTAATTGGCGACTTTGACCATGGCGAAGCGGATCACCTTTTCGCCGATCATGAAGCCGTCCTGGAAGACCTCGACGATCTCGTTCTCGCCTTTTTCCTCATCGTCCACGTGCATCACCGCGTTGTGGAGCTTCGGATCAAAGGTCTTGCCGAGGCTCTCGATCTTCGTGACGCCGAGCTTCTCGAGCGTTCCGCAAAACTGCGTCATGATCATTTCCACGCCCTTGCGAAAAGCCTCGTCCTCGGTGGTCTGCGCCAGCGCGCGTACCAGATTGTCGTACACCGGCAGGAACTTCGTCACCGTCTCGGCCTTGATGTCGCCGTAGAGGTTGTCCTTTTCCTTCTGGCTGCGCTTGCGGTAGTTGTCATACTCGGCCAGCAGCCGGAGATAGCGGTCGTTGGCGCCGCTGAGCTCGGCCTTGTAATCGGGCTCCTTTGGCTCTTCCTTCTTCTCCTTCTTGGCCTTTTTCTCCTCTTTTTTCTCTTTTTTCTCTTCCTTTTTGCCTTCCTTTTCGGCTTCGGCCTCCGGCTGAGGCGCCTCGGCCTTCTGCTCTTCCTCCGCAGCGGGGGAAGTCTCGTTCTTTTCCTTATCTGCTGCCATCACTGTTATCTCCCTTGATGATCAGTTTGTTATGCATGCCTTCCGGCGGCGCCTCTCCGCCGCCCAGACGGCGGCTGAGCCCGGCTGCCAGGAAGCTGAGCTTCGCGGCCACGGCGGAATAGTCCATGCGCGTCGGCCCGACCACGCCGATCAGGCCGCGGGTGTTGTCGCCCGCGTCGTAGCTGGCGATCACAACGCTCGAGTCCTTCAGCTCCTCGGCCACGTTTTCCGGGCCGATCAGCACCCGCACCTCGTCGGTGCCGCCGAAGCTGTCGTCCGTCGGGAGGATGTGCCCGCCGCCGGACAGATAACTCATCAGGCGGTGCGCCTTGTCCGGGTCCCGGAATTCCGGCTGTCCCAGCAGGCGGTTTGCGCCGCTGACGGAGGCGGTCGGCGTGCTGCTGTCGGTGAGCACCTCGATGGCGAAGGCGGCGATTACAGAGCTCAGGCCCATGCTGTCGTCCGCGGCGCGCTCGGTGCTGTTGATGAGCAGCGGCGTGATCTGATCCTCGGTGATGCCGGTGAAGCTCGCGTTGAAGAGGCTGCTCAGGCGCTGGATCATTTTCTGGTCCACCGAGATCGGCAGCCGCACCAGCTTGTTGCGCACGCTGTTGTTCGAGAGCATCACCACGAGGATGAAGGTGTTGGCGTCGACGTAGATGATGTCGAAGCGCTTGATCGTCACGGCGCTCTGCGTCGTGAGCGCGAGGGCCGGATAGTCGGTCAGCTGCGAGGCCAGGCGGCTGACATTGTCGATCGTATCGTCCAGCTCCTGCAGCTTTTGGTTGAGGCGGCGGTTGATGTCCTCCGTCTCCTCCAGCGAGAGCTTCTGTCGGTCCATCAGCTCGTTGACGTACATCCGGTAGCCCATCGGGGTGGGCACGCGCCCGGCCGAGGTGTGCGGCTGCTCGAGGTAGCCCATGTTCACAAGCTCCGCCAGCTCGTTGCGGATCGTGGCGGGGGAGCAGCCGAGGTGCGCGGTCTGCGCGATGGCTTTGCTGCCTACCGGCTCGGCCGTGCGGATGTATTCGTCCACCACGGCGGCCAAAATCTTCTTTTTTCGATCGCTTATCGTGCTCATGATCACGCCTCGTCCGGATTAGCACTCCGTGTCCCTGACTGTTGGCACTCTCGCCTTTCGAGTGCTAATATAGCATCCGCCCCAGCTTTTGTCAATAGTTTCGCCGGAAGACGGCAGGAAAATTCACAATTGATTCACGAAGTTCCCGCGGCGGAGGGACAGCAAAAAAGCACCGCGGGGCGGTGCTTTTTCATCTTTGGTTACAGCGGTCCGTGACGCGGCCGCTTGCGGCGCTGCAGGGTCTCGGCCTCGACGAGGATGATGTCTCCGCCGATGCGCACGATGCTCTGCCAGGGCAGCACATAGTCGTCTTCACGGCCGAGCAGACCGAACCATTTGGCCCGTCCGGGCGTGATCAGCGAGCAGAGCCTCCCCTCCTGGTCGTCGAATTCTGCGTCGCAGACGTAGCCCAGGCGCAGCCCGCTGTGCACGTCGATGACCTCCTTGTAGCGCAGGTCGGAAAAGAAACCGATCATATCCATCACCGCCTCCCTGTATCTTATGGCGGAAAGCGGCGGATTATGTATGTTCGCGGGATTTTGGGATGGAGATCGTCAGGATCAGCGCATCCTCCGTCTCCTCGCGCTGCATGCCGGCCTCGATGCCGCCCTGCTTCATCAGCTCCAGGCTGCGGCTGACCGTGTTGAGGAACACGCGCACGTCCTTCAGGATGAAGGTGCGGCGGGCGTCCGGCTTTTCCGGGCTCTTTTCGGCGTTATTCAGCAGCGTTTCGATATAGGCGTCGGTCGCGGCCACGCTCAGTTCCTTTTCTATGATGTGGCGGAGCGCGGCGCGCTGGAGATCCGCGTCCGGCAGGCGCAGCAGCGCGCGGCCGTGGCGCTCGGAGAGTCCGTGCTCCTTCAGCGCGTCCAGCACGTCCGGCGGCAGGCGCAGCAGGCGCAGCTTGTTGGCCACCGCGGACTGGGATTTGCCCAGGCGCCGGGCCGCCTCCTCCTGGCTCATGCCGAACAGCAGGATGAGCTGGCGGATGCCCGCCGCCTCCTCGATAAAATCAAGGTCCTTCCGCTGCAGGTTTTCCACCAGCGCCAGGAGGCTCGCGTCCTCCATGTTGACATCGACGAGCAGGCAGGGCACCTCTGTCAGTCCCGCCAGCTTCGCCGCGCGCAGGCGGCGCTCCCCGGCCACCAGCTCATAGCGCCCGCCGCGCAGCCGCACGGTCAGCGGGTTCAAAATGCCGTAGCTTTTGATGCTCTCGCTCAGCTCGGCCAGGCTCTCGCCGTCAAAATTCCGGCGCGGCTGGACGGGATTGGGCAGCAGCTCGTCCGTGGATAAATATAAGATCCCGCTCCGTCTCAGGCCGGGGCGGCTTCGCAGTGCTTGCATGGGCGTCCTCCTCGTGAATGTGGATAGATTCACCATACACTGCGCGCCGCAAAAATCCCGGCGAAAGGCGGGGCGGGAAAAATGGGAAACTACGCCGCCAGATCCTGCGGCGTGATCCCGGCCTCGGCCAGCATATCCCCGATGCCGATGCCGAAGCCCCGGCAGGGATCGCTGACCAGCACATGCGTCACCGCGCCGACGATCCTGCCGTCCTGCAGGATCGGGCTGCCGCTCATGCCCTGCACGATGCCGCCCGCCAGCTCCCGCAGCAGCGGGTCGGTGACCGTCAGCAGCATGCGCTGCACGCCCTCCTCGGTATAGACCCGGCTGATCTCCACCGCGTAGGCCTTCACCCGGCGGCCCTCCAGGGTCGTCAGCATGCTGGCCGGGCCGGGCGTCGGCGTTCCCACCTCGGCGCTGCCTTCGCCGAGGACGGCGCCTGCCTCGCCGTAGATCCCTTTTTCGCAGTTTTTTTCAATGCTGCCCAGCGCGCTGCTTCGCTCGGCGCAGCCGGTCAGTTCGCCCGGCGTGCCCGGACTGCCGGGCGTCACGCTCACGATCTGAGCCTCGGTGATCCGGCCTCCGCGGATCGGCAGCGTCTCGCCGCTGGTCTCGTCGGTGACGCCGTGCCCCAGCGCCCCGTAGCGGCCGCTGGACGGGTCGTAAAAGGTCAGCGTGCCGATGCCGGAGCTCTCGTCCCGCAGCCAGAGCCCCAGCATCCACTGTCCGTCCGCCGAGCGGACCGACTGCACCGGCAGCGTTTGGCTCGTCTCGCCGCGCCGCACGGTGATCTCCGCCGTTTCGCCCTGCAGCTCGCCCACGGCCCGGACCAGATCCTCCGCCGCCGTGACCGGCGTATCGCCGATCTGCACGATGCGGTCTCCCTCGCGCAATCCAGCCTCTTTGGCCGGCGAACAGATCCCCGTCTCCGTCTCCACCTCGGCAAAGCCCGCCACGACCACGCCGTCGGTCTGCAGCTCGATCCCCACCGGCTGTCCGCCGAGCATCAGCTCCTGCGCGCTGGCCGCGGCCGGCAGCGCCGCTGTCAGGACAAGCGCGCACAACGCGCTTATGATTCTTTTCATGCCCTTTTCCCCTTCCGCGCAAAAATTGCAAAGAATTTTGCAGATTTAATATGCGCCGCGTCGGGAAAAATAACGGCGGATAAATCTTGTATACCGGCAAATTCAGGCAGAAAAAACGGTCTTTGCCCGAAAACAAAGACCGTTTTTGCAAAAGCTGTTTGTTTTGTTTTATTTTTCCACGATGCGGACGTTGACGTTCTGGAAGCTCATCTTGACGCCGTTGCGCTCGAAGCTCTCGCGTACGCGCTCGTTCATGCCGAAGTAGACGTCCCAGTAATCGGCGTTCTTGCACCAGACGCGGGAAACGTACTTGATCATGCTGCCGTCGTACTCAAACAGGCGCACGAAGGGCGCGGGATCCTGCAGGATCTTCTCGTCCTCGGCAGCGGCCTCGAGGATCGCGGCCTTGACCTTCTCGGTGTCCTCGGTGTAAGCGGCGCAGAAGTACTGGTCAACGCGGCGCAGCGGCTCGTGGCTGTAGTTGTTGATGACGGAAGCGGTCACGTCGCCGTTCGGGATGCTGACGGCGATGTTGTCCAGGGTGTCCATCTCGGTGTAGAACAGGCCGACGGACTTGATGGTGCCGATCTTGCCCGCGACTTCCACGAAATCACCGGCGGCAAAGGGCTTGGTGATCAGCAGGGTGATGCCGGAGAAGAGGTTGGACATGATGTTCTGCACGGCCAGGGACAGAGCCAGGCCGGCTACGCTGACCAGGGCGACCAGAGAGGCCGTGTTGATGCCCAGGGCGTTGGCGATAATGATGATCGCAATGATCCAGAGCAGGATGTTGACGGCGTTGCGGACGAGGTTCGTCAGCGCGCCGTCGATCTTCTTGGACTTGACAAGCAGCCTGTCCACCGCCTTCATGACGATCTTGATGACGATCCAGCAGACCAGGAAGATCAGGATCGCAGAAAGCAGCGAAGACAGGGAGTTGATGCCGATTTTCTGAAGCAGTTCATCCATGGGAAATCCCTCCTTAGTTCTTGATGGAATAATTATAAATGTATGCGGTCTATTTTGCAATAGTTTTCAAACGCTTCCGAGATAGCCCTCGAGGATCAGGCTTGCGGCCACGGCGTCGACGCTGCGGCGGTGGACTTTTTCCTTTTTGCCGTTGGCGTGGAGGATGGCGTGCGCCTCGATGCTGCTGCGCCGCTCGTCCCAGAGGACGACCGGCAGGCCGGTCTGCGCGATCAGCAGCTCGCGGAAGGCGCGGCTTTTTTCGGCGCGCGGGCCTTCCGTGCCGTCCATGTTCTTCGGCAGCCCGAGCACCAGCGTGCCCACGTCGCGCTTCTTTGCCTCCTCGGCGATGCGCGCGGCGGCGCGTTCCATATTCCATTCCTCCATCGTCCAGGCCTCGCCGCAGAACATGCCCAGCAGGTCGGACACCGCCAGGCCGATCCGCGCGTCGCCGTAATCGATCGCCATCGTTCGCATATTGTTTCTCCTCCGATATATTCCTTTGCAGCTTCTCACCAAAGGCACGCATCTTTGCCTTCCCCTCGAGGGGAAGGTGCCCCGGTGCGCACACCGGGGCGGATGAGGTGGCGTCGGTCAGCTATCCTCGAAACACCTCATCAGTCGCTTCGCGACAGCTTCCCCTCAAGGGGAAGCCAAGGCCTCTATCCGAAAAGACTCAATACATACCCATGCAGTATCGGATCTCGCCCGCCATGTACAGCGAGCCGACCGCGCAGACCATCGCGTCGTCTCCGGCCTGATCCTGCGCCTCGCTCACGCCCTCGCGGATGCTGCCGCAGGCGGTGACGGGCTTGCCGTAACGCTCCAGATGCGCTGCCAGCTCCTCCGCGGGGAGTGCGCGCGGGCTGTCCGGCGTGACGCAGACGAAGGCGTCCGCCGCCGGTGCGAGCACGGAGAGCATGCCCTCATAGTCCTTGTCGCGCAGCACGCCGATCAGCAGTACGCGGCGCGTGTCCGGGAAATAGCGGCGGAGATTGTCCGCCACGGTCTCGGCGCACTGCACGTTGTGTCCGCCGTCGACGACGAAGGGCGGCTCCTCGCGCAGCAGCTCGAAGCGCGCCGGCCAGGAGACGGCGTAGAGCCCGTGCTCCAGGGCGTCCTGCTCGATGTGCCAGCCCTTTTCGCGTAGCACGCCGACCGCCTCGATGACGACGGCGGCGTTTTTCATCTGGTGTGCGCCGAGCAGCGGGATCGCGTAGGGCTCATTTTTATAGGTAAAGACCTGGCCCTCCAGGCTGTCGAATTCTGGCCTGATCGCCGAAAAGTCCGCAATGCGCAGCTCGCAGCAGCGCTCGGCGCAGATCGTCCGCACGACGTCTGTTACCTCTTCCGTTTGCTGATACAGAACACACGGAAAACCGGGCTTGATGATCCCGGCCTTCTCAAAGGCGATTTTCGCAAGCGTGTCGCCGAGGATCTCGGTGTGGTCGAGGCCGATGTTCATGATGACGCTCACTTCCGGCGCTTCGATCACGTTCGTCGCGTCAAAGCGGCCGCCGAGGCCGACCTCCAGCACGACGACATCGCATTTCTCCTCCGCGTACCACAGCAGCGCCGCGGCGGTCATCATCTCAAACTCAGTGGGGTGGTCCTCCATCGCCTCTGCATGCGGCTTGATTGTTTCGGTGATCGCCGCCAACACGTCGTCCTCGATGGGACGGCCGTTGAGCTGCATGCGCTCGTTGAAGCGCCAGAGATAGGGCGAGGTGAAAAGTCCGGTGCGGTAGCCCGCGGCGCGCAGCACCGAGGCCGTCATGGCCGCGCAGCTGCCCTTGCCGTTAGTGCCGGCGATGTGGACAAATTTCAGCTTTTTCTGCGGGTCGCCCAGACGGCCCAGCAGCTCCGTGATGCGCTCGAGCCCGGGCTTGGAGCCCAGCCAGCGCACGCCGTTGATATATTCGATCGCTTCCTGATAGGTCACAGCGTTCATCATCTCCTGTTCGGCAACATGATAGCACGCGAATTTGCGTCCCGCAAGGGCAAAAAAGTCTGAATTTTCAAGGAAAAAATGCTTGACCTGTCACGGGGCTTATGGTATAGTGTGTCTTACCTGTCGCATGAGAGGTTTCTTTTTGCGCGCATTTTTTGCCGCAGAGGGGTCTTCCGTGCCATACAGGGAGGCAATGCCCGCGACTGACGCGGGTAAATAAAATAGGAGGTGCCGAAAGAATGGCTGCAGGCGCAAGAGTTAAAATTACACTCAGATGCGAAGAATGCAAGCAGAGGAACTACAACACGGTCAAGAACAAGAAGAATACGTCCGACCGTTTGGAGCGCAGCAAATATTGCCCCTTCTGCAGAAAGCACACCAAGCATGTAGAGTCCAAGTAAGCTTCGGAAAGGATGCGTGAACATGGCTGAAGAAAAGAAAACCAATGCCGCTCCCGTAAAAGCCGTCACCGCCGTGAAGAAGGACGACACGAAGCCCGGTTTCTTCAAGAGAGTGGGCAAGTGGTTCCGTGAGATGAGAAGCGAGCTGAAGAAGGTCGTATGGCCGACTCGCAAGCAGCTTGTCAACAACACGGTCGTTTCCGTCGTCGTGATGCTGATCTCTGCACTGGGCGTGTGGGGCTTCGACCAGATCGCAAGACTGCTGGTTCAGGGCCTGCTCGGACTGAAGGGTTAAATCAGCATGGCTGAGGAAGCAAAATGGTACGTGGTTCATACCTATTCCGGGTATGAAAACGCGGTTGCGGCCGCTGTGATGAAAGCAGCGGAAAACCGCAAAATGACGGATCTGATCCGTGAGGTCAACATCCCCATGGAAACCGTCACCGAACTCACCGACAACGGTGAGAAGACCGTCGAACGCAAGGTGTTCCCCGGCTACGTCCTGGTCAAGATGATCCTGACCGACGACAGCTGGCACCTGGTGCACAACGTTCGCGGCGCGACCGGCTTCGTCGGGTCTGACGGCAAGGCCGTCCCCCTGACCGAGCAGGAAATCCTCGACCTGGGCGTCGAGCGCAGAGAGATCGTCGTCGGCTACGCCGTGGGCGACAGCGTTAAGGTCATTGACGGCCCGCTGTCCGGCTTCATCGGCACGGTGGACGAGCTCGAACCCGAGAAGGATCGGGTCCGTGTGGTCGTCTCGATGTTCGGCAGAGAGACTCCGGTGGATCTGGAGCTCGATCAGGTCGAAACCATTAAAGAATAATAAGAAAGAGGTGCTCCAAGTTGGCACAGAAAGTAGTTGGATACGTAAGATTCCAGGTTCCCGCCGGCAAGGCGACTCCGGCTCCCCCCGTCGGCCCCGCTCTGGGCCAGTACGGTGTTAACATCGGTCAGTTCACCAAGGACTTCAACGAGCGGACCAAGGGCGATATGGGTCTGATGATCCCTGTCGTCATCACCGTCTACTCCGACCGCAGCTTCACCTTCATCTGCAAGACTCCTCCCGCCGCCCTCCTGATCAAGAAGGCCTGCGGCATCGAGTCCGGCTCCGGTGTGCCCCAGAAGGACAAGGTTGCCACCATCAGCAAGGAAGACGTGCGCAAGATCGCCGAGCAGAAGATGAGAGATCTCAACTGCACCGACATCGAGTCCGCCATGAGCATGATCGCTGGCACCTGCCGCTCCATGGGCGTCATCGTCGGCGACTGACAGCTCCTTTTTGGTAAACGCCGATCCAATACCGCTTCGGCGCTTTGCGGTCTTGTTCCGCCGTGATTTTGTCTTGAAATCTTGAAATACACAAAGTATTCCGGCGATTTCTCGACTTCATCGCGACGAAATAATCCTCGCAAATCACTCTCGCGGATTGAATCACCGTTTACCCGACGGATCCTTCCGTCACAAAAGTGGGAGGATTTATCCATCCGACACGAACCACATTACAGGAGGAAACAACATTGTTTAGAGGTAAAAATTATAAAGAGAGCTCCAAGCTCATTGATAAGCAGGCACTCTATGATCCCATGGAGGCCCTGAATCTGGTCATCAGCGCCAGCAAGGCGAAGTTCGACGAGACCGTCGAGCTGCACGTGAAGCTGGGTGTCGACGGCCGTCACGCCGACCAGCAGGTCCGCGGCGCCATCGTGCTGCCCAACGGCACCGGCAAGACCGTCCGCGTCCTGGTGTTCTGCCCGCCCGAGCAGGTCGAGGAAGCCATCGCGGCCGGCGCCGACTATGCCGGCGGCATGGACTACGTGGAAAAGATCCAGAAGGAAAACTGGTTTGAGTTCGACACCGTGATCGCCAACCCCAAAATGATGGGCACTGTCGGCCGTCTCGGTAAGATCCTCGGACCCAAGGGCCTGATGCCTTCCCCGAAGGCCGGCACCGTCACCCCGAACGTGGCCCAGGCCGTCAAGGAAGCCAAGGCCGGTAAGGTCGAGTACCGTCTGGACAAGACCAACATCATCCACTGCCCCATCGGCAAGGTCAGCTTCGGCGCCGACAAGCTCTACGAGAACTACGCCGCTCTGCTCAACGCCATCATCAAGGCCAAGCCCGCGTCTGCCAAGGGCCAGTACATCCGCTCTTGCGTCACCGCCTCCACCATGGGCCCCGGCGTGAAGATCAACGCCCAGAAGCAGCTGTAATCATTGCCTGATAAAAAACACCGTCGTATGAAACGACGGTGTTTTTTTGTTGTAGGCGGAGCGTAGTTTGCCGCAGCGGGATGCGTTTCGGGCAGTCTGTTGATTCCGAAAAACCAGGATTTATAATCCGAAGACAAGATCATCTCCATCAAGCTCCGGCAGGAGGGTAAAGCCGAGCGAGAAATACAGGCGTTTTGCTCTCTCGTTGTATTTTTCGGCTGCAAGCTTAATTGGTTTCGTGTCATCCGCAGTCTTTAGTATTTGAACAGCCAATGTGGCGGCGGCTTTTCCATATCCTTTCCCCTGATACCCTTGATCAATAAAGTAACTCCACGAATAAGCGTCTCCTTCGCCCAGCCATTTACAGAAGTTCATAAAGCCGATCGGCGACAACCGCTCGTTATAGATGATACACGGGTAGTTATCTTCTCTGAATAAATATGCTCTTCCGATTGAAAACCACGCCGGATTGACAAGCTCTTTTTGCTCCTCGGCAAGTTCACATTCACAGGCAGCGTATATCAGATCAGCTTCCGTTTCCAGCGGCTTGATGTGAACCCTTGCATTAGACCATGATTTGTTTTCAACTGTCTTCAAAGCCGATCTTAATCCCATGCTGTCAACACCCTTACTCCCATATTGTCGTCATCAGTCTACCACACCGCCCGCGTCCGCGCAACGAAAAACAGCCCCGGGATTTCTCCCGGGGCTGTCTGCGTATTGGTTTGATTCCGGATAATTCCGAATTCCGAACTCCGAATTATTCGTACAGGGCCTTGAGCTTCATCAGGTGCTCGTAGCGGGCCTTCGCATTGGCCTCGTTGGCAGCGAAGAGGCGCTCGGCACGATCCGGGAACTCGCGGGTCAGGCGGCTGTAACGGGCCTCGTTCATCAGGAACTCCTGGTAACCGCCGGCCGGCTCCTTGCTGTCGAGCGAGAAGGGCTTCTCGGCGTCCGGGTTGAAGCGGAAGAGGTTCCAGTAACCGCACTTGACGGCCTTGTCCATTTCCTTCTGGCAGTTCTCCATGCCGCCCTTGATGCTGTGCATCTCGTCAGCCTCGGCAATGGCCTTCAGGGTCTGGACCTTGTTGGCGCCCATGGCGATCTGGGCCACGTACACGTAGCCGTAGGTCATGGCCATCTCGGCAAGGCTCTTGCTCTTGAGCTCCTTACCGGCAGAGGCGAACTGCGCCACCTGGCCGATGTTGGAAGCCTTGGAGGCCTGTCCGCCGGTGTTGGAGTAGACCTCGGTGTTGAACACGAAGATGTTGACGTCCTCGCCGGAGGCAAGCACATGGTCAACGCCGCCGTAGCCGATGTCGTAGGCCCAGCCGTCGCCGCCGAAGATCCACATGGACTTCTTGTTCAGGTAATCCTTCTTGGCAAGCAGCTCCTGCACGTGCTCGCAGGGATTCTCGCGCTTCTCAAGCAGAGCGACCAGACGGCGGGCAGGCTCCTGGTTGGCGTTGCCGTCGTCGTAGGTGGCGAGGTAATCCTGCGCCGCCTTGCGGAGCTCTTCGTCGTCGACGTTCTCGGCGATGTGCTCGATGGTGGGCTTCAGATCGTCGCGGATCTTCTTCTGGCCGAGGTACACGCCAAGGCCGTGCTCGGCGTTGTCCTCAAAGAGGGAGTTGGCCCAGGCGGGACCCTTGCCTTCCTTGTTGACGGTGTAGGGAGAAGTGGCAGCCGGGCCGCCCCAGATGGAGGAGCAGCCGGTGGCGTTAGAGATGAGCATATGGTCGCCGAAGAGCTGGGTGACGAGGCGGGCATAGCTGGTCTCGGCGCAGCCGGCGCAGGAGCCGGAGAACTCGAGGTAGGGCTGAGCGAACTGGCTGAACTTCACATTGTCGGCCACGAACATCTCGGGCTTGGCAGCGACCTTCTCGACCATGTAGTCGAAGACTTCCTGCTCGGGCAGCTGGGTCTCCATCGGGACCATCTCGATGGCGTGGACGGCGCACTGGCTGATGCAGACGCCGCAGCCCATGCAGTCGAGCGGGGAGACGGCCATGGCGAACTTGTACTCGCCCTTGCCCTTGCCGACCTTGATGTCGGCCATCTTGGTCTGTGCGGGAGCCGCAGCAGCCTCTTCGGCGGTCAGCGCGAAGGGACGGATGGTGGCATGCGGGCAGACGAAGGCACACTGGTTGCACTGGACGCACTTCTCGGCGTCCCACTTGGGAACGCTGACAGCGATGCCGCGCTTCTCGTAGGCGGCGGCGCCGAGCTCGAAGGTGCCGTCGGCGTGATCGACGAAGGCGGAGACAGGCAGGCTGTCGCCGTCCATCTTGTCGACGGGATCGAGGATGGAGGTGACCATCTTCACGGTCTTCTCGCGGCCGTGCTTGGCGACGACTTCCTTGTGGTCAACAGCTTCGGCCCAGGAGGCGGGAACTTCGACCTTCTCGAAGGCGGTGGCGCCGGCGTCGATGGCGGCATAGTTCATGTCGACGACGTCCTGGCCCTTCTTCAGGTAGGAGTGCAGGGCGGCGTCCTTCATGTATTGGATGGCCTCGGCCGCGGGCAGGACCTTCGCCAGGGCGAAGAACGCGGACTGGAGGATGGTGTTGGTGCGCTTGCCCATACCGATCTTCTTGGCCAGGTCGATGGCGTTGATCATGTAGAGCTGGATGTTGTTGTTGGCGATGTAGCGCTTGGAGGCGGCGTCGAGGTGATGCTCGAGCTCCTCAAAGCTCCACTGGCAGTTGATCAGGAACACGCCGCCGGGCTTGACGTCGCGGACAATGGGGAAGCCCTTGGTGATGTAGCTGGGCACATGGCAGGCGACAAAGTCGGCCTTGTTGATGTAGTACGGGCTCTTGATCGGGTTGTCGCCGAAGCGCAGGTGGCTGATGGTCACGCCGCCGGTCTTCTTGGAGTCGTACTGGAAGTAGGCCTGGACGTACTTGTCGGTGTGGTCGCCGATGATCTTGATGGAGTTCTTGTTCGCGCCGACGGATGGAGTTCTTGTTCGCGCCGACGGTGCCGTCGCCGCCCAGACCCCAGAACTTGCACTCGATGGTGCCGGCAGCCGCGGTGGCGGGAGCGGGGACTTCCTCGAGGGAGAGGTTCGTGACGTCATCAACGATGCCGATGGTGAACTGACGCTTCATCTCGTCCTTCTTCAGCTCGTTGTACACGGCGAAGACGGAGGCGGGAGGCGTATCCTTGGAACCGAGGCCGTAGCGGCCGCCGATCACTTCGATGCCGGTGCGGCCGGTGGTGGCCAGCGCGGTGACGACGTCGAGGTAGAGAGGCTCGCCCTGGGCGCCGGGCTCCTTGGTGCGGTCGAGCACGGCCAGCTTCTTGCAGGTGGCGGGGATGGCCGCGACCAGCTTCTCGGGGCAGAACGGGCGGTACAGGCGGACCTTCACCAGGCCGACCTTCTCGCCGCGGGCGTTGAGGTAGTCGATGACTTCCTCTGCGACGTCGCAGATGGAGCCCATGGCCACGATGACGCGGTCGGCGTCGGGAGCGCCGTAGTAGTTGAAGAGCTGGTAATCGGTGCCGAGCTTGGCATTGATCTTGCCCATGTACTCCTCAACGACAGCGGGAACGGCCTCGTAGTACTTGTTGGAGGCCTCACGGTTCTGGAAGAAGATGTCGCCGTTCTCGTGGGAACCGCGCATGGTCGGGTGCTCGGAGTTGAGCGCACGGTCGCGGAAGGCCTGGACGGCGTCCCAGTCGACCATGTCCTTCAGGTCGTCATAGTCCCAGACTTCGATCTTCTGCAGCTCGTGGGAGGTGCGGAAGCCGTCGAAGAAGTTCAGGAAGGGAACGCGGCTCTTGATGGCGGCCAGATGGGCCACGGGAGCCAGGTCCATGACTTCCTGCACATTGGTCTCAGCCAGCATGGCAAAGCCGGTCTGACGGCAGGCCATCACGTCGCTGTGATCGCCGAAGATGTTCAGGGTGTGGCTGGCAAGGGTACGGGCGGACACGTGGAACACGCCGGGCAGCAGCTCGCCTGCGATCTTGTACATGTTGGGGATCATCAGCAGCAGGCCCTGGGAGGCGGTGTAGGTGGTGGTCAGAGCGCCGGCGTTGAGGGAGCCGTGCACGGCGCCGGCGGCGCCGGACTCAGCCTGCATCTCCTGCACCTTGACGGTGGAGCCGAAGATGTTCTTGCGGCCCTGGGCAGCCCACTGGTCGACATAGTCAGCCATGGGGCTGGACGGGGTGATGGGGTAGATGGCTGCGACTTCAGTGAACGCGTAGGATACATGGGCGGCTGCGTTGTTGCCGTCCATGGTCTTGAAGTGTCTCTTCATACATTCATCTCCATGCAATTATTTCTCAAAAGACGGGTGTGAATACCCCCTTTTTCGCAGTCTACAGTTTATCATTTTTTCTTTCGCTTGTAAACAGAAAAGACAAACAAAAATTGCCTTTTTCGCGCCTGTGCCGGCGGTGTTTTTCGCTTACTTCTTCCTCTTTATTAAATTGTGCTTGTGCTTTTGCTTCGAATAGTATATAATTGTACAGTCCGTCATAGCGGCTTTCGCCGCGCGGCGGAGCATCACCGTGAAAGGAGATCCTGGATTATGGTGAATATCAAAAACGACAACGGGCAGATCAGCATCACCAGCGAGGTCTTCACCTATCTGGCCGGCGACGCCGCCACCAGCTGCTTCGGCGTCAAGGGCATGGCCGGCCGCAGCGAAAAGGGCGGCCTGCAGCTGCTGCGCCGGGTGGATATGTCCAAGGGCGTGGTCGTGAATTACAACGACGACGGCAGTCTCTCCCTGGAGCTGCACATCGGCGTCGACCACGGGGTCAACATGGCCGCCGTCTCCCGCAGCATCATCAAGGAAGTCAGCTACAAGCTGCAGCGCTCCACCGGCGTCCCGGTGAAGAACGTGGACGTATATATAGATACGATTATCGGATAAGCCTGTGAGGTAGAAGAACTTGAGAGATTATATCGACGCCGCCGCCTTCAAGGAAATGATCCTGTGTGCCAACGCGGCGCTTCACCGTAATGTTCAGTCCATCAACGAGCTGAACGTCTTTCCCGTGCCGGACGGCGACACCGGCACCAATATGGGCCTGACCCTCGGCAACGCCGCCGACGAACTGAAAAAGCGTGACTTCAATACCGTCGCCGAGGTTTCCGCCTGCGTGTCCTCCGCGCTGCTGCGCGGCGCGCGCGGCAACTCCGGCGTCATCCTCAGCCTGCTGTTTCGCGGGATCGCCAAGCGGCTGAAGGATCTGGACACCGCCGGCGCCTATGAATTTTCCGCCGCCATGGTCGACGGTGTGGATGCCGCCTACAAGGCCGTCATGAAGCCCGCCGAGGGCACCATCCTGACCGTCTCCCGCCTGGCCTCCGCCGCGGCGAAGGACGCCGCCAAGGCCGAAAAGAGCCTGGAGGAGGCGCTGCAGTGCGCCCTGCAGGCCGGCGACGAGGCTCTGGAGAACACCGTCAACCAGAATCCCGTGCTGAAAAAGGCCGGCGTCATCGACGCGGGCGGCAAGGGCTACATGGTCATCCTCCACGCGATGCTCGCCTCCCTGCGCGGCGAGATCAGCTCCTCTGAGGAGGAGGCTTCGGCCTCCGCCGTCACCGAGGAGACCGCCTTTGAAGAGGGCAAGGTGGATGTGCCGGAGCTCAACGTCTTCGACACCGTATACATCGTCCGCAAGGAAAATCCGGACGTGGATCTGATGCCGCTGCGGCTCTATCTGGACAGCATCGGCGATTCGCTCGTCATCAGCGACGATGACGAGATCTTCAAGGTGCACGTGCACACCGACATTCCCGGCCAGGCCCTGACCGAGAGCCAGAAGTACGGTACGCTGGAGCTGGCGAAGATCGAGAACATGCGCACCCAGGCGCTGGACATGCTCGCCGGCCGCAAGGCGCAGAGCACCGACGACCTGGAGCAGGTCGAGCAGGAGCTGGAGCGGATGGAGGACGGCGCTTCCGAGCCCGAGTTCGCCGAACCCGAAAAGCAGTACGGCGTGGTCACCGTCTGCGCCGGCAAGGGCATGGAGGATCTGTTCCGCGACCTCGGCGCCGACGGCATCGTCACCGGCGGCCAGACCATGAACCCCTCCACCGACGATATCCTCCGTCAGATCAACCGCACCCCGGCCTCCACGGTCTTTGTCTTCCCCAACAACAAAAACATCATCATGGCCGCCCAGCAGTGCGTTCCGATGACCGAGAAGAAGGTCATCGTCATGCCGACCCGCACCGTGCCGCAGGGCGTAGCCGCGCTGCTGAACCTGAACATCGACGAGCCGGAGGCTCAGATCGTCTCCGATATGAACGAGGCCATCAGCCACGTCCACACCGCCATGATCACCTACGCCGCCCGCGACAGCGAGTTCGACGGCCACAGCATTCACGCCGGCGAATACCTGGCGCTGCTCGACGGCGCGCTGATCGAAAACTGCGCCGAGACCGAAGAGCTTTTCAGCTCGCTCAGCCGCGCCGTGCAGCCGATGAACCCCGAGTTCATCACCGTCTATTACGGCGCCGACGTCAGCGCCGAGGTCGCCGAAAAGACCGGTGCCTTCTTCTCCGGTCGCTTCCCCGATGCGGAGATCAGCGTCGTCAGCGGCGGCCAGCCGGTCTACTACTACATGATCGCCGTGGAGTGAGAAACAGTGCTTAGTGCTTAGAAAAACAGCGGAGACGCAGTTAAGCGTCTCCGCTGTTTTCGTTTCTCCTAAGCACTCAGATCCCCGTTTCGTCCTCATTCGGCCGGGGGAATTTGACGACGAACACCGAGCCCTGCGGCTTGTTGGCGCCGACGGCGATGCTGCCGCCGTGGGCCAGCACCGCGTCGTGCACGATGCTCAGGCCGAGACCAGTGCCGCCGGAGGCGCGGGAGCGCGCCTTGTCCACGCGGTAGAAGCGAGAGAAGATATTCAGCCGATCCTCCTCCGGAATGCCGATGCCGCTGTCCTCCACGGTGAAGGTCACATTCTCCTCGTCCGCCGAAAGATGCAGCCACACTTCGCCCTCCGGGACGTTGTATTTGATGGCATTTTCCGTCAGATTGAAGATCACGTGAAACAGGTCATCGGTGTTGGCCATGATGACGCAGCCCTCGCTGAGATCCAGATGCAGCCGCACGCTGCGCTCCGCGGCCAGCGGCCGCAGCAGCACCAGCGCGTCCAGCGTCACCTGCTTGAGGTCCACCGGCTCCGGCAGGCGCTGCACGCCGTCGTCCAGGCGGCTCAGATCGAGCAGCTCCTCCGTCGTGCGCTGCAGGCGTTTGGCCTCGCTGCTGATATCGGCGGCAAACTCGCGCACCGTGCCCATGTCCACGTTTTCATTTTCCACCACGCTGTCGGCCAGCAGGCGGATCGAGGCCAGCGGCGTTTTCAGCTCGTGCGAGGCGTCTGACACGAAGCGGCGGCGCTGCTTTTCCGTCTCGTCCAGGCGCTCGGTGAGCAGGTTGAACTCCTCGCCGAGCTCCGCGATCTCGTCCTTCCCTTTCACGGCCAGGCGGTGGTCATAGTCACCGCCGGCGACGATGCGCATGGATTTGACGAGCTCCCGGATGCGGCTGAGCAGCAGCTCCGAAAAGCCCAGCACCAGCACGATGGCCAGGCCCGCAATGGTGAACGAAGCCACGCGGATGCGGCCCTGCACCGTCATGATCAGGTCCGCGCGCTCGGCGTCCCGCTCGAAGAGATACACCGCGCCGCGGCCGCCGTTCTGCGCGACGAAGGGCACGGCGCAGGCGCTGGTAAAGGCGGTTTCGTCAAAGGCGGATCGAAACACGCTTTTCCCTTCCAGTGCGCGCTGCAGCTCCTCCGGCGCAGAGCCTCCGCCGTTGTCGTACATCAGCTCGCCCAGCTCGTTGGCCACGGCGATGCGCCCGTAGCCGCTGACGTCCATCAGGCGCAGCACCTCTTCGATGCCGGCGCGGCTGATGCTGTCCAGCCCCGAGAGGGAGGAGGCGATCACCGAGGCCTGGCTGAGCATGCCGCTCTCTTTTTCCTGAAACACCAGGTCGCGCGAGGAAATCAGCGGATAGGTGTTGAGCAGCACCAGCAGGATCAGCAGGATCGCAAGGATGATGCTGAAAAACTGTAGGCGGATACTGCGCATCGCTCAGCCCTCGTCCGCGAAGTAGTAGCCGACGCCCCACTTGGTGATGATGTAGGTCGGATGACCGGGGTCGAGCTCCAGCTTTTCGCGCAGGCGGCGGATATGCACGTCCACGGTGCGCGTATCGCCCTGATAATCGTAGCCCCAGACCAGATCCAGCAGGCTTTCGCGGCTGTAAACGCGGCCGGGGTTGCGCATCAAAAACTCGATCAGGTCGAACTCCTTCATCGTCAGCTCCACGTTCTGCCCGTCCTTGCTGGCGCTGCGGCGCTCGGGATCGATGCAGATATGCCCGCGCCGGAGCACCGTGTTCTCCTGCGGCGCGGCGGCCATGCTGGAGCGGCGCAGCAGCGCGCGGATGCGCGCCTTGAGCTCCAAAATGTTGAAGGGCTTGGTCACATAGTCGTCCGCGCCGGACTCAAAGCCCATCAGCAGGTCTGCGCCCTCGCTGCGGGCCGTGAGCATGATGATCGGCACGGTGGAGAAGCTGCGGATCTCCTGGCAGGCCTGCAGGCCGTCCTTTTTCGGCATCATCAGATCCAGCACGATCAGGTCGTAGCCGCCCGTGCGGGCCAGCTCCACGGCCTCCTCGCCGTCGTAGCCGGCGTCCACGGTATATCCCTCGTTTTCAAGGTTGAATTTGATTCCCTTGACAAGCAGGCGCTCGTCGTCGACCACCAGTATTTTCATGATTTCCCCCGCTTTCCCGATCCGGCTCGAAGCGTGTCGGCGAAATTAAGTTGCTTTTTTCGTCCTCAGATTATATAATAGCATGCACGTCTTTACTATACCATGTTTCCTGGCAAATCGGGAGAGAAAAATGAAAAAATTCCGAATCTTAAGTATCTTGATCATATTCTGCCTGCTCGTCTCCGCCGCGGCGCCTTCGGCCCTGGCCCTGGATGCGCCGGAGGTTACGGCGAAATCCTGGATCATCGTCGATCTGAACACCGGCAAGGTCATCGACGAACACAACGCGGATGAGCAGCGCTCCCCCGCCAGCCTGACGAAGATCATGACCGGACTGCTGTCCGTGGAGGCCGCGGAGCGCGGCGACGTGGGCATGGACGAGACCGTCACAGCCGGTCTGGACTGCCAGACGGGCCTGGATTCCTCCAGCAGCAACGCCAGCATCGTGGCCGGCGAGCAGATGAGCTTCCGGGATTATTTCTACTGCGCCATGGTCGTCTCCGCCAACGAGGCCTGCAACGTGCTCGGCAGCAGGATCGGCGGCAGCATCGGCGGCTTTGTGGAGCTGATGAACCGCCGTGCGGAGGAGCTTGGCCTGAAAAGCACCCATTTTGCCGACCCGAACGGCCTGTCCTACGACAACCAGACCACCGCTCGTGAGCTGAGCGTCATCCTGCAGGAGGCGCTGCAGCACGAGGACTTCCTGGAGGCCTTCACCACCTCGACCTACACGGTCTCCAAAACCAATTACAACGAGCCGCGCGAGCTCAAGAGCACCGACGCGCTCACCACACACGATTCCTATTATTCCCAGTACGGCGACTTCTACTATGAGCCCGCCATCGGCGGCAAGACCGGCTTTACCCGCGCGGCGGGCTACTGCCTGGCCTCTGTGGCTGAAAAGGACGATCTGCGCGTGCTGACCGTCGTGATGGGCTGCCCCGGCCCACTGACCGGAGATTCCGAACAGCCCGAGAGCTTCAACGACAGCATCCGTCTGTATAACTGGGTATTTGAAAACTTCTCCTACGGACAGGTGCTCAGCAGCGCCGAGGTCATCCGCCGGGAGCCGGTGGAGCAGGCCGAGGGCGAGGGCTTTGTCAGCCTCCGTCCCACCGAGGACCTGCGCCTGCTTCTGCCCTCCGACGCGCCGCCGGAGAGCCGGGAGCTGGAGATTACGCTGCTGAAGGACCGCTTTGTTGCACCCATTCCCGCCGGCACCATTCTCGGAAGCGTGAAGCTGAAGATCAACGGGGAGAGCTACGGTCCCTACGACCTGGTGAATGCCGCCGAGGTGAAGATCGCCAAGCGTGAGTTCATCCGCATGCAGGTGGACAGCTTCTTTGCCGCCCGAGGCGTGCGCCTCGTGATCGTCGTGCTGGCGCTGATCCTGGTGCTCTACTTCGCGCTGGTGCTGCGCTATCGGGCGCTGCGCCGGAAGCATCTCCGGGAGGTGCAGCAGGCGGAGAAGCGGCGGAAGGCCGCGCAGGAGCTCAGAAGGCAGCAGAGCGCCGCAGAGGAACCCACTCTGCGCTTTACCGCTGTGGATCCCTCCGAGCGCGACGCCGACACCATCGACCTGGCCCGCTTCTTTGACGAAGACGGGAAAACATAATCTTGAGGAATGAGGAGCGGGGAAGAATCCCCTGGCTCCTCTTTCCTGTTTACAGACTATTAGATTGCGAAACAAGTTTCGCAGTTGACTCATTGACAGACAGAGAGGAGGCGCGAGCCATGCTCAAGCTCTATATCGGCCCGGCGGGCAGCGGCAAGACCGCGGCGGTGATGGACGAGATCCGCCGCCGGGTGCTGGCGCAGGCGCCGGACAACTGGCTGATCGTTCCGGAGCAGTACAGCCACGAGGCCGAGCGCGAGCTCTGCCTGCGCTGCGGCGACACGATGAGCCGCTATGCCGAGGTGTTCAGCTTCTCGGGCCTTGCGCGGCGCGTGCTGAGCGAGCAGGGCGGCGCTGCTCTGCCCGTGCTCGACAAGGGCGGGCGGCTGCTGTGCATGTCGCTGGCGCTCGCCGGTGTGGGCGAGCGGCTGCGCGCCTACAAGGCGGCGCGGCGGCGGCCGGAATTCCCCGCGCTGATGCTCTCCGCCGCCGACGAGCTGAAAACTGCCGGCGTGAGCGCCGAAATGCTGGAGGAGGCGGTCGCGGACTGCGATGCGCGCCTCGGCGACAAGCTGCAGGACGCGGCGCTGGTGCTGGAGGCTTATGAGGCCGTCGTTTCCAACGGCCGCGCCGATCCGGCCGACCGCCTGCAGCTGCTCGCGCAGCTCCTCCCCGGCTGCATCGGGCCGGAACACCATATCGTCATTGACGGCTTTATCGATTTTACCGGCCAGGAGCGGGAGATCCTGCGCGCCATGCTGCAAAGCGGCGCAACCCTCACCGTCTGCCTGACGCTGGACGCCCTGGACGGCGGCGACGAGGTCTTTGCCCTGTCCCGGCGGGCGGCGCGCTCGCTGCGCGCCTGCGCCGAAGAGCTCGGGCAGGAGACGGAGATCCGCACTTTCACGCCCGCCGGGGGCAAAGACCCGGCGCTGCGCTTTTTCACCGGGCGGCTGTTCCGTTTCTCGCCCGAACGCTTCGAGGGCCGGGCTGAAGCGCTCCGCCTGCGGCGGGCCGAGAGCATGGCCGCCGAATGTGAATACGCCGCCGCGCGGGCGCTGGAGCTGGTGCGCGCCGGCTGCCGCTGGCGCGACATTGCCGTGGCCGTGCGCGGCTTCGAGGATTACCGCCCGCTGCTGGAAAACGCCTTCCGGCACTACGGCGTACCGCTGTATCTGACGCGTCGCAGCGAACTGCTGCAAAAGCCGCTGCCCGCGCTGATCGCCGGCGCTTATGAGATCCTGGAAAATGGCTGGGACGTGGACGATACGGTGAGCTATCTGCGCACCGGACTCACGGGTCTGACTTTGGCGGAGTGCGACGCGCTGGAGAACTACATCTTCAAATGGCAGCTGCGCGCGCCCGCCTGGCAGCGCCGGGGCGACTGGAAACAGCACCCGGACGGCTGCGGCGCGCAGGTGACGGAGGAATCCGAGGCGCGGCTGCAGGAGGTCAATGCCCTGCGCCGCCGCGTGGCGCTGCCGCTGCAGAATCTGGAGCGGCGCGGCAAGGAGGCCGCCACCGCCGCCGGACAGGCTGCGGCCCTCGCCCGTTTTTTTGAGGATCTGCATCTGCCGGAGACGCTCGAGGCGCGCGCCGACGCGCTCATCCAGGCCGGGCAGGAGCGTCTTGCGGCGGAGTACCGCCAGCTTTGGGAGCTGATCGTCTCTGCGCTCGAGCAGAGCGAGGCCATCCTCGGCGATACGGAGATGGATTTTTCCAGCTTCGGCCGCCTCTTTTTACAGATGCTCTCCCAGTACGACGTGGGCACCATCCCGGTCGCGCTCGACCGGGTCTCCGCCGGCGACTTCGACCGCATGCGCCGCCGCAGCATCCGGCACCTGATCGTGCTGGGCGCCTCCGACGACCGTCTGCCGCTGGCACAGGAGCAGGGCGGCCTTTTCTCCGAGGAGGAGCGCGAGCGCCTGCTCGCCCTCGGCATCGACCTCGGCGGCGCGGGCGAGGAGGAGCTTTGGCGGGAATTCGCGCTGATCTATCACGTGCTGACGCTCCCCTCCGATACGCTCGATCTCTGTTTTTCCGCGACCGGCGCGGACGGCGCCGCGCTGCGCCCGTCCATCGTTGTCAACCGCGCCGCGGCGCTGTTCGGTCTGCCTGTCGAAGACGTGCAGCCGGAGCGCTGCCGTCTCGCCGCGCCCGCCCCGGCGCTGACTCTGGCCGCCAACGCGCTGCGCGGCGGAGACGCGCTGCAGCGCGCCGCCGCTGCCTACGCGCGCGAGCATATGCCGGAGCGCATGGCGCCGCTGGAGGCTGCCGCCGCCATGAGCCGCGGGCGGCTCTCCCCTGCCGCGGTGGAGACGCTCTACGGGCAGAAGCTGCGGCTGACCGCCTCGCGCATTGACAAGTTTTCCTCCTGCCGCTATGCCTATTTCTGCCAGTACGGACTCAAGGCGCAGCCCTATGAGCCCGCGGGCTTCACGCCGCCCGAGATCGGCACCTTCCTGCACTATGTGCTGGAGCGCTGCGCCCGCGAAGCGAAGAAGCGCGGCGGTTTTCGCGCCGTGACGGACGAAGAACTCAAGTCTCTCGTTCAGGAGGCCGTTTCCGATTACGTGCACCGCGAGCTCAGCGATTTTCAGGAAAAGAGCGCACGTTTCGTCCACCTTTTCCGGCGCCTCAGCCGCGACGCCGAGCGCATCGTGCTGGACACGGCGCGCGAGCTGCGGCGCTCCGATTTCGAGCCGCTGGACTTTGAGCTGGACTTTTCAAAAGCCCGCGACTTGCCGCCGGTGGAGCTGGGGCAGGGGCAGGGCCGCCTGACGCTGACGGGCGTGGCCGACCGTGTGGACGGCTGGCTGCATGAGGGCAAGCTCTATCTGCGCGTGGTCGACTATAAGACCGGCGTCAAGAAATTCTCCCTGTCCGACGTGTGGTACGGCATAGGCCTGCAGATGCTGCTGTATCTCTTTGCCCTCGGCGAGGGCGGCGAGCAGCGCTACGGCAACGAGATCGTGCCCGCCGGAGTCATGTATCTGCCGGCGCGCGACGCGCTGCTGTCCGCCGACCGGAGGCCCGGCGACGAGGAGCTTGCCGACCAGCGGGCCAGGGCCCTGCGGCGCAGCGGCCTGGTGCTGGGCGACGACGCGCTGATCGAAGCCTGGGAAAAAGGCGAGGACAAGCGCTATATCCCGGTCTCCTTCCGCTCCGGCAAGGCCGTGAGCGGCCTGGCCAGCGCCGAGCAGCTCGGCCGGTTGTCGCGCCACATCCAAAAGCGTCTGGGTGAGATGGCAAAGGAACTGCGGCAGGGCAGCATCGCCGCCGACCCCTACTTCCGCAGCGGCATAGACAACGCCTGCCAGTTCTGCGAATTCTACGACGCCTGCCAGTTCTGCGACGGGGAAAACGGCGAACGCTGCCGCTATCTGCCCCGCCTGAAGGACGGCGAGGTCTGGGAAAAGATCGACGAGGAGGTGTCCGGAGATGGCTGAATTCAAAGCGACCCCCTCGCAGGCCGCCGCCATGGCGCTTCGCGGCGCCACGCTGCTGGTGTCCGCCGGCGCGGGCAGCGGCAAGACCCGCGTGCTCACGCAGCGCCTGCTGCAGCGCCTGACCGACGGGGAACACCCCGCCGAGCTCGACCGCTTCCTGATCAACACCTTCACCCGCGCCGCAGCGGGCGAACTGAAAAGCCGCATCACCGACGAGCTGAACAAGGCGCTCGCCGCTGATCCGGACAACCGCCGTCTGCGCCGCCAGAGTGCTCTCTGCCGCAAGGCGCCCATCGGCACCATTCACAGCTTCTGCAGCTCGCTCCTGCGGGAAAACAGCGCGGCGCTCTCCCTTTCGCCGGACTTCAGGATCCTGGACGAGGAGCGCGCCGAGAGCATGAAGGCCGCGGCGCTTGAGCGCGTGCTGGAGGACTGGTACGAAAAGCCGGAGGAGCACCCCGGCTTCCTGCTGCTGGCCGACACCGCCGGCGCAGGCCGGGACGACCGCCGCCTCGGCGCGCTGGTGCTGGACCTGCACGGCAAGATGCAGAGCCATGCGCGCCCCGCGCTCTGGGCCGAACAGCAGGCCGAAATGCTGAATCAGCCCTTCGCCGACGCGGGCGAGACGCCCTGGGGCCGCGAGCTGCTGGCCGACGCCGCTGCGACGGCCGAATACTGGGCCTGCGAGATCGACCGGCTGATGGAAGCCGTGCGGCACAAGGAAAAACTGCTGAATTATTACGATCAGCGCCTCGCCCCGGTGGGCGATGCGCTGCGCGAGCTGCTGCGCTGTGTCCCTCTCGGCTGGGACGCCGCAGCCGCGGCCGCCCACGCCATCGAATTCCCGAAATTCACAAACATGGGCAAGAGCCCGGATCCCGCGCTCACCGCGCACGTCAAGGCGCGCCGGGACGCCTGCAAAAAGGCCGTGGAAAAGCTGCAGGAGGCGCTGGCCGACGATTCCGCCTCCCTGCTTGCCGAGCTGCGGCAGACCGCGCCCGCCATGCAGGCGCTGCTGCGGCTGTGTCTGGCCTTCGACGAGCGCTACACGCGTGACAAGCGCCGCCAGTCGCTGCTCGACTACGCCGATCTCGAGCACCTGGCCGCGCAGCTCCTGACCGAGCCGGACGGCAGTCCCACGGCGCTGGCCCGCGAGGTCGCGGGCCGCTTTGACGAGATCATGGTGGACGAATACCAGGACGTAAGTCCCGTGCAGGAGCTCATCTTCCGCGCGATCTCCCGCGACGACGCCAACCGCTTCCTCGTGGGCGACGTGAAGCAGTCCATCTACCGCTTCCGCCTGGCCGATCCCGGTATTTTCACCGACAAATACGATCGTTTTCCCCTCTATACCGAGGCCTCCGCAGGACAAGCGCGAAAAATCCTGCTGCGGGAGAATTTCCGCTCACGGCGGGAGATCATCGACGCGGTCAACAGCGTCTTTTCCCGCTGCATGAGCCGCCGCCTCGGCGATCTGGATTATGACGAAGAAGCCGCGCTGATCTGCGGCGCGGACTATTACGAGGGTTCTGTCCCTGTACCGGAGCTGTATCTGCTCTCGGCCGGGGGCGGCGACGACGCGGACGAGGCGCCGGACAAGACCGCCGCGGAAGCCGCCTTCGTCGCGGAGAAGATCCGCACCCTGGTCGAATCCGACACGCCCGTGCAGGGCAAAGACGGCCTGCGCCCGATGGACTACGGCGACGTGGCCATTTTGATGAGCGCCGCCAACAGCACCGGCCCCGTCTACCGCCGCGTGCTGACGGCGCACGGCGTGCCTGTGGCCGCCGGACAGGGCCTGGGCTATTTCCGCTCGCCGGAGATCAGCACCGCGCTCTCCCTGCTGGCGGTGCTGGATAATCCCCACCAGGACATCCCGCTGATCGCCGCACTGCGTTCGCCGGTCTTCGGCTTTTCTGCCGACGAGCTGTCCGCCGTACGCGGCGCCGACCGCGACCGCGACTTCTATGCCGCGCTGTGCGCGGCAGCCGAAACGGACGAAAAGTGCCGCAGCTTTCTGTCTCGCATCGAGGCGCTGCGCGCCCTCGCCGCCGATCTCTCCGCCGAGGAGCTGGTTTGGGAGCTGCTGGACGGGCTCGACCTGCTGAGCGTATTCAGCGCCATGGCCGACGGCGCCCAGCGGCGCGCCAATCTGATGGAGCTGGCCGCGCTCGCGCAGCGCTATGAGGCCAGCGGCTACAAGGGCCTGCACCGTTTTGTGCTCTGGCTGCGGCGCCTGGCCGAGCGCGGGGAGGAGCCCGCCGCCGGTCCGGGCGGCGGCGCCGTACAGATCCTCACGATCCACAAATCCAAGGGTCTGGAATTTCCGGTGGTCTTTCTCTGCGACACGGCGCGGCGCTTCAACAAGACCGAGCTCAACGGCACGGTGCTGGTGCATCCGGAGCTTGGTCTCGGGCCGAAGCTGACCGATCTGGAGCGGCGCGTGGAGTACCCGACGCTCGCCCGCCAGGCGATCCGCCGCCGGCTCGAGCGGGAGCTGCTGAGCGAGCAGATGCGCCTGCTGTACGTGGCGATGACGCGCGCCAAGGAGCGGCTGTATATCACCGCCTCCTTCAAGGACCCGGACAAAACGTTGGAGAAGCTGCAAAGCGCCATGTCGAGCCCGCTGCCGCCTGAACTGCTCGCCGGGCAGAGCTGCTTTGCCGAGTGGCTGATTCTCGCCGCGCTCGACGACGGGCAGCAGCACCTGAAGCTGCGCACGGCGGATGAGATCGGCGCGGAGGAGGCCGCGCCTCCTGCCGCTGCTTCCGGGGAAGTCGACGAAGACGCGCTGCGGGAGCTGGAGAGGAATCTCTCCTTCCGCTATCCCCATGCCGCCGCGGAAAGCCTGCCCTCCAAGCTGACCGCCACCGAGCTCAAGGGCCGCCTGGAGGCCGACGGGGACGCGCAGGAACTCGCGCCGAAGCGCCGCACGGGTGTATTTCGGATGCCGGACTTTACCCGCAAGGACCGCCCGCTCACCGGCGCACAGCGCGGCACGGCCACGCATCTGGTACTGCAGTACATGGATTTTGCCGAAGCCTCCAGCCTCGAAAGCGTGCGCGCGGAGATCGAGCGCCTGCGGCAAAAGCGGCTGCTCTCTGACAAGGAAGCGGAAGCGGTGGATGCCGGGGCGATCGTGAAACTCTTCGCCTCGCCGCTCGGGCAGCGGATGCTGAACGCCGAGCACCGCGAACGCGAGTTCAAATTCTCCCTCCTGTGCGGTGCGGGGGACTTCTTCCCCGGTGCGGAGGGCGAGCAGGTGCTGCTGCAGGGCGTGGTGGACTGCTGCATCGAGGAGGACGGCGCGCTTACCGTCATTGATTACAAGACCGACGCCGTGCGAACGGAGGACGAGATCGCCGCGCGCGCCGCGTACTATGCCGGGCAGCTGCGGGCCTACGCCGCGGCGCTGCGCCGCATTTTCGGAAAGCCCGTGCGCGAGGGTATACTGTACTTCCTCGCGGCCGGCAAAGCCGTATCCGTCCGCGTTTGATTCCGAAATCTTCTTGACCCCCCGACTTTTTGGGCTATAATAGAGATGTTGCATATCTGATTACTGCGCAGAGGAGAGAGACATACCATGCCCACGACCTGGAACCGCTCCCCGGAGGAGTTTCACAAGATCTATGTGGCCAACACCGAGGCCTTTTACCGCCTCGGCCGCGCCGAGCTCGCCCCCGAGATGGACGAATTCATGACCAAATGCGCCCTCGGGCTCTGGAGCCGCTCCGGCGGCATCAGCCAGCGCCACGTGGACATGGCCAACCAGATCTATTCCCGCGGCCAGAAGCAGCCGCAGTGGCTGCTGTGGACGCTCACCAGCTCCGTCTGCGAAAACGACGTGTTCCTGCCCCCGGTGTTCTACTGGAACCTCGCCGAGAGCGACGCCAAGCGCGGCACCGAGACCTCGCGCACCTTCATCCGCATGCTGACGAACATCCTGCTGTATCTGGCGGCGGTGGACGACGACGTGACGATGGCCGAGGCCGAGTACATCACCGAGTGCGCCGACCGGCTGACCGCCGTCTGCGACACCAACGGCGTGCGCAAGAGCCGCGAGGCGCTCAATCCCCTCGACTACGTCACCAGCGCCGAGCTGAGCTTTGTCGACAAGCACCCGCCCCAGACCCAGACCTCCGGCGGCGAGGCGAAGGCCGAGCTCAAGGCCGAAGAGAGCGAGGAGAAAAAGCCGAGCCTCGACGAGCTGATGGAGCAGCTGGACGAGCTTGTCGGCCTCGACGAGGTGAAAAAGGACGTCAAGAGCCTCATCAACCTCATCAAGGTGCGAAAGCTCCGCCAGCAAAACGATCTGCCCGTGCCGCCGATGAGCCTGCACATGGTCTTCATGGGCAACCCCGGCACCGGCAAGACCACGGTGGCCCGCCTGGTGGGCGGCCTCTACGCCGCGATCGGCGTGCTGTCCAAGGGCCAGCTCATCGAGGTCGACCGCTCCGGCCTGGTGGCCGGCTACGTCGGCCAGACCGCGCTGAAGACCCAGGAGGTCATCAAGTCCGCCCTGGGCGGCGTGCTGTTCATCGACGAGGCCTACTCCCTCGCCTCCGGCGGCGAGAACGACTTCGGCCGCGAGGCCATTGAGACCCTTCTCAAGGCCATGGAAGATCACCGCGACGACCTGATCGTGATCGTGGCCGGCTACAGCGGGCCGATGGAAAAGTTCATCAGCTCCAACCCCGGCCTGCAGTCCCGCTTCAACAAGTATTTCTTCTTCCCCGACTACAACGGCGAGCAGCTGCTGACCATGTTCCGCATGCGCTGCGACAAGAACGGCTACAAGCTCACCGAGGAGGGCGAGGCGGCGGCCAAGAAGCTCTTCGACGAGATGTACGAGGAGCGCGACGAGAACTTCGGCAACGGCCGCGACGTGCGCAACCGCTTTGAGGACATGGTCGTGCGCCAGTCCAACCGCGTGGCCGCGATGGAGGCGCCCACCAAGGACGATCTGATGGCCGTCCTGCCCGAAGACTTCCTCGACGAGGACGAGGAAAGCAAAGAGGAAAAAGAAGAGGAATAATTCTAAAAATTTTTCGCTGAAAATAAAGGGAAATCAAAATTTGCGTCGTATAAGAGTCTTGGAAGGGTTTTTCCGAGACTCTTTTTCATTCCGAACTCCGAATTTCGAATTCCGAATTGATCAAAGGCGGTGGTCGCATGTCCTGTCCCAGAGAACGCCGGGAGGAAGCCGAACGCTTCATCATCGGCCCCTACGGTCTGCTGTCGAAGGATTCCCGCGGACGGCTCACGCCCGAGGCGGAGGATCCGATCCGCACCTGCTTTCAGCGGGACATCGACCGCATCACGCACTCGAAGTCCTTTCGCCGCCTGAAGCACAAGACCCAGGTCTTTCTCCAGCCGGAGGGCGACCACTACCGCACCCGCCTGACCCACACGCTGGAGGTCAGCCGGCTTGCCCGCACCGTGGGCCGGGCTCTGGAGCTCAACGAGGACCTGATCGAAGCCATCGCCCTCGGCCATGATCTGGGGCATACGCCCTTCGGCCACGCGGGCGAGCGGGCGCTGCGGCGCATCCATCCCGGCGGCTTCCATCACTACGAGCAGAGCCTGCGCGTGGTGGACGTGCTCGAGCGCGACGGCCGCGGCCTGAACCTCTGCTATGAGACCCGCATGGGCATCCTGCACCACACGCACGGCGCGCCGGACGATATCCCGGAGGCCGTGGCCGTGCGCCTGTGCGACCGCATCGCCTACATCAACCACGACCTGGACGACTCGATCCGCGCCGGCATCCTCACCGCCGCCGAGGTGCCCGAGCGCATCCGCCGCGAATGCGGCGAGCGCAACAGCGAGCGCATCAACGCCTTTATCACCGATCTGGTGGAAAACAGCACAGCAGGCGAACTGAAAATGTCGCCCGCCATGCAGGATACCTTTACATATTTCCACAATTACATGTATTCCGATATCTACGTCAACCCCATCGCCAAGAGCGAGGAGAGCAAGGTGGACGGCATCCTCAGCGCCCTCTACGACTACTACACCGCGCACCCAGAGGCGCTGCCGGAGGACTTCGCCCCGGTGGTTGAGCGCGACGGCCGCGAGCGCGCCGCCTGCGACTATATCTCCGGCATGACCGACAGCTATGCGATGGAGAAATACGGCGAACTGTTCATCCCCTTCGCCTGGACCGTGAAATAATTTCGATGCGAAAGCCTCCCTTCCGCAGAAGGGAGGTGTCGTCCGGCGATCTTCCGCGAGCCGGACGACAGAGGGTTTCTTTTCCCTTGCTTGCAGGGAAATCCTCAGTCGCTGACGCGACAGCTCCCTTTTGAGAAAGGGAGCCTCATTCAAGGAGGTGACTTCTGCGATGGCCTTTCCCGAAACATTTCTGACCGAGCTGACCGAGCGCAACGACATTGTGGAGGTCGTGTCCTCCTATGTGCGCCTGTCAAAAAAGAGCGGCTCGAACCTCTTCGGGCTCTGCCCCTTCCACAGCGAAAAAACGCCCTCCTTCTCCGTCTCGCCGGACAAGCAGATCTACCACTGCTTCGGCTGCGGCAAGGGCGGCGGCGTCATCAACTTCATCATGGAGATCGAAAACCTCTCCTTCCCGGAGGCGGTGGAGTTCCTGGCCCGGCGGGTGAACATGCCGGTGCCGGAGCAGGAAAACGACCGCGAGAGCAAGAAGCGCAGCCGGATGCTCGCCCTGAACAAAGACGCCGCGCGCTTCTTCTACGAGCAGCTCTCCGCGCCCGGCGGTGCGCCGGCCCGGGACTACATGCAGCGGCGGCAGATCGGCCGAGCCACGGCCACGAATTTCGGCATCGGCTATGCGCCCGACAGCTGGGACGCGCTGCGCAGCGCCATGAAGGCAAAGGGCTATTCTGATTTCGAACTCTTCGACGCCGGCCTCGTCCGCAAGGGAAAGAGCGGCGGCTTTTACGACACCTTCCGCAGCCGCCTGATGTTCCCGGTCATCGACGTGCGCGGCAATGTCATCGGTTTTTCCGGCCGCATCCTCGGCGACGGCGAGCCCAAGTACATGAACAGTCCGGAAACCCTGGTTTTTAACAAAAGCCGCAATTTATTCGCCCTGAATCTGGCGAAAAAATCAAAAAGCGGATATATCATCCTCTCCGAGGGCAATATAGACGTAGTTTCCCTGCATCAGGCGGGCTTCGACTCGGCGGTGGCCTCGCTCGGCACTTCGCTGACGCCGGAGCAGGCGCGGCTGATCTCGCGCTACACGGGCGAGGTGATCATCGCCTACGACAACGACGGCGCGGGCATCAAGGCCGCCCAGCGCGCGATCGGCATCCTTGAAAAGCTGGATCTCAAGGTCAGGGTGCTGCGCCTGAGCGGCGCCAAGGACCCGGACGAATTCATCAAGCTCAAGGGGCCGGAGGCCTTCCGGAATCTGCTCGAGGGCTCGGAAGATCAAATCGACTACCGATTGCGGACGATCACCGATCAATATGTGCTCACGGAGCCGGATCAGAAGGTAGATTTTTTGAAAGAAGCCACCGGGATGCTGGCGAAGCTCCCCGGCGCGGTGGAGCGGCAGGTCTACGCGATGCGCGTGGCGGAGCTGGCCGGCGTGAAGGGCGAGGCCGTGGCCGACGAGGTCGAGCGCCGGCGCAGGCGGATGCTGGGCGCGGCGCGAAAGAACGAGGCGAAGGCGCAGAGCCGTCCCGAACGGCAGCTGCAGCCGGAGGAAAAGAGCTTCCGCTACGAGGATCCCGCCTCGGCCGCCGCGGAAGAGGGGCTGATCCGCCTGCTGTATTTGGAGCCGTCGCTGGCAAACAATGCGGCGCTGCCGCCGCCGGAGGATTTCTCAGCGCCGGTGCTGGCGCACATTTACACGGTGCTGCGGGACAAGGCCCGCCGGGGCGACAGTCTCAGCACCGCCACCTTGAGCGGCGAGCTCAGCGGGCAGGAGATGAGCCTGCTGGTGCAGCTGCTGCAGAAGCCCGAGCGTCTGTCCAGCGGCGAGCGGGCGATGAACGACTACATAGCTAAAATGCGGGAAGCAAAAGATATCAGAGACAGCAAAAACGATCTGCTGGGCTACCTGAAAAAACAAAGAGAAAAAATGGGGATAGAGGGGTAAAACATGAGCGAAGAAAAGAAATACAGCGAAGAAGAACTCGAGCAGATGGCCGACGCCCTGCTGGCTGACGACGCGAAGGCGCCGAAAGAGGAGCACAAGCCGAAGAAAAAGAGCGCAAAGAAGAAGGAAAAAGAGCCGGAGCAGCCCCAGAAGACGCCCGAAGAACGCCTGAACGAGCTGCTGGAAAAGGGCAAGAAGGCCGGCAAGCTCAGCGCCAAGGAACTGGAGTGTCTGGAGGACATGAACCTCGACAGCGAGGTCATCGACAAGTTCTATGAAACGCTGGAGGCCAACAACATCGATATCGACATGCCCGCCGGCGACGTGCTGCCTGCGCTGGACGACGATCTGCTGCCCGAGATCGAGGAGCTGACCGGTCTGGAGGAGGTCACGGAGGAGGAGATCAGCAGCACCGAGGAGCTGGCCGACACGCTCTCCACCGACGACCCCGTGCGCATGTACCTCAAGGAGATCGGCAAGGTGCCCCTGCTGACCCCGGAGGAGGAGATCGATCTGGCCGTCAAGATGGCCGACGGCGACGAGGAGGCCAAGCGCCGCATGACCGAGGCCAACCTCCGCCTGGTGGTCTCCATCGCCAAGCGCTACGTCGGCCGCGGCATGCTGTTCCTGGATCTGATCCAGGAGGGCAACCTGGGCCTCATTAAGGCCGTGGAGAAGTTTGACCACACCAAGGGCTACAAGTTCTCCACCTACGCCACCTGGTGGATCCGCCAGGCCATCACCCGCGCCATCGCCGACCAGGCCCGCACCATCCGTATCCCGGTGCACATGGTCGAGACCATCAACAAGACCATCCGCGTCTCCCGCCAGCTGCTGCAGGAGCTGGGCCACGACCCCAGCGCCGAGGAGATCGCCGACGAGATGGGCATGCCCGTCGAGAAGGTGCGCGACATCCTGAAGATCGCGCAGGAGCCCGTCTCCCTCGAGACCCCGATCGGCGAGGAGGAGGACTCCCACCTGGGCGACTTCATCCCCGACGAGGACGCCTCCGAGCCCTCCGAGGCAGCCAGCTTCTCCCTGCTGCGCGAGCAGCTGGAAGAGGTGCTGGACACCCTCGCCCCGCGCGAGAAGAAGGTGCTGGAGCTGCGCTTCGGCATCGTCGACGGCCGCACCCGCACCCTCGAGGAGGTCGGCAAGGAATTCAACGTCACGCGCGAGCGCATCCGTCAGATCGAGGCCAAGGCTCTGCGCAAGCTGCGCCACCCCAGCCGCTCCAAGAAGCTGCGCGACTTCCTGAACTGAACAGGCAAAAAGAGCTGCTATGGGGCACCCTCCGCAAGGAAGGTGCCCTTTCTGATTTTTACTTTCATTTCCACCTCATCCGGCCTCGTTTCGCTCGGCCACCTTCCCCTCAAGGGGAAGGCTTGAAGATCGCAGCAACCAAGGGCTTCCCCTCGAGGGGAAGCTGTCAGCCGCAAGGCTGACTGATGAGGTGAAAGCTGTTTCCTTACGAAGCACCTCCCTTTCACAGTTCTGTTTTATTGACCGAAATCGGCCTTGCGCTTCACTGATTTGCTGTGATATGATAGAAAAAATTCCCTCCGGAGGTGTCCTATGAGCAGTTCGATCATCAGCACCGGCATCCAGGGTCTGGACAAAGCCCTGGACAGCCTGCGCGCGGGCGACATCGTCGCCTGGCAGATGGAGAGCATCGGCGACTACATATTCGTGGCGACGCAGTTTGTGGCGGATGAGGCCACCACCGGCCGCCGCATGGTCTATTTCCGCTTTGGCGAGCACGAGGAGCTGATCCCGACCGAAGCGCTGCAAAAGCGCGGTGCCAACATCGTCCAATACCGGCTCGACCCCTCCGTAGGCTTTGAGACCACCGCCGTGCAGGTGCACCGCATCATCTCCTCCGAGCCGGCGGACAGCTTCTTCCTTTTCGACTGCCTGTCGGAGCTGCAGCAGCACTGGTTTTCCGACATGATGGTCTGCAACTTCTTCGAGCTGACCGGCGAATTCATCCGCGAGCGCGGCGCGCTGTGCTATGTGGCGCTGGAATACGCGCGCCACACCTACGACACGATCGCCCGCATCCGCAAGGCGACGGGCGTGCTGCTGAACATCCGCACGATGAACGGCATGACCTACATCCACCCGGTCAAGGTGCAGGGCCGGCGCACGCCGACGATGTATTATCCGCTTCGCGTGCACGGCACGCACTGCGAGACCGTCACCTCCAGCGCCGAGACCTCCGGCATCTTCGACATTTTCACCCAGACCGGCGAGCACCGCGACTGCTGGGACAGCATGTTCGACTCGGTCGACCCCGAGCACCCGGAGCCGACGGACGAGGCCGGCGGGGAGCTCAAGGAGCATATCATGAAGTGCCTGCTGGGCACGGAGCCGCTGCGCCTGGAGCTCTGCCGGAAGTACTTTTCCGTCAGCGACCTGATGGCCATCAAAAAGCGCGAAATCGGCACCGGCTGCATCGGCGGCAAATCCGTCGGCATGCTGCTGGCGCGCCACATCATCCGCGACACCGACCCCGCGCTTTACGCCCGGCGCATCGCCCCGCACGACTCCTATTACATCGGCGCGGACGTCTTCTACACCTACGCCGTGCAGAACGGCGTCTGGGAGCTGCGCACCAAGATGGAGCAGCCCGAGGACTATCTCGCGCTGGCCGAGGAGCTGCGGCGGCGGCTGCTGGGCGGCAAATTCATGCACTCCATCCGCGAGCAGTTCAAGTCCATGCTGGAATACTTCGGCCAGTCGCCGATCATCGTGCGCTCCAGCTCCCTGCTGGAGGACGGCATCGGCAACGCCTTCGCCGGCAAGTACGAGAGCGTCTTCTGCCCGAACCAGGGCAGCCTGGAGGAGCGCTACGAGGAGTTCGAAAACGCGGTGCGCACCGTCTATGCCAGCACGGGCAGCCCGGCGGCCTTCCGCTACCGCGCCGACCGGAACCTGCTCGACCGCGACGAGCAGATGGCGCTGCTGGTGATGCGCGTCAGCGGCGACTGCCACGGCGACTATTACTTCCCGCACATGGCCGGCGTCGGCCACTCGAAAAATCTCTACGTCAGCGGCCCGTCCTCCGGTGCGGACAACAAGGGCATGCTGCGCCTGGTCTTCGGCATGGGCACCCGCGCCGTCGACCGCGAGGCCGACGACTATGCCCGCTTCATCCGCCTCGACGCACCCACCGCGCCGCCGATGGTGGCCTACGGCGACGAGTACAAATACAGCCAGCACAAGGTGGACGCGATCGACCTGAAAAACAACCGCTTCACCACCGTGCCGGTGGAATCGCTCGATCTGAGCACCCTGCGCGCCGACCGCTGGCTCTTCATGGAGCCGGACCTCGCCACCGCCGCGCGCTACCGCGAGATCGGTCTCGTCGGCGAGCCGACGCCCAACATCATCAATTTCCAGAAGCTGCTGCGCAAGACGGACTTTGCCGCGGTCATGACCCGCATCATGGCCATCGTGGCTGAAAAATACGAATACCCGGTGGACCTCGAATACGCCGTCAACTTCACGCCGGAGGGCGATTACGGCATCAATCTCCTGCAGTGCCGCACGCTGCAGGCCAGCGGCCTCGGCCACGCGGGCGTCAAGCCGCGCGTGACGGACTATTTCTGGCGCATCAAGGGCAATTTCATGGGCGGCAACGCGGCGCTGCCGGTGCGCTACGCGGTCTTTGTCAAGGTCGCGCCCTATCTGGCGCTGACCGAGCAGCAGAAATACGCGACCGCCCGGCAGATCGGCGAGCTCAACCGGAAGCTCCGCGGCAAAAACGCCATCCTGCTCGGCCCGGGGCGCTGGGGCACCACCACGCCGAGCCTGGGCGTGCCGGTGGGCTTTGCGGAGATCAACAACTATGTCAGCATGTCGGAGCTGGCCTACAGCTCCCACGGCCTGCGCCCGGAGCTGAGCTACGGCAGCCACTTCTTCCAGGATCTCGTGGAGACCGGCATCTTCTACACGGCCATCTATCAGGGCGAGCGCGGCTGCGAATTCAACGAGGCGCTCTTCGAACGCTATCCCGATATCTACCGGGAGCTGACCGGGGACGAGCAGCTGGCGGAGGTCATCAAGGTCTACGATCTGGGCGAGGGCGGCGCGATCCTCTATTCCGAAATGGAGAGTCAGGAGTGCTTCCTCGGCAAGCTGTGACGATTTTGCAGGGGCCGACGCCCCGGCGGCCCGCTTTTTCCTCCCTCCGTAGGGGCCGACGCCCTCGGCGGCCCGTATTCCTGTAACGTTTTTGTTGGGGAAGGGCTAAGTGCAAAGAATCCCGCGGCCCGAACGAGCCGCGGGATTCTTTATGTTTGCCTGTGATTTACAGAATGGAGAAATCGAAGCTGTCCGCCAGTTCTTCAAGCTCAGCCGCAGTAATGCTGCCGTCCGCGCCATAAAAGAGGCTTGCCTCCGACCCCGCCAGAACGTTGATGACCGTGAAGCTCTGATCACTCTCTGCGAGGATCAATGCCTTGCTGGGACCGAGGGCCAGCAGCACGGTTTCGCCGCCGACGGTCGTGTACTCCCACTGCTCGTACTGCTCGGCGTCAAAAACGTTCAGGCTGACGGTATCCAGCACGCCCTTCATGCAGCGGCGGATCTGAAAATCGACGCCGTCAAAGACGCAGTCGCACTGGAAGGTGCCGTCAGTGAAATAATAGCCCGCGCCGTCAACGGCCGTGCTGCAGAAGGCGCCAAAGCGGTCCTTCATCTCGCGAAGGTCGGCGCTTTGCAAACCGCCACTGTGCAGCGTCAGGCCGTACTCGGCCGCGATGCCCTCTAGCGCATCGGCCATCTCCTGCGAATAGACATCGTAGCCGTTGACGCCGTAGGTCTCCGTCCAGGGCGTGGGATTGTTGCCGACCGAGGCGATCACGCTGCCGTCGCGGTCATAGTTGTGCAGAAATTCCGCCCAGGCCAGCGCCGCCTGATATTCGGGGCTGCCGGCGAAGCCCTGCAGGGAGATCATGTCCGTGTTCCCGGGCAGAGGATCATAAGAGGCCGACTGCGGCTCCGCGGCGGGCGCCTCTTCCTCCTCCCCGACGAGCACGATGTCGGAGTCCTCGTCGATGAGGACGATGTCTTCCTCGCTGCTCTTCATCACCAGGTCCTGTACCCGGCCGCGGTAGACCGCGTAGCCGGTCACGCCCAGCGCCAGGATCAGCACGGCGGCGAGGGCAAAGGTCACGATGCGTTTGATTTTCATTCTTCCGATCCTTTCCGGGGAGCGTCCGCAGAGCTCGGGATCGAACTGATATGCCTCGGCGATCTGCCGATCGTCGAGATTGCCGATGATATCGGAAAGCTGTTCCCGTTTCATTCCAGCAAACCCTCCTCTTTCAAATAGCGATGCAGTTTCTCACGGGTACGATACAGGCGGACGGAGATCCGGTGGGCGTCCAGCCGCGTCATCCGGGCGATCTCCGCCACGGGGTCGGCGTACCAGTAGCGCCGAAGGAAGCAGAAGCGGTCCTCATAGCTGAGCGTGTCCAGGAAGCGGCTGATCGCCGCGGACAGCTCCCTGGCCGCGTAATCCGACTCCACGTCGACCGTGGACGGGATGCATTCGGCCAGCTCGTCGAGCACCAGCTCATAACCGCCGCTTCGCTTCTGCGCGGTGTTGGCGTGATACCGCTTGACGGCCAGGTTCCGGGCGATGCGGCAGACGTAGCTGCGCAGCGGCCGCGGATTCTGCGGCGGGACGCTGTTCCAGACGCCGAGGTATGTATCGCTCAGGCATTCCTCCTCGTCCTGCCGATTGTTCAGGATATTGGCCGCCGTTTTCCGTACGGCCGCGCCGTATTTTCGGTCCAGTTCCGCAATGGCCTGCTCCGAGCGCTCATAGAACAGGGCAATGATCTGACTGTCCTCCAATGCCGTCACTTCCTTTCCGCCTCACCCTATATCTACCTTTTTTGACAGCAATATCTCACCGGGATCGGAAAAAATTCCGGGAGGGCCTTGCCCTCCCGGTTTTCGTTTTCATAACTTATTCGAGTTCGAAGGCGCCGGTGTAGAGCTGGTAGTAGGTGCCCTTGGCGGCGATCAGCGCCTCGTGGCTGCCGCGCTCGATGATGCGCCCGTGGTCGAGCACCATGATGACGTCCGAATTCATGACGGTCGAGAGCCGGTGGGCGATGACGAAGACCGTGCGGCCTTTCATCAGCTCGTCCATGCCGCGCTGCACGATGGCCTCGGTGCGCGTGTCGATGGAGGAGGTGGCCTCGTCCAGGATCATCACCGGGGGATCGGCCACGGCCGCGCGGGCGATGGCGATCAGCTGGCGCTGGCCCTGGGAGAGGTTGGCGCCGTTATTGCGCAGCATCGTATCATAGCCCTCGGGCAGACGGCGGATGAAGTCGTCCGCGCCGGCGAGGCGGGCTGCCCGGCGGCAGTCGGCGTCGCTTGCGTCGAGGCGGCCGTAGCGGATATTGTCCATCACGGTGCCGGTGAAGAGGTTGGTGTCCTGCAGCACCAGGCCCAGCGAACGGCGCAGATCGTCCTTTTTGATCTTGTTGATGTTGATGCCGTCGTAGCGGATCTTGCCGTCGGCGATGTCGTAGAAGCGGTTGATGAGGTTGGTGATGGTCGTCTTGCCCGCGCCGGTCGCGCCGACGAAGGCCACCTTCTGGCCGGGCTCGGCATAGACCGACACGTCATGCAGCACGTCCTTGCCCTCCACATAGGCAAAGTCCACGTTCGTCAGCCGCACGTCGCCGCGCAGCGGCGTATAGGTCACGCTGCCGTCGGCCTGGTGCGGATGGCGCCAGGCCCATTTTCCGGTGTGCTCCGTCGTCTCCGCGAGGGTGCCGTCCGGATTTTCCTTGACGTTGACCAGCGTCACATAGCCCTCGTCCTCCTCGGGCTTTTCATTGACCAGACTGAGGAGGCGCTGCGCGCCGGCGCCGGCCATGACGATGGAGTTGATCTGCTGGGAGAGCTGGTTGACGTTGCCGGTAAACTGGCGCGCCTTGCTCAGGAAGGGGACCAGCACAGCCACGTCGAAGACGTTGCCGGAGAGGCTGAGGTTGGGCACGCCCGACAGGATCAGCACGCCGCCGACCAGTGCGAGGGACACATAAAGGATATTGCCGATGTTGGATATGATCGGCCCGAGCATGCTGGCATAGGCGTTGGCCTTGTAGCCGACCCGGTAGAGCTCCTCGTTGACCGCGTCAAAGTCCCGGATGCTCTGCTCCTCATGGCAGAAGACCTTGATGACCTTCTGTCCGTTCATCGACTCTTGGGCGAAGCCCTCCATCGCCGCCACAGCCTTCTGCTGCTGCATAAAGTACTTGGCGGAGCCGCCGCCGACGGTCTTGGCCACATAGAACATGGCCGCCACGCCCAGCAGCAGCACCAGCGTCATCCAGACGCTGGAATACAGCATCACGAAGAAGACCGCCAGCACCACGGCGCCGGAACGGATCAGCGAGGGCAGGGACTGGCTGACGAGCTGGCGCATCGTGTCGATGTCGTTGGTGAAATAGCTCATGATGTCGCCGGTCTTGTTGCTGTCGAAAAAGCGGATGGGCAGATCCTGCATGCCGTTGAAGATCTCGCGGCGCATCTTGTCGAGGAAGCCCTGCGTCATCACGGCCATCAGCTGCGTTTCCAGGGTCTGCGAGCAGATCGACAGCACATACACGCCGATCAGCATGTAGATATAGGGCAGGATCTCGCCCCGGGCCGCGGCCCAGTCGCCGCTCTGCATCCACCGCTCCGCGCCGTGGAGCACCTTCTGGACGATAAAGAAGTTCGGAACGGCCGCGACGATGGAGGAAAACAGGATGCAGGCCATCGCCAGCGGCGCGAGGACCGGGTAATAGCCGAAGAATTTCTTGATCGCCCAGGCCATGGCCGCAAAGTTGTCGCGGAGGTTGCCGCCGCGCTTATTCTTCATGCTCCTCGCCTCCCTTCGTCTGCTGTTCGTAGATCTCGCGGTAAATCTCGCTGCTCTTCATCAGTTCCTCGTGCGTGCCCTGGGCCGCGATCTTGCCGCCGTCCATCACCAGGATGAGGTCGGCGTCCTGCACGGAGGCCACGCGCTGGGCGATGATGATCTTGGTCGTCTCAGGGATGTAGGCCTTGAAGCCCGCGCGGATCGCCGCGTCGGTGCGGGTATCCACGGCGGAGGTCGAGTCATCCAGGATCAGGATCTTCGGCTTTTTCAGCAGGGCGCGCGCGATGCACAGGCGCTGCTTCTGCCCGCCGGAGACATTGGTGCCGCCCTGTTCGAGCTTGCGGTCGTAGCCCTCGGCGTGGGCCAGGATGAATTCATCGGCCTGAGCAAGCCGGCAGGCCTCGCGCAGCTCCTCATCCGTGGCGTCGGGGTCGCCCCAGCGCAGGTTGTCGCTGACCGAGCCGGAGAAGAGCAGGTTTTTCTGCAGCACCATTGAAACCGCGTTGCGCAGCGTTTCGATGTCGTAGTCGCGCACGTCGCGTCCGCCGACTTTGACGCAGCCCTCGGTCACGTCGTAGAGGCGCGGGATCAGCTGCACGAGCGTGCTCTTGCCGGCGCCGGTGCCGCCGAGGATGCCCACGGTGCTGCCGCTCGGAATGTGCAGGTTCACGCCGCTGAGCGCGTCAACCTGCGCCGCGCGGGAATACTTGAAGCTGACGTTTTCGAAGTCCACGGAGCCGTCCGCAACCTCGGTCACGGGCTCCGCCGGGCTGTGCAGCGAGGGCTCCTCGCTCAGCACCTCGGAGATGCGCTTCATCGACTCCCAGGACATCGTCATCATCACGTAGATCATCGAGAGCATCATCAGGCTCATCAGGATCTGCATGCCGTAGGTGATCATCGCGGAAATCTCGCCGACGTTGATGATCTCGCCGTGGCCGGTGATGATCAGTTTCGCGCCGACCCAGAGGATAAAGACGAGGTTGAAGTTGACGCAGAGGGTCATGAGGGGATTGTTCAGCGCCACGATGCGCTCGGCCTTGGTGAAGTCCTTCGCAATGTCCTTCGACGCCTTGGCGAACTTCTCCTTTTCATATTCCTCGCGGGCGAAGCCCTTGACAACGCGCATGCCGCGCACGTTTTCCTCGACCGACTCGTTCATCCGGTCGTACTTGCGAAACACCGCGCGGAAGGCGGGCATCGCCTTGCGGGCGATCAGCAGCAGGCCGCCGATCAGCACCGGGATCACGACCACGAAGGTCATCGCGAGCGAGCCGCCCATGCGCCAGGCCATGACGACGGAGAACACGAACATCAGCGGCGAGCGCACCGCGGCGCGGATGGTCATCATGAAGGCCATGCGCACATAGCCGACGTCCGTCGTCAGACGGGTCACCAGAGAGGCGGTGGAGAATTTGTCGATATTTTCAAAGCTGAAGCCCTGGATGCGGCGGAATACGTCGCCGCGCAGGTTGCGGGCAAAGCCGGCGGAGGCCTTGGAGCCCATGACCGCCGCGCCGCCGCCGAAGCCGAGCGACACGAGCGCCATCGCCACCAGGACGAGGCCCAGGCGCAGCAGCTCGTTCATCGGCATGCCGTTCTGGACGCCGTTGACCAGCGCCGCGGTACGGAAGGGGATCAGCACCTCGATGAACACCTCGCCGATGATGAACAGCAGCGTAAGGATCGTCGGGGTCTTGAATTCCCGGATGGATTTCATGAAGGTTTTAATCACAGGTCTTGCTTCCTCCTTCTTTCTGATGCTCCTGCGCGCAGGGATAGGCGTTATCCAGCAGACGGTCGATCGAGGCGGTCAAAAGCCCGACCTCCTCATCGCTGAGCCCGCGGCAAAGCTCGCGGAAGATCGCGCCGTCCAGCTCGTCCATCTCCTGCTGCAGCGCCACGGCCTTTTCGGTAGGCAGGATGCATTTGAAGCGCCGGTCGCGCTCGCTCGGCGCGCACTTCACAAAGCCCTGCTTTTCCAGGCGCTTGACGATCTCCGTCATGGTGGGATGGGTCACGTGCGTGGCCTCCTCCAGATCGCGCTGGTTGATCTCCTCCTGCCCGGCGCGCCGCAGGCGCCGCAGCTGGCTGAGCACCCCGAACTGCACGCCCGTCAGCTCCTTTTCCTGCAGGCGCTCGTTGAGCTGCTTCATAAAAGCCCGGTGCAGCAGCGAAAAGCGCAGCCCCATGGGCATTTTCCGTTCCATGCTCTCTCTCCTTTCCTCAGGCAGAGACGGTCTCCGTTTAATACGTAGTGTGCTACTTATTATAGCGGTTTTTTCCAAGAAGTCAAGCCCGGCGATTGACAAAGAGACGCGGCTTTTGATACGATAAGCCTGTAGAAAACGCACAAAAGGAGCCGCTTATGAAATACGATTTTACCACTGTGCTGGACCGGCGCGGCCGTGATTCCATCGCCGCCGACTATATCCCCATCCCCGGCGTCACCGTGAAGGAGGGCTTCGACGCGATCCCCCTCTGGGTCGCGGACATGAGCTTCCCCACGGCGCCGGCGATCCTGGAGGCCATGCGCCGCCGGCTGGACTTTCCCTCCCTGGGCTATTTCCCGCTGCCGGAGGACTATTACAAGGCCATCATCGACTGGCAGACCCGCCGCAACGGCGTCGAGGGGCTGACGAAAGAGGACATCGGCTATGAAAACGGCGTGCTCGGCGGCGTGAGCGCCGCGATCCAGATGCTCACCGCCCCCGGCGAGGAGATTTTGCTGCACGCGCCGACCTATGTGGGCTTTACGCACGTGCTGAAGAACATCGGCCGCGTGGCCGTGCACAGCGAGCTCAAGCCCGACGAAAACGGCATCTGGCGCATGGACTATGAGGACATGGACCGCAAGCTCAGGGAGCATCACATCCACGTCGCGGTCTTCTGCTCGCCGCACAACCCCACCGGCCGCGTCTGGGAGCGTTGGGAGATTGAGAAGGCGATGGAGGTCTATTCGAAAAACGACTGCCTCGTCATCTCCGACGAGATCTGGTCGGACATCATCCTGCCCGGGCACAAGCACATCCCCACGCAGTCCGTCTCCGCCGACGCGCGGGAGCGGACGCTGGCCTTCTACGCGCCGAGCAAGAGCTTTTCGCTGGCCGGGCTCGTCGGCTCCTACCATATTGTTTACAACGAGCGTCTGCGCGACCGCCTGCGCCGCCAGAGCGAAAGCACGCACTACAACAGCCCCAATGTGCTGAGCATGCACGCGCTGATCGGCGCCTTCACCGAAGGCGAGGAATGGCTGGAGGAGATGTGCGCCGTCGTGGACGAAAACATGCGCCTGGCCTGCGAATTCATCCGCGATAACTTCCCCGGCGTGAAGGTCATGCGCTCCGAGGGCACCTATATGCTCTTTCTCGACTGCGGCGACTGGTGCCGCGAACACAGCGTGACGATCGGGGAGCTGCTGCGCCGCGGCGCGGAGGTCGGCGTCATCTGGCAAAACGGCGAGGACTTCTTCTGGCCCTGCTCGATCCGCCTGAACCTGGCCCTGCCGAAGAGCCAGCTGGAAAAAGCGCTGGAGCGGATGAAAATATACGCGTTCATCTGACCGAAACAACAAAAATGACCGGGAGGGCAAAAGCCCTCCCGGTTGTCTTATTTGATATTGATTTATTGCTCCGCCTCCCGGAACACCGCGCGGATCTTCTCCGCGTAGTCATACGCGGGGCTGTCGGCGCGCGGCAGGGCGATCGTAAAGCGCTCGCCCTCATGGGGCAGGCCGGTCAGCACGTCCCAGAGCGCGTCGAGGTTGCCGCCGTACCAGTCCTCCCAGGCCATCTCCCGGCGCAGCACGGCATAGAGCTCCTCTCTGCTTTCGCAGCCGGCAAAGTCGATGAGCTTCGTGCCGGTCAGCGTCTCCAGCAGGCCGCGGCAGCCCGCGGTCACGTCGTCCCAGGCGGCGCGGAAATCGCGCGTATACCAGGGATCGGCCACCGCCTCGCCCGGCCGCCCGGCGTATTCGAGCAGCAGATGCAGCTTGCCCGCGGCGTCCTCGCCGAAAAGGCGCTGCATCCGGCGGAGATTATACTCGTCCATGCCGATCAGCAGGTCGAAGGCCTCATAATCGGAGGCGCGCAGCAGCCGCACGGTCTTGCCCGTGCAGTCGATGCCCTGCCGCTCGAGCAGCGCGCGAACCGGGGGATAGACGCCGTTGCCCAGCTCCTCGCTGCTCGTGGCGGCGGAGAGGATCTCAAACTCGCCCGCAAGCCCCGCGCGCTCGGCCAGGTCCTTCATATAAAACTCAGCCATCGGGCTGCGGCAGATATCCCCGTGGCAAATAAATAGTACTTTTATCATCTTTTTATAACTCCATATAAGTCTTGTATTTCTTCTCAAATGCTTGGTATTACAGGGTCTTTCGGGTTTTGATACCCCTGCTGTTTCCGGGGTATCTTCTCAAATCGTACCATATCTTCTCATGTTTTTCCCTGCAATATTGGTAAATTCATTGGTATAGTCAGCGGCTTTACCAACGGGCTTTTTCAGCCATTCGCTACCCGAAGCACCTCGGCTTTGGCATCATCGAAGTTTACATGGGTGTAGACATTCAGGGTTACGCTGATGTCTGAGTGACCCATGATATACTGCAATGTCTTCGGGTTCATTCCGGATTTTGCCATGTTGGAGCAAAATGTGTGTCGGCATACATGAGGGGTTACTTTCGGCATCTGGATGCGGTAAATCTTGTTGTACTTCTCTACGATGTGTTCCAGATACTTCTCCCAGTGCAGGGCTACCTTTGGCATATCGTTTTTATCCAGACACAGGAAGCGGATATACCCATCCACCATTGGCTCGACCTTCGGTGCTTCACGACTGGCAATGATTCTGTGAAAACACTCTGCCACTTCTTCGGTCATCGGCACATAGCGGGTACCGCTCTCTGTCTTAGGCTCCTCAATCACATATTTCATCTGGGAGGTGCGCTGCAACTGATGGTCTACCTTGATACGCATTTCATCAAACTCAATCTCAGAAACCGTCAGTCCGCAGAACTCCGAAATACGAAGCCCGGTATGAAAGAGAATATAGATTGCATCGTAGTATCTACTGAAATGTGCATCTTCCTTGATGAATTTCAACAAATCCCGCTCCTGCTTCCGGGTGATTGCTTCTCTGGTCACGGAATCATTGACAATCACCGATGCCAGCTCAAATCCAAAGGGATTTTTCCGAATCAGGTCATCGTCCATCGCCATCTGAAAAGCCGGTCTGAGAACGCCCCGGATGGAATGAATGGAGCTGTAGCCCCTGCCGTCCACCTGTTGAAGCTTGATGAGCCACGCTTTTGCATCCGACAAGCGCACCTTGTCAATGCGCTGTTTCCCAAACGCTTCTTTTTTCAGAACATTGATTACCGTCTTGTACCCGGCAACGGTATTGTGCCGGACACCCGTTTTCAGGGACACATACTTCTCCACCAGTTCCAGCACCGTGTAATTGCCGCCGTTGGTTACGATGTGGTCAAACAAATCCGCTTCAATCTGCTTTTCTTTCTCTCGCAGCGAAAGTTCCCGTTTCTTGCCTTTGGGCATTGGGTCGTTTTTGTCCAAACGCCAACTGTACACATTTTTCTCTTTTCCGTCCTCGTCAATGTAACGGAACCGATACCTCCCGTCTGCACGCTGGTACTCGCCTTCATGCAAAATTCGATTGCGGTTGTCTCGTCTTTTTTCACTCATTGAAATCTCTCCTTTACTGTAAAAGGAGAGCCAGACTTGCACCGTTATAATAGCACAAGTTTGGCTCTCCGTATAGGTCTATCATAGGAAATCGGCAATTCTGCCAGGCACTTTTTTATACTGCCGTTGCCTGATCCAGATACCGCTCGAATTTCTCACGCTTAATGAGGGCACGATTTCCGTTCATCACATAGAAATCCTCGTTGGGATGCCCGTCAATGAGCATCCGCAGCTTTCCTTCTCCGATGTGGTAATATCCGGCAGCTTCTTCAATGGTCAGCGTATATCTGCGCCAAACAGGAATCTCCATATTTTTCGTCATAGGCATTTATCCTCCATAAATGAAATGTGCCAGGCAGAGTGACCTCCTCTTTTACAGCAGTCCGTTACCGAGCGTAATCATGATGCGTTGGTCTACAGACCGGGTTCGTCACGCATTATCAGCGGGCATTGCCCGCCGGGGCAACGAAGTCCGGCAACGGACTTCAAAAGACCTCAAATACATTCTCCATCTGGCTTTTGGTTATCTTTTTACTTTTCTTTAATTTTTTTGTTGTTTTGGTTGTCAGAAGGGAAAAAGCATTGGAAATCAAGGCTTTTCCCGGCAACCGGGTCGGCAACGGGATTGCAACAAAGTGAGCAACGCATCTGTCATTTTCAAAATGGCAGCTCTATCTGCTCCGTTATCTCCTCAAATCCATCCGGGATATTATCAGACTGGTTGTCGCTGTCCGTTGCTGTCTTTTCACGCTCCCAGCCCTTTTGTCTGCCGAATCCTACGAACATCCTCGGATTGGAGAAATAACGCCAGCCAGTAATGCACTGGTTCATAATCTCATTGACCTCCCGGATTTCCCATTGTTTCGGCTCGTCAAAAGTGTGGTTCAGGGCTTCCTTGTAGAGCTGCTTGGAGCAGACCGTGTCCCCGGTGTACTTGTCCAGATAGGCCTGAATCTGTCCGGCTTTCGTGTCCTCCGGCATGAAGTCCCGCTGATGCTCTTTCAGGTACTTTGCCATTTCCGGGCTGAATTTCAGCTTGAAGTTTCCGCTGCGGTAAATTTCCATGGCTTCTGCCCACATCTGCCGGATGTAGGCTCTGGAAGCAGCTTCGTCCTCCAAAATGTGAACCTCCGACCGCTCCGGGTACACCATGACCGGAATAAAGCGGCGATTGCCGGAACGGTCAAGGGGCAGGAAGTCGAGAGCGTTGGAGGTGCCGCCGAATACACACTGTCTCGGTCTGTCTGCCGGGTGGGTTTCGTAGGGGATTTTGTAAACCTCCTTCTGGCGGCTCAGGAAGGACTTGATTTCCTCAATGCTCTTGGCGTTGGCGGTTGCCATCATCTCGGACATTTCGATAATCCAGTGACCTTGCAGCTTGCGATACACATTGTCATCGTCCAGCTTGCGAAGGTCATCCGAAAACCACTCGTCCCGGAGAGCCAGCAGCCGGAAGAAGGTAGACTTACCCGCTCCCTGACCGCCTACCAGACAAAGCATGATTTCAAACTTGCTGCCGGGCTTGAATGCCCTCGTAATCGCCCCCAGCATAAACAGCTTCAAGGCTTCATAGCTATACTCGCTGACCTCAGCTCCAAGGAAGTGGTGCAGGGCATATCGGATGCGTTCTGTCCCATCCCATTCAAGATTGTTTAGGCAGTCCCGGATGGGATGGTACTTGTTCTCGTTCGCCACAATCCCGATGGCGTTTTCAATCTTTTTCTCACTGGTCAGCCCATAATTTTCTTCCAGATAAAGAAGCAGATATTTCATGTCCGTATCTGTCAGGGCTGTGTCTGTTCTGTGATAGCCGATGGGCTTTATGATGTCCTTTCGATCAGTCAGGATGTTATAGGCTATTGCATCGGCAAGCACCGGGTCACGCTGGAACACCGTCAGACAGTTGCGGATGCTCTGCCGGACACCGCCCTTCTCCGTACTTTCCAATTCGGCTTTTATCTCCTCAACGCTCTGGGGCGGCTGCATGGCGTTGACTGTGTTTTTCAGGGCCTCCCGCATCTGGGGCGGCAAGTTCTGATAATCGTTTTTCAAGCTGTATCACATCCTTTCCGTATTCCGTAACAATCTGCGCCCGTTCCGAAAGATCGCCGGACAGCAGTGTGTCCAGCAGATATTCCACATGGCTGATTTTCTGTAAGGCTTCCACAAACCGGGGATGCCATTCCCCATCCGTCTGTTCGGGCTCATACTCCTCTTTCCACCGTTTCATCAGGTGAAGATAATCCGCAAGAACACGGAAGCAGCGCTCTTGTGCTTCCCTGAACTGTACCTCTGGGGATTTGCTCCAGGGCTTGGGCTTTTTCATCTTATCTGGGAGCTTCCCTTCCTCGTAGGACAGTCCAAAGTCCCTTGCCAGCTGTACAGCAGCTTTCTTCTTTCCCAGCCCATAAAGAGCCGCTGTGAAGTCAATCACATCCCCATCTGCCCCACAGCCGAAGCAGTGGTAACGCCTGTCCAGCTTCATGCTGGGGGTCTTGTCGTTGTGGAACGGGCAGCAAGCCATTCCGTTTCTGCCTACCCGGATTCCGTAGTGTTCCGCAGCCTGCCGGGTGGTCACAGACTGCTTGACTGTTTCAAATACATTCAAATCATTTCCTCCTGAAAATAGGAAAGGCACCTGACATTCTCAATACGAAAATGGCAAGTGCCTGTTAGCGTTCCATATTCTGTTTTTTGTGAGTTTCCTTTTTCCGTGCGGCATCCTCAGCCGCCACAATCGCCTTGTTGCGGTTCAGCATTTCATAAATGGAAGTTCTGGCATTTTCCTTGATTTGCTGGGTGTTTGCTTTTCTGACCTCCGGCTTTGTCAGTGCAGCCTTCATTGCACGAACGGCTGCATGCATGGCTTTGGTTATTTTGGAAACCACATTGTCCAGCCGGGCGGCAGCGTACTCCCGCTCCTTTTTGGGAGCCTTGCGCTCCGGGGACAGCAGCCAGGACTTTGTTTCCTCCACCAGCTGAATGTCCTGCTTGTGTGTTTCCACCCGGACGGTATCGGTCACAACCTCCACCGCCTTATCATAGGCAATCTCGGAAACATCATCAATCAGAGCTTCCACATCATCCAGCTTCAAGGTCAGCTCGTCCAGCTTTTCTTCCTTTTCCTGAATGACGGCTTCCTGCTCCTGAATCGTCTGAGACTGAGCCACCAGCTGCTCCTTCTGCTTGGCAAGAATGAAGTCCTGCTTTTCCAGATACTTGCGACCGCCGTACTCCGGCTCCTCCTCCAGCTGCAATCCGTGCTTCCTGCAAATATCGAACAGCAAAGCCCGGCAGGCGGCATCATAGACCATTTTTCTGTTGTTGTGGCGACCCAGCTTCTTGTCCGGCTCCGGCAGTTCAAAGCCAAGGGCTTCCAAAGCTTTCTCCTGCTGGGGACAAAGCTCCCCGTACTGATTTTCACAGTCAAAGACGTGGCGTTCATGGATGTGAGGCGTGCTTTCATCAATGTGCAATGCCCAGTCCAAAATGTGGACATGGGAGCCGAAGCGTCTTTCCAGCTCCGCAAAAAATTCCGTAGCCACCAGAAAGAGGGTTTCCGCAAAAGCGTGTTCCTCCATCTTTCCGATTTGGAGCAAACTTTCCTCCGGGCAGGTCTTTTTATTTTTCAGGATTTCATCTGTAGTGCGGTTGCGCTCCGTGTGTCGGTTCTTTTCATTACGGGCATTCTGTCCATCCGTGTAATCGGAATAATGGGTGTGATAATAAATCTGCTCGACTTCTTCAAAGGTTGAAGCCAGCTCAATCTCGTCACTGTTCTTTTCTGCCAGCTGCCGATAACCGTTGTAGCAGTCCCAGTAGATGTTGTGTTCGGCTCGCTGCTCGTCAATGTGTTCGCTGTTGCTCACATCGAAATTACGGTCATTGTGCTTGGGATTGTAAACGCCATTCTTTCCGGCACGACCGTTGTGTTTTGTCAGTTTCAAACTTGGTTCCTCCGTTTCTTAAAGATTTTCCCCGCAGGGGGAGGGGCAGCGAAGCTGCTTCCTTGCTGCATTTCTGCGCCAAGTAATACCCAGTACTAAGCGGCGCAACGCCACTTAACTGGGCAAGGCTGCCGCCCTTGACCTGCACAGGGGTATTGCATCTACGCTCCGCTTCGGTCCACGCAATACCAAGGTCCCCTGGACTTTGTGCGACCCTGTACCCATGCACAAAGGGCTGCGCCCTCTGTACTCCTGCCCGAAGAAGCTGAACCTCGCCCTTTCCTCTATGGCTCCTTTCAGCTTCTTCGGCTTTTTCGCAACCCCCCAAGGGACTTCCGAAAAAATAGCCGCTGCCGGATTTTGCATTCACGCAAAAACTGACAGCGGCTTCTCATCTGACCTTAGCAGTCACATTCGATTTTCTCTCAACAGTGTTGAGGGTTTTCAAGCGAACTCAGGAGGGAACATCTTCGTCCTCTCTCGGAGTCAGCACATAAATCCTGTTCGGTTCTCCAACGCCCCGGCGCACCCGCATGATAAGTCCTGCGGTTTCCAGCTCGTTCAAAGAACGCTTCACCGTCATGGAACTTCTGGACAGAGCGGCAGCGATTGCAGTCACAGGGAAACAGACAAACAGGATGCCGTTCTCGTCCTCTTGTCCATCTGAAAGCATGGCATCCAGCATCCGGCAGTACATGACCTTAGCAGTGCTGCTGACCGGGAATCCCAGCAACGCTCTGGGAAAGGGCATACATGGCGGCAGCGGTGTGTCTATCGTCATAAATTCAAAATTCATTTGGTTGGGTTCTCCTTTTTCTTCGCTCGTTTGGATAAATAACGAGGGCAGTCAACCACAACTGCCCGGAAACTCTGCCTGCATTCATGCTGGCACTTCCGACACAGATTGTTGTAGCTGACACGCCCCCGATCATTCAGGAAAAAGGACAGTTCCAGTTTCCTCTTTTGGCTCATTCTCGGCACAATGGTATCCTCCCGATTTTGTGTATGGTTTCGGGGCGATTTTTAACCAAAACACCGCCTTGGAGCGGTGCAAAAATCCCCGAAGGATTGCTGACAGGGTAGACTATCCCCCTGTCAGATTGTCGTGTTTCGGTATCATTTTTTGTGTCAGTTCGCCGCTGTACCCTGATGTCGTTCCTGCCCCAGTTTCTCTGCGGCGTTTTGCTTCCGTTGGCACGCTCGTATCGGTCAGGGTTCCTCCATGTTCCTGCCGATAGTCACTGCGCTGCTTCACCGGGAAGCATATCCCATCAGGACGGTCATTCGATTGGAATAATCCATCGATGAACTGACTACATTATGGAACATTTTTGACCCCCGTGCTGTATATCCGCAAAGTAGGATTTCCGGCTGAAAAACAAAAATTTCCACGATTGTGGACAAGGCATGATATAATGAAAACAGCGGCAGAAATGCAGCCGCAGGAAGGAGATTTTGCCATGAAAAAAGGCTTATCAATACAAGAAAAACTAAAAGATTTGCGAGTTGTGGAAAAAGGATTCACGCTAAAACAGCTTGCAGATGAAACCGGAATCTCTTCATCCACTCTGGGCAGCTATGAAAGCGATGATTACAAAGACATCAGTCATACGAATCTGGTGATCCTTGCCGAATACTACCATGTTTCTACCGACTGGCTGCTGGGTCTCACCGAATCCCGTGAAGTTCAGAATCACGAAATTGCGGAGCTTCATTTGGACGATGAAACCTTGGATATTCTAAAAAGCGGCAGACTCAACAACCGTCTGCTCTGCGAGATGATAAAGCACCCGGATTTTCTAAAGCTGATGACTGACACCGAAATCTATGTGGACGGCATCGCCACCATGCAGATTAAGAATATGAACGACTGGCTGAATGCGGTTCGGCTCCAAATTGTGCAACAACATAACCCAGAGAGCAACGACCTGTATGTTCAGGTTCTGGACGCTGCCCGCATCGACGAAGAGGAATACTTCTTCCATAACATCCACGGCGATCTGGATCGGGTCATTCGCAGCATCCGTGAGAAAAACCAAAATGCCACGGAATCCGCTCCCATTGAACGCCCCGCATCCAACGACAAAAAGATGCAGCGGCTTTTGCAGTCCATGAAATACAAGAGTAATCCGATTGAAGAATTTTGGCGTTACTTCTGCGAAGAACTGCAAATTGACTACGATAAGCTTCTTGATGACGAGCATGACACCATGAAGAGAATATTTAAGAAATCTAAGTTGTTAAAGAGTTTCCCAAGTCATAAGAATAAAGCCCGGAAATAAAAAAGCCGCTGCCGCATGGTTTTAATTCCATGTAGCAGCGGTTTTTCGCTGGTGGTATTCCGTTACAATAACAACGCTGTTTTATTTGAAATTTTCTCGTTTATTGAGGAAACTGTATCCTGAATCGAATCATTTGTTGTGTCTATAGCATTCCGCTCATATACTCCAAGATGATGGAATTGCTCCCACATCACTTCTACCAATTCAGTATTTGTTTCGCTATCCAATTTCAAACGTCCAGTCGCCCGGTTCAGGGTTTCCTCCTTGCTTGCTCTCAAAATGATATAATGTACTTCATAGCCTTCGTGAACGATATTTAACCAAGGCTGCAAAAACCACGGGCCGATAATTCCATCCACGATTACATCATATCCACCACGGGCATAACGCTTTGCGGCTTCTAAAAAGGCCTCGATCACAATCAGGTTTTGCTCATTGGATTCCGGCAAATGCGGCAATATTGCCCCTTTGCTCAGGTAATGGTAAAAATCATCGGTATGCATATGCACTGATTTTTCCATACAGGATTCCTTCGCAACAATAGCTGATACTGTCGATTTTCCAGTTCCCGGAGGGCCTGTAATTACGATAATTCTTCCTCGCTCCATTTTACTGATCCCTTCAACTTCGTGCTTTGTTCACTTTTTCACAACGATTCAATAGGTAAATTATGCTGCTTCAAAAAGGACAGCTTATCCCAATATCCTCTCTGGAACAGAATTTTACCATTTACAACATGGAAGAAGCCGCATCCCCGCAGTCCCAGAGGATCCTTCCATTCTAAAATCGCCCACTGTCCATCTTCAAAGATGTTCTCTACAATGGCAGTCATATCGGCAGTGGCAAATTCTGTTGTAAACATTTCTCGGATTGCATCTATCCCAATCACGGGATCATTTGTCACTTGATGGTTGGTTGCGTTATCATGGTACAAGCTCACGATTGCTTCTACATCGTGATTATTGAACGCATCTACCCATTTACATACTACTTCTTTTGGTCGTAACATAAATATTTCCTCCATATATCGTTAGCTGCCTTTTTCAAGATACACGATTCATGTAAAATCACAATTCCCGCCGTTTCCATTGCTTCAGGGCAGCTGCGACACAAATGCCTGCCACAACGATTGTTAAGAAGATATAGGGAAGGTGGAAACCGTGCAGTGCTACCTCGTACACATCAAAATAACGCAATGGGGTCAGATAGTCCAGAAAATGATTACCTGTGTACTCGGCAGTAAAGGCCAACGCATAGGCAGCCAGCATGAAAATTGTTCCTGTCCGCACCGCAGCCCTATAGGACAGGAGCACGCTGGCAAACAACAGCCCCGGGGCAAAAAAGAGGATCTGGGTAAAGAACATTCCCATCGTTGTGGAAAGCACCGCTCCCGGCTGATCCAGACCGCCCAAAGGAAGAACAATTGTGAAATAATTGCACACGCCACTGAACAGGGCGAACACCAGCAGGTTCACTGCTGAAACGATCACCTTCGCCAGAACAATGGTTTTCCGCTTCACTGGCTTTGTGAACAGGTATTCCGATGTTCCGAATTTCTTTTCCTTAGCCACACAGGACAGCCCCAAAGACATGGCATAGGGAAACGCCAGTAGCCCCTCCCAGAAATAGATGCACACATACCAGCCGGTGGATGTCGTCAAGTCGCCTTTGACTCCAAACATAATCATGATCAGTCTCGGAAATTGGCTGACCATCGCTGCCATTTCATCCAGACTATCCTGTAGAGACATAAGTTCAAAATAGCAGAAACCGCACAGAAGCAGCATGATTCCCAGCCAGATCAACAAAAGTTTTCTGGTTTGACGAAACTCATTTTTAATCAATGTTTTCATGTTCACACCTCCTTAGCTGCGGAACTGAATGTCTTTTTTCAGAAAGACACCGTAAGAAAGCACCAAAAACAGGGCAAACAGCAGCACACACCATCCAAGATACCGGAGGTCATAGAAGCCGTTTTTGGAGATATCAGCGGCTCCGAAGAAAGAGTAGGGAGACAGAAAGCTGATAGCTCGGTTACTGACGATGTTGGAGAAGCTGGTAATGCAATACTCCACAAATACGACTAATCCGGCGGTCAGCAGCGGACTGCGGTTGCGGGAAAACAAAATTCCCACCATCAGCCCCATTGCAGCGAAGAACAGCGTAACAAGGGTCAGGGACAGGGCAATCAGGAAAAACTCTCCCCAAGGAGTTCCGGAACGGAATATTGCCATGGCGAAAAGGGAAGCCAGCAGATACCCCGTACCCACAATCGCCACGCCGACAAACACGGTCAATGCCTTTGCCCAATAAATTGCTTTCCGGGGAAAGGGCTTTGTAAACAGATATTCCGAGGTTCCTTCCGTACATTCTCTGGTGTGAATGGAAATGCCGAAGTGCATCCCAAAAATGCCGGAGGCAATCATGAAAAAGCTGGTCAGGAACCCGTAAATACCCAGCGGAGATGTCAGGTATTCCATCGATACGCCGACACTCCTGTAAAAGTCCGTGGTGCCCATGGTTTCAAAGAGTTCCACGGAGGCAGCATCCAGAAAGCTGTAATAAGTCGGCGTCATCAAAAAAATACACAGTGCCAAGGCGATAGCCCAGCCCAGGATATAGGTTCGATGCCTTTTCAGTTCATATTTCAAAATGACCATGCCTGACACCTCCTTACGCATAGTAGTGCATGAAGATTTCCTCCAAAGAGGGCTCTTCCAAAAGCACATCGTCCAAATGCAGCAGGTGAAGCTTGTCGATGATCGCTGTGATATTGCCGTTATACATAAAGGAAACAGAGGTCTTGTCAGGACTCTCGGTGTAGTTGGCAATGCCGGGCAAGCCCCAGAAGTCACGGGGAATGGTTGTTTTGGCGGTGAGGCTGACCTTTTTATAGCCGCTTTCCCGAAGCTCTTTGATGGACTGAATGCCCACGAGCTTGCCTTCTTTTAAGATTGCCACCCGGTCACACAGCTTCTGTACTTCGCTGAGGACATGGGATGAGAAGAAAATGGTGGTTCCCCGGCTGTTCTCCTCCTTCAGAATATCGTAGAAGGCCTGCTGGATCAGCGGGTCTAAGCCGCTGGTGGGCTCGTCCATAATCAGCAGCTTGGGCGAGGTCATGATGGCAGACACAATCCCCACCTTTTTCTTGTTACCCAGAGACAGGTCTGCGATTTTCCGGGTCAGATCCAGATTAAGGCGCTCAGAAAGCTCATACATTTTCGTTTCGCAGTCCATGCCGTACAGGTCAGCGGTGTATTGCAGCAGGTCCCGCACCTTCATGTTTTCATAATAGCTGTTCTCGCTGGGAAGGTAGCCCACATCTCTGGCAATGACACTGGCCTTGGTCTGGCAGTCCAGGCCGAAAATAGAGGCGTTGCCGCCGCTGGGATGGATCAGGCCCATCAGCGTGCGGATGGTGGTGGATTTTCCTGCACCGTTGGGGCCAATGAAGCCGAAA
>CADADE010000012.1 GCA_902786615.1 Oscillospiraceae bacterium
TTTCTTCACACCTAAAGCTTAACGCAAACGAAAGCACCAGCCAAGTCCTTTTTGGACCCAACTGGTGCTTTTGTTTTTCGACGCGCTATTTTGCAACGCACCCTTTCTTTCAGTGATTATCTTTCCTTTTTTACTGCAATCCTGTCATTCAGCATATGCGATGACGCAAGGAAAAAAGGGGTGCAGCGTCCTTTTGCTGCATCCCTTTCTGTATGTTTTTTACTTTTTCTTTTTGAGCTCGGCCAGGATCTCGCCGAGCAGCTCCTCGGTGGTGGGCTTGGGGGGCTCTGCGGCGGCAGCGGCTTCCTCTTCTTCCTTCTTTTTCTTGAGCAGCTTCTCGCTCATTTCCTTTGCCTTGTTCATGGCCTTGATGACCGTAAACAGAGCGAAGGCGATGACCAGGAAGTTGATGATTGCGCCGATGAAGGTGCCGAGGCCGAGGACGATGGGCTCCTGCCCGTCGGCGGCGGCGCGCAGGGTGATGTTCAGCGCGTCGGTGTTGGGGGAGTTGAACAGGGCTGCCAGCAGCGGGGTGATGACGTCGGCCACCAGGGAGCTGGTGATCGCGCCGAACGCGCCGCCGATGATGACGCCGACGGCCATGTCCATAACGTTGCCGCGGGAGATGAACTTTTTGAACTCTTCAAAGAACTTTTTCATGATGCTCTTTCCTTTCCTATTTTTTTAGAGTGGAGTGTGTTTACTCTTCACTCTTATTTCTTCGGCGTTAGTACCTTCGTGCCGCCCATGTAGGGCCAGAGGACCTCGGGGATGGTGACGCTGCCGTCGGCCTGGAGGTGGTTCTCCAAAAAGGCGATCAGCATACGCGGGGGCGCGACGACGGTATTGTTGAGCGTGTGGGGCAGATAGACCCGGCCGTCCTCGCCCTTGACGCGCATCTTGAGGCGTCTTGCCTGGGCGTCGCCGAGGTTGGAGCAGGAGCAGACCTCAAAATACTTCTGCTGGCGGGGGCTCCACGCTTCGATGTCGCAGGACTTGACCTTGAGATCGGCGAGGTCGCCGGAGCAGCACTCGAGCTGGCGCACGGGGATCTCCATGCTGCGGAAGAGCTCCACGGAGTAGCGCCACATCTTCTCGTACCAGGCCATGGAGTCCTCGGGCTTGCAGACCACGATCATCTCCTGCTTTTCAAACTGGTGGATGCGGGGGGAGTAGCTTGTCAGGGTCTGGGGCAGGCTCTGCTCGGGGATCATCTGGTCGATGAACTTGCCGATCATGGAGTGCTCGCTGGTGCCGATGAGATAGAGATCCTCGCCCTCGATCTTGTACATCATGGCGTCCATGTCGGTCTGGCTCATGACGCCCTCGACCACGTTGCCGTGGATCATGAAGGGCGGGATGCAGTAGATGAATCCCTTGTTGATCATGAAGTCACGGGCGTAGGCCAGCACCGCGGAGTGCAGGCGCGCCACGTCGCCCATGAGGTAATAGAAGCCGTTGCCGGCGACGCGCCCCGCCGAATCCATGTCCACGCCGTTCAGGCGCTCCATGATCTCGGTGTGATAGGGGATCTCGAAATCGGGTGTCACGGGCTCGCCGAAGCGCTCGACCTCGACGTTGGCGGAGTCGTCCGGCCCGATGGGAACGGAGGGGTCGATGATGTTGGGGATGTTCAGCATGAGATGGCGGATCTTCTCGGCGTACTCCTCCTCCATGCGCTCAAGCTCCGCGAGGCGCTCGTCGTTTGTCTTGACGGCGGCCATGTTGGCGTCGATCTGGGCCTGGATGGCGGCCTTCTCTTCCTCGGCGGCCTTTTTGAGCTTGCCGAAGAGGGGGCCGTTGGCCTTGGAAAGCTGGTTCTTCTTTGCGCGCAGGTCGCTGGCCTCGGTGATGGCGGCGCGGTTCAGGCGGTCAAGCTCGATGACCTCGTCCACCATGGGCAGCTTCTGGTCCTGGAATTTCTTTTTGATGTTCTCTTTGACGATCTCCGGATTTTCCCGGACAAATTTGATGTCAAGCATGGTTGTTTACCTTCCTGTTTTTTTCTATCATATATTATATTTGTTTTGCGGTTCTCATCTCAGCCTCTCCAGCGCTTCGATGAGCGCTTCGCGGTCATCCGCGCCGTAGAACTCGATCTCGATGCGGCCGATCTTTTTGCCGTCGATAAGCTTGACCTTGCGTCCCAGACTCAGGCTCAGGCGGTTTGCCACCTCGGCGGCGTAGTCCACCTTGACGCCCTCCTCCGGCTTTGGCTGCTTCGGCGCCTTCATAAGACGCGCGGCAAGCTGCTCCGTCTGGCGAACCGAGAGGCCCTTGTCCACAACCTCCTTTGCGGCGGCTGTCTGGAGCTTATCGTCCAGGATCGGCACCAGGGCGCGCGCGTGACCTGCGGAGAGCTGTCCCTTTTCGACGAGCTCCAAAACCGAGGGGCAGAGGCTCAACAGGCGCATGGCGTTTGCCACGGCGGGACGGGAGCGCCCCACGCTCTTGGCCGCCTCCTCCTGCGTGAGGCCGTATTCGTCGATCAGGGCCCGGTAGCCGCGGGCCTCCTCGATGGGATTCAGGTCCTCGCGCTGCAGGTTTTCCACCAGCGCAAGCTCGGCGCTGCGACGGTCGTCGGCCTCGATGACGCGCACCGGCACTTCGGTGAGACCCGCGAGTCTCGCCGCCCGCCAGCGGCGCTCGCCCGCGATGATCTGATAATAGCCGCTGTCCAGCTTGCGGGCGGTGATGGGCTGGATCAGGCCGTACTGGGCGATGGAATCCGCCAGCTCCTGCAGGCTCTGCTCGTCAAAGATCTCGCGCGGCTGGTCAAGCCGTGGCTCCACCTTGGCGATGGGCAGGATCTGGAGCTCGTTTTCCTCGGGCTCGTCCACGCCGAACAGCGCGTCCAGTCCGAGACCCAGTCCCTTCTTTTCCTTTGGCATATACTCTCCTTTTTACTTTTCGTTCCTTCTCAAAAACTCCACGGCCAGCGCCATATAGCCCTTGCTTCCGCGGTTGACGCGGTCGTAGACCACGCCGGGGATGCCGTGGCTCGGCGCCTCGGAGAGGCGGACGCTGCGGGGGATGACCTCGGTATAGACTTTGTCGCCCAGGTGCTTGCGAAGTTCGTTCGCCACCTGTGTCGTGAGATTGGCGCGGGAGTCGTACATGGTGAGCACGATGCCCTCGATGCCGAGGCGCTTGTTCAGGCGCTTGGAGCACATGCGGATGCTGGTCAGCAGATCCGCGATGCCCTCGAGCGCGTAGTACTCGCACTGCATGGGGATCAGGACGCTGTCCGCCGCGACCAGGGCGTTGACCGTCAGCAGCTCCAGGGACGGGGGACAATCGATGAAAATGTAGTCATACTCGCTGTAGAGCGCAGCGATCTTGTCCTTGAGCACGTACTCGCGCCGATCTGCGTGAATGAGTTCCACCGAGGCCGCGGCCAGCTCTTTGGAGGCCGGGATCACGTCGCCGTATTCCGTCTCAACCACGCACTCCGCGGCGGTCTTGTCGGAGATCAGCATGTCGTAGGTGTTGGGGCGGGTCGTCTTGCTCACGCCCATGCCGGAGCTTGCGTTGCCCTGCGGGTCGCAGTCCACCAGCAGCACCTTTTTGCCCATCAGGCTCAGGGCTGCGCTCAGGTTGACCGAGGTGGTGGTCTTTCCCACGCCGCCCTTCTGGTTTGCGATTGCGATGATTTTTGCCATAGGACCACTTTTGTCCTTTCTATGTATTGCGCGACTATTATAACAGTATCGTTTTCACTTTGCAATGTTTCACATGAAACAATTTTTGACCCTGTCTTTATGTTTCACGTGAAACAAAAGAGAGAGTGAAGATAAGGAGCGGCTGCGCCGCGATCAAACCAGGCTCCGCCCTGAGAATTGTTCATATGCGTATCGGCTTACGTCAGCAAGCCCCAAATCTGACCTCTCTTTGGAAAAAGGGAGGTGGCCAAAGGCCGGAGGGATCGAAACAGAATCTAAGCAAAGCTCTGTTTAAGCTTTGCACAACTCGGCCGATCCCTCAGTCACAGCCTCGTGGGAGATCGGCTGTGACAGCTCCCTTTCGCAAAGGGAGCTTAGAAGCTGATGAAACCCGATACCCATAATTGTTCATTTATATGTTTATCGGGTTTCATCAGCTGACCCGACGTAAGCGCTTGCCTCCCCCCAGCCGCGAAGCGGCGTCTCGGGGGGAGGTGCCCCGAAGGGGCGGAGAGGGGGATGTCTTGCAAGCATCCTGGGTGCAATCGTGGCCCCTCTCAGTCACGGCGCTTGCGTGAGACGCGCCGCGACAGCTCCCCCCGGCGGGGGGAGCCAAGGTCCCCTTTCTTGCGCAGCCAATACATTACATTATAACTGTCCAGCGAAGCGGGACACCACAATTTCACTCTCTTTTATCCAATCAGCGCATCCACGTCCGCAATGGTGAGATTACGGTGCAGGGCGAGATTGAGGGCATAGCCGATCAGGCGGCCCCCGGCGCGCACCTGACTGTCGATGTCGCGCGGCGTGACGAACATGCCGGATAGAGCGTCCTCCCCGAAAAAGCCCGCGTCGATCACGGTGGGCATACCGAGGGAGAGCACGGGCACGCCGAGGGTCGCGCGGCTCAGCTCCTTTCTGTCGTTGCCCACGCCGGAGCCGGGGGAGATCCCGGCGTCCGAAACCTGGACACTGCGGCAGAGGGAGTCGGCCTCCGCCCCGGCCAGGGCGTCGACGACCACGACAAGCTCGGGCCGGATCGCCCCGCACAGGACGCGGATCTGTTCGGCAGACTCTACCCCCGAGGTGCCGAGTACGCCGGGCCTGCAGAGCGCCAGCGAACAGAAGTCGCCGAAGCTCTCCGGGTCCTTCTCTTTCAAATGGCGCGTCACGAGGATCGAACCCGCCGCGAGGGAGCCGAGCGCGTCCGGCGTGATGTCGGGATTCCCCAAGGCCGCGACGAGAACGTTTTCGCGCTGAGTAGGGAGACAGCGTTCTATCAGCTCGGACAGCGCCAGAACCGCGTCGGAGAAGCGCTCGCTGCCGCGGTCGAAAAAGCGGGGCAGGCTGAGGGTGTCGTAATGCCCGCGTGGCTTGCCGAGCGCCGCCTCGCCCTCGGCGTCCATGACCTCCAGCGCGAAAACGCTGAGACCGTGCAGACTCTGGCTCTCGCAGCGCACACCGGGGATCTCTCCCGCGTGTCTCCGCCGCAGCTCCGCCGCCATATCCGTGCGGACCGACTTAGAAATGTCCATGCTTGAAACCTCTTTCACTCTCAAGATATGGTATAGTTTGCCCTGTTTTTGCACAAGAAATCAGTTTTGTAACAGGCTGCAAAAAAAGTGAAAATTTTTTTGAAAAAACACTTGCTTTTCGGCATCTTCTTTGCTATACTTACTAAACGCGAGTTAAGTTATGTAACTCAATTTTATAGGAGGAGGTGGCGATTGAAACATGGCCAACATTAAATCTTCTGCAAAGAGAGATCTGAAGTCCAAGGAACTCAGAGCCAAGAACCGCGCTGACAAGACCGAGCTCAAGACCATGGTTAAGAAATTTGACGCAGCTGTTGCCGAAGGCGACAAGGACAATGCCGTCGATGCCTATAAAGTTGCTGTTAAGACAGTCGACCGCGCGGCTGCTAAGGGTCTGCTGCACAAGAACAACGCAGCGCACAAGAAGTCCGCTATGGCAAGCAAGCTCAACAAGCTGGCCTGAGCCATCCATATGGTTTAACGAACCGGGAAGGAAACTTCCCGGTTTTGGCTTTTCTTGACTCTCCTCTTTCTTTTCGGTATAATCAATTACGCTTCGTATAGCTTGATTAACGCTTTGTAAAGCGAGGTTATTCTATGAAATCCCTCATGCTGATCGTGAACCCCATGGCGGGGCGGGGCGCGTACAAGACCAATTTTGCCGATGCGCTGGCGCTGCTTGCAAAGGGCGGCTACCGCACGACGCTGTTCTTCACCGCCGCGCGGGGCGACGCCACCCGCTTTGCGGCGGAGAACGCCGGAAATTTCGACGTTGTGGCCTGTATCGGCGGCGACGGCACCCTCAGTGAGGTGCTGGCGGGGCTGATGCAGCTGGACAGTCCCCCGCCGATCGGTTACTTTCCCATGGGCACGGCAAACGATGTGGCCACGACGCTGGGGCTTCCGAAAAACGACGCCCTCGCCGCCGCCCGGCGGCTTCTTGTCGGCACGCCCCACCCCTTCGATGTGGGCGGCTTCGGCGACAAGGATTATTTTGCCTATATTGCGGCCTTCGGCGCTTTTACCGAGGTGAGCTACGCCACCCCCCAGGATCAGAAAAAGATGCTGGGCCATCTGGCCTATGTGCTCCAGGGCATGCAGCAGCTCCCGTATATTTCCCCCATCCCGGTGCGCGTTGAATACGACGGCGGGGTGTTTGAGGGGAAGGTCCTTTACGGCAGCGTCTCCAACTCCACCTCGGTCGCGGGCATCGTGCGCCTGCCCGACACGATGGTGAGTCTCGGCGACGGGGAAAACGAGCTGGTGCTGGTGCGCGATCCGGGCAACATCGCCTCCTTTGCCGAGGTGGTGAATTCCGTGCTTACCGAGCGCTTCGACAGCAGCAATCTCCTGATCCTGCACACGAAGAAGGCCCGCTTCTGCTTTGACCGTCCCGTGTCCTGGACGAGGGACGGCGAGGCCGGGGGCGAGTACACGGACATCGAGATCCGCAATATCCACTGCCCCGTGAAGCTGATCTTTTAAGGCAACACCGCACAATCCACCTTCGGCGCCTCCTGGAAAATTTGCGCTCTGATTTTGTCACTTTTTCTTGAAATACACAAAGTATTCCTGCGAAAAATTGCCTTCATCAGAACCCAAATTTTCTCAGGATTCGCTCTCGCCGAATTATGCGGTATTGCCTTAATCAAAGCTCTTGCAATCCCTTTTCGCTCTATATATAATGTTAGGGCGTTTTTGAATCAACTCTTGTCCACATAGAAAGGAAGCATTTCCATGAAGCGTCAGAAAATTGCCGGCATTTTTGCCGACGCGGCATCCTTTGCCGATCAGCCCATGACCGTCTGCGGCTGGGTCAGAACCGTGCGCGATATGAAGAACTTCGGCTTTATCGAGCTCAACGACGGCTCCTGCTTCAAATCCCTTCAGGTCGTCTTTGAGCGCGGCAAGCTCGTAAACTATGACGAAATCGCCCATCAGAACGTGGGCGCGGCGCTGATCGTCCACGGGACGCTCACGCTCACCCCCGAGGCCAAGCAGCCCTTTGAGCTCAAGGCCGACAAAATTGAGGTCGAGGGCGTGTCCACCCCGGACTATCCCCTGCAGAAGAAGCGCCACAGCGTCGAGTTTCTGCGCACCATCCAGCATCTGAGACCGCGCACCAATCTCTTCTCCGCCACCTTCCGCGTGCGCTCCGTCGCCGCCCAGGCGGTGCATGAGTTTTTCCAGCAGCGCGGCTTTGTCTACGTCCACACCCCGCTCATCACCGGCTCCGACTGTGAGGGCGCGGGCCAGATGTTCCGCGTCACGACCCTCGACGCCAAGAACCCCCCGCTCAACGAGGACGGCAGCGTCGATTTCTCGCAGGACTTTTTCGGCAAGCCCACCAGCCTCACCGTCTCCGGTCAGCTCAACGCCGAGAACTTTGCCATGGCCTTCGGCGACGTGTACACCTTCGGCCCCACCTTCCGCGCCGAGGTCAGCTACACCCAGCGCCACGCGGCCGAGTTCTGGATGATCGAGCCTGAGATGGCCTTCGCCGACCTGAACGACTATATGGACACCGCCGAGGCCATGGTGAAATACATCATCAACCGCACCCTCGAGCGCTGCCCCCAGGAGATGGAGTTTTTCAACAGCTTCGTCGACAAGGGCCTGCTTGACCGCCTCCACAACGTCGTTTCCAACGACTTCGGCCGCATCAGCTACACCGAAGCCGTCGACATCCTCAAAAAGAGCGGCCAGAAGTTCGACTACCCCGTGGAGTGGGGCATCGACCTGCAGACCGAGCATGAGCGCTATCTCACCGAGAAGGTTTTCAACAAGCCCATCTTTGTCACCGACTACCCCAAGGACATCAAGGCCTTCTACATGCGCCTCAACGACGACGGCAGGACCGTCGCGGCGGCGGACTGCCTGGTGCCCGGCGTGGGCGAGATCATCGGCGGCAGCCAGCGTGAGGAGCGTCTGGACGTGCTGGAGGCGCGCATGGACGAGCTGGGCCTCAACAAGGAGGACTACTGGTGGTACCTCGACCTCAGGCGCTACGGCTCCTGCCGTCACGCGGGCTACGGCCTCGGCTTCGAGCGCATGGTCATGTACCTCACCGGCGTTTCCAACATCCGCGACGTGGAGCTGCACCCCAGAACCACCGGCAACGCGGACTTTTAAAGGGGCTGTCTCAAAATAAGGCAATCCCTGCATAAAATGAATGGCGTAGGGGCCGATGCCCTCATCGGCCCGCCGATTTGCAGCATTCTGCGGTTTTCGGCGGGTCGATCTGGGGATCGACCCCTACGTTTTTGTATACATATACGTTTTGAGACAAGCTCTTTTAGTTTCCAATTTTTTATCTACATTATTTATATTTAGTGCTCCGAAAAACCTTGAAAATGCAGTGAAAATCTGATATAATATATTGGTTCTTATTATACCTGTAAAATGGCTGCGGGGAGGGTGTAAAACTTGGTTAATTCCGTCAAAGATATATGGCAGAAAATATTGGATATCCTGGCCACGCAGCTCACGCCCACGGCCATGGAGACCTGGTTTCAAGACTGTGTGCCGCTGGAGCTGGACGACTGCCGCCTGGTGCTGCAGACGAGCTCGGAATTCAAGCAGGAGATCATTCAGAAGCGCTTTTCAGAGCGCATCAAGGCCGCGCTCTACGACCTCTTCGCCTCGGATTTTGAGGTGCTGGTTCTGACGGAGGAGGAGGCAATCGACCGCCCCACTCCCGGTGACGCGCTCAATTCTCTGCCGGAGATGGCGGGCTACACCTTCGACCACTTCATCGTGGGAAACTCCAACCGCTTCGCCCACGCCGCCGCCGTGGCCGTGTCCGAAAACCCCGGCAAAACCTACAATCCCCTTTTCATCTACGGAAACTCCGGCCTCGGCAAGACGCACCTGCTGCTGGCCATCGGCAACGCCATCCACCAGCGCGACCCGCGAAAGCGCATCGTCTACATCAAGGGTGACGAATTTACCAATCAACTCGTGCGGGCCATCAAAAACGGCACGACCGAGGATTTTCACAACAAGTACCGCAACGTGGATCTCTTCCTCGTGGACGATATCCAGTTCATCGCCGGCAAGCAGCAGACCCAGAACGAGTTTTTCCACACCTTCAACAGCATCTATGAGGCCGGAAATCAGATCGTCATCACCTCCGACCGGCCGCCGCTGGATATGGCCACGCTGGACGACCGCCTGCGTACCCGCTTTGAGTGGGGCCTGATGGCGGACATTCAGCCGCCCGATCTCGAAACGCGCATGGCCATCACCCGCAACAAGGCGGCCCAGCTCGGCCTCATTCTCTCGGACGACGCGGTGGCCTACATCGCGGAAAACATCACCTCCAACATCCGGCGGCTCGAGGGCGTCATTAAAAAGCTCACGGCCTACAAGGAAATCTTGAACGAGGTCATCACCATCGACTCGGTCAAGCGCGCCATCAAGGACGTGCTGAAGGAGGGCATTTTCACCCCCACGCCCGAAATCATCATCCGCGAGACCGCCCGTTACTTCCAGATCAGCGAGGAGGAGCTCAGGGGCCAGAGCCGCTCGAAGAATACCGCCATGGCGCGGCAGGTGTCCATGTACCTCATCCGCACGCTCACGGACCTCTCGCTCCAGGGCATTGGCGAAATGTACGAGGGGCGCAACCACGCGACTGTGTTAAGCTCCATCCGCAAGATCGAAAACCTCATTCAGACCGATCAGAAGACCGCCACCGTCGTGCGCGACGTGACCAGCAACATCAATTCCAGCGATCGCGAAGGGTAAAAACACAGTCCGGTTTTCCACAAAAGACCTGTTGAAAAAATTTTCTTGCCTGTGGAAAGATTTTCTGCTCACAGGGGCTGTGGAAAGAGGCTTTTTTGTCCACAATTTTCTCCACAGACAAAGCTGAGTGTTTGCAAGGCTTTGCGCCGCTTTTCCACAAAATTTTGCTCTACTACTAATGCTACTAAAATATATTCTATCTTTCTTTCTGAAAGAGAATTTTTGAATAGATTCGGAGGAACGATTTATGAAATTCAGCTGTGAAAAATATCTGCTTCAATCCGCCTGCGCCATCGCCTCCCGCGCTGCCGCCTCCAAAAGCCCCATCCCCGCGCTCGAGGGTCTGCAGATCAGCGCCGAGGACAGGCTCTTCGTCAAGGGCTATGACCTCAAAAAGGGCATCGTCACAGGGATCGAGGCCGATATCACCCAGCGCGGCGTCGTGGTCGTGGGGGCGCGGCTCTTCGGCGAGATGATCCGCCGTCTGCCGGACGGGATCGTCACCGTCTCCTCCGATGAAAAGGACAATATCTCCGTCAAGTGCGGCAAGAGCCAGTTCAACATCCTCGGCATCAGCGCGGAGGATTACCCGGAGCTGCCGCAGTTCGACGCGGTCAATTCCATCCGCCTGCCCCAGCATATCTTAAAGGACATGATCAACAAGACCATCTTCGCCGTCTCCACCGACGAGGTGCGCCCCGTCTACACCGGCACCCTCTTCGAGGTGGAGGAGAAGCAGCTCACGCTCGTGTCCGTGGACGGCTACCGCCTTGCCAGAAGAACCGAGAAGCTCGCCGATTCCAAGCTTGAAAGCTGCACCTTCATCGTGCCCGGCAACGCCCTGAGCGACGTGGAGAAAATCTGCACCGACGAGGAGGATGGAGAGGTGTCCATCTCCGTCGGCGCAAAGCACATCTCCTTTGAGATCGGCGACACCGTGGTCGTCTCCCGCCGCTTAGAGGGCGAGTTTCTCAACTACCGCCGCTCCATCCCCGATACCTTCAAATATGAAATCAAGGTGGACCGCGCGGAGTTCATGGCCTCCATCGACCGCGTCTCCCTCATTGTGAGCGAGAAAAATTCCAGCCCCGTGCGCATGACCGTGGGCGACGGCACCATCGACTGTCTGTGCGTGACCCCCATCGGCCGGGCCGAGGATGTTTGCACCTGCGAGGGCAACGGCGAGGGGCTTTTGATCGGCTTCAACGACCGCTATATGAAGGACGCCCTCAAGGCCGCCGGCAAGGACGAGCTCAAGCTCTGCGTCAACACCGCCGCCTCCCCCTGCATCATCAAAGCCGCCGACGGCAGCGAGGACTTTACCTACATGGTGCTGCCGGTGCGGCTGCACGCCTGATAAAAAGAATGAAAAGCGGAGTGAAGGAGCGCCTGCGGCGCGATTGAACAGAGAAGGGATTTTTATGGAAAAGATCGAGATAAAAACCGAGTTTATCAAGCTTGACGCTCTTTTGAAATTCGCCGCGCTGGTCGGGACCGGGGGCGAGGCCAAGATGGTCATTGCCGACGGGCTTGTCGGCGTCAACGGCGAGACCTGCACCCAACGCGGCAAAAAGCTCTACCCCGGGGACAAGGTGGATTTCCAGGGGACGACGCTGGAGATCGTGAAGGCATGATCGTCCGGCGCATCGCCCTGAACGGCTTTCGCAATTACGACTTTGAGACGGCGGATTTCGACGCCGGCACCAACGTCATCTGCGGCCCCAACGCCCAGGGCAAGACCAATCTGCTGGAAGCCGTGTACATGCTCTCAATGGGCAGGAGCTTTCGGACGAGATTCGACAAGGAGCTTGTGAGCTTCGGCGGAGACTCCGCGGACATCCTCGCGGACGTCTACAGCCGCGAGCGGGAGCAGACCATCAACATCCGCCTCACGCCGGGCAGACCCAAGCGTATTCTGGTCAATTCCGTGAAGAAGAGCGCCGGGGAATTATCCGACACGGTGAACACCGTGCTCTTCTGTCCGGACGATCTGAACCTCATCAAGGAGGGCGCGGCGGTGCGGCGGCGGCTCATGGATAACGCCATCAGCCAGATCCGGCCCCGCTACGCTGAAATTCTGTCCGACTTCAACCGCCTCTATGAGAATAAAACCCGCATCCTCAAGGACTGGCGCGACAAGCCCGCCCTGCTTGACACGCTGGACGATTTTTCCGACGGCATGGCGCGCGCCTCGGCGCAGCTCATTCGCTACCGCGCGGCCTTCGCCCTTCGTCTCGGCGAGGCGGCGGCCCCCATCCACCGGGATTTCTCAGACGGGCTGGAGGAGTTGCGCGTGAGCTATAAGACCGTGAGCACCGTGCGCGATCCCTTTGCTTCGGCCAAGGAGATCTATTACGATCTCTGCGAGCATCAGGAGCGCCACCGCCAGGCGGAACTGGACAGCGCCCAGTGTCTCTCGGGCGCGCACAAGGACGATCTGGAAATCGACATCAACGGCAAAAACGCCCGCGCCTTCGCCTCCCAGGGTCAGACAAGAACCGCGGCCCTGTCCCTAAAGCTGGCCGAGCGGGAAATCTTTCTGAAAGAGAGCGGGGAATACCCGATCCTGCTGCTTGACGACGTGCTTTCGGAGCTTGACCAGAAGCGGCAGGAGTTTGTGCTCAACCGCATCGGCGGGGGCCAGACCCTCATTACCTGCTGCGAGGACGAGGGCATTTCCAAACGCACCGGCGGGCGCGTCCTCTTCGTGGAGGGGGGGCGGATACGGTGAGATACCTGCACCTCGGCAAAGGGCGGGTCGTGCGGGACGATGAGATCGTGGGCATCTTCGACCTTGACGTCACAAGCCAGTCCCATCTGACGCGGAAATTTCTCTCCGCCTGCGAGAAGGCAGGCACGGTCGAAAACGCCGCGGAGGATATCCCCAAGTCCTTCGTCGTCACGGAAGGCCGCGGACAGCGCGCCCTGATCCTCAGCCAGATGAACACCGCAACGCTGCTCAAAAGAGCAAATGAAACGTAACGCTGCTCAAAAGAGCAAATGAAACGTAGAGGTCGATGGCCTGATCGACCCGCCGACCATCTAACCGCACAAATATGTGCGGGCCGATGAGGGCATCGGCCTCTACGATTATCTATAGGAGATCATTATGTCTGATTTGAATGAAAAAGTGACTCAGGAATATGACGCTTCGCAGATCCAGGTGCTTGAGGGTCTGGAGGCGGTGCGCAAGCGGCCGGGCATGTATATCGGCTCCACCTCGGCCTCGGGCCTGCATCACCTGGTCTATGAGATCGTGGACAACTCCATCGACGAGGCGCTCGCCGGCTACTGCACCCATATCGAGGTCGTCATCGAGCCGGGCGACATCATCCGCGTCTCCGACAACGGCCGCGGCATCCCCGTGGACATTCAGGAGCAGACCGGCAAGCCCGCCCTTGAGGTGGTCTTCACCGTGCTGCACGCGGGCGGCAAGTTCGGCGGCGGGGGCTACAAGGTCTCCGGCGGCCTGCACGGCGTCGGCGCCTCCGTGGTCAACGCCCTCTCCGAGTGGCTGGAGGTCGAGGTCTGCAAGGACGGGAAGCGCCATGTCATGAAGTTCTCCCGCGGCGTGATTACCGAGCCCATGCGCGTCGTGGGCGAGACAGACAAGACCGGCACCACCGTGCGCTTTAAGCCAGACCCCGAAATGTTCGACGATACGGTCTACGACTATGACACGCTTCGCCGCCGCATGCGTGAGCAGGCCTTTCTGAACGCGGGCCTTGCCATCACCATTGAGGACCGGCGCCCCGGTCAGGAGCAGAGCCAGCGCTTCCGCTACGAGGGCGGCATCCGCGAATTCGTGCGCTACCTCAACCGCCACAAGACCCCCATCCATGAGGATGTGATCTACATCTCCGGCGAGAAGGGCGACGCGGTGGCCGAGATCGCCCTGCAGTATAACGACGACTTCAAGGATACGCTCGTCTCCTTCGCCAACGACATCCACACCCCGGAGGGCGGCATGCACGAGACGGGCTTCAAGACGGCCCTGACGCGCGTCATCAACGCCTACGGCCAGAAAAACAACATCATCAAGGGCGACGACAAGGTCTCCGGCGACGATGTGCGCGAGGGTATCTCCGCCGTCATCTCCGTCAAGCTCCCCGAGGCGCAGTTTGAGGGCCAGACCAAGCAGAAGCTCGGCAACGCCTACATCCGCACCCTCGTGGATTCCCTGGTCAACGACCAGCTCACCACCTATTTTGAGGAGCATCCCCAGGTCGCGAAGGCTATTCTGGATAAGGCCCTGATGGCAAACCGCGCCCGCGAGGCAGCGAGAAAGGCGAGAGACTCCGTCCGCCGCAAGACGGGCCTTGAGTCCGGGCAGATGCCGGATAAGCTCCAGGACTGCAATGAGCGCGACCCCGGCCTCTGCGAAATCTATATCGTCGAGGGCGACAGTGCCGCGGGCTCCGCCATCCAGGGGCGTGATTCCCGCTTCCAGGCCATCCTTGCCATGTGGGGCAAGATGCTGAACGTGGAGAAGGCCCGCGCCGATAAAATCTACGGCAACGACAAGCTCTATCCCCTCATCGTCGCCCTCGGCGCCGGCATCGGGGACGAGTTCAATATCGAAAAGCTCCGCTACCACAAAATCATCATCATGGCCGATGCCGATGTGGACGGCAGCCATATCCGCACGCTCCTTTTGACCTTCTTCTTCCGCTACATGCGCCCGCTCATCGAGCGCGGCTACGTCTACTCCGCCGTGCCCCCGCTCTATAAGCTCACCCGCGGCAAGACCCAGAAGGTCGCCTACTCCGACGAGGAGCGCGACAAAATTTCCGCCGAGCTGAGAGCCGACAACCCCAACGCCAAGGTGGACATCTCCCGCTTTAAAGGTCTTGGCGAGATGGACCCGCACGAGCTCTGGGAGACCACCATGGACCCCGAGACGAGAACGCTACGCCGCATCACGCTCAACGACGCCATCGAGGCCGACCAGGTTTTCACCATCCTAATGGGCGAGGACGTGGAGCCGCGCCGCGAGTGGATCGAGCAGAACGCGAAATACGTCGTGAATCTGGACATTTGATATGCCTTTGCCTCCCCCAGCCGCGCAGCGGCGTTTGGGGGAGGGGAACCGCTTCAGCGGTGGAAGGGGTTTGTGCGAAGACGGACACCCCTTCAGTCATGGCCTCGTGGGAGATCGGCCATGACAGCTCCCCCGGAGAGGGAGCCTATAAGGAGGAAAGTATTTGAATGGCACATAAACGAGACTACAAGCCTGAGGACATTGCGTTCCCGAATCAGGCCATAACTGAATCCGAGCTGGTCAGCGAGATGCAGACCAGCTACATCGACTACGCCATGTCGGTCATTGTCGGCAGGGCGCTGCCGGACGTGCGCGACGGCCTCAAGCCCGTGCACCGGCGCATCCTCTATACCCTGTATGAGGACGGCCTGACCGCCGACAAGCCCTTCAAAAAGTCCGCCACCTGCGTGGGCGACGTGCTGGGCCGCTACCATCCCCACGGCGACGCCTCCGTCTATGACGCCATGGTACGCCTCGCCCAGAGCTTCTCCATGCGCTATATGCTCATTGACGGGCACGGAAACTTCGGCTCCGTCGACGGCGATCCCCCTGCCGCCTACCGTTACACCGAGGCGCGCATGGCGAAAATCTCCAACGAGATGCTGCGCGATATCGACAAGGAGACCGTGGACTGGGACCCCAACTTCGACGAGACGAGAAAGGAGCCCCGCGTCCTGCCCTCCAAGTTCCCGAACCTGCTGGTGAACGGCTCCTCCGGCATCGCCGTCGGCATGGCGACGAACATCCCGCCCCATAACCTCACCGAGGTCATCAACGCCTGCGTCTGCGTGCTGGAAAACCCGGAGGCCACGCTCTCCGATCTCATGCAGCATATCTCCGGCCCGGACTTCCCCACCCGCGGCATCATCATGGGCCGCAGCGGCATCCGCCAGGCCTATCTCACCGGCCGCGGCAAGATCATCGTGCGCGCCCGCGCGGAGTTTGAGGAGTTTGGCCAGGGCCGCACCCGCATCATCGTCACCGAGCTTCCCTATCAGGTCAACAAGCGCCAGCTCATCAAGAACATCGCCGACCAGGTGCATGACAAGCGCCTGGAGGGCATCTCCGACCTGCGCGACGAGACCGACCGCAACGGCATGCGCATGGTCATTGAATTGAAGCGCGACGCCAATCCCCAGGTGGTGCTGAACCGGCTCTTTGCCCAGACCGCCATGCAGACCAGCTTTTCCATCAACATGCTGGCCCTCGTCAACAACCAGACCCAGCCGCGCATTCTCTCTCTGCGGCATATCCTGGACGAGTATCTCACATTCCAGGAGGAGATCATCGTCCGCCGCACGAAGTTTGACCTCAAGAAAGCCCTTGAGCGCGCCCACCTGTTGGAGGGGCTTCTCATCGCCCAGGACAATATCGACGAGGTCATCCACATCATCCGCACGAGCTACGATAACGCCAAACAGCGCCTCATGGAGCGCTTCGGCCTTGACGACGTGCAGGCCCAGGCCATCTGCGACATGCGCCTGATCGCCCTGCAGGGCCTCAACCGCGAGAAGCTGGAGAACGAGTACAAGGAGCTGGAGGAGCGCATCGCCTATTACCGCGAGCTGCTGGCCGATCCCGAAAAGGTCAAGGCCGTCCTGAAGGACGAGCTTATCGCCCTCCGGGACAAGTACGGCGACGAACGCCTCACCGAGATCCAGGATGTGGAGGACGAGATCGACATCGAGGATCTGATTGAGGAGGAAGACTGCGTCTACACCCTCACCCACGGCGGCTACATCAAGCGCACCCCCGTGTCCGAGTACCGCGCCCAGGGCCGCGGCGGCAGGGGCATCCGCGCCATGGCCACCAAGGACGAGGACTATGTGGAGACCGTCTTCACCGCCTCCACCCATGACTATATCCTCTTCTTCACCTCCAAAGGCCGCGTCTTCATCAAGAAGGGCTACCAGATCCCGGAGGCGGGCAGGAGCGCGAAGGGCACCAACATCGTGAACATCATCCCCGTGGAGAACGGCGACGCGCCGGAGAAGGTCAGCGCCATGATCCGGGGCCGCGGCATGGAGGAGGAGAGCTATCTCTTCTTCGTGACGAGAAACGGCACCGTCAAGCGCATCGAGCAGACGCAGCTGCGCAACATCCGCTCCAACGGCATCCGCGCCATCACCCTCGACGAAGGGGACGAGCTCATGTCCGTTCTCTCCACCACAGGGCATGAGGATATCTTCATCGCCACCCGAAACGGCATGTCCGTCTGCTTTACGGAGACCGACGTGCGCGCGATGGGCCGCATGGCGGTCGGCGTGCGCGGCATACGCCTGCGCGAGGGCGACTATGTCGTCGGCGCCGGGGCTTCCGGCCAGGGGGGCGAGGTGCTCACCGTCACCGAAAAGGGCTACGGCAAGCGCACCGCGCTCAGTGAGTACGCGGTCAAGGGCCGCGGCGGCATCGGCGTGAAAAACTACAACTGCACCGACAAGACCGGCCTCATCGCCGACGTGAAGATCGTCACCGGGGACGAGGATCTGCTCATCATCACCGACGACGGCACCATCATCCGCATGGCGGTGGACCGCGTGAGTCTCCTGTCCCGCTCCACCCAGGGCGTGCGCCTCATGCGCCTTGTGGAGACCAGCCGGGTCATTTCCATCGAGTGCACCGGGAAGGCCGTCGAAGAAGCCGCCGAGGACGACGCGGACAGCGCGGTCGACGCCGAAAACGGGGAAGAAACGTAAGAAAGTGTTGCCTTAACAAAAAAGGAGGTGCGCTTCCATGAACAACAACAACAAGCAAAGCAGCAAGGGCTCCGGCGTCGTGACCATCCTGATCCTGGTCGGGGTGCTCCTTTACAATCTGTTTGCGGGGCAGCTCAAGGGGGAGGATATGTCCGTTGTGATCGCCTCCACGCTCTTTGTCGCGTTTGTCACGACCATTGTGATCGCCGTGTCGATGGCAAAGTCAAAGAGGAAAGGCGACAAAAAGCAGACCGCCGTGCCGCTCAGCCGCCCCTTCCCCCAGCCCACGGCGGTGAAAGCGCCGCATGTCCCCGCCCTCCGGCACAAGGACGAGGCGGAGGAGGTCATCACCTGCGGGCACAAGAGCGGGAAAGAAAAGTATCTCGAGCAGGTGGAGGGCTTTTATAAAAACGGCCTCATCGACCGCGAGGAGTACAAAACCCTGCGGGCAAAGTACGAGCAGCTCGAAATCCCGGACGATTACCATTGAGGATGCGCCGCGCTCGGCGCTGCCTGCGCCCGTGTTGAGGCTGTATGCATCCCTTTATAAGGAATATTGTTCTATGAAAACAGTCGAAATCTATACCGACGGCGCGTGCAGCGGAAACCCCGGGCCGGGAGGCTGGGGGGCGATCCTGCGTTACAAGGGCACGGAAAAGGAAATCTCCGGCGGCGAGGCCATGACCACCAACAACCGCATGGAGCTCACCGCCGTCATTCAGGCCCTGCTCCATCTGCGGGAGAAGTGCGTGGTCGAGCTCTACTCCGACTCCAAGTACGTCATCGACGCGCTGGAAAAGGGCTGGGCCTGGGGCTGGCGCAAAAAGGGCTGGATCAAGTCCGACAAAAAGCCCGCCCTGAACCCCGACCTCTGGGAGATGCTGCTGAATCTCACAAGCCAGCATGAGATGCACTACCACTGGGTCAAGGGTCACGCCGAAAACGAGTTCAACAACCGCTGCGACGCCATGGCGGTCGCGGAGCGGGAAAAACTCGCGTGAGCCTCCAAGGAAGATGATTTATGACAAACAAACCCATCAATTACAAAGCTCCGCCCCTGGAGATCTTCGCCCGGTATATCGGGCGGCACAGGGGCCTTTTTGCGTTGGATATGGCCTGCTCCGTGGCGGTGGCGCTGGTAGATCTCATCTTCCCCTATGTCTCGCGCAAGAGCATGTACACGCTTTTGCCCAATAAGCAGTACAGCGCCTTTTTCGCGGTCATGCTGCTGATGGCGCTGGCATATGTTATCAAGGCGGCGCTCAACTACGCCATCGTGGTCTACGGCCACCGCATGGGCGTGCTCACCGAGTCCGACATGCGCCGCGACCTCTTCGAGCACATGCAGAAGCTTAGCTTTTCCTATTACGACCGGCACCGCACCGGCGTTCTCATGAGCCACATCACCTCCGACCTCTTCGACGTGACGGAGCTCAGCCACCATGGGCCGGAAAACCTGCTGATCTGCGTGCTCACCTTCTTCGGCTCCATGCTCGTCATGCTCACCATCAGCTGGCGGCTCGCCCTCGCGCTCTTTCTGGTGCTGGCGGTGAGCGTGTGGTTCACCCTCACCCAGCGCATGCGCATGCGCAGGGCCAATATCGAGGTCAAGCGCAAGACCGGCGAAATTTACGCCGCCATCGAATCCTCCATCTCCGGCATACGCACCGCCAAGGCTTTCGCCAATGAGGAGAAGGAGAGCGAGAAGTTCAACGCCGCAAACGCCCTCTACCGGGGCGCGAAGGTGGAGTATTACCGCGCCATGGCGGGCTTTCAGAGCGGCATGGAGTTTTCCTCCGGCATCGCCCAGGTGGCGGTCATCGCCGTGGGCGGCCTGCTCATCATGGGCGGGGAGCTCAGCTACGTCGATCTCATCACCTTTTCGCTCTACATCACGACCTTCGTCAACCCCATCCGCCGCCTGTCCCAGTTTTCCGAGACCTATATGCAGGGCATGGCGGGCTTCTCCCGCTTTCTTGAGGTCATGAACACCGAGCCCGCCGTCACCGATGCGCCCGACGCGAAGGAGCTCGGCGAGGTTCTGGGCGAGGTCGAGTACCGGGACGTGAGCTTTTCTTACCAGAACGGCCTGCCGGTGCTGCGCCATGTGAACCTGCATGTAAAGCCCGGCGAATGCCTGGCCCTGGTCGGCCCCTCCGGCGGCGGCAAGACCACCATCTCCAATCTCCTGCCCCGCTTCTATGACGTGACGGAGGGCGCGGTGCTGGTGGACGGGCAGGACGTGCGCGCCGTCACGCAGACGAGCCTGCGCCGCAACATCGGCGTGATCCAGCAGGAGGTCTTCATGTTCGCCGGCACCGTGCGGGAGAATATCCGCTACGGCCGCCCCGACGCCACCGACGAGGAAATCGTCGAGGCCGCGGTGCGCGCGGAGATCCACGACGAGATCATGCAGATGCCCGACGGCTACGACAGCTATATCGGCGAGCGGGGCATCATGCTCTCCGGCGGGCAGAAGCAGCGCATTTCCATTGCCCGCGTCTTTCTCAAAAACCCGAAGATCCTGGTGCTGGACGAGGCCACCTCGGCCCTCGATACCGTCACCGAGCAGCGCATCCAGGCGTCCCTGGACGAACTCAGCCGGGGCCGCACCTCCATCGTCATCGCCCACCGCCTCTCCACGGTCAAACATGCCGACTGCATCGCCGTCGTGGAGGATGAACATATCGTCGAACAGGGCAGCCACGACGAGCTGATGGCGAAAAACGGCGTCTACGCCGCGCTCTGCCGCGCCCAGGCGCTGTGAAGAAACATACCTCCAACCTCCCTTTGGAAAAAGGGAGCTGATTCTAACAGCAAAAGGGTATCACATGGAACAACTCATCAATCAAATACTCACCCACAAGGAAGCCGCCGCCCTCCCCTCCCTGCTGGAGAGCGGAGGGCTTCCCGCGCTCGTTTCCGGCCTGTCGCCGGTGCACCGCGCCAATCTCGCGGCGGCGCTTTACAACAAAATCCAAATGCCGCTCTTCGTCGTCTGCCCGGACGACACCGCCGCGGAGAGCTTCGCGCGCGATCTCGCTGCCATGACCGGGAAGGAAATCACCGTCCTCACGATGCGCGACTTCGTCTTCTACCCCGCCGAGGCGGTCTCCCGCCCCGCCGAGCAGAAGCGCATCGCGGCGCTCTATAAGCTCGCGGCGGGGGAGTGCGAGATCGCCGTCGCCTCCGTCTCCGGCCTCATGCAGCGCTGCTTCCCGCCCGCCCTTTTAAAGCGCGCGGCCTTTGAGATCCGCGACGGCTCCGCCTGCCCGCCCGAGGAGGTGGAGGAGGCGCTGCTGCGCTGCGGCTATGCCCGCTGCGAGCAGGTGGAGGGCCCCGGTCAGTACGCGCGGCGCGGCGGCATCCTCGACTTCTTCTCCCCCGCCGACGCGGAACCCGTGCGCATCGAGTTCTGGGGCGACGACATCGACTCCATGGCCCGCTTCGACGTGCAGAGCCAGCGGCGCGGCGACCCCCTGGATTTCTGCCGCATCCTGCCTGCGCTCGAAGCCCTGCCCAGTCTCTCGACCGGCGGGGCGGGGGCGGTGGCGCGGGAGATCGAGCGCTTTGCCGATTCCTACCTCAGGCGCCGCCGGGGCGAGAACGCTCAGACTCTCGCCGCGACGCTGCGCGCCGACGCGGAGAAGCTTGAAAACGGCCTCACCCTCTCCGACGCCGACCGCTACCTTCCTATATTATATGAAGAGGCGTCGGGCTTCGACTACATCCCGGAAAACGCCCTGGTCTTCCTCGACCAGCCAGGCCGGTGCAGCGAGCGGGCGCGCGCCTTTGAAAAGCAGCTCAGTGAGGACGTGAACGAGCTTATGAAGCGCGGCATGATCGCCATGAGCGCGGACGGCTTCCGCCTCTCCGCCGAGAAGCTCTTCAAGCTCCTGCCGGACTTCCCCCTCTACATGGCGGACGCCTTTACCGTGGGGCGCGGGCCGATCCAGCCGAAGACCCTCACCAGCATCGCGGCCAAGCAGCTGCCGAGCTATGCGGGCTCGGCCCAGGCCGCCTGCGACGATGTGACGGCCTATTTAAAGCAGGAATACCGCATCGTCGTCCTCGCCGGGGACGAGCGGCGCGCCAAGACGCTCCAGGACTTCTTTCACGACAAGGGCGTGGACGCGCTCATCGACCCCGCGCTCAAAAAGCTCCCGGCGGCGGGACAGTGCCGCATCGCCGTGGGCGCGGTGTCCGCGGGCTTTGAGTACCCGGGTCTCCGCCTCACCGTCCTGACCGACGCCCAGCTTGTCCGCGCGCGCGGCAGGACCGCGAAGGCGGGCAAGAAGCTGCCCCCCAACCGGGCGCGCATCGAGTCGTATTCCGACCTCTCCCCGGGCGATTTCGTGGTGCACGAAAATCACGGCATCGGCAAATTCGCCGGGATCGTGCGCATGCAGGTGGACGGCTTCGACAAGGACTATATCAAATTAGACTACGCGGGCGGCGACACGCTCTACGTCCCCGCGACGCAGCTGGACATGGTGTCGAAGTACACCGGCGCGGGCGAGGAAAAGCCCGTGCGCCTCAGCAAAATGGGCGGGACCGAGTGGGCCAAGACCCGAAGCCGCGCCAAGGCCAGTGCGAAGGACATGGCAAAGCGCCTCATCCAGCTCTACGCCCAGCGCCAGCGCCTGCCGGGCCACGCCTTCGCCCCGGACAGCGAGTGGCAGCGCGAGTTTGAGGAAAACTTCGGCTACACCGAGACGGACGATCAGCTTCGGTGCGTCGCGGAGATCAAGGCGGACATGGAGTCCTCCGTGCCGATGGACCGCCTTCTCTGCGGGGACGTGGGCTTCGGCAAGACGGAAGTCGCCCTGCGCGCGGTGATGAAGTGCGTGCTCGACGGCAAACAGGCCGCGATCCTGGTTCCCACCACCGTCCTCGCCCAGCAGCACTACCAGACCGCCCTGCAAAGATTTTTCGGCTTCCCGGTGGAGATCGGAGTGCTGAGCCGCCTCGGCGCGGGGGCTGCGAACACGAAGACCCTGCGCGATCTCGAGAGCGGCAAGCTCGACCTTGTGATCGGCACCCATCGCCTTCTCGGCAAGGACGTGAAGTTCAAGAATCTCGGCCTTCTCGTGGTGGACGAGGAGCAGCGCTTCGGCGTGACCCACAAGGAGCATATCAAGGAATTATCCCGCGGCGTGGACGTGCTGACACTTTCCGCGACCCCCATCCCCCGCACGCTCAACATGGCCATGTCCGGCATCCGCGACATGTCCAATATCGAGGAGCCGCCGGAGGACCGCCTGCCGGTGCAGACCTTCGTCCTGGAGCACGACTGGGGCATCGTCACCGACGCCATCCGCCGCGAGATCCAGCGCGGCGGGCAGGTCTATTACCTGCACAACCGCATCGACGACATCGACCGCACCGCCGTGCGCCTGCGCGGGATGCTGGAGGACGTAACGGTCGCCGTGGCGCACGGGCAGATGGACAAAAACATGCTGGCCTCGGTGATGGAATCCGTCGTCACCGGGGAGACCCAGGTGCTGGTGTGCACGACCATCATCGAAACCGGCATCGACATCCCGAACGTCAACACCCTCATCATCGAGGACGCGGATAAGCTGGGCCTCGCCCAGCTCCACCAGATCCGCGGGCGCGTGGGCCGCTCGACCCGCCGCGCCAGCGCCTACCTCACCTTCCGGCGCGACAAGGTGCTCACCGAGGTCGCGGAAAAGCGCCTCAACGCCATCCGGGACTTCGCCGCCTTCGGCTCCGGCATGAAGATCGCCATGCGCGATCTTGAGATAAGAGGCGCGGGGAGCCTGCTCGGCGCGGAGCAGTCGGGCCACATGATCGACGTCGGCTACGACATGTATATGAAGCTCCTGAATGAGGCCGTGCTCGAGGCGCGCGGCGTCGAGCTGCCGCAGCGGGCCGAGTGCTCCGCCGACCTCGCCGTCGCGGCGAACATCCCGGAGCGCTATATCGCCTCCGCCGAGCAGCGCATGGACATTTACCGCCGCATCGCCCTCATCCGCACGGAGGCGGAGGCGGACGACCTCACCGACGAGCTCATCGACCGCTTCGGCGAGACCCCGCCGGGCGTGAACGCCCTCATCCACGTCGCCCTCCTGCGCGGCGAGGCGGGCAGGGCCGGCATCACCGACATCGCCCAGAAGGCCGGGACCCTGCGCTTTACGGTCTCGGACTTCAACATGGAGAAGGTCTCCGCCCTCTACGCCCGGCCCGAATACAAAAACCGCCTGCGCGTCGAGGCCGGGTCAAAGCCCTGCCTCAGCGTGAAGATCCTGAACAAAAACCGCGTCATCGACGAGGCGAGAAGGTTTGTCGCGGACTGGGGCGCTTGATTCGTTCACAAAAGCGTGCTATAGTATCCCTCGAACATTTCCACAACCAAGGAGACAACGCCATGAAAAAAATGATTTTCGGTCTGGTGGCCGTGCTGGTCCTGTTCGGGGCCGTGGTCACCTATACCCACTGGGACAACGCCGCCGCGCCCGCCGCGGCCGCCGCGTCGCCGACCCCCGCGCCCGTCGAGACCCCCACGGTGCACTCGCTGGATTATGACGCCATCCGCGCCCTCTATCCCGCCGACACCCCTGCCGTCACCTTCAAGGACGAGGTGATGAACTGGGACCTGTACGCCGACTGGCTGCGCACCGACGGCCTGCAGTATGAGGACTACTTCCGCCAGATGGGCGCTTACTACGGCATAGCCGCGGACTGGAACGGCTCCATGGGCGACGGCACCGGCAAGACCTACGCCCAGGGCCTCCTGCAGGAGACCAACGAGAGCCTCGCAAGCTTCCTGGCGATCAAGGCCATGGCAAAGGAGAAGGGCTTGAGCCTGAGCGAGGAACAGGAGAAGAACCTTGACCCCGAGACCATGGCCCACCAGATCCTCGGCGAAAAGGCCACGGTGGCCGACCTCGCGACGGAGCTGGAAAACACCAGCCATATGACCGTGCGCGCCTTCCGCTTCTACAGCGAGGTGCTGGATTTCTACACCCTGCTCAGCGAGGAGCTCTACGGCGCCCAGGGCGAGAAGCTGCCGGAGGCGGACGTCGTCAAGGCGCTGGAGGATCAGGGCTATCTCTCCGCCCACCACATCCTCTTTATGACCATCGACCCCATGACCGGCAAGAACCTGGAGGAGGCCGAGGTCGCGGCGAAGCTGCAGCAGGCAAACGACCTGGTCAAGGAGCTGCGCGCCATCGAGGATCACGCCGAGCTTATCAAGCGTTTTCAGGAGCTCAAGAATCAGTACTGCGAGGACACCGGTAAGCAGCTCTATCCCGACGGCTATACCTTCACCCCCGGCACCATGGTCCCCATCTTTGAGGATACGCTCAAGGCCCAGCAGCCATTTGAGATCTCCGACCCCGTGCAGTCCGAGTACGGCTTCCATATCATCATGCGCCTGCCCCTCAGCGGGGAGAGCCTGCTCTTCAGCCCCCAGGGCACGCCCCAGATCGCCCGCGTCGCCGTCGCGCAGGAGCGCATCACCAAGGATCTGGACGAGTATTACACCGCCAATCCCCCGGTCTACGCCAAAGGGCTGGAAGACCTGGATCTCACAAAGTTTATCGTTGAGTAACTGAAAACGTACGGGTCGATCCCCGGATCGACCCGTCGAGAAACGCCCCATGCGGCAAAACGGCGGGCCGATGAGGGCGTCGGCCCCTGCAATATTCATCCCTGTGAAGGGCTTGTCTTGCTTTTGAGACAAGCTCTTTTTTTACTACCTCTAATGCGGTTAACATAAATAATTTATTATTGTCAACAAAAGGCCTTGCATGGCGAGTTTTGGTATGGTATAATGAAACTTGTGAAAGAGTCAAAAAAGTTACGAAAGTTAACAAAACTACTCCAGAACGAGAGGTTTCCTGCCATGAAAAAGAATGTTGTAAGAGTACTTGCACTGGTACTGGTGGCGCTGATGTGTCTGTCGCTGGTACCGCTGGCGGCGCACGCCCAGGAGCATGTGCATAACTATGAGCCGACCCGCTTCGAGCCTACCTGCTCGGAGGACGGCTATATTCAGATGTACTGCGAGGCCTGCGGCGACGGCGGCCAGATCCTCGAGTACATCCCCCCCACGGGGCTGCACAGCTTCATGAACGTGGAGGATCCCGAGTATCTGATCCACGAGGGCGACTGCGAGCATGCCTGGCAGTACTGGAAGTCCTGCTCGGTCTGCCATCAGAGCGCCGAGGAGGCCTACGGCAAGGCCCTCGACGAGATGTATGAGGAGCTCAACAACCGCAAGAACATGGGCGAGGAGCAGGATTGGGAGACCCTGATCAAGAACCGCGTCCTCCTGCTGGACGAGAAGTACAAGTTCTCCATCGGCGGCGAAGGGCACCACTATATCCATGTCGACCGGCAGGAGGCCACCTGCACCAACGACGGCTGGAAGGAATACTCCTACTGCGATGTATGCGGCGAATACTTTAACTATGAGGCGATCCCCGCCAAGGGCCACCGCTGGGGCGAGTTTACCCAGACCAAGGCCCCGACCTGCACCGAGGACGGCTCGCGTGAGCGCGTGTGCGAGGTGTGCGAGGTAAAGGAAGTGGAAGCGATCCCCGCCCTCGGCCATAGCTGGGGCGAGTTTACCCAGACCAAGGCCCCGACCTGCACCGAGGACGGCTCGCAGGAGCGCGTCTGCTCTGTCTGCGGCGAGAAGGACGTTCAGGTCATCCCGGCCCTCGGCCACCGCTTCGGCCCCTTCACCGTCACCAAACCCGCCACCTGCACGGTCGACGGTGAGCAGGAGCATGTCTGCACCGTCTGCGGCTTCAAGGAGACCGAGGCCATCCCCGCCGCCCACAAGTGGGGCGCGTTCGTCGTGACCGAGGAGCCGAGCTGCTACGCCTCCGGCACGCAGGAGCGCACCTGCTCCGTCTGCGGCGAGAAGCAGCGCGAGTCTATCCCCGCCGCCCACAAGTTCGGCGAGTTTGTCGTCACCATGGAGCCGACCTGCTACTCCACCGGCGAGAAGCGCAGCACCTGCTCCGTCTGCGGCGAGACCCATGTGGAGTGGATCGATAAGGTCGACCACAAGTTTGAAAACGGCGAGTGCGTCTTCTGCCATATCGCCATGCCCGCGGGCTATGTCGCCCCGAGCGTTGAGACTATCGAAACCGAAACCACCGAGCCCGTGACCACCGAGAATCAGACCACGGAGCCCCAGACCACCGAGAACCAGACCACCGAGAACCAGACCACGGAGCCTCAGACCACCGAGACCGCGAACGAGATCCCGGAGAATGCCATTTACATCAGCTTTGACGGCAACGGCGCAACGGGCGGCAGCATGGCCGACCAGGCCTTCGCGCCGGGCGCTGTCCAGGCGCTGAGCGCGAACGCCTTTACCAGAGAGGGCTATGAGTTCCTCGGCTGGGACGTGGCGGCGGACGGTTCCGCCATGGGCGAGGAGCGCTTCCTTGACGGCGAGGCCGTGGAGCTGAACGCGGACGTTACCCTCTACGCCCAGTGGAAGCCGCTCGGCGAAGAGGTCGAGACGCAGCAGGTCGCCGCCTCTGCCGAGTCGGTCACGAGCCTCGAGACCGCGCTGAACGTGGAGGCCATCGACCCCGCCGCCATGGTGGTGCAGAACGTCACCCCGCTGAACGCGGACGGCACCAAAATGAGCAATGAAGAGGTTGCGGCGCGCGGCGGCGTCATCTTCGACATGCCCCTGCCCGAGACCTATGAGCCGGGCCACGAGATCGAAATCTACCACCAGAACAGCGAGACCGGCGAGTGGGAGCGCGTGACCTCCTACACCGTTCAGGGCGACAAGGTCGTGATCTGGTTCCGCCACTTCTCTGACTTCGCCGTGCTGGACAGAACCGCCCTCGGCAACGGTTTAACGCCCGACAATAACGGGCTGCTTGGGGCTGGCACCGGCCCTTGGACTGTGACATTTAATGGAAATGGTGGCAGCTTCCAGTCAGGCAGTTTTGATGCTGATGACTGGAAAAACAGAACAAACGAAGACGGAAAGACAAAAAATTTACCTGCTATTGGGGATATTATCCGTGCTGGTCACTCGCTGATGGGATGGAACACGGATCCAAATGGCAACGGCAAGCATTATGAACCCGGTGAGGAATATATCTTCAGTGATGACGTGATTCTGTATGCGGAGTGGGATGTCAGAATTACATATTTCCCAAACGGCGGTAATAAAGGCTACATGGACTCTCAGCCGGTACCGCGAGATAAGGATAATATCAAACTGAATAAGAATCTTTACGAGTGGGTTGACGAGAGTAATGTACCGAATCATACTTTCCTTTACTGGAGTACAAAGGAGGATGGCAGCGATACAACGGCTTATTTAGATGAGGATACCATTCCCGCGCCGAGGAAGGATTTAAATCTCTATGCCCAGTGGGCAAAGAACGTTGTTAACGTAAGCTTTGATCGCAACGGCGGCACCGGCTCCATGAGTGATATAACTATCAATTGGGGTGAAGATAAAACTCTGCCACAAAACCAAATATCTTATGGAGACTATGCTTTCCTTGGATGGAATACCAAAAAGGACGGCAGTGGAACGGACTTTGCAAATGGTGCAACAATCGAAAAATACACCTTTAAAAATGATATAACTCTGTATGCGCAATGGTCAAAGACTACCTTTACTGTAACTTACAACAATAATACCGGCGAAGGTACAATGGAAAGTGATAAAATTGACACAGCAACGGATAGCTCACTGAAACTCAGGAAAAACACCTTTACTAAAGCTGATCATGAGTTCAATGGCTGGAACACTGAGGCTAACGGTAGCGGAACCTCTTACAAGGATGAAGAAGAGATACCCAAAGCAAAATTTACCAAGAATATTACCCTTTTTGCACAGTGGAAGAGTACAATTATCACCGTAAAATTTGACGCGAACAGAGGTGAAGGCACCGGAACCGGAACGATGGCCGATAAACCCGTTAATACCAAGACCGAGACTTCTTTAACATTGGAGAAAAACAATTTCACCAATGTTAACTATAAATTTATCGGCTGGAATACCGAGGCAGACGGTTCCGGAAAAGCTTATGGTGATCAAGCAACAATCCCCGTGAAGGAATTGGGGGATGGTTTAACCCTTTATGCTCAGTGGGAAAAAGTCAAATTCAAGGTAACATTTAATCCGAATACCGGCAGCGGAACAGAGAAAATACAGGATATCGATAAAACGGCGCATTCCTCCTTCACACTGGATGCGAACACCTACACCAAAGCGGATAATATCTTCGTCGGCTGGAATACCAAGGCAGACGGTACAGGCACCAAATATACAGACAAACAGGTAATCCCGGCTGCGGACTTTACCGATGACCTCTATCTCTACGCCCAGTGGATGACGGCAATCAGCTTCGATAAAAACGCCGCCGGTGCTACCGGTTCGATGGATCCGCAAGAAGTTGATCTTAATGAAGAGACCCAGATTAAGAAAAACACTTTCAAGTATACCAACTACACCTTCAACGGTTGGAACACCAAACCGAACGGCAGCGGTACGCACTACGGCGACGAAGCCGACATTACCCCGACAACCAGCATGACGCTCTATGCCGAATGGGTCAAGACCTCCTACGCCATCAAGTATCTGAAAGGCAATGGCGGCGGTTCTCCCATGGCGGATGACTCCGTTGAAAAGGGCGAGGCAGGAATCGTCAAGGCTTGCGCCTATAAAGCTCCGAGCTTGTCTGAAATCTTCGGTGGGTGGCTGCTGGAGGGTTCCAGTCCCGCTGAAATCTACCAACCGGGTGACGAAATCAGGTCTGATGATGTGCCCACCGATCTTACTCTCATTGCCCAGTGGGCGGCTCCTGTCACCGTGACCTTTGCGCCTGGTGACGGTACTGGCGAGGAGAAGACCCAGACGGTTGCCCAAAACATCGAGACTCCGCTGACAGCAGAAGAGGAACTTGGCTTTACGCCGCCTCAGGATAAGGTCTTCGATAAGTGGAAAGTGGACGGCGCTGAAACGACCTATGACGATGAAGAGCGGGTCACGCTGTCGGCAAATATCAAGCTTGTTGCTCAGTGGAAGGCCGAAATCCGTACCGTCTCCTATGACGCAAACGGCGGCAGCGGCACCATGGAAGACAGCGAAATCAACAAACTGACAGAGACTGAGCTGCCGCTTCGTAAAAACACTTTCACAAGACTTCTCCCCAATTCGTCCAGCAAATACTATACCTTTATTGGCTGGAACACGGAGAAAGATGGTTCCGGCATGGACTTTGCCGATGAAGAGAAAGTTCCGGCAAGCCTCATTACCGAGAATATGACTCTGTACGCCCAGTGGGATACGGCGATCCTGTTCGATGGCAACGATGAAACCGGCGGCGTGATGGAGCCTCAGCATTTTGATCCGAAAGCTGCAACCGTTACCATCAATAAGAATACCTTTACACGCACAAACTATGAGTTTAAGGGTTGGACCGGCAGCGACGGCGAAACCTACGCTGACGAGATGACAATTGACACACCCGCAATCCCGCTTACGCTGAAAGCGATCTGGGAGCAGACCAAATACGCCATAGACTATATCAATCCCAAAGACGATACCGCCAAAATGCCTTCACAGAATGTGCCCAAGGGTGAGTCTGTTGAGCTCAGAGAATGCACCTTTAACGCTGAACCGGGAAAAATCTTCGGTGAGTGGAACAGTAAAGCCGATGGGACAGGTACAGCCTACTATCCCGGCGATGAGTTCACACCCACAGAGGATACTAAGCTTTATGCCATCTGGCGGGATATTCTTCAGGTGACGTACTACCCCGGCAATGCCGAAGGAACCTATAAAACCGTAGATACACCCGATGGCTCTATTGTCGAGCTTGCAAAACCGTCAAAGTATGACTTTACGGCTTATGAGGGACAGACCTTCGCAGGCTGGAAAATCGGTGATAAGGTCTATTTCGCGGGACAGAAGGTCGTTTTCGGCAATCAGGATAAAACTGAGGGAGATGTTGTTTACACAAAGGAAAGAACAGTTACAGCTCAGTGGGCCGATGCTGTCACAATTACCTATAATGCCAATGGCGGTAGCATGTCACCATCCGGCACGAAAATTAGCACCGCTTCCGATAAAGCGCCGAAAGATGCTCCTTACAAACTTCGTACACAGGAATTCTTAAAGCTGGAGCGGGATGGGTACGAGTTCAAGGGCTGGGGTGTTGCATCCTCCAGCACAACACCGGTTTACACGGATGGTCAAGAGGTAATCTTTAACTTTGATCTGACCCTTTATGCAGTCTGGGAAAAGCACGTCTTCAATGGCACGGTAGAGATTATCGGTTCCGAAACCGGTGGCAAAGAAGATAAACATGCTATCGTGGGTGAAACCCTGACCGCAGAGGTCAAGGACGATTTCTATACCGTCTTTGATTACATCTGGCTTGCGGATGGTAACCCGATTACCGGCGCGGAAAATAAGGACACCTATGTTGTACAGGAATCCGATTACGGCAAGGTAATCAGTGTTATGGTTTACGCAAATCAGCAGGAGGGAGTCGAAGCAACAAAGTCGAACCCGAAAATGAGCGTAAATACCAAAACAGTTCAGGTCTTGGAGGACAGCAGTGAAGTCCTTTACAAGGAAATACACGATAACGGCGCAACTTTATCAGACTCGCTTCCTGGCCTTGCAAAGGGTATGACTTATACCTTCAATTCCACTGACAAATCTACCGGAACTCTGGTTGACAGCAATCTTGTCCTTGTAAACGGAATCTATGAGTTCCCCTTCACTAAACAGGGTACTTACAGATTCTATGACAAGAATGGCAGACTCGCGTGCACTGTTGTGGTCACAAACTGGTACTCGCTGGACTATGAGATCACCAACCGCGTCACCGCCACGACCACGACCACCAGCAAAACAAGCTCTGGCTCAAGCTCCGGAAGTTCGAGCACGAGCAGCACCAGCAGCACCACCGGTTCCGGCACCGTCCAGATGAAGAACGGCAGCACCGTCCTCTCCGCGAGCTCCAACATCAAGGACAAGAGCGGCAATACCATCATCAAGGGCAACGGCACCAATGCCTGGCTCGTGCGCGAGGGCGCCAATACCGACCTCAAGATCACGGTCAGACCCGCCAGCAACAGCTACGGCTTTGTGTACTACAACGGCTCACAGTGGTTCTCCACGGGCTATGAGGTGACAAAGTCAATTGAACCCATAAGCGGGCCTGAGCACTACCACATCGTCTTTGTCAACTCCCAGTCCAGCCCGAAGACTGCCGACACCTCCAACCTGGGCCTCTGGTCCGCGCTTGGCTTCGTGTCCTTCGTCGGCCTGGCAAGCATCCTCGTCTCCGGCCGCAAGCGCAGAAACAGAGGATAAACCCCCAATAAAGCACCGCGGCGGGGCCATCGGCCCCGCCGCCACTGTTGACAAAGTCTTCCGCACGATCATCGCAACTGTATCTGCCGCTTCTACCACAATCGGGAATGTTGACACATTTGCGGCGGAGGTAAACGACATCCTCTATGTCGTTTATACCGAAAGATTTCGGACTGAAACGGACGGAAAAAAGCAGGAGGTCACACGGCTGATCTCGGCAAGAATGGCGACAAATTTTGAAAGGGGCTTGTACTATGGTAAACAGGAATGACTTTACCAGAGAGCAAATGAAGGAGCTGGCCTTTACACCAAGAGAACTTGAGGAGCTGGCCGAGGCCAGAAAAATGCCCATCACTTTTGATGAAGATTGCCCGGAAACAACTCCTGAACAGGCCGTGAGATTCCACCGGGTCAATCCGCCGCGCGGCGGATCGAGATACGCATAAGAGAAAAACGGAATATGGCGGCGGGGCCATCGGCCCCGCCGCCTCTTTTCATCCCTTCTCCTGTCTGAGCTTTCTTCTCCGGCGGTTGATGTAGCGCTCAAGCTCGCCGCTGTTGAGAAATTCCGCCAGCACGTACTGCTCAAACACCGGCACCGCGCAGGAGTAGAAGCCCAGCTTCTCCCGCCAGGGCTCCGCCAGCGCCTCCGGCAGCACCAGATACGCCGTGCGCATCGACGGGGCAAAGCTGCGCGAAAAGGTGTTCAGGTACAGCACCCGCTCCGGCGCAAGGGAGCAGATCGTCTCAATGTGCTTCGTCACCGAGGCCAGCTCCGCGTCGTAGTCGTCCTCCACCACGAAGCTGCCCCGCGCGCGCGCCCAGGCCGCGTATTCGTGCCGCTTCGTCGCCGTCGCCGTCACATGGCTGGGGTAGCTGTTGAAGGGCGTCACGTGCAGCACCCCGGCCCGGCTCTCCTTGAGCGCCGCGCTCACGATCCCGTCCGGCCCCATGGGCAGCCCCTCGCAAACTGCGCCGCTCAGCTCATAGACCTGCCGGATGCGGGCGTAGCACGGCTCCTCAAGCGCGAAGCGCGTCTCCCGCCCGAAAAACTGCACGATCAGCCCATAGAGATACTCCGCGCCCGCGCCCACCACAATGCGCTCCGGCGCGACCGTGAGCCCCCGGCTGCGCGCGAGGTAGCCCGCAATCGCCGTGCGCAGCTCCATGAGCCCGCTGCCCGGCGAGCGCTGCAAAATGCGCCGGTCCTGTTCCGTCAGCACCCGCCGCATCGTCTTCGCCAGCACCGAAAAGGGGAAGTCCTCCGGCGCGCCCACCGGCCCCGCCTCCGGTACGGCGGGCGTCGGCAGCGCCGCCTGCCCCCGCGCCCCGCCGAACGAGACATAGGCCCCGCTGCGCGCCCGCGTCTCAATATAGCCCTCGTCCGCCAGCAGCGCAAGGGCGTGCTCCGCCGTAATGAGGCTCACCCCCAGCTCCTCCGCCAGCGTCCGCTTCGAGGGCAGCTTCGCCCCCAGCGGCAGCGCCCCGGACACGATGTCCGCGCGCAGCTGCCCGTACAGCTGCATGTACGCCGGGGCTGCCGCGCTCCTGTCAATCAGATAGTTCATGCCTCACTCCAATCTGGCCTTATAAAAAAATATAAAACTGACGATATGCATAAGTCCAGAACAGCATTATAATGCCCCCATAAAAAATGTCAAGGGGTGACCCGTTATGAATCCGAAGCCCGTCCGCACCACCGATCTCACCGTGACCGCCCTGCTCATGGCCCTGAACATCATTCTGAGCACCAGCGTCCTGTCCGTGCCGGTCCCCGGCGGCCATATGTACTTAAACGATGTCGTCATCGTCACCGCCGCCATCCTGCTCACGCCCTTCTATGCCTTTCTCGTGGGCGGCGTCGGCGCGTTCATCGGCGACATGCTGTTTTACCCCGCGCCCATGTTCGTCTCCCTCGCCGTGCACGGCCTGCAGGCGGTGGTGATCTCCCTCTTCGTCCACCGCTGGATGAAGGACAGCCCCAAAAAGGCCTCCGTCATCGGGGCGCTGCTTGGCTGGGTCATCACCTTCACCGGCTACAGCCTGGGCCGCGCCTTCGTCTACAGTACCCCGGCCTACGCCATCGCAAAGCTCCCGTTCCAGATTTTGCAGACGGCGGTCGGCTCGGCCATCGCCCTCTTCCTCTGCTGGGGCAGCCCCCGCCTCGTCGCGCTCTACCGGAAGGAGTTCGGCAAGGCCTGACGGAAAACGAAAAAAAGGAGCCGCGGCATTTGCCGCGGCTAAATTTATAATAGCGTAAAAAAGGTGCAGCATGAAGCTGCACCCTTTTCTTATGCGTTTTTTCGAGCGGATTACTTGAGCTCGACAGTGGCGCCGGCAGCCTCGAGCTGAGCCTTGACAGCCTCTGCGTCTTCCTTGGAAACGCCTTCCTTGATCTTGGCGGGAACGCCTTCGACCAGCTTCTTGGCGTCGGCCAGACCCAGGCCGGTGATGCCGCGGACTTCCTTGATGACGGCGAGCTTGGCAGCGCCAAAGCTGGTCATCACGACGTCGAACTCAGTCTGCTCCTCGACCACGGGGCCGGCAGCGGCAACGGGGCCGGCGGCGACAGCGGCGGCGGAGACACCGAAGGTATCCTCCAGGGCGTGAACGAGCTCGCTGAGCTCAAGAACGGTCAGGCCTTTGATCTCTTCGATCATGGCAGCGATTTTTTCACTCATTGATAATTTCCTCCAATATTATTCTTTTTGGGAGCCGATCATTCGGCTTCTGCGGGGGCTTCTACGGAGCCGCCCTTCTGCTCGAGAATCTGACCGAGGCAAACGGCCAGGCCGGTGATGGGTGCGATCATGGTACCCAGGACCTTGGAATACAGCGCGTCTTTGGAACCGAGGGTGGACATCATCTCGATCTCGCTGTCGGAAAGGATCTTGCCCTCCATGAAGGCAGCCTTGACATTGAAACGATCGCCCAGCTTCTTGCTGTAGTCAGCAATGATGCGGAAGGGAGCGATGGGGTCCTTCTCGGCGGTGGCCAGAGAGGTGGTGCCGTTGAGGACCTCGTCCAGGCCGCTCATACCCAGCTTGTCCATAGCCTTTCTGGTCAGCGTGTTCTTGACGACAGAGTACTCGACGTTGTCCTTGCGCAGCTCTGCGCGCAGCTCGGTGTCCTCCGCCACGGTGATGCCGCGGTAGTCGACAATGACGCCTGCGCCGGCGTTCTGGATACGCTTTGCGAGTGCTTCAACGATCGCCTGCTTTTCGCTGAGAACCTTTGCGTTAGGCATGTGTGTTTTTCACCTCCACACGAATGAGTTCCGCGCCCAAAAAGAAAGCCCCCGCGTCAAAGGACGCAAGGACACAAAAACAATCAAGAATCATGTTGATGTCCTCGGCAGGATTTACGGGCCAAACCCACCTGCTGTCTTCGGAGCGCTCACATAATATAACAGACTTTCCGGGGGTTGTCAAGCACTTTTTATAAGAAAAGGGGCGCCGCGCGCCCCTTTTCTTATAAAAGCTTGATCTTCATGCACTTGTCGGTGCCGAAGGTCTTCTCCATCTCGGTTTTGTATTCCTCAAACAGCTCCGTCGGCATCAGCGCCTGCACGCAGCCGGCAAAGCCGCCGCCGTGTACGCGCCACGCGCCGCGCCCCTCCAGGAGCTTGCGGCTCAGGTCCAGCCCCTCCTGGAGCTTGAGATCGCCCGTGGCGCTTGTGACGATGTTGTTCAGCAGCGTCTCAGACGAGCGGCCCGATTCGTTCATCAGGCGCATGTAGGCCTCGCCGTCCCGGTTTTTCAGCGCGTCGCGCATGCGCGTGACCCGCTCGTTCTCATCGAAAAAGTGCATGGCGCGGCGCACGGGCCGGTTCGCCGGGTCCCAGCCCTTTTTGCGAAATTCCGCCGGGTCCACGTCGCCCAGCACGCCCTTGTCGAAGAGGTTGGCGATATACACCATGTCCGCCGGGATGCGGGCGTAGGAGGTGGCAAGCTCGGCATGGCTGCCGCCGGTGTCCGTGAGGCAGAGCGTCAGACCCATCCCCTCGAAATCCGCTGTCAGCGGCTCGATCTCATGCAGGGCGAGATCGGCGTACACCGTCTGCCCAAGGGCGCAGGTGAGCTGACTCATAAGGCCGCAGGGCTTGCCGAAAAAGTGATTCTCCGCCGACTGGGCCGCCCGCGCGATGACGATGGGCTGCACCGCCCCGTCGTTAAAAAGCTCGCTCAGGATCTTGCCCATCAGTACCGAGAAGGCGGCGGAGGAACTCAGCCCCGCGCCGGGCGGAAGCGTGCTGCGGATGACGGCGTTGAAGCCGCCGATATTCAGGCCCAGCTCCGAAAAGGCGGCCAGCACTCCGCGCACCAGGGCCTTGGACGTGCCGAACTCCGTCGTGCGCGGCGAGAGATGGTCGATGCGCACGCCGAAGGGCTCCAGCTCCGGCCCGGTGATCTGTACGGTTTTGCCGAAATTCGCCTCAAACTCGGCGCTGATGCCGCGGTCAATGGCGGCGGCCAGAACGCGGCCGTTCTGATGATCGGTATGATTGCCGGCAAGCTCTGTCCTGCCCGGCGTAAAGAGCGTTTTGAGCATGGCGCACCACCTTCGCACTTGTTTATAAAAGCATACCGCACAAAGGCTTGAAAGTCAACCGCTTCCACTAACTATTCCATAAAATGGGATTTAAAATTTATAGTACGGACACAATTGAACTTGCATGAGACCCGGTAAGAGGCTATAATAGAGTTATTGGATAGAACAAAAATTAAACTGGAGTGTTCAATATGAAGACAGCAAACGGCATTAATCTTACCATGCTCTGCGATTTCTATGAGCTGACCATGGGAAACGGCTATTTTGCCGACGGTATGAAGGACAGGATCTGCTATTTCGACATGTTCTTCCGCAGCGTCCCCGACGACGGCGGCTACGCCGTGGCGGCGGGCCTGGAGCAGATCGTGGACTATGTGCAGAAGCTGCACTTTGACGAGGAGGATATCGCCTATCTCCGCGGCCGCGGCATCTTCCGGGAGGACTTCCTGGACTATCTCAAAAACTTCAAATTCACGGGCGACATCTGGGCCATCCCCGAGGGTACGCCCATCTTCCCGATGGAGCCGGTGCTCACCGTGCGCGCCCCCGCCATCCAGGCCCAGCTGCTGGAGACCTATCTGCTGCTGGAGTTCAACCACCAGAGCCTGATTGCCACCAAGGCCAGCCGTGTCTGCCGCGCCGCCCAGGGGCGCACGGTGCTGGAATTCGGCTCCCGCCGCGCCCAGGGCATCGCGGGCGCCGTCACCGGCGCGCGCGCGGCCTTCATCGGCGGCTGTGCCGGCACGGCCTGCACCGTCTCCGACCAGATCTACGGCGTGCCCGCCGCGGGCACCATGGCCCACTCCTGGGTCCAGATGTTCGACACCGAGCTTGACGCGTTCCGCAGCTATTGCCGCAGCTATCCGCACAACGCGGTGCTGCTGGTGGATACCTACAACACCCTCAAGTCCGGCGTGCCCAACGCCATCCGCGCCTTCAACGAGATACTCAAGCCCCTCGGCATCACCCAGTGCGGCATCCGCCTCGACTCCGGCGACATGGCCTATCTCACCCAGAAGGCCCGCAAGATGCTGGACGAAGCGGGCTGGACCGAGTGCAGGATCACCGTCTCGAACTCGCTGGACGAGCGGCTCATCGCCGACATCATCCATCAGGGCGCGAAGATCGACTCCTTCGGCGTGGGCGAGCGGCTCATCACCTCCAAGAGCTGCCCGGTCTTCGGCGGGGTGTACAAGCTGTGTGCCGTGGAAAACGACGACGGCAGCATCACCCCCAAGATCAAGGTCAGCGAGAACGTGGGCAAGATCACGAACCCCGGCTTCAAGAAGGTCTACCGCTTTTACAACCGCGAGACCGGCATGGCCGAGGCCGATTATATCTGCATGCGCGACGAGACCGTGGACGACACCAAACCCCTTGAGATCTGCGACCCCTCCGAGCGCTGGAAGCGCAAGACCATGGAGAACTTCCGCGCCGTGGAGCTGCAGGTGCCCGTCTTCCAAAACGGGGAGCTGGTGTATAAGCTGCCCACGCTCAAGGAAGTCAAGACCAACTGCGGCTACCAGATTTCCACGCTCTGGCCAGAGGTCAAGCGCTTTGACAACCCCCACCGCTACTATGTGGACCTGTCTCCGAAGCTCATGGCCCTCAAGGACAAGATGCTTGAGGAGCATGGGAGACGCTGAGTGACTAAAGATCAAAAAAACAATAGAAAAAGGAGAGTCTGTATGAAAAAAGTATGTAGTTTCCTTCTGGCGCTGTGCATGCTGCTGTCCCTCGGGATCGGCAGCGCCTTCGCCGCAAATGAGCCGACCATCAAGTCTGCTGAGGAATTTCAGGAGCTTTTGCAGAAAGCCGATGCCGGCGACGTGGACGCCATGGTCAGAGTCGGCACCGTCTATTCCCGCGGCAACTTCAACAGCGGCGTTACCCGCGATTTCTCGCTGGCGCTGCAGTACTTCCTGAAGGCTGCCGACGCCGGCAATACGGACGTGCTGATGAACATTGCCACCATCTTCGAAAAGGGCTCTGCGGGCAGCAAAGACCTGGAGAGAGCCTATCACTACTACAAGCTGGCTGCCGACGCCGGGATCGCCGGGGCGCAGGAGAAGACCCTGGAGCCGCAGTTTGCCGTCTTCCACTGGAAGGACAACGCAGCGCTGCTCGCCGGCAAGCTGGGCGTTTATGAGAACATCGTCGGCAGAGACACCATGCCCTATTATCTGGACACGCCCGTGCTGGACTGCGGCGCACTGACCATGGAGCTTGCCATGATGAATTACAGCGGCTGGCCTTTCGGTGAATACGGCGTATTTGCCCAGGATCTGGACGGCAAGTGGGTGGAGCTGGGCCGCTTCCAGATCGCCCAGTCCCAGACCGACGGCGAGGCCAAGACCTATGACTTTGTCTTCCCCCAGCCCCTGTCCTTCCGCGCGCTGGCTGTGGTCATCCTGGAAAAGGGCATGGACTTTACGCTCTACCACGCGGATAACTTCTACGTGGACAAAGCCAATGTCTCCGCCTACTCCGATACGCTCCCCGCGCCGGTCTTTACACCCAGCGAAGAGCAGTTCCCGATCATCGCCTCCCACGTTTACACCAGCGAATACGTCAATCCCTGGCCCGTCGGCTGATCGGATTGCAGCAAAACCCCCGCGGCTCATACGCCGCGGGGGTTTGTCGATTTTATGCTGTTTTTTTATGCCTTTTTGGCCTTGGTCTGGTTGCGCAGGATGAAGAGCGTGGCGATGACGAGGGCTGCGCCGACAACAAGGCAGATGGCCGCGTTTCTCACAAAGCCTGCGAGGATGTAGCACACAAAGCTGATGCCGGCCACGGTGAGGGCGTAGGGGAGCTGGGTGGAGACGTGCTGAATGTGGTCGACGTTTGCGCCGGCGGAGGCCATAATGGTCGTGTCGGAGATGGGAGAGCAGTGGTCGCCGCAGACAGCGCCCGCAAGGCAGGCGGAAATGCCGATCATGAGCAGGTCGGGGTTGGTCTTGAAGACAGGCAGGACGATGGGGATCAGGATGCCGAAGGTGCCCCAGCTGGTGCCGGTGGAGAAGGCCAGGCCCAGGGCCACGAGGAAGATCACGGCGGGCAGCATGGAGAACAGGCCCGCGGCCGCGCCTTCGACAAGACCGGCAACGTAGTCGGCGGCGCCGAGAAGCCCGGTGATGTTCTTCAGAGTCAGGGCAAAGGTCAGGATCAGCATGGCGGGCACCATGGCGATGAAGCCCTTGGTGATGCAGCCGGTCGCGTCCTTGAAGGTGATGACGCGGCGGCAGAGCAGGTAGACAAAGGTGAAGATCACGGCGATGATGCTGCCCCAGGGGAGACCGACGGAGGCGTCGGTGTCGGCGAAGGAGTCAATGAGGCTCGCGCCGGACCAGTAGCCGCCGACATACATCATGCCCGCAATGCAGCTCACGATCAGGGCGATGACGGGGATCAGCATGTCCCAGATGGACGCGCCGGGGACGTTCTGCTCATTCTCGTTGCCGAGGGAGCCGAGCTCACCCTGGGCGGCGCGGAGCTCCGCCTTGGCCATGGGGCCGTAGTCAAAGCCCATGAGCGCGAGGGCGATGACAAAGATGATGGTCAGCAGGGAGTAGAAGTTATAGGGGATGGCGCGGATGAAGAGCTGGATGCCGGAGATGCCGGAGTCCAGATCCTGTGCCGTGGCGGACACGGCGGCCGCCCAGGAGGAGACCGGAGCGATCATGCAGACGGGGGCGGCGGTAGCGTCGATGATGTACGCCAGCTTCGCGCGGGAGATTTTGTGGCTGTCGGTGACGGGGCGCATGACGGAGCCGACCGTCAGGCAGTTGAAGTAGTCGTCAATGAAAATCAGCACGCCCGGCAGGAAGGTGGCGAGCATGGCGCCCACGCGGGAGTGGACATGCTTGACGGCCCAGCGCCCGAAGGCGGCGGAGCCGCCGGCGGCGTTGACCAGGGCCACCATGATGCCGAGCAGGACGAGGAACATAAAGATGCCCGCGTTCCAGCCGTCGGCAATGGCGCCGATGAAGCCGTCGTTGATCATGACGTCCAGGGAGCGCACCAGGTTGAAGCCGCCCGCAAAGAGCGATCCGACCACGATGCCGATAAAGAGGGACAAGTAGGTTTCCTTGGTGATGAGGGCCAGGACAATGGCCACGATGGGGGGGACAAGAGCCCAGAAGGTTCCAGCCATGTTTTTGATTCCTCCTAATAAATCCTCGCAAAAGGCGAGAAAAAAATCATGAACAGAACCGATGCTGTCCATGACCTGATTCTCTCCCCAGAAGATCCGACAGCGCTCCGCTTTCGCGACAGTCCGGGAAATGTTCTCTCCCGACCCAGAAGCGCCGCCCCGGGAAGAGTCGGCGTCCTTCGGCGGCGTCCCCTTTCACCCCGGCGATTCCCGTCGCTTTCCGTGGGGCTACTGATGTCTGCCGCGCCTCTATCATGCTCTGTTCAATTGCCCTCATTATAGCCGTGCACGCCCTTTTGTCAAGAGAGCGTGCATATTTTTGCGTTTTTGTTGTATAAAGAGTCTGGAAACCGACCGAAAATTGTGTTTTTTGTGTACACCGCAGGAAATCAACTGCCAGACTCCACACTCCAAACTTTCCTCACCTCCTCCGCCCCTGCGGAATAGGATGGCTTTGGAGGTGGTGCCTATGAAATTTGCGGTGATCGGCGGCGACGCCCGGGCCGGGTGGCTTGCCGCGCAGCTTGCCGCGCAGGGGCAGAGCGTGCGCTGCTTTGCCCTGGAAAAAGCCGCCCTGCCCCAGCGGGTCACGCAATGCAGCAGCGTGGAGGCCTGTGTCTATGGGGCGGACTGGGTGATTCTCGGGGTCCCGGCGGAGAAAAACGGCGCGGTCTGCACGCCGCTTTCCATCCAGCATATCCAGACGGAGGACCTGCTCACGGCCCTGTGGCCGGGACAGACGCTCTGCGGCGGACGCATCGGCCAGGGGACCGGCCTTGCCGCGGTGCGCGCGGGGCTCAGGGTCTGCGATTTAATGACCCGGCGGGACTTCACCGTGGGCAACGCTGCCCTCACCGCGGAGGGGGCCGTCGGCCTGCTGATCGCGGAGAGTCCCCGCAGTCTCTGGAAGGGCCGGGCGCTGGTGACGGGATGGGGGCGCGTCGCCTCGCAGCTCGGCCCACGCCTGCGCGCGCTCGGCTGCGAGACTCTGGTCGCCGCCCGCAAGGCCGGAGACCGGGCCGAGGCCGAGGGACTCGGCCTCAGGGCCTGCGCCCCGGAGGAGATCGCGCCTCGGGCGGGAGAGCTGGACTTTCTCATCAACACCGTGCCCGCCCAGGTGCTGGGCCGGGAGGTGCTGGAGCGCGTCCGCCCGGACGCCGTGCTGCTGGAGCTGGCCTCCGAGCCGGGCTTCGACAGGACACTCGCGGAGGAGCTGGGGCTGCGCTGCGTATATGCCCCCGGTCTGCCGGGCCGCAGCGCCCCCTGCGCCGCCGCGGCGCTGATACGGGAAACGATCCATACCGTCATCCGGGAAAGGGAGGAAAAGGATGGAGCATAAAAAACGCCTGGGTCTCGCCCTCTGCGGGTCCTACTGCACCTATGAGCAGGTCTTCCGCGCGGCGGAGGGGCTGCGGGAGAGCTTCGATCTCATACCCCTCATGAGCGAGACCGCCGCAAGCACCGACACGCGCTTCGGAACGTCAGCGGAAAACCTGCGCCGTCTTGCGGCCCTCGCCGGGAAGCCGGTGGTGCACAGCATCGCCGAGGCGGAGCCCCTCGGGCCGAAGACGCCCATGGATGCGCTTTTGATCGCTCCCTGCACGGGCAGCACCCTGGCAAAGCTCGCCCTCGGCCTCACCGACAGCGCCGTCGCCATGGCGGCGAAGGCCCATCTCAGAAACGGCAGGCCCCTGGTCATCGCCTTTTCCACCAACGACGGCCTCTCCGGCTCGGCGGAGAACATCGCCCGGCTCTTAAACCGCAAGCACGTCTACTTTGTCCCCTTTCGCCAGGACGATCCGGAAAAGAAGCCGCGCTCGCTCCAGGCGGATTTCTCGCTTCTCGGCGATACCGTGGAGGCCGCGCTGCGCGGGGAACAGCTCCAGCCCATTTTGAGGTAATACCGGCAAAACGACGTTTTTTGCACCCGTCTGCAGGCGCAAAAAACGTCGTCTCTTTCTATTATATTCTTTAGGCAACACCGCACAATCCGCCTTCGGCATCTTTCGGAAAAATCGCGCTCTGATTTTGTCACTTTTTCTTGCAATACACAAAGTATTCCTGCGAAAAACTGCCTTCATCAGAACCCAATTTTTCTCGAAATCTGCTTGCCTTTATTTTATTCTCTCGTAGGTCACAAAGCGGTATTTGAGGCCGTTTTCCTCCTGCCAGTCGCCGGCCTCGCGCACGCGAAAGGCGGGGGATTCGTCCAGGTTTTCAAAGTAGCTGTCGGAGGGCGGCGCGGCGTCGAGCTGTGTCACATGCACCGTATCGACCCAGGGGAGCAGCTGCCGGTAAACGGACGCCCCGCCGATCACAAGCGCGCGGGGGTACTTTGCCGCGAGGGCGACGGCCTCCTCGGGCGTATGGGCAAGCTCCGCCCCCTCGATGGGAAGCGCCTGCCTTGTGAGGACAATATTCTGCCGCCCTTTGAGGGGTCTGCCGCCGGGAAAGTCCGCGAGCGTGCGGCGGCCCACAATGACGGCGGCGCCCATGGTTTTTTCCTTGAAGTGCGCCCGGTCGGCCTTTAGCACCAGCTGCTGCGTCCCCTCGCAGCCGATGCCCCAGTCGGAAAAGACGGCGACGATCGCTTCCATGCCCGCGCCCCCCTTACAGCGCCACCGGGATCTTCCCGGTGAAGTCGCTGTATTCGTAGCCCTCCATGGTAAAGCTGTCGCGGGTGAATTTGTAGAAGTCCGTGACCGCGGGGTCGAGCCGGAAGGTCGGGGCGGGCTTCGGCTCGTTGCGGAGGAGCTCCTTCACCATGTCCACGTGCCGGTCGTAAATGTGCGCGTCGGCAATCACGTGCACCAGCTCTCCGGGCTTGAGACTGGAGACCTGGGCCATCATCAGCGTCAGCACCGCGTACTGCACCACGTTCCAGTTGTTGGCCGTCAGCATGTCCTGGCTGCGCTGGTTCAAAATCGCGTTGAGCCTGTCGCCCGTCACGTTGAAGGTCATCGAGTAGGCGCAGGGGTAGAGCGCCATCTCGGAGAGGTCGGCAAAGTTATAGAGATTGGTCATGATGCGCCGCGAGGCGGGGTTGTGCTTCAAGTCCCAGAGCACCTTGTCCACCTGATCCATATCCCCCTCGGGGTAGTGGTGCTTCACGCCGAGCTGGTAGCCGTAGGCCTTGCCGATGCTGCCGTTCTCGTCGGCCCAGGCGTCCCAGACGCGGGTGCGCAGATCGTGGACATTGTTGCTCTTTAATTGCCAGATCCACAGCAGCTCGTCGATCGCGGACTTCCAGAAAATGCGGCGGATGGTGAGGATGGGAAACTCCTCCGCCAGATCATAGCGGTTGACCACGCAGAATTTTTTGATGGTGTGGGCGGGGGTGCCGTCCTCCCAGCGGGTGCGCACGGCCCGGTCCGTGTCCCAGACCCCGTGCGCCAATATGTCTTTGCAGTTTTGAATAAAGAGTTCGTCAGCTCTGCTCATCGTTTTACCTCGTTTTATATGATGGCGCTATTGTACCATGTCCGCCGCCGCCCTGCAAGGGAAACCGCGCGGTGTACGCTTTTCCCGGCGGATATGCCGAAAAACCTTGTAAAACGCCCCTATTGTTGGTATAATAAAAAGACAATTGTTATGCACAGCGTTTCAGAAAGAAAGGAGCAAACCCATGATCTGCTTCAACGTCCCGCCCTGCACGGGCAACGAGATAAAATATATTGCCGAGGCCGTGGCTTCCCACAAAATCTGCGGCGACGGGCAGTTTACCAAAAAATGCAGCGAGTGGCTGGAAGAGCGCTTCCATGCCCACAAGGTGCTGCTGACCACCTCCGGCACCACCGCCCTGGATATGGCGAGCCTCCTGTGTGAGCTTCAGCCCGGGGACGAGGTGATCCTTCCGAGCTTCACCTTCTCCTCCTCCGCCACCGCCTTTGTCAACTACGGGGCAAGGCTCGCCTTCGTGGACGTGCGCCCCGACACCATGAATATCGACGAGACGAAGATCGAGGCTGCGATCACCGACAAAACAAAGGCCATCCTCGTCATGCACTACGCGGGCGTGGCCTGCGAGATGGACACGATTATGGACATTGCCCGGCGGCACGGCCTTCTGGTCGTGGAGGACGCGGCCCAGGGCGTCATGAGCACTTACAAGGGCAGGGCCCTCGGCACCATCGGGGACTTCGGCTGCTACTCCTTCCATGAGACGAAAAACTACTCCATGGGCGAGGGCGGCGCGGTGCTCATCAACAACCCCGCCTATGTGGAGCGGGCCGAGATCCTGCGCGAAAAGGGCACCAACCGCACGCGCTTCTTCCGCGGTCAGGTGGACAAGTACACCTGGGTCGATATCGGCGACAGCTTCCTGCCCTCTGAACTGAACGCCGCCTATCTCTGGGCGCAGCTTGAAATGGCGGACGCAATCAACAACGATCGCCTCGCAAGCTGGAACGCCTATCGCACTGCGTTTGACGATCTGGAGGCAAAGGGACTTGTCGAGCTGCCGGTCATTCCGGAGGGCTGCGTCCACAACGCCCACATGTTCTATCTCAAGTGCCGCGACCTCACCGAGCGCACGGCCCTGATCCGATTCCTGCGGGAGCGGGACATCCTCGCGGTGTTCCACTATGTGCCGCTGCACTCGGCCCCGGCGGGACTGCGCTTCGGCCGCTTCGCGGGCGAGGACCGCTATACCACGGCGGAGTCCGACAGGCTGGTGCGCCTGCCGCTCTACTACGGCCTGACGGAAGAGGACCGGGAGAAGGTCATCGCCGCCGTGCGGGACTTTTACGGAGCGTAACGATGCTGCATCTGAAAACAACGGAGCTGCCGGTCATCAACGGGGAAAAGCTCAGCCTGCGCCCCATCACGGACGCGGATACGGCGGACATCGTCCGCTGGCGAAATGATCCCGAGGTCTGGAAATACTTCCTCTTCCGGGACCCGTTTACCCCCGAAATGCACCGGGCGTGGCTCAAAAACAGGGTAGAGACCGGCAAGGTCATCCAGTATATCATCGTGGAGCGGGAAAGCGGCCAAAGCGTCGGCAGCGTCTATTTCCGCGACGTGGATGAGAAAAACGAGTCCGCCGAGTACGGCATCTTTATCGGCGAACCCTGGGCCAGAGGCTGCGGCATCGGCACCGAGACGGCGCGGCTCTTCACGGCCTTCGGGCTGGACGTGCTGCGCCTGCACCGCATCTCCCTCAAGGTGCTGGGGGGCAACGCCGTCGCGCAGCGCAGCTATGAAAAGGCGGGCTTTCGCAGAGAGGGCGTCTTCCGTGATTACGTGAAGCTCGACGGAAAATTTACCGACGTGGTCTTCATGGCGAGGCTGGCAGAGGAGGAATAAAGCATGCGCCTGGTATCCTTTGTGATTCCCTGTTACCGCTCGGCCCATACCATCGGCGGCGTGGTGGAGGAGCTCAAAACCGCCATGGCGAAGCTCCCGGAGTACGCTTCGGAGTATGTCCTGGTCAACGACTGCTCCCCCGACAATACCTTTGCGGTGCTGCGGGAGCTTGCGGAGAAAAACGACAACATCACCGCGGTGGACCTCGCCAAGAACTTCGGCCAGCACGCGGCCATCATGGCGGGACTCAAACACACGGCGGGGGAGATCGTGGTCTGCCTCGACGACGACGGGCAGACCCCCGGCAGCGAGGTGGACAAGCTCCTCAAAAAGCTGGACGAGGGCTACGATGTGGTCTACGCCGAATACGCCCATAAGCAGCACGCGGCCTGGCGCAATGTCGGCACCGTGCTCAATAACCGCATGACCGAAATCATGCTCGGCAAACCCAGGGAGCTCACCATCACAAGCTACTTTGCCATGCGCCGCTTCGTGGTGGAGGAGATGCTGGTCTATAAAAACTGCTACCCCTATGTCGAGGGGCTGATCCTGCGCGCCACCCGGCGCATCGGCACCGTGCCGGTCACCCACCGGGCGCGCGAGGAGGGCGAGAGCGGCTATAACTTCGTCAAGCTCTTCTCCCTCTGGATGAACGGCTTCACCTCCTTCTCGGTCAAACCCCTGCGCATTGCGACCTGGTGCGGCGGCGTCGCCGCCCTGCTGGGCTTCCTCTATTTTATCGTCATCATTGTCAAACACTTTGTGGACAGCTCCATCCCCGAGGGCTGGGCTTCCACCATGGCGCTGATGCTGCTGCTGGGCGGCATCATTCTGCTGGTGCTCGGCATGATCGGCGAATATATCGGGCGCATCTACATGTGCATCAACGCCTCGCCCCAGTATGTGGAGCGGCAGGTCATCCGAAAGCGGGGCTGAGGAGCGGCTATGAAACCATCTATCATCATCATCGGCGCCAACGATTTTCAAAATCAGCTCATCCTGGAGGCGAAGGCCCTGGGCTATACCACCCATGTCTTTGCCTGGCAGTGCGGCGACGTGGGCGAAAAAACGGCGGATTACTTCTATCCCGTGAGCATCGTGGAGAAGGAGCGCATCCTGGACATTGCCCGCGCCATCCGGCCTGCGGGCGTGTGCTCCATCGCCTCCGACCTCGCCGCCATCACGGTCAATTTTGTGGCTGAGGGGCTGGGGCTCACGGGAAACGGCATGGTCAGCGCCATGGACGCCACCAACAAGCACCGCATGCGCCTGGCCTTTGAGCGGGCGGGCCTCCCCTCGTGCAAAAGCGTTCTCGTGGAGCCGGACACGGATCTCGCGGCTCTGCCGCTAAGATATCCGCTGATCGTCAAGCCCACCGACCGCTCCGGCAGCCGGGGCATCTATAAGGTCAGCAGACCCGAAGAGCTGCCCGCGGCCGTCGCCCTTGCGCGCGAGCCCTCCTTTGAAAAAAAGGTGCTGGCGGAGGAATTTGCCGAGGGGCGGGAGTACAGCGTGGAATACCTCTCCTGGCAGGGAGAACACCACTTCCTCGCGGTGACGGAAAAGTTCACCACCGGCGCGCCTCTCTTTGTGGAGACAGGCCATCTCCAGCCGCCGGAGCACATGGACGCCGGAACCCTGGCGAAGATCCGGGCCCTGGTTCCCAGGGTGCTGGACAGCCTGGGTGTCCGGTACGGCGCGTCGCACACCGAGCTGAAGATCGACGACAAGGGCGAGATTCGCCTCATTGAATGCGGGGCCCGCATGGGCGGGGACTGCATCGGCTCGGATCTGGTAAAGCTCTCCACGGGCGTAGACTTTGTGCGCGCCGTGATTGAGACGGCCTGCGGCGTCGAGCCGCGGCTCGAGGCGGCGGGGGAAAAGCGCGTCGCGGCGGTCCGCTTCCTCTTTAACGCGGCGGATCTGGACGCCCTGGAGCGCATCCGGAGAGAGAACCCGGAGGCCCTTTACCGGGTGAGCGAGATCCTGCCCATCGACGGGCGCGAGATCCGCGACAGCTCCACCCGCTACGGCTACTACATCCTCACGGCGGATTCCCCGCTAAAGATGAAGGCGCTGCTGCAAAAAGCCGCGCTAATGGAGTGACTTTTATGAAGCTTGTATCCTTTGTAATCCCCTGCTACCGCTCGGCGAAGACCGTCGGGGCGGTCACGGCGGAGATCGGCGGAGCCATGGCAAAGCTCAGCCAGTATGAGTATGAGATCGTGCTGGTCAACGACTGCTCCCCGGACGATACCTTTGCCGTGATCCGCGAGCTTGCGGCGAAGGACCGGCACATCGCGGCGGTCGACCTCGCCAAGAACTTCGGCCAGCACGCGGCGCTCATGTGCGGCATGCGCAGGGCGAGGGGGGACTATATCGTCTGTCTCGACGATGACGGGCAGACCCCCGCCGACGAGGTGGGCAAGCTCCTCGAAAAGCTGGAGGAGGGCTATGACGTGGTCTATGCCTCCTATGCCGACAAGCAGGAGTCGGGCTTCCGCCAATTCGGGAGCTTCGTTAACCGCCGCATGACCGAGATCATGCTGGGCAAGCCGAAGGAGCTGGAGCTCACCAGCTACTTTGCCGCCCGACGCTTTATCGTGGACGAGATGCTGCGCTATGAGCACTGCTATCCCTATGTGATGGGGCTGGTGCTGCGCTCCACCAAGCGCATCTGCAATGTGCCGGTGTCCCACCGGGCGCGGGAGCAGGGCCGCTCCGGCTACACGTTCTCAAAGCTGCTCGGCCTGTGGATGAACGGTTTTACCTCCTTCTCGGTCAAACCCCTGCGCATTGCCACCTATTCCGGGGCGTTTCTCGCCCTCGTCGGCTTTCTCTACGCCCTTGTGGTGCTGGTCCGCCGCTTCACGGTGAACCTCGCCCCCGTGGGCTGGACGACGACCACCATCCTGATCCTTATCATCGGGGGGCTGAATCTGCTGCTGCTCGGCCTCGTGGGCGAATATGTGGGCCGGGTCTTCATGTGCGTCAACGTCACGCCCCAGTATGTCGAGCGGGAATATATCCCCGCGGAAGAACAACAAAAATGATCGGCCTTACAGCCGATCATTTTTGTTGCGCGGAGAGCCTTTCCCAGAGGCGGGACACGCCGCACAGGAGCGCCGTAAAAAGCGCCGTGAGCGGGAGAAACAGCAACGGCGGCTTTTCCAGCGCGAGGAAGTGGGCGAGGTAGATTTCAAAGGTAACGCCGCCGAGCGCGCCGAGCGCCCGGTTCACCGCGCGCCCCGTCCGCAGACGTGAAAGCCATCCCGACACGACGGCGACGAGCACGCAGAGTCCCGGCGCCATCAGCAGCATGGGATACCAGGCGAGCCCGCAGTCCCACATCTGCGCGGGGAAAAAGCGCGGACTCACCCGGACCAGCGCCGCGCCCACCGGGACGAGAGCCAAAAGCAGCGCAAGCTCCGCTTTTGTGAGACTCTCCCGCCGTTTGCTTTCGGCGGCAAAGAGCATGCCGACAAAGAAAACGGGCAGGCGCGTTACCATGATGATGAGCTGGGTGTCTCCCCAAAAGGCGACGGAGAAGAGCAGCAGCGCAAGCACCGCGGCGACGGCCTTCGCGCGGCGGCCGCAGCTCTCGGCCAGCGGGGCGAGCCACGGCGTAAGCGCATAGCTCAGCCACATGCCGGAGACATACCAGTTAAAGGCGGGCGCGAGCGCGAGAAAGCCCTGCACGCCGAAGAGATTGGCCAGCGCCGCCGGGAGCGTGATCCCTCCGCCCGCAGCCTGCAGAACGATCCAGACCAGAATGAAGGGCAGGTACGCCGGCAGGATACGCTCAGCCCGCCGCCGCAGAAAGGAGACGGGGTCGCGCTCGCGCAGGTAGGAGAAGAAGCAGCCGACGCCGGAGGCGAAGAAAAAGATATCCACGCCCACATAGCAGAACCCGGCCGCCTGCTTGAGCAGACCCTCCGGCAGCGCGCCCTTGTTGTGGTAGAGCAGGATCAGCAGGATGGCGAGGGCCATGCTGCTTTTCCGATATTGAAAGAGACTCCGAAAACGCAAGCGCTCACATCCTTATTGGTTCTTTCGCGCGTACCAAAACATCCAGATCACAATGACCACGACGCCGAGGATCACCGCAACGGCGATCACGGCGTTGAGGGCGCTGTTCATCAGGGCATAGGCTCCGGCGATCGCGCGGATCACCAGGATACCCCCCAGCACTGCCGCCGCGATAATGATCCAAAAGAGGGGCGATTTCGTCATAAAAAGACCTCCTTGAGTTCAGTTTGGAGTTTTATATAGCGCTCATTTTTTGCAGCACGCTGACAAAGTAGTCCGGCAGCGGGGCCTCAAACTGCAGGCGCTCGCCCGTGCGGGGATGGGTGAGGTGCAGGTACTGCGCGTGCAGGCACTGACCCTCCAGCCCTCTGTCCGGGCACTTTGCGCCGTAAAGCCCATCCCCAAGCAGGGGGTGGCCTATACTCGCCATATGCACCCGGATCTGGTGGGTACGCCCGGTCTCCAGACGGCAGCGCAGCAGGGTATAGCCGCGATAGCGCTCCAGAACCCCCCAGTGGGTGACGGCGTTTTTGCCGTTTTTCACGTCCACGGCCATGCGCTTGCGGTCCACCGGGTGCCGCCCGACGGGACGGTCCACCGTGCCGGAATCCGTGCGGAAGCTGCCGCAGGCGAGGGCAGCGTACTCCCGGAAGAGACTGTGGTCACTCAGCTGTGCGGAGAGTCCCTGGTGGGCAAAGTCGTTCTTCGCCGCCACCAGCAAACCCGAGGTGTCCTTGTCGATGCGGTGCACGATGCCGGGCCGCCGTGCCCCGCCGATGCCGGAGAGGCTGTCCCCGCAGTGCCAAAGCAGGGCGTTGACCAGGGTCCCGTCCGGGTGCCCCGGCGCGGGGTGCACCACCATGCCGCGCGCCTTGTTTACGACAATGAGATCCGCATCCTCGTACACCACGTCAAGCGGCAGCTCCTGCGCCTCGATGGGCAGTTCCGCCGTCTCGGGAAAGCTGAAGAGCAGGAGATCCCCCGCCGCGGCGCGGGCGTTTTTTTTGACCGCCCTGCCGTTCACAGTGACGGCCCCGGCCTCCATGCAGCGCTGGATCAGGCTGCGCGACAGGGCCGGAAAGGCGCGCGCGAGGAGAGCGTCGATCCGTTCTCCGCTCTCCTCGGCTGAAATCTGTATCCGTTCTTCGTCCATTACTTAAACTCGGCGAGGATATCGTCCAGGTTGTAGTCCTCGCTCGCGGCGGGCGCGGGCTTCGGCGCGGGAGCCGGGGCGGGCTTCGGCGCTTCGGCAGGCTTGGGCGCTTCGGCAGGCTTCGGCGCGGGCTGCGCGGCGGCGGGCCTGGAGCTCACGGTCTTCGGCGCATCCATGAGACGGCCGGCGTAGGACGTGGCCTCGCTTTCCTCGGCGCGCACATTGGCCTGCTCCCAGGCGGCAAAGGGATCGCCGCCCTTGGCGGCCTTCGGCTTCTGCTGCGCGGCCTGGAGACTGGCAAAGGCGTCGGGCTTGGGCGCGGCTTCCGCTTCCTTCTTCGCGGCGGCTGCCTTCTTCTCCATGGCGGCGCGCTGCTGAGCCTTGTACTGCTCATACTCCTGCTCGTACTTTTCCTGGCGGGACTTGCGGGCGGAGCGGACGCTCCCCTTGCCGACAGGCTCCTCGACAGCGGCGAGTGCGGGCGCGGCAGGCGCGGCGTCCCCGTTCTTCGCGGCCTCAGCCTCGGCCTTTGCGGCCTCCTTCGCGGCCTTGCGCTCCTTGCGGGAGAGCTTTTTCTTCTTCGACTCCTCTTCCTCGTCGTCCTGCTCGTAGAGCACATCGTTCAGATCGCTCTCGGGCTTCTCAAAGAACATGGACAGGGCAAAGAAGATGGCGCCGAGCGTGATGAACACGTCGGCCACGTTGAAAATGGCAAAGTTAAAGAGCTCCACCTTGAACATGTCCTGCACGTAGCCGTAGATGACGCGGTCGATCATGTTGCCGAGACCGCCCGCCGCGACCAGCACCAGGCACCAGCGGGAGAATTTGCCGCGGATGAAATTGGTGGCCAGGGCGATGATCACAAGGATCACAAAAATGCCGGTGGCAACGATGAAATAGATGCGCGCGCCCTGCCCGCTGAGAAAGCTGAAGGCAGCGCCGTCGTTATGGACGTTCACGAGGCTGAGCACCCCGGGGATGAAGCGCACCACGTCCGTGCCGAAGAGGGTGTCGGAGACCCAGAATTTTACGGCCTGATCCAGGATAATGACCAGGAGGCCGACGATTGAATACAGCATGGTAACTCCTATCTGCCGGAAAAAACCGGCCTGCGAAATGGGGGATAACCTCCCTTTCGAAAAGGGAGGTGCCCCAGTTCGCAAACTGGGGCGGAGGGATCGAGGCTTATGATCCTTGCAAGGCGGATTCGATCCCCCAGTCACTTCGTGACAGCCCCCTTTTTCGAAAGGGGGCTTAGCGCTCATTTACAGCTTTGCGACGACCGCCTTGCAGCGCGGGCAGAGGCCGGCCTCGGGATCGGCGTCGACGGAATGCATCCAGCAGCGCGGGCACTTGACGCCGGGAGCCTCGGAGACGGAGATCTCCAGACCCGGGTTTTTCGCGCCGACGCCGGTGACATGGCCGTCGTCCGCGTCGTCCTCGGCGAGGAGGCACTGAGACACGATGAAAAGCTCGGACAGGTTCATGGAGGAGACATCCTCCAGGGCTTTCTTTGCCGCTTCGTCCTTTGCGCGCAGATACACGGCGGCCTCCAGGGGCTTGCCGATGCGCTTGGCGGCGCGGGCGGCCTCCAGTACGCCGTTCACATCGTCGCGCACGGAGATGAGGGCGTCCCACTTCGCCATCTCTTCAGCGGAGAGGGCGTAGTCGGCGAAGGGCTTGTTCATGCAGTTAAAGAGGACGTTGCGCCTGTCGTCCCCGGCGCGGTGAGGCATGGCCTGCCAGATCTCATCGCAGGTGAAGGCGAGGATCGGGGCAAAGAGCTTGGTCAGGGTGTCGAGGATCAAAAACAGAGCCGTCTGGGCGCTGCGGCGCTTGAGGCCGTCGCGCTCCTCGCAGTAGAGGCGGTCCTTGATGATGTCGAGGTAGAAGCTGGAGAGCTCCACCACGCAGAAATCGTTGATCGCATGGGATACGGTATGGAACTCGTAGTCGTCATAGGCCTTGCCGACCTTTTCAATGAGCTCGTTGAGCTTCGTGACGGCCCAGCGGTCGAGGGGCAGCATGTCCCCGGGGGCGACGAGCTTGTCCGCGTCGAAGCCCTCCAGATTGCCGAGGCAGTAGCGGGCGGTGTTGCGGAACTTGAGATAGTTCTGGCTGAGCTGCTTGAAGATTTCACGGGAGCAGCGCACGTCCACATGGTAGTCGGCGGAGCCCGCCCAGAGGCGGACCATGTCCGCGCCGAATTCCTTGATCATGTCGGCGGGATCGACGCCGTTGCCGAGGGACTTGTGCATGGCCTTGCCCTCGCCGTCCACAGTCCAGCCGTGGGTCAGGCACTCTTTATAGGGGGCGCCCTGGTTCAGCGCGCCGACGGCCGTGAGCAGGGAGGACTGGAACCAGCCTCTGTACTGGTCGCCGCCCTCGAGGTACATGTCGGCGGGCCAGAAGCCCTGGTCGCGCTTCATGGCGGCAAAATGGGTGGAGCCGGAGTCGAACCAGCCGTCGAGGGTGTTGGTCTCCTTGGTGAAGTGCGTGCCGCCGCAGTGGGGGCATTTGAAGCCCTCCGGCAGCAGGTCCTTCGCCTCGCGCTCAAACCAGGCGTTGGAGCCGTCGGCCTCGAAGACCTTCGCAACCTGCTCGATGCTCTCGTCGGTGCAGACGGGCTTTTTGCAGTCCTCGCAGTAGAACACGGGGATGGGCAGGCCCCAGCGGCGCTGACGGGAGATGCACCAGTCGGCGCGCTCGCGGATCATGGCGGCCATGCGCCAGCGCACGTTGTCGCAGGCGCTCACGGCCTCCTCCTTAAAGGAGTCGACGGAGCAGAACCACTGGGGGGTGGCGCGGAAGATGATGGGATGCTTGCAGCGCCAGCAGTGGGGATAGGAGTGGGTGATGTTCTCGCTCGCAAAGAGGACGCCCGACTCCTTCATGTCGGCGTAGATGACGGGATTGGACTCCTCGGTAGTGAGACCGGCGTACTTGCCGGCGTAGTCGGTGTGGCGGCCCTGATCGTCCACGGGCACCACCATCTCCAGGCCGTAGCGCATGCAGGTGTTGTAGTCGTCCGCGCCGAAGCCGGGGGCGGTGTGTACGCAGCCCGTGCCGGAGTCCATGGTGACATAGTCGGCGGTCATGAGCAGACTCGTCTTGTCCAGGAAGGGGTGGCGGGCCAGCATGGTCTCAAAGAAGCTGCCCTCGTGGGTCTCCACGATCTCCCAGGAATCCACCTTGCCCGCCTTCATGACGGTCTCAACAAGAGCCTCCGCCATGATGAGCATTTCGCCGTTCGGCAGCTTCACGATGGCGTAGCTGTCGCCCGGGGAGAGGGTGATGCCGAGGTTGCCGGGCAGGGTCCAGGTGGTGGTCGTCCAAATGAGGAAGAAGAGCTTCGACTTGTCCAGGTGCGAAAGCTTTCCCTTGTCGTCGGCCATGGGGAACTTGACGTACACGGTGGTAACCGGGTCGTCCTGGTACTCGATCTCGGCCTCGGCGAGCGCGGTCTCGTCGTGGGCGCACCAGTAGACGGGCTTAAAGCCCTTGTAGATGTGGCCGTTGCGGTACATGCGGCCGAACACGCGCACCTCGTCCGCCTCAAAGCCCTTGTTCATGGTGAGGTAGGGGTGCTCCCAGTCGGCGACGACGCCGAGGCGCTTAAAGCCCTCGCGCTGGATGCCGACGTATTTTTCGGCGTATTTGTGGCAGGCGGAGCGGAAATCCGCCACGCTCATGGCCTTGTGGTTGAGCTTCTGCTCCTTGATGATGGCGGACTCGATGGGCATGCCGAGCCGCGCATGGCGTAGGAGCGCACGATGAAGTCCTTGAGGGTCTTGTTCAGGGCGTGACCCATATGGATGTTGCCGTTGGAGAAGGGAGGGCCGTCGTGCAGGGAGAAGCGGGGGTGACCCTCGTTCTTTTTCAGCATCTCATTATAGATGTCCTGCTCCTGCCAGCGCCTGAGCATCTCCGGCTCGCGCTTGGGCAGACCGGCCCGCATGGGAAAGTCGGTTTTCGGAAGATTGAGTGTGGCGTTAAAGTCCTGTGACATGTGATTTCTGACTCCTAAACATCTATCTTGCCTGCAGCCAAGCGGATATTAGCCCCTTTTGGAAAAGGGGGCTCCCGCGGAGCGGGTGGGGGATCGATCCCTCCGCCCCTTCGGGGCACCTTCCTTTTTCCAAAGGGAGGTTAAAAGCCGGGCCGCAAAACAGCCAGAGGCGCGCGCTCAGCGCGCGCCCCGGATCATTCGTCTGAATTCTCAGAGGGTGAAGGGCTGGGTGTTCTCGAGCTTGCGCTGTCTGGGACGGCGCTGGGTGAGCTCCTCGCCCATATCAAGCTCGGCCTTGTCGTCCGCCTTGAAGCCCATGGCGCTGTTTTCGATGGCGCGCACCGTCTCGGCCATATCGGGGGCCTTGGGGGCCTCGGGAGCGGGAGCGTCAGCCTTGGGCGCTTCGACGGCGGGGGCGGGCTTTACGTCCTCCACGGCTTCGGGCACGTCCATCTGCTTGGCGATGGTGTCGAGCTTGCCGAGCTGGGTGTTGCACAGGGCCTTGGCGGCGGCGATGTACTTGGCGGCGGCAGCCTTGGCGTCGGCCAGGCGCTTCTCTTCAAAGTTTGCGCGGTCGGTGATGGAGCCGATGGTCTCCTGCGCCTTCTGCTCGGCCTCGGCGATGGTGGCGGCGGCGCGCTGGCGCGCCTCGTTCTCGATCTGGACGGCGAGCTTCTGCGCGGAGAGGAGCGCGGCGTTGAGTGCATCCTCGTTGGAGCGGTACTCCTCGATCTTGTCGACGAGAACCTTCATCTTGCTCTTGAGAACGGCGTTCTCCTTCTGCGTTGCGGCGACGTCATCAGCCAGCTCTTCCAGAAATTCGTCGACGGAGGCCATATCGTAGCCACCCATGCGAGATCTCTCAAAACCCTTTTCGCGGATGTCCTGTGCAGTAATCATAGCTTTTCTCCCTTTCAAATCTTTCTTGTTCCTGTCCGATCAGAAATAGTGCCCGGTGTTTTCCGGTTCTGTGTCTGTCTGCTGCTGGGGCTGCATGCCCAGAATGTCCACATTCTGTGGGGTAATAAAGTAAGTCTTTGCGGATACGGGGGTGATCTTTCCGCCGAGAGCGAAGGCGATGCCGGACAGAAAGTCCAGCAGGCGCCGGGCGGTGTCCGCCGGGACGGTCTCAAGCGTCATGACGCAGGTCATGTCCTGCTGCAGATAGCTCACCAGTTCCCCGGCCTCGTCAAAGGTCTTGGGGCTGAAGAGAATGACGGAGGTGTCCTTCCCGCCGAAGTTGACGGTGCGCTCCCGCCGGGGCCTGGCCGCGTTCTGGGCGGCCTTGCGAAAGCCCCCGAAGATGCCGCCGCTGCCCTCCGCCGGTTTTTTCGGCTGGGGCTCTTCCGCCGGGGCCGGGGTGCCGCCGGGATCGGCGAAGGCGTTTTCAAAGGCCATCTGCGCGGCGCTCACGGCCTGCTTCTGCTCCGGCTTCGGCTGGGGCCGCAGACTCTGGTCGGCGCCCTCGAAAAAATCCTCCTCGTCGTCATATGGCTGTGTCAGTTTTTTCAATCCATCCATGAAACCCATGGCAATCCTCCCATATGCGCGCTTCAGGTCCGGGGCGCGCCATAGTGCCGCTGCCCGAAGATAGCCGTGCCCACGCGCACGATGTTTGCCCCGCAGGCGATGGCGGCCTCAAAATCGCCGCTCATACCCATAGACATAAAATCCATAACTACATTATCGTATTTTTTTTCGCCATTGTCAATAAAAAGCTGTCGTAAAAGACGGAAATATGGAAGATTCTCCTCCGGCGCGCGGCAGATCGGGGGGATGGTCATGAGCCCGCGCACCCGGATACACGGAAATTGCGCCGCTTTTTCCAGCGCGGCGGGCAGCTCCCCCGGCGCAAAGCCGGATTTGGACGCCTCGCCCCCGGTATTGATTTCCAGCAGAATGTCCTGCGTCAGCCCGCGCTTTTCGGCCTGGCGCGAGATCTCCTTCATGAGCTCCTCGCTGTCCACGCTGTGGATGAGCGAGACCGTCCCCACCAGATACTTGGCCTTGTTCTTCTGCAGCGTTCCGATAAAGTGGAGCGCCGCGCCCTCGTAAGCGCCCGCGGCGTTTTTTTCCAGCAGCTCCTGCACGCGGTTTTCCCCGCAGCAGGTGAGCCCCGCCCGGATCGCCTCCCGGACGCGGTCGGCGTCGTTCATCTTCGTCGCCCCGACCAGCAGAATTTCCTTGGGGTCACGCCCGGCGCTCTCCGCCGCGCGCGCGATCCTGGCCCTGACTTCTGCCATATTTTCCGCAATGCCCATTGTTCAACCTTCTTCTTTGTTATGTTGAGTCTGCTAAAGAGTTAGGAGTAAGGGGTTAGAAAATGAAAAACTCCACACTCCACACTCAAAACTCCGCACTTATCCCTCGATTTCCCCCTCTACGAAGCGTATGTTGTAGAGCTCCGGGGGAAAGTCCACCAGTCTTATTATCAGCGTGACGCGGCCGAGCGCGTCGGTCGAGACGCTGAGAAGCCGGGCGTCAAGCGTGTCGTCAACGCCCTTGAGACGCAGGCGGCAGGGGCCCGGCGCGGGGGGTGCGTCCCCCTCAAAGAGCGCCGCGCATTCCTGCGCAAAGCCGTAGACCAGGCGGGCGCTGCCGGGCTGCTCCCGCGCGTCGGCTTGAAGCAGGGCCTCCAGCCGTTCGGGGGTGAGGCGTTCGCTGTCCGCGGGCGAGAGGAAGGCCCAGCCGTCGGAGTCGGGGAAAAACAGGGCGCTCTCGCCGCCCGTGCGCTCGGCGCTCAGGCGCTCGCCCGCGCGCGCGTCGGGAAAGGCGGACGCCTCGACCGCCTGCTCCCGCCTTAAAAGGACGCCCCGGATGCTGCCGCCCGCGGGGGCGGCAGAGGGCGCGGCGGAGGGGCGCGGCGCGTCCGCCCCCTCCAGCCGGGTATAGAGCGAGGCGGTACACCACGCGCAGACCGCCGCAAACAGCATGGCTGCCAGCGCGTGGAAAAAGAGGCGCTCTCCGTCCCGGTCAATCCTCATTGTCGAAGGCGATGGGCCGGGGCGGCACCACGGTGGAAATGGCGTGCTTGTAGATGAGCTGCTGACGCCCGTCGGAATCGAGCACCACCGTGAACCCGTCGAAGCCCCGCACGACGCCGTGCAGCTGGAAGCCGTTCATCAGAAACATCGTGACCACGGCCCGCTCCTTGCGTAACTGGTTGAGGAATTGATCCTGGAGATTTTGCGTTTTCTGCATTTCAGCCACTCCTTTATTTGCGGAGCGGCCCGAATTTCACCGCTCCGTCATAAGTATTGCGTGTGTTGACACGTAATCCCCATGATACCCGCGGCTTTGTAAAAACGCTGTCGAAAAATGGAGGGCGGCTGCAAAATCCGGTTCGCGCTCCCAGAGAATGCGCAGCGCCCCCTCCCAGCGCCTGAACCAGGTGATCTGGCGCTTGGCGTAGCGGCGGCTCCCCTGACGGATGAGCTCCAGGGCCTCGTCCCGGGTGATCTCTCCCCGCAGGGCCAGCACCGCCTCCTTGTAGCCGATGGCCTGCATCGCGGTGCAGTCGGCGGAAAGTCCCGAGGCGAGCAGCCTCTCCACCTCGTCAAAAAGTCCGTCCTCGGCCATTTTGGTCACGCGCCGGTCGATGCGCGCATAGAGATCGGCGCGGTCCTTAAAATCCAGGACGATGCGCGCCGCGTCGTAGCGCGGGGGGCGGCGGCGCGTCTCCTCGTCGTGCGCGGTGGCGGTCTTTCCCGTGAGGCGGTAAATCTCGATCGCGCGCACGATGCGCCGCCTGTCCCCGGCATTTAATTTCGCGGCCCGCTCGGGATCGAAGGCGGCGAGCCGCTCCAGCATCGCCTCCCCGCCGAGAGCGTCAAACTCCGCCTCCAGCGCCGTGCGGAGGCCCCTGCCCTCCTCGTTGTCCGCAAAGTCCCGCCCCGCGATGAGCGAGTCGATATATAGCCCCGTCCCGCCCACGAGGATGGGCGTTTTGCCGCGGGCGAGAATCTCGTCGCAGACGTGCCCGGCCTCGTCCACATAGCGGGCGACGGAGTAAGCCTCCGCCGGGTCTGCAACGTCCAGCATGTGGTGGACGGCCTCGGCCTGCTCTTCCCGGGTGGCCTTGGCGGTGCCCACGTCCATGCCCCGGTAGAGCTGCATGGAGTCGGCGGAGACGATCTCGCCGTTACAGCGTTTGGCAAGCTCGATGCCGAGCTTCGTCTTTCCCGAGGCGGTCGGCCCCGCGACGACGATGATTTTGTTATTCATACGATTCTCTTAAATAATTTGTCCAAGTCCCGCCTGGTGAGCACCGCGGAGACGGGGCGGCCGTGGGGGCAGTACTTGACTCTGCCGGAGAGAACCGCCCTGACAATGCGCTCCAGCTCCTGGCGGTCGGTGTTGTAGCCCGCCTTGATGGCGGCCTTGCAGGCCACCGTGTGCAGGATCTCGTCCCGCGCGGCTTTGGGATCCGGGGCCTTGCCGCCTTTGAGCGTTTCAAGGATTTCCTCCACGGCGGCGCGGGCGTCCGACGGCTCCATGTCCGCCGGGACGGCCCGGAGGATATAGTCGTCCTCGCCGTAGGCCTCGATCTCAAAGCCGAGCTCGGATAGTAATTCGCCGTTTTCCTCCAAAAGCTCCCGCTCCTCCCCGCCGAGGCGGAGCGTCACACTCTCGAGCAGGGTCTGCGCCATGACAGAACGCTCCTGCTGCTTGAGGCGGTCAAAAATCATGCGCTCATGGGCGGCGTGCTTGTCGATAAGCAGCAGCTCGCCCCCGGTCTCCACCAGAATGTAGAGCTTCAGGGCCTCCCCCAGCAATTTGTAGTCCGGGAGCGCCTCATTTTCAACACTTTGAACAGAGTTTTCCACAGTTTGAACAGATCGCTCCGGCCGGTCGCGCTCGATTTTTGTCGAATCCGGCATCTTGACAGGGCTGAGATCCAGCCGCGTCTGATAGGGCTGCTCATAGCTGCGCAGAACCGGCGCCGTTTCCTCGCGCCGGGGCGCGGGGGCGGGCTTCACGCCGGTTTTCTGGGCGCGGAAGGTCTCCGCCGTCATGCTGCGGTAGAAATCGGGGCGCGCTGCGGGCCTCGCCGCCGGTGTGGGCGCGGGCGTATAGGACTTCGCGGGAGCAGGCGCGCGCGTTTCCGGCGCGGGTGCAAGCCCCGTGCGGTCCTCCTTCGTGAGCGCCGCGAGGGCGGCGTGGTAGACAAGGTCGAAGACCCGCTTCTCCTGCGAAAACTTCACCTCGGTCTTCGCGGGGTGGACGTTCACATCGACGGCGGCGTTGGAGAGCTTCAGATAGACCACGCAGGCCGGATAGCGCCCGGTGAGCAGCGTGTTTTTATACGCCTGCTCCACCGCCGACTGCAAAAGGGCCGAGCGGATATAGCGCCCGTTGCAGTAGAAAAACTGCATGGCCCGGTTGCCCCTGCCCGCCGCGGGGGAGGACACAAAGCCGGAGACGGACATGTCCCCGTCCTCGAGCGCGATCGGCAGCAGGTCCTTTGCCGTGTCCCTGCCCAAGAGGGCGTAGACGCAGGACGCGGCCTTCCCGTCGCCGGGGGAGAAAAACTCCTCCTTCCCGTCGCGCAGGAGCCGCACGGACACCTCGGGCCGCCCCAGGGCGCAGCGCAGGGCGGTCTGCACACAGGCGGAGGCCTCCGCCCGGTCGGATTTGAGAAACTTGAGGCGGGCCGGCGTGTTGAAGAAAAGCGAGCGCACCTGCATCACGGTGCCCGCGGGGCAGCCCGTCTCGCCCATGTCCTGAATATCCCCGGCAGAGAGCGTGACGCGCGTGCCGGTCCCGTCTCCGGGGCGGCGGGTCGTGAGCTCCACCTCGCTCACGGCGGAGATGGCGGCCAGCGCCTCGCCGCGAAAGCCCATGGTGCCGATGGCCTCGAGTCCCGCTTCGTCGTGCAGCTTCGAGGTCGCGTGGCGCAGGAAGGCGACGCCCGCGTCCTCCGGGGCCATGCCCTTCCCGTCGTCCTGCACGCGGATATAAGTGGCCCCGCCGTCGCGCAGCTCCACGGTCACGCTGTGCGCGCCCGCGTCAAAGGCGTTTTCCATCAGCTCCTTGATGACGGAGGCGGGGCGCTCCACCACCTCGCCCGCGGCGATCATATCCGCCACATGCGGGGAGAGAATGTTGATTTCGGACATTGAATCACCTTCCTTATCAGCTCCCTTTGTGAAAGAGAGCTGTCACCGGTGCGCTCACTGGTGACTGAGGGATCGACCGTCCTGCGCGAAGCTTTGACAGAACCGGGCGAAAGACGGGGCATTCGATCCCTCCGGCCCGTTCGGGCCACCTCCCTTTTTCCAAAGGGAGGTCAATGTTTATTTTATTATACAGGTTTTCAGTTGAAACTTCTATAGTCTATATGTTAAAATAAAATGCTGAGGCATTTGATGATATTGGATTTTATGAGCAGAAAAACAAGGAGAACCCCCCATGCCGATCGAGAGAAAAGTCATTGACAGTGAAAAAATAGAAGCCCAGCGGGCAATCTGCGCCGAAATCTTCGAGCGCGTCACCGCGGACGGGCAGAGGCCGCTTGCCATGGTGGACACCTACGGCTGCCAGCAGAACGAGGCCGACAGTGAAAAAATACGCGGCTACCTTGCCGAGATGGGCTACGGCTTTACGATGGACGAGTTTCAGGCGGACGTGGTGGTCATCAACACCTGCGCCGTGCGCGAGCATGCCGAGATGCGCGTGCTCGGAAACGTCGGCGCGCTGACCCACGCAAAAAAGGCCCGCCCGGGGCAGATCGTCGCGGTCTGCGGCTGCATGGTGCAGCAGGAGCATATGGCCGACAAAATCAAGCACTCCTACCCCGTGGTGGATCTGGTCTTCGGCCCGCACGAGCTCTGGCGCTTTCCGGAGCTTCTCAGAGCGGTGATGGAAAAGCACAGGCGCGTCTTCGCCATCGACAAAACTGAGGCCGTGGCCGAGGGCATCCCCCTGCGGCGCGACGGGAAGGTCAAGGCGTGGCTTTCCATCATGTATGGCTGCAACAACTTCTGCACCTACTGCATCGTGCCCTATGTGCGCGGGCGCGAGAGATCCCGCCGCCCCGAGGACGTGGTGGCGGAGGCGCGGCAGCTTGTCGCGGCGGGCTATAAGGACATCACGCTTCTCGGCCAGAACGTCAATTCCTACGGCAAGGATCTCGACTGCGGGGTGGACTTTGCCGATCTCATCCGACAGATCAACGACATCCCCGGCGACTTTCTCATCCGCTTTATGACGAGCCACCCAAAGGACGCCACCGAAAAGCTCTTTAAGACCATGGCGGAGTGCAAAAAATGCGCCCACCATATCCATCTGCCCGTGCAGTCCGGCAGCGACCGCGTCCTCAAGCGCATGAACCGCCACTATGACCGGGCGAAGTACCTCGAGGAAGTGGCCGTCGCGCGCCGTTATATGCCCGATCTTGTCATCACCACCGACATCATCGTGGGCTTTCCCGACGAGACGGAGGAGGACTTTGCCGAGACGCTGTCGCTCTGCGAGGAGGTCCGCTTCGACGCCATGTTCACCTTCATCTATTCCAAGCGCGTCGGCACCCCGGCGGCGACCATGCCCGACCCCTACACCAGGGAGCAGAAGCAGGTACACTTTGATCAGTTGACCGAGCTTGCCAATCGCATCTCCGGCGAAAAGCACAGGGAGTACGAGGGCAGGATCGTCCGCGTCCTCGTCGACGGCGAGACGGGCCGGGAGGAATACAACCTCTCCTCCCGCACAAACGGCGGGCGGCTTGTTCACCTGCGCGGCGACAAGAGCCTGATCGGGCAGTTCATCGACGTGAAGATCACCGCGAGTAACACCTGGGCGCTGTACGGGGAAGTCCAGGAATAAACGCACACGCCTCCTTTTTCAAAAGGGAGGTAAATCCAACAGAAAGAGGAAACCACTATGCCCGAATTGACTCCCATGAAGCGGCAGTATCAGGAGATCAAGCAGCAGTACTCGGACTGCCTGCTCTTCTTCCGCCTCGGGGATTTTTATGAGATGTTCGACGAGGACGCGAAGACCGCCTCGCGCGAGCTGGATCTCACCCTCACCACGCGGGATCGGAACGTGGAGGACCCGGACGAGCGCACCCCCATGTGCGGCGTGCCCTACCACAGCGCCGAGGCCTATATCGCCCGCCTCATCGCCAAGGGCTACAAGGTCGCCATCTGCGAGCAGACCGAGGATCCGGCGCTTGCCAAGGGACTCGTCAAGCGGGACGTGATCCGCATCATCACCCCCGGCACCGTGACGGAGAGCTCCATGCTCGAGGAGGGAAAGTCCAACTACCTCGCCGCCGTGTACCTCGCGGGGCGCGAGGGGGGCGTCGCCTTCTGCGACGTGTCCACGGGCGAATTCTGCTGCGCCGCCTTTGAAAACGACGCGGTGTCGCATCTCATCAACGAGCTCGGCCGCTTCTCCCCGCGCGAGGCGCTTTTGTCCCCCGGCGCGAAGGAGCAGCGGGAGATCTGGGACTTCGTGACCAAAAAGCTCGCCGCCATGCCCGAGGAGGGCGGCGACAGCTTTGAATACATGCCCGCCGCTGCGCGCGTGTGCGAGCGCTTCGGCTTTTCGGACATTGACGCGGCGGGTCTCGGCGATCAGCCGGGGGCGGTCTGCGCCGCTGGGGCGCTGCTCGAGTACATCCAGCGCACGCAGAAATTCGACCTCAGCCACATCCGCCGCCTCGACGTGTTCTTCGGCGGGCGCTTCATGGAGCTCGACTACGTGACGCGGCGCAATCTGGAGCTCACGGAATCGCTGCGCAGCGGGGAGAAAAAGGGCAGCCTTCTCTGGGTGCTCGACCGTACGAGAACGCCCATGGGCGGCAGGCTCCTGCGCGCCTGGGTGGAGCGGCCCCTGCTCTCCGCCGTGGCGATCCGCCGCCGCCTTAACGCGGTAGCAGAGCTCACAAAGGACAACGTAAAGCGCGCGGAGCTGCGCGAGACGCTGCGCGGCATCGGGGACATGCAGCGCCTCGTGGGCCGCGCCGTCTACGGCACGGCGGGCGGGCGCGATCTGCGCGCCCTGGCTCTCTCCGCCGCCGCCCTGCCGCAGATCAAGACGCTGCTGCAGGATTTCAAATGCCTTGAGCTCAGGGACATCGGCGCGATGGACGCGCTGGAGGATCTGCGCTTTGAGATCGACCGCGCCATCTGCGACGAGCCGCCCTTCTCCGTGCGCGAGGGCGGCATCCTCCGCCCCGGCTACTCCGAGGAGGTGGACAAGCTCCGCAATGTGCGCGACAACGGGGCGAAGCTGGTGCAGGAGCTGGAGGCCCGGGAGCGGGAGCGCACCGGCATCAAAAAGCTGAAGGTCGGCTACAACAAGGTCTTCGGCTATTATATCGACGTGCCGAAGTCCGCGGGGCTCGAAAACGTGCCGGAGGACTATATCCGCAAGCAAACCTTGGTCTCCAACGAGCGCTACTTCACCCAGGAGCTCAAGGAGCTGGAAAACACCCTGCTCACCGCGAAGGACCGCATCAACGACCTCGAATACCGCTACTTCTGCGAGGTGCGCGACAGCGTCGCGGCAAAGGTGGACCGGGTGCAGGCCGCCGCCGACGCGGTGGCACGGCTCGACGCCCTCTGCTCTCTCGCGGAGGTCGCCGTGAGAAACAACTACACCTGCCCCGAAATCGACACCTCCCGCACCCTGCACATTGTCCAGGGCCGCCATCCCGTGGTGGAGCAGAGCATGAAGGACGTGCTTTTTGTCCCGAACGACACCTTCCTGAACGATCAGGACGACCGCGTCGCCATCGTGACGGGCCCCAACATGGCGGGCAAATCCACCTATATGCGCCAGACGGCCCTGATCGTACTGATGGCGCAGATGGGCTCCTTCGTCCCGGCAAAGTCTGCCCTCGTCGGCATCGTGGACCGGGTCTTCACGCGCATCGGCGCGTCGGACGATCTGGCCTCCGGCCAGTCCACCTTCATGGTGGAGATGAGCGAGACAGCCGCCATCCTAAAGCACGCCACGGCCCAGTCGCTGCTGATCCTCGACGAGATCGGGCGCGGCACCTCCACCTTTGACGGCATGGCGATCGCGAGAGCCGTGCTGGAATTCTGCGCGGACAAGCGCAGGCTTGGGGCCAAGACCATGTTCGCCACCCACTATCATGAGCTCTCCGCCCTCGAGGGGGAGCTTCAGGGCGTGCGCAACTATAACATCACCGCCAAAAAGCAGGGGGGAGACCTGGTCTTTCTCCGCAAAATCGTCCCCGGCGCCGCCGACGACAGCTACGGCATCGAGGTGGCAAAGCTCGCCGGCCTGCCGGACAGCCTCATCACCAAGGCCAAGGGCTATCTCAAGGAGCTGGAGAGCGAGGGGCCCGTCGCCGTCCTGCCCGCCGCGCGCGCGGAATCCGGGCAGATGAGCCTTGCCGACGTCGGCAGCGACGAGGTGCGGCGCATCCTGCAGGACACGGATCTCAACACCCTCACGCCCATCGAGGCCATGAATCTGCTCTACTCCCTGCAGAAGAAAGCGAGGGCGTGATGGAAGCTGAAAAAATCTGGCCGCGGCCGTTTACCAGCGCCCTGAAAAAGTTCGAGGCGATCCTGGTGCTGGGCTATCTGCCGATTCATCTGCTGCTTTTGCAGTTCGGCTTCGGCCTGCTCGCCGAGAAGGAGCTTGTGCCGCTTCCCATGGCGGATCTGCTGTATTATCTCACGGGCTTCGTGTTCATGGTGCTTGCCGCCTTCCGCTTTCTGCGAAAGGATTTCGACGCATTCATCGACGCGCCCTTCCCCTGCGTCCGGGAGATCCTGCGCTCCTATCTCCTGATGCTCTGCTTCAACTTCCTGCTGGGGCTCTTGTTCCTGCTGCTGCCGGAGGCGGAAAACCCCAACAACGCCGCCGTCATGGAGACGGCGGCGCTGGACATGCGCGCTGTGAAGGCGGCGGTCATCTTTCTCGCCCCGGTGGTGGAGGAGATGATGTTCCGCGCGGGGATCTTCGGCCTGCTGCGGCGAAAAAACCGCGTCGCAGCCTATCTCGTCTCGGCCTTGTGCTTCTCGCTCTACCATGTGGCGCCCTACGCCGTGCTCGACCCTATGAACTGGGCCTTTCTGCTCCAGTACATCCCGGCGTCCCTGCTGCTGGCGCGCTGCTATGAGCGCTGCAATTCCATCTGGGGCAGCATCTTTTTCCACATGCTCATCAACGCCGTCTCCTTCAGCGCCCTGAGCGTGCTGGGATAAGCCGCACAAATCCGGGCAGCAAAAATGCCCGGAGCATTCCGGGCAAACAGCGCTTGACAAGAAAACGGGGAAGGCGATATAATAGAAACATAAAAAGGTGCTGCCGGTAAACGGCTCAGCCCCTCAGTATTGGCAAAGTAATCGCCGTGACTGTGGAAGGTGAACGGCGGTTACTTCTTTTTTGCCTGCATGACCAGGCCGATGATACCGATAATCACCATGCAGAACTGAAACAGCTCCGATAATGTAATCTGCATACGCATCACCCCTCCTTTCGGAGGGGCAGAAGTCACCCCTCCGGGAATGGAGGAGCTTCACCGCCTACCGTTGTGGCAGCACCCGAGCTGATTATACGGATTTCCCGCTGCTTCGTCAAGCGCTGATAAAAAGAAAGGAGCGACCATGGCCGAGATACGCCCCATTGCCCATATGAAAAGCGACTTTCCCGCAAAATTCGGCATCCCGCGCCAGGCGGGCGTGGTGCCGGCGCTGGAGAGCATGATCGTCTTTGAACCAGAGTACCGCGAAACGGAGGCCCTGCGCGGGATTGAGGGTTTCAGCCACCTCTGGCTGATCTGGCAGTTTTCCGAAGCGCGGACGGAGGGCTTTTCCCCCACGGTGCGCCCGCCGCGCCTCGGGGGCAACGCGCGCATGGGGGTCTTCGCCACCCGCTCCCCCTTTCGGCCCAACTCCCTGGGGCTGAGCTGCGTGGAGCTTGTGCGCGCCGAGGAGCGCCCCGGCCTCGGCACGGTGCTGCTTGTGCGGGGGGCCGACCTCATGGACGGCACGCCCATCTTTGACGTCAAGCCCTACATCCCCTACGCCGACTGCAGGCCGGAGGCGCGGGGCGGCTTTGCCCCGGACGCGGGGGAGACGCTCCGGGTGGAGATCCCGGCGCAGCTTGAGGCGCGCGTCCCGGAAAGAAAGCGCGAGGCGCTCCGGGGTGTGCTGGCAAACGATCCCCGCCCCCGCTACCAGCATGACCCGGCGCGCGTGTACGCGATGGACTTCGCCGGGCTCACGGTGCGCTTCTGCGTGCGCGACGGGACGGTATATGTGCGGGATATTGAATAAAAAGACGGTCGAATCCGTGCGGATTCGACCGTCTTTTGCGCGCTTATTTTTTCTTCTCCGGGATGATGTAGATGAACACCAGGGAGCTGAGCAGAAGCAGGAAGGGATAGAAGAGATTCGGGATGATCTGGAAGGCGGAGACGCTCTGGCCCAGCTCGTTTGCCGCGGAGATGGCTACCAGCATCTGCGCGCCATAGGGGATCACGCCCTGGAAGACACAGGAGAAGGTATCGAGCAGGGACGCGGTCTTGCGCCTGGAGATGCCGTAGTTCTGCGCCATCTGGGCGGCGATGGGGTTTGCCATGACGATGGCGACGGTGTTGTTCGCCGTGGCGATGTCCATCGCGCCGACCAGCAGACCCATGCCGAGCTGGCCGCCCTTCTTGCCGCGAAAGACCTTCTGTATGCCGTAGAGCAGGGCGTCGAAGCCGCCGTACTCGCGGATGAGCGCGCAGATGGCGGAGACGAGAATGGCGACCATGGTCGTCTCGAACATCCCGGCCGCGCCCGCGCCCATGGAGGCGAGCAGCGACGTCGCGGGGATCGCCCCGGTCGCAAGCATGATGACGGAGCCGGAGACAATGCCGATAAGCAGCACCACAAAGACGTTGATGCCGATGATGCCGCCCGCGAGCACCAGCACGTAGGGGATGATCTGGATGAGGTTATAATCCGGCAGCTCCATCGGGGCGATCTCGCTTCTGAGGCTGATGACCAGGATCAGCACCAGCGTCAAAATCGCCGCGGGGAGCGCGATGGCGAAGTTTTCACGGAACTTGTCCTTCATCTCGCAGCCCTGGCCCTGGCAGGCCGCAATGGTGGTGTCGGAGATAAAGGAGAGGTTGTCGCCGAACATGGCCCCGCCCATGACGGAGGCAATGCACAGCGGCAGCGACACCCCGGAGGCGGTCGAAACCGCGACGGCGATGGGGGTGATGAGCGTGATGGTGCCGACGGAGGTGCCCATCGCGGTGGAGACAAAGCAGCTCACCACAAACAGCACCGCCACGGCAAAGCGGGCGGGGATGACGGAGAGCATGAAGTAGGCCACGCTCTCGGCGCTGCTGCGGCCGACGACGCCGACAAAGATGCCCGCGGACATGAAAATGAGGATCATGGTGACGATGTTCTTGTCGCCGATGCCGCGCCCCATGAGTTCGAGCTTTTTGTCGAAGCTGAGCTCCCGGTTCTGCAGGCAGGCCACCAGCAGCGCGATCAGGAACACCACCACGATGGGAATGTTGTAAAAGCCCATGGGGATCTTCATCCCGTACTCAAACAGCAGGCCGAGGCCCAGATACAGCACCAGGAACACCAGAATCGGCAGCAGCGCGATCGTTCTTCCTTTTTTCACGTTTGTCTTCCTTCTCTTTCTCCGGCAGGGCCGGGCGTTTTCCAAGAACCTGGCTCCCTTTGCGAAAGGGAGCTGTCAGCGAAGCTGACTGAGGGATCGATCCCTCCACCGCAAGCGGTCCCCCTCCCTTTTTCCAAAGGGAGGTAAAGCGCACTCTTCACTTGTGATACAGCTTTTTGGCCTGGTATTTCGGCTCGAAGCTGATGTTCACGCCGAGCTTTTTGAAGAGATCCTCGTCCACGTGGGAGAGAATGACCGTGGAGTGGGCCTCCGCGCCCTTGAGCTTGGCCAGCTGGTCGATGGCGAGATCGGCCATGGGATTCGTGACGGCGCAGATGGTGAGGGCGATGAGCAGCTCGTCCGTGTGCAGGCGGGGGTTATGGTTGCCGAGATGCTCCACCTTCAAGTGCTGGATGGGCTTGATGACGCCCGGCGCGATGAGCGGGAGCTTTTTGTCGATGCCCGCGAGGGCCTTGAGGGCATTGATGAGCGCCGCGGAGGACGCGCCGAGCAGGGACGTGGTCTTGCCCGTCACGATGCGCCCGTCGTTCAGTTCAATGGCGACGGCGGGGCCGCCGGTCGCCTCGGCCTTGTCGAGCGCCGCCCTGACCACGGGGCGGTCGGCCGAGGAGATGCCGAGCGAGTTCATGATCAGCTCGATCTTGCGCATTTCGCTCTGCTCGCTCAGGCCCTTGCGGGCGTTCACGGCGGCGGCGTACCAGCGGCGGATGATCTCCTGTTTGGAGGCCTCTTTGCAGGCCTCGTCGTCCGAGATGCAGAAGCCCACCATGTTCACGCCCATGTCCGTCGGACTCTTGTAGGGGCTCCCGCCGTAGATGGATTTGAAGATTGCTTCCAGCACGGGGTAGATCTCCACGTCGCGGTTATAGTTCACGGTAGTCTCGCCGTAGGCCTCGAGGTGGTAGGGGTCGATCATGTTCACGTCGTCCAGATCCGCCGTCGCGGCCTCATAGGCGAGGTTCACCGGGTGCTTGAGGGGCAGGTTCCACACGGGGAAGGTCTCAAACTTGGCGTAGCCCGCGCTGACGCCGCGCTTGTGTTCATGGTAGAGCTGGCTGAGACAGGTGGCCATCTTGCCGCTGCCGGGGCCGGGGGCCGTGACGACGACGAGGCTGCGCTCGGTCTCAATGTAGTCGTTCTTCCCAAAGCCCTCCTCCGAGACGATGAGCGGCACGTTTGCCGGGTAGTCGGGGATGATGTAGTGCAGGTACGTGCGGATCTCCAGCGCCTCCAGCCGCTTGCGGAAGGCGTCGGCAATGGCCTGGCCGCGGTAGTGGGTGATGACCACGGAGCCGATGTAAAGCCCAATGCCCCGGAAAGCGTCGATGAGGCGGAGGGTGTCGTCCTCATAGGTGATGCCGAGATCGCCCCGGCGCTTGGAGCGCTCAATGTCGTCGGCGGAGATGCAGATGACGATTTCCGCCTCGTCCTTCATTTCCAGGAGCATGCGCACCTTGCTGTCCGGCTTGAAGCCCGGCAGCACGCGCGCGGCGTGAAAGTCGTCAAAGAGCTTGCCGCCGAATTCCAGATACAGCTTGCCGCCGAATTTGCCGATGCGGTCGCGGATGTTCTGGGACTGGAGCTTGAGGTATTTGTCGTTGTCAAAGCCGATACGGTACATGTTCTCTCTCCCCCAAAAAAACAATTCACAAATCCGTATTTTATCACAAGACCCCCCAAAGGACAAGATGACAGATTTAGACTTTTTTTATTCACATTCTTGTGCTATAGTACAAGCTGAATCAGTTTGAAAAGAACGCAACTCTTTGAGAAAGGTTAAGATATAAATGGGACTGTTTGACAAATTATTCGGCACCTACTCCGACCGGGAGCTCAAGCGCATCAAGCCCATCGCGGATAAGATCGAGGCGCTCGCGGACGAGACCGCCGCGCTCACCGACGAGCAGCTCCGTGCCAAGACCGACGAATTCAAAGCCCGCTATCAGAACGGCGAAACGCTTGACGAGCTGCTGCCCGAGGCCTTTGCGGTCGCGCGCGAGGCAAGCTGGCGCGTGCTGGGCATGCGCCCCTTCCGGGTCCAGCTCATCGGCGGCATCGTCCTGCACCAGGGCCGCATTGCCGAGATGAAGACCGGCGAAGGCAAAACCCTGGTCGCCGTGCTGCCCGCCTACCTCAACGCCCTGACCGGCGAGGGGGTACATATCGTCACCGTCAACGACTACCTCGCCCGCCGCGACAGCGAGTGGATGGGCAAGGTGCACCGCTTCCTCGGCCTTACGGTTGGCCTCATCGTCCATGATCTGGACAACAACCAGCGGCGCGAGGCGTATGCCTGCGACATCACCTACGGCACCAACAACGAGATGGGCTTTGACTACCTGCGCGACAACATGGCCCTGTATAAAGCCGACATGGTCCAGCGCGGCCATGCCTTCGCCATCGTGGACGAGGTGGACTCCATCCTCATCGACGAGGCGCGCACCCCCCTCATTATCTCCGGCCAGGGCGACGAGAGCACCGATCTCTACCGCCAGGCGGACGACTTTGTCTCACGCCTCAAAAAGGTGGTCTACGCCTCCGTCGACGAGAAGGAGGAGGAGAGCGAGGAGCTTGACGCCGACTACGTGGTGGACGAGAAGGCCCGCAGCGCGACCCTCACCGCCCGCGGCATCGCCAAGGCCGAGCGGGCGTTCGGGCTTGAAAACCTCGCGGACATGGAAAACGCCACTCTCTCCCACCATATCAACCAGGCCCTCAAGGCTCACGGCATCATGAAGCGGGACATCGACTACATCGTCAAGGACGGCGAGATCATCATCGTCGATGAGTTCACCGGCCGCCTCATGCTGGGCCGGCGCTATTCCGAGGGGCTGCATCAGGCCATCGAGGCCAAGGAGCATGTGGATGTGCAGCAGGAGAACAAGACGCTGGCCACCATCACCTTCCAGAACTACTTCCGCCTGTACGGCAAGCTCTCCGGTATGACCGGCACCGCCGCCACCGAGGCGGAGGAATTCGGCGCCATCTATAAGCTGGACATCATTGAAATCCCCACCAACAAGCCCGTCATCCGCGTGGATCACCCGGACGTGGTGTTCAAAAACGACAGCGGCAAAAACCGCGCCATCGTGGAGCAGATCGTGCAGTGCCACGAGAAGGGCCAGCCCGTGCTGGTGGGCACCGTGTCCATTGAAAAAAGCGAATACATCTCCTCGCTCTTAAAGAGAAGGGGCGTTCCCCATACGGTGCTGAACGCCAAGTACCACGAGAAGGAGGCCGAGATCGTCGCCCAGGCGGGTAAGCTCGGCGCCGTCACCATCGCCACCAACATGGCGGGCCGCGGCACGGACATCACCCTCGGCGGCAACGCGGAATTTCTGTCCAAGGCCGATCTCCGCAAGGCCGGCTTTGAGGAGGACGTGATCGCCGAGGCCACCGGCTACGCCGAGACCGAGGACGAGAACATCCTCGCCGCGCGCCAAATGTTCCGCGAGCGGATGGAGGCACACAAGAAGGACACCGACGCCGAGGCCGAAAAGGTGCGCGCGGCGGGCGGCCTCTTCATTCTCGGCACCGAGCGGCACGAGTCGCGGCGTATCGACAACCAGCTCCGCGGCCGCGCAGGCCGTCAGGGCGACCCCGGCGAGAGCCGCTTCTACCTTGCCATGACGGACGACGTCATGCGTCTTTTCGGCTCCGAGCGCGTCATGAACATGATGGAAGCCCTCAAGGTCGACGACGACACCCCGCTTGACGCCAAGATGCTCTCCGGCGCGATCGAGCAGGCGCAGAAGACCGTGGAAAGCCGCAACTTCCAGACCCGTAAATCCGTGCTGGAGTACGACGACGTCATGAACAAGCAGCGCGAGATCATCTACGGCGAGCGCCGCAAGGTCCTCGACGGAGAGGACATCCACGGCCAGATCATGGGCATGATCTCCGAGTTTATCTCCTCCACCGTCTCCGACGGTCTCACGGGCTCCGTCTGCGAGAGCCAGCAGCAGCTGGATGACGCCCTGCAGCCCTTTGAAAAGCTCTTCATGCCCCGCGGCTTCTTTAAGCTCGACGCTTTCGGCGGTTCGGTGAAGCCCGACAGGCTCAGTGAAGCCGTACAGGAGCTGGCCGAAAAGGCCTACGCCGCGCGCGAGGAGGCCTTCGGCCTCGCGCCGAACGGCGCCCCCATGATGCGCGAGCTGGAGCGCGTGATCATGCTGCGCGTGGTGGACGAATACTGGATGGATCACATCGACGCCATGGACGAACTCAAGCGCGGCATCGGTCTGCGCGGCTACGGCTCCACGAAGCCCATCGACGCCTACAAGCAGGAGGGCTTTGACATGTTCGAGGCCATGGTCCACGGCATCCGCGAGGAGACCGTGCGCCGCCTCTACACCGTGCGCATCCGCCGCGAGACGCCCATCGAGCGCAAGGCCGTCGCCAAAAACGTCGCCGCGAACGCCGGCGGCGAGCCGGTCAAGAAGCAGCCCGTGAAGAAGATCCCCAAGCCCGGCCGCAACGATCCCTGCCCCTGCGGCAAGATGAAGCCCGACGGCAGCAGAAGGCTCAAGTATAAGGAATGCTGCGGCAGGAACGAGAAGTAAGGATACAACATGTTCATTGAAGAAAACCAAAACGGCCTGATCTATATGCGCTCGGACGTGGTCGGGGCGAAGCACGCCTTCACCACCCGCTTCGGCGGGGTGAGCGGGGGTGTGTTCGCCACGCTCAATCTCGGCTCCGGCCGCGGGGACGACGACAGCGCCGTGCGGGAGAACTACCGCCGGGTCTGCGCCCTCTTCGGCGTGGATGAAAACAGCGCGTGCGTGACGCGGCAGGTGCATCAAAACGTGGTGCGCACCGTCACGGCGGCGGATCGGCACCCCTGCCTCGCGCCCGTCCCCTATGAGGCCGACGGCATCGTGACGGCTTCAATCGGATTGCCCCTCTTCTGCTTCAGCGCCGACTGCGTGCCGGTGCTGCTCTGGGACGCAAAGAACCGCGCCGCGGGGGCCGTGCACTGCGGCTGGCGCAGCGCCGCGACGGACATTCTGGGAAACGCCGTCGAGGCCATGTGCGCGCTCGGGGCGGAGATTTCTGACCTGCGCGCCGCCGTCGGCCCCGCCATCGGGCCGTGCTGCTTTGAGACGGACGACGATGTGCCCGCCGCCGTCGACGCCTGGCTCCGGGGCGACACGGCGGGGCTTTTCCGCCGCCGGGCGGACGGGAAGACCATGGTCGATCTCAAGGGCGCAAACGCGAGACGGCTCATGCAGCTCGGCGTGCCGGAGGGGCAGATCGACATTTCCCCGGAGTGCACCTTCTGCAGCCACGACAAGTACTGGTCCCACCGCTACACCAAGGGGCGGCGGGGCATCCAGGCCTCCGTCATCATGCTCTGAGGAAAGAAAATGAAGAAAAAGCTTCTGTGCCTGCTGCTCGCGGCGGTCATGCTGCTGCTCTCGGCCTGCGGGGGCAACGCCGCGTCCGACCCGGCCTCCCTGATCCCCGAGTCCACCAAGGGCAAAGACGTGACCCGCGCCCGTGCCGCCGACAATTACTTCTCCCTGAACTATAACGAGGATTTCAGCCTGAATCCCATCCTCGCCACCAACCACTCCAACCAGCTCCTGTGCGATCTGGTGTACGAGAACATGGTGGAGCTCGACGACAACTTCAACGTCATCCCAAACGTGCTGGACGAGGGCATGCCCAACGACGACGCCACCTACTGGATCTTCAATATCGAGCAGGGCCATGTCTTCCATGACGGCACTCCCGTCACCGGCGCGGACATCCGCTATTCCCTGGAGCGCGCCGTCGCCACCCAGGACCGCTTCCGCGGGCGCTTTTCCAGCTATCAGGGCTCCGGCTATGACGAGAACCACTTCTATGTCACCCTCGGCATCGGGGACACCCAGTTCGCCAAGCTCCTGAACATCCCCATCATCAAGTCCGGCACCATGGACGACAAGCCCCCCATGGGCTCCGGCCCCTATGACTACGGCGAGTACGGCAAGGCCCTTGTCGCCTATGAGGGCTACCCCGGCTATGAGGATCTGCCCATCAAGACCATCCATCTGGTGAGCTATTCCACCGCCGACGAGATCCTCTCCAACTTTGAGGACGGCGTCATCGACGCGGTCACAAACGACCCCTCCTCCTACACCAACATCGGCTACTCCTCCTCCAACGAGATCCGAAACTTCAACACCACCAATCTCCACTACATTATGTTCAATGAGGAGGGGCTCATCGGCCGCTACAGTGGCTTCCGGCAGGCCATGCTCTATGCCTTCGACCGGCAGAACTTCGCCGCAAACCTCATGCACGGCAACGCCGTGGCCGCCGCCGTCCCCATGCACCCGGCCTGCGCCGACTACCCGGCGGAATATGCCTCGGCCCTCGCCTATAACCTGGACACCTGCCGCATCGTGCTGGAAAACGCGGGCATCCGCGACTATGACGACGACGGGATGCTGGAATACATGTCCGGCACCGCCCAGGACATCGACGTGAATTTCATCGTCTGCTCCGATTCCAGCGCCAAGACCGGCGTGGCCCGCCGCTTTGCCGAGGATATGGCCTCCATCGGCCTCAAGGTCACGGTGCGCGAACTCACCTGGGGCGAGTACCTCACCGCCCTGGAGGAGGGGGACTTCGATATGTACTACGGCGAGGTGAAGCTGCGCAACAACTTCGACCTCACGGAGCTTCTCGATCCGGACAGCGAGCTCAACTACTCCCGCAGCATCGACACGGGCTATGTGGCGATGATCAACAACTATCTCTCCTGCGCGGCCCCGCAGCGCTCCGCTGTGTTCCGGCAGCTTTGCGACTACATCAACACCAACGGCGCGCTCATTTCCATCGGCTTTGAGAGCCAGCAGCTCATTGTCCACCGGGGCGTGATCCGCGGCCTCAACCCCAACATCGGCAATCCCCTGTACGACTTCCAGCACTGGGAAATCCTATTAGATGAATAAAGGGAGGAAAGAACATGACTGACAGAGAACTCCTGTCGAAGGCAAAGGCGGCGTCTCTGAACGCCTACGTCCCCTATTCCCGCTTCGCCGTGGGTGCGGCGCTCGAATGCATGGACGGCACGGTTTTCACCGGCTGCAACGTGGAGAACGCGGCCCTCGGCAGCACCATCTGCGCCGAGCGCACCGCCTGCTGCAAGGCGGTCAGCGAGGGGCAGCGGGACTTTCGCCGCATCGCCATCTATGCCGACAGCGAAAACTGGTGCACCCCCTGCGGCGCGTGCCGACAGTTCCTGGCCGAGTTTTCGCCGGATATGGAGGTGCTGTGCGCCAAGGCCGGCGACCGCTATGTGAGCTACAAGCTCTCCGAGCTTCTGCCGCATACCTTCAACTACTGATCGAAACAGAAATGCCGGGAGGGCGGAACGATCGTTCCGCCCTCCCGGCATTTCTACGGGTCTTTATCATTCGTACCGCTCGAAGCAGGCACGGATCTCACCCACCGAGTAGAGCGAGCCTACCGCGCAGACGACGCTGTTCTCGTCCGAGCGGTCCAGGGCGCGGCTCACGCCGTCCTTGATGCTGTCGCAGACGGAGACGGGCTTGTTATAGCGGCTGAGATGGGCGGCGAGCTCCTTGGCCGGAAGGGCGCGGGGACTCGACGGGGTGATGCAGACATACTCGTCGGCGACGCGATCCAGAATGTCCGTGAGGCCGGGGTAATCCTTGTCCCGCAGGACGCCCAGCAGCACGATGCGCCGCTTGTCGGGGAAGTAGCGATTCAGGTTCTCCGCCACGGTCTCGGCGCACTGGGGATTGTGCCCCCCGTCCACGACAAAGAGCGGCTCCTCGTGCAAAAGCTCAAAGCGGCCGGGCCAGTGCACCGCGTAAAGCCCGTGCTCCACGTCGCCCTGCTCAAGCTTCCAGCCCTTTTGACGCAGGACCTCCACCAGCTCGAGCACCGTGGCCGCGTTTTTGAGCTGGTGGGGGCCCAGCAGCGGCAGGGCGTAGTGTTCGCCCTTGTAAGTAAAGCTCTGGCCGTAGATGGAGTCAAACTCGCTGCGGATCCGGGAGAAGTCCGGAATATGCAGCGGCACGCCCAGCTCCTCGCAGCGCTGCCGCACCACGTTCGTGACGCCCTCGCCCTGCTGAAAGAGCACCGCCTCCGTGCCGGGCTTGAGGATGCCCGCCTTCTCAAAGGCGATCTGCTCCGGCGTGTCGCCGAGGATCTCGGTGTGGTCAAGGCCGATGTTCATGATGACGGCGGCCTCAGGCGCGTCGATGATGTTGGTGGCGTCAAAGCGACCGCCGAGACCCACCTCGAGCACCACGGCGTCGCAGTTCTCCTCCCTGTACCAGAGCAGGGCCGTCGCGGTCATGAGCTCAAAGACCGTGGGGTGGTCGTCCATAGCCTCGGCGATCGGCTCCACGCGGGTGACAAGCTCCGCCAGCACCTCGTCGTCGATCTGCTTGCCGTTAATCTGCATGCGCTCGTTGAAGCGGTAGAGGTAGGGGGAGGTGAAAAGCCCCGTCTTATAGCCCGCCGCCTTGAGGATGGAGGCGGTCATGGCCGCGCAGCTGCCCTTGCCGTTGGTGCCCGCAATATGGATAAAGCGCAGCCCCTTCTGGGGACTACCCAGCTTTTCCAGCAGCTCTCCGACGCGCGAGAGGCCCGGCTTGGAGCCGTAGTGTTCGACGTTATTCAGATAGGCCAGCGCTTGCTGATAGTTCATGGTGTTGTGTCTCCTTCGGAGAAAGCAGGGGGAAACCCCTTGCTTAATTTTTATCGGCGCTTATCTTACCACGTTTCCGGGCTGTGCGCAAGCATGCCGCGAAGACTTATAAGAGCCGTTCCAAGGCCGCGAGCTGTTCTGCGGTCGTGGCCCAGCTCGTGACGAAGCGGCAGGCGCTGCGCCCGTCCCCGAGGGGCTGCCAGAGACTGAAGGCAACGTCGCGCCGGAGGCGTTCAAGCTGCTCGTCCGTCAGAATGAAAAACTGCTGGTTGGTGGGGGAGTCCAGAAAGAGGGGGTAGCCTTTTTTCAGGAACATCGCCTTCAGGCGCATGGCCATATCGATGGCGTGGCGGCCGATCTCCCAGTAAAGCCCGTCGGTAAAGAGGGCGTCAAACTGCTGGCTCACCACGCGCGTTTTGGCAAGCAGGGCGCCCTGCTGCTTGATGATCGCCATGAAGTGCGGCGGCATGCTGCCTTTGGTGTAGACCAGCGCCTCGCCGCAGAGGGCGCCGACCTTGGTGCCGCCGATGTAGAAAATATCCGTAAGCTCGCAGATATCCCGCAGCGTCATGTCCGACTTCGGACTCATCAGCCCGTAGCCGAGCCGCGCTCCGTCGAGATACAGGGGCAGGGCGTACTCCCGGCAGGTATCGTACAGGGCTTTGAGCTCCGCCTTCGTGTACAGGGTGCCGTACTCCGTGGGGTGGGAGATGTAGACCATGCCGGGGCGGGCGATGTGCTCCGCGGTCTCGTCGGCGAGGTACGCCTCCATGTACGCGTGCAGCGTCTCGGCCGGTAGCTTGCCGTCCGTGCCGGGCAGGGCGATGACCTTGTGGCCGCTGTGCTCGATGGCCCCGGACTCGTGGGTCGCGATGTGGCCCGTGTCAGCGCAGACCACGCCCTCATAGGCGCGCAGGGTGCTGGAAATGGCGATGCGGTTGGTCTGGGTGCCGCCGGTGAGAAAGCAGATCTGCAGATCGTCCCGCCCGCAGGCGGCGCGGAGCTTTGTCTTGGCGGCTTCGGTATCCTCGTCCAGGCCGTAGCCCGGCAGGGTGACAAGGTTGCGCTCCATCAGGCGCCGCAGCACCTTCGGATGCGCCCCCTCGGTATAATCAGAGGCAAAGGAAAGCACTTGTATTCTCCTTTCTTCTTATAAAAAATCCCGTGAAATAGTTCACGGGATTTTTATATCAGGCTTCGCCGCGCTCGCGCAGGGCGTCCTTGCGGCTGAGGTCGATGCCCCTGGGGCCGATGTTCATGACCTTGACCCAGGTCATGTCGCCGGGCTTGAGCACGTCCTCGACCTTCTCGGTGCGTTTAAACTCCAGGTCCTTGATCTTCACAAGGCCGTCCTTGCCGGGGGCCAGCTCGACCCACGCGCCAAAGTCGGAGCGGACATTGCTGACCTTGCCGTAGTACAGCGCGCCGACCTCGGGCTCGAAGCAGATGTCCTCGATGGTCTTGCGGGCGGCACGGCAGGCCTCAATATCGGAGGAGGCGATGAAGATGGTGCCGTCGTCGCTGATGTCGATCTTGCAGCCGGTGTCGGCGGTGATCTTCTGGATGACCTTGCCGCCGGAGCCGATGACCTCG
>CADADE010000013.1:0-46773 GCA_902786615.1 Oscillospiraceae bacterium
ACTACGGCGCAAGCGGAACCTGAGCGGGAATGGAGGGAGACATGCACGACAGTTATCAAAACCCGCTTTGTACCCGCTATGCCGGGAAAGACATGCAGCAGATCTTCTCCGATCAGCAAAAGTTTTCCACATGGAGAAAGCTCTGGCTCGCGCTGGCAGAGAGTGAGCAGGCTCTCGGCCAGGCCTTTGAGCGCGCGATGCGCCTGCCTGACGCCGCTGCTGCCAATAAAATAGAAACGCTGTCGTGAGATTTCCGCGGCAGCGTTTTTATTCGTACAGAACATTGATATTCAATACTGCTTATCATGCAAAGAGTGCTTCTCACATACCTCAGAGGGGATGCTTTCCCAATCCTTTTTGAACAAAAGCAAAAAAAATATCCCCCCCCGGGGCTTCCGCTCAGGCTTGGGATAGCATATAATTTCATTATTAGATTTGGCTATCTCTGCAAAACTGGGGAGAACAACGTGAGAAAGTATGTCATACAGAGATTCATTCAACTGATCCCGGTATTGATCGGGATCACGTTTTTGTCCTTCGCCATGATGCGCATGGCGGGCAGCGACGCGATTACCGAGCTCTACGGCGACAAGGGCGCGGTGGCGCAGGAGGTCATTGACGCGAAGAAGGCGGAGCTTGGTCTGGACAAGCCCTTTGTCACGCAGTATTTTTCCTGGCTCGGCGGCATGCTGACCGGCGACATGGGCACAAGCTATGTCTCCGGCAGGGAAGTGTTTCCGACCTTTGTCTCCAAGCTCCCGGCAACCCTCCTGCTGACGGCGCTTTCGATCCTGATGACCGTTGTGATCTCCATCCCGCTGGGCGTTCTCGCAGCGGTGAACCATGATAAAATCATCGACTATATCCTGCGTTTCCTGAGTTTTGTGGGAAACTCTCTGCCCAATTTCTTTGTGGCCTTGCTCCTGATGCAGCTGCTGGCGATCAAACTAAAACTCCTGCCGGTCATCTCCAATGGCACGACGCTCCGCAGCGCCCTGATGCCGACGCTGACTCTGGCCATCGCCATGTCCGCCAAATACATGCGGCAGGTGAGGGCGACGGTTCTCGAAGAGATCAACAAGGATTACGTCACCGGTGCGAAGGCTCGCGGCGTGAGAAACAGCGTGATCCTCTGGAAGAGCGTGCTCAAATCCTCCATGCTCACGATCATCACGCTGCTTGCTCTCTCCATCGGCAGTCTTCTCGGGGGCACGGCCATCATTGAGAGCATCTTCATGTGGGACGGTGTGGGCAAGCTCGCGGTGGACGCCATCACCATGCGCGACTATCCGCTCATTCAGGCATACGTGGTGTGGATGGCGATCATCTATGTGCTGGTAAACCTCATCACCGACCTGATGTACCATGCCCTCGACCCGCGCATCAGACTGGGGGTAAGTAAGGAATGAGTGAACCGACCGTCAGAGTACAGATGATCAGAAAGAATACCGTCAAGACCCGGCTGATCATTTTCGGGACACTCGCGTTTCTGCTTCTGATCGGCTCCGTCTTCTCGGAGTATCTGACGCCCTACGACCCCTATCTGCAGGATCTCTCCAACGCGAAGGCCGCACCCTCCGCGGCGCATCTCTTCGGCACGGATCGCTATGGGCGGGATATGCTCTCCCGCGTCATTGTTGGCAGTCGCGCAAGCATCTACTCCACGCTCCTGCTCGTTGCGATCATCACTGTGATCGGCACCGGGATCGGTGTGTTCTGCGGTTGGCACGGGAAATGGATCGACACCGTGCTTATGCGCATTTCGGACATGTTTCTGGCCTTCCCGGGCCTGGTATTTGCCCTCGCGGTGGCGGGGGTTCTTGGCGGCGGCCTGCAAAACGCGATCATTGCGCTCGCGGCGATCTCCTGGCCAAAATACGCCCGCATTGCCCGCAGCCAGACGCTGTCCCAGAAGGAGACACCCTATCTCAAGGCAGCAAAACTCTCCGGCAGCGGGACATGGAAAATCATTTTCAAACACATCCTGCCGAACATCATGGGCCCCATTCTCGTGACCTCCATGCTGGACATCGGCACGATGATGATGGAGCTTGCGGGGCTATCGTTTCTCGGCCTCGGCGCAAAGCCGCCCATTGCCGAATGGGGCAGCATGATGAGCGACACGCGAAGCCTTATCACCACGGTCCCCTGGGTCACCTTTGCCCCCGGCCTTGCGATTTTTGTCTCCGTCATGATCTTCAACCTCCTGGGAGATACCATCCGGGACTATGCGGACCCGAAGTCAAGGGGGCGTTGACGTCAGAACATCATCATAAGGTCATGTACCCGCGCAGGCGCGGTTACATCGACCGATGATAATGTTCTTCCTCCCAAATTCAAAGCGCAGGGGCTTTGAATTTGTAAAAAAGGAGTGAAGGAATATGAGCGAAATTTTACGTTACGAGCACGTCGATATCTCCTATAACGGCGTCAAAGTTATCAAAGATGTGAGCTTCACGGTGGACGAGGGAGAGATTCTCGGCATCGTGGGCGAATCCGGCTCCGGCAAGTCCACCCTGATCAAGGCCGCGATGGGGCTTCTCGGCTCCGCCGGTCTGGTAACGCGCGGAGACATCTGGTACAAGGGCAAAAATTTGCCGGATCTCCCGGAAAACGAGATCCGCAGGCTCAACGGCCCGGGGCTGGGGATGATCTTCCAGTCGGCGGGCAGCTCCTTCTGCCCGATCCGCACCGTCGGCGAACAGCTATACGAGAGTATGACGGAGCATCGCGACGCGCTAGGAACGCGCGACAAACCAAGCTTGTCTGAAAGTCTTTCGAAAGGCGAGTTTCGCACGTACGCATTGAAGCTTCTGCAGAAGATCGGCTTTGAAAACGGGCAGCGCATTCTGGATTCTTACCCCTTTGAGCTCTCCGGCGGCATGCAGCAGCGCGTCGGCATCGCGGCGGCCATGCTTCTCAATCCCTCCGTCCTCCTGGCGGACGAGCCCACCTCGGCTCTGGACGTGTCGGTGCAGAAGCAGGTGGTGGAGGAAATGCTCCTGTTGCGGGAAAGCTTCGGCACCGCGATCGTCCTCGTCACGCACAACATCGGCGTTATCGGGGCGATGGCGGACAAGGTGCTGGTGATGAAAAACGGTGAGACCGTGGAATACGGCGAAACAAAGCAGGTTCTGAACAACCCGCAGGAGGAATATACCCGGACGCTCATGTCCGCAGTACCGAAGCTGAGGAGGGCATGAGATGGAACAGCCGATTTTAAAGGTCGATAAGCTGACCAAGATCTTTACACGCAAGGGGCAGCCGAGCATGAAAGCGGTGGATTCCATCTGCTTTGAGCTGTTTCCCGGCGAATGCCTCGGCCTCATCGGGGAGAGCGGCAGCGGCAAGACCACCGCTGTCAACATGATTACCCGGCTTATAGATCCGACGGAGGGAAAAATTGTCCTCGATGGGGAAGACATTACCGGCGTCAGCGGCAGACAGCTGCGCAGGGTTTACGCGAAAATGCAGATGGTCTTCCAGACGCCGTCAGATTCCTTTGACCCCCGCCGCACCCTGGGCGACGGGATCGGGGAGAGTCTGCGAAATAACGGCTGGAGCCGCGCGAGCACAAAGGAAGAGGTCGCAAGGCTTTTGGAGCAGTGCGGCATGCATGCTGACTTCGCCTCCCGCTACCCCCATCAGGTCAGCGGCGGACAGTGCCAGCGCGCCGCCATTGCCCGCGCCCTTGCCATCAAGCCGAAGCTCCTGATCTGCGACGAGGCGACCTCCGCCCTGGACGTGACCATCCAGAAGGAGATCATTGCCCTGCTGAACGAGCTGCGAGAAAGGAATGGAAGGAAACTTTCCATCCTGTTTATCTGCCATGACATCGCCCTGGTGCAGCAGTTCTGCGACCGGGTGCTGGTCATGTACAAGGGCAAAATCGTGGAGCAGGGGACGCCCGACGACGTGATCCGAAATCCGCAGAATGAGTACACAAAACGTTTGATAAACAGCATTTTATAGAGAGGTAAGCTATTCATGGAGAGAATCAAGCATCGTGTAACGCATTACTGGTCCCACCGGGCAGAGGGCTTTGAAGCCCAGCGCCTGCGGGAATTTGAGAGCGAGAAAAAAGATCGTTGGCTTGCGGAATTTCGCAAATACCTGCCGCAGGGGAGGCCGCTTCGCGTGCTGGATATCGGCACCGGCACAGGCTTTTTCGCCTGCCTGATGGCGGAGGAGGGCCATGAGGCGATTGGCATCGACCTGACCCCGGAGATGATCGACCATGCCGAGCACATGGCGGCTGTTCTCGGACTGGACGCACAGTTTCAGATCATGGACGCCGAGGAGACGGACTTTGCCCCCGAGAGCTTTGACGTGCTGGTGACCCGTAACCTGACCTGGACGCTGCCTCACATCGCGCGGGCTTACCGGGAATGGTACCGCATTCTGAAGCCTGGCGGGGTGCTCCTGAACTTCGACGCGGATTACTGCGCCGCCATCGACAATGATGAGATTGAGCTGCCGGAAAACCACGCCCACAAGCTGGTGCCGGAATTTCTCACCCATGAAAACGAAGAGATTACCATGGAGCTTTCCGCCTACGAAGGGCCGCGTCCGCAGTGGGACGTGCAGCTTCTGGTCGAAGCGGGCTTCGAGCGTGTGCTTGTGGATGTAGGCGTCTACAAGCGGATCTACAAAGAGATCGACGAGTTTTATAATCCCACGCCGATCTTCACCATCGCAGCGTATAAGTAAGAGGTTAAGCCCCTTTTGGAAAAAGGGGGCTGTCACGAAGTGACTGGGGGATCGATCCCTCCGGCCTTCGGCCAGCAGAGCTTGGAATGTCACGCGTTTCTCGCGCGTCAGAATCTCCCTTTTTCCAAAGGGAGGTAAAAGCTTGAATACAGAGCCGTTGCGTCGGCTTTGTATATAAAAAAGCGACTTCCCTGTGAGCCGTCGCAAAGCAACAGGGAAGCCGCCTGTGGAAACTGACGGGCGGCGGAGAATCCGCAGCCGTCGCCTTCAGTATAACCCAAAAAGCGGAAAAAGCAAGAAAGAAAACTGGAGGAAAAACATGAAAAGTCTCAAAAGAATCCTTCCCTTCGCGCTGATCCTCAGCATGTTCGTGTGCCTGTTTTCCGGCGCCGCCTCGGCAGAGGGCAAGAAAATGGTCATCGGCGACACCACCTTCAACGCCGAAAACTGGGAAGAGACCATCGATCCGCACCGCACCTACAACGGCTGGCCCTGCATCCGCTACGGCGTAGGCGAGACCCTGGTCCACTACACCGACACCATGGAGCTCGAGCCCTGGCTTGCCACTTCCTGGACCAACGACGGCAACAACACCTGGACCATCACCCTGCGCGACGGCGTGAAGTTCTCCAGCGGCCGTGACATGGACGGCGAGGCTGTCAAGCAGTGCCTGGAGCACCTGCTGGCAAACCATGACCGCGCCCCCGGCGATACCAAGATCGTTGACATCAAGGCGGAAGGCCAGACCCTGACCATCACCACCTCCGAGCCGAACCCCGCCCTCATGAACTACCTGGGCGACCCCTACGGCTGCATCATCGACGTGGACGCAAGTGACTTCGAAACCGGCGTTGTCGTCGGCACCGGCCCCTATGTGGCGGTGGACATGGTCACCGACGACCACCTGACCCTCGCCCCCAACAAGCTCTATTGGAACGGCGAGCCGAAGTTGGAGGAGCTCACCATCCGTACCATATCCAATGGCGACACCCTCTCCTTTGCTCTGCAATCCGGCGACATTGACGCGGCCTACGGCATGGCTTACGAAGCCTACCCCAACTTTGAAAATCCCGCCTACCAGTTCTCCAGCATCCAGACCTCCCGCGCCTTCTTCTGCTCCATGAACATGGAAAGCTCCATCATCCGGGACCCCGCCGTGCGCAAGGCCATCGCCCTCGGCATTGACAAGGAGGGCTTTGTCGCCGTGCTGCTGGACGGTCACGGCGTTGTCGGAAACGGCGCCTTCCCCGACGGCTTCTCCACCTTCGGCGGTGAGAACATCAAGACCGAGACCTATGATCCCGAAGCAGCCAAAGGCGTTCTGGAGGAAGCGGGCTGGGTCGATACCGACGGCGACGGCATCCGCGAGAAGGACGGCGTAAAGCTCGTCGTGCGCTGGCTGACCTACCCCAGCCGTCAGGAGCTGCCGCTGCTGGCCGAGTCCGCCCAGGCGTCCCTCAAGCAGATCGGTATTGACGTGGACATCAACTGCACCGCCAACCGCCGCCAGTTCCTGGCCGACATGTCCTCCTGGGATATTTACGCCTCCGCCCTGGTGACGGCGCCCTCCGGCGATCCCCAGTACTTCTTTACCACCTCCTGCCTGCCCGGCATGAGCTACAACTTCGGCGCTTACGAGAATGCGCACGTCAATGACCTGATTGAGAAGCTCTCCACCGAGTTTGACACGGCAAAGCGCGCCCAGCTCGCCATCGAGCTGCAGCAGGCCATCCTGGATGACAATGCTTATGTCTTCTGCTCCTTCCTGCAGATGAACATGATCTCCAAGGCCAACGTACGCAACTGGACGGCTCACGCCTGCGACTACTACGAGGTCACCGTCGATCTCGACATCGACTGAGCAAATCCTGTATAAAAACTGCATGCCCCTTCCAATCGGAGGGGCATGTATGCTTAGAATACTGAGCTTATGGTACTTTGCCACGTTCGTCCTTCTCAAAGATCACATCCGTGATGGCTGAATCAAGCAGCATGTGGGGATTCCTGTTCGGGTCGATCCAGTGGCCAAGCTCCGATTCCGGCAGGATAAACGGCATCCTGTCATGGATAAAGGCGATGGATTCGCCCGGCTCACGCGTCAGAATGACAAAATGGGGAAAGTTGTTCTCCAGCCGGTAAAGCCCGCACAGCCATGTGAGTTCGCCGCCTTTGGGCATAATAGCGTATTTATCCCCGGCTTTGGACTTGCCGGACGGCGTGGGCACATGCTCCCACTCATAATACCAGGAAGCCGGGATCACGCAGCGGTGGGCTGCCCAGGAATCCCGGAAGCTGGCCTTCTCAGCCGCAGTCTCTACACGGGCGTTGGCGATACTGCGGCTGATGCCGGGAACATGAAAGCCCCAGACCATCGGGAAAACGCTCTTCTCTCCGGATTTGCTGGTAGCAATGACCGGCACAAGGGAGTCCGGGAATATCTCGCCCTTCGTGATCAGGGGCTTGGCCACTTTTTCAATACTGGTTTGATAAAGCCTGGAGCGCTGCGCCGCCTCCACGATCGGACGCAGCGCAGGGGACATCTCCATATAATAGCGGCAGCACATGTCAGGAATCCTCCTGTATTACGATCTCGGCAAGCTCGGAAAACTCGATCGTCCTGTCGTCGATCAAAAGCGACTTCGTAAGGACCGGATCGACCTTCCACACGGTGCCGGTACAGCTCTCGTATCTTCCCCCACGGCCATAAGCCTCGTGGTTCTCGTCGGCGCAGGGAACGAACCAGGTCACTGTTGCGGTGACCTGGTTTTCTTTCGCGGCGCGGAGGTTCTTTGTCAGATCATGGAGCCTTGCAAGCGCTGCTTCCAGCGCCTCCTGCTCCTCGTCATTCAGCTCCCGTTTCTCCACATAGCGTTGGACCTTCTCGTCGATGGCCTCCTCAAAGCCTTTCAGAGCGGCAAAGGGGGAGAAGATCTTGGCCCGCTGGCTCAAAAGCATCCTGGGATGTTTCAGAGAGAAATCGTCACAGCGGCCATGCTTCGGCCTTCCATGGGAGAGGGCGCGTCGGTATTCGTTTTCCAATCGTGTATCCATAAGCAATATATTTACGCCCGGTGCCCGCCGATCTGCGTGTTTCGCTCAATGGCGGTGGCGCCTTCACGATAGTTTAAGCCCTTCAACAGGGAGTTGGCTCCGTACTTCTTCCGTACCTCCAGCATGGCGCCTTCCAGCTTCCGCTCCTTTTGGAGGGCGTCATAATCCGAGAACAGGTCAAGCTGGCAGGCGCTGTTGTCAAGCCGGACATCATCGGCACAGATCCCAAGCCGCCGGAAGAGCAGCGCGTGATCGGTTTTCTTATCAAAGGAATCCATAATCGCCGGCAAAATCATGCTCAGCGCATTTGTGCGTGTACGCAGTCTGACGGTGCCATTGCTGTGGCAGGGATGCAGCCGCCCGTAAAAGTCCGGCTTGACAGGCCCGCTGTACAGGGGATGTGCTTCGAGACTCTTATAGTCATAGGAGACCCACCAGCTCAGTGCAGGCGTCGTCAGATTTTTGGAAAAGAGATCGGCGCACAGAAGCTCCAGCATCTCCTGAAATACAACGCGGGCCTCGCCGTATTGATAAGGGCGGGGGAGTACCTGCCCGGTGGAAAGGCTGTTGGCGTTGGTCTTGTAGGACTTGATATCCTCCATCGTGACAGGTTCAATGCCCCAGGCGTGGTCAATGAGGATCTCGCCGTCGATGCCGAAGGTACGGTAGAAGAATTCCTCGTCCTTCGTGGAACGGACGGCGATATCTCCCATGCAGGTAAGATGCGCGTCCATCAGCCGTTTTGCCTTTCCGAACCCCAGCCCCCAGAAATCCGTCAGCGGCGTGTGCTTCCAGAGAAGCTCACAGTAAGATCGTTCATCCAGTTCTGCAATGCGTACCCCGTCCTTGTCGGCGGGCGACTTTTTCGCCACAATGTCCATGGCGACCTTGGCAAGATACAGATTCGTGCCGATGCCGACCGTGGCCGTGATGCCGGTGCGATCCAGCACCTCCCGGATCATGGTCCGCGCCATGAGATGGGCGGGGCTCACATGCTGGCGTTCAGCTTCTTTCTCAAAGCGATAGAGGTAACGGGTGCAGTCGATGAAGGCCTCGTCGATGCTGTAGACATGGATATCCTCCGGCGCGACATAGTGCAGATAGATCGAGAAAATCAGCGCGGAAATGCGCTCATATTCCGCCATGCGCGGCGTGGCAATATAAAACTGCGTCTTCGTGCGGTGTTTGGCGTCGTACAGACGGATGGCCTGCTTTGCCTCAAAGAGCCGGGGGCGGGACGGCACGCCGATCGCCTTGAGGGCAGGGGAGACCGCGAGACAGATCGTCTGATCCGAGCGTGTTACATCAGCCACCAGCAGCCGCGCCTTGAGCGGATCGAGACCGCGCGCCACACATTCGACAGAGGCATAGTAGGACTTGAGATCAATGCAGATACAGGTACGCGTGTCCATTCCGGCCTCCTTTCGGGGCTCATACCCGCGCAAAGCTGCGCAGAGCCAGATATGCCTCCACATCTTCCTTGGATGGGATATCCTTCCGCGAGACGATGCCGACCACGCGACCGATCAGATATACGGACTGGTCCTCGTCAAAGCGCAGCACGTCGTACTTTTTGTTCAGCGAGTGCAGCCCGTCCTTCTCGTAGCGCTTGATATAGGTCTCGTTGCCGACAATGAAGGCACCGATCTCTCCATAGTGCAGGGTGCTGCCGCCGAAGAGCTTTTCCACCAGCACCATGTCGCCGGTGTGATAGTCCGGCTCCATGCTGTCGCCGTTGACGTTGAAGACGTAGTCTGAGCGCCTGACCTCCGGGGAGGCATAGAGATAGTAGGGCTCTGCGTCCTGCTCAAACTCGGTGGGGTCGGCAGCGCCGGCGGCAAGGGAACGGGAGAAGAACAGCAACTTCTTCATCTCCGGCTGAGCGGCAGCGGACTGGACAAACTGGAGCGTCTCGACAGCCTTGTCGATGGCATACTGATGCCCGGGATTGAGCCTGCGATACCCGTCCACAAGCGTCTGCTCGCGCAATGTGAGAGAATCCGCGGGCGCCGGCATCCCGTAGAGATCATAGAGCGTGATATGCAGGGCCTCACAGATAGCCGGGATCAGGTTCAGATCCGGCCGGGACCGGCCGCATTCCCAGTTGCTGACGGCGTTGAAGGTCACGCCGATCTGTGCGGCCAGCGCTTTCTGCTCCATCCCCAGCTTTTCCCGAAAAAACTTGATACGGCTGCAAATTACGGCGGGCAGGACCTTTTCCAGCGTCTTCCCGCTGTTCAAGTCTACGACGATGCTTCCCGGCACAGTCGGTGTCTCTATCTTACGGCGTGCCATATACGCAACCTCCTTTACAGTGGGCGTTGTCTTTGGTTTACGTAAATCATAACACACAAAGCTGCGAAAGTAAATCGTTTAAAATCACAAAATAATAGAGCAAAGATTTGTCGAATCTCATTTCCGCAGGCAAAAAGAAAGCCAACACCGGTATCAGCTCATGCTTGTGTATACTACGCCGATCCGTCGGCGGGATTTTGGATTTACAGGAGGAAACGGAAAATGAAAATGGAAAAACCGACGGTGGAAGCCGTGCGCTTCGGAAGCAGAGATGTGATCGCCACCAGCGGCGAGCTTGGCGTGATGCTGGGTGGATTCGGTGATGGAATGCCCGGCTGGTTTGTCTCAAACGTGAATGGCGCGACAAGCGGGACGCAAAAGGAGAGTACTATTTCGGAGTATTTCCAGGCTGCGTCAGGCAAAAGTGATTTTGGACTCGCTTTCAATACCGGGAGCGATACTAAGTCTTTCGAGAATATCGCGGCCAATGGTGATATTAATACAGATTATGCTGAATTTAACGGCTGGTACATTTGGTACAATGATGAATTCGTGTGGCAGAGTAACTAACCTCTAAACCGAAGAGTCCGGGCGGCGCGCACGCCGTAACGGCCATCTATGCGAAACAAAACAGAAAAAATCGAAAGCGCCGGGCAGGTTCAAAAAGGACTTGCCCGGCGCTTTCGTGCGCGTTGGTCGGCGGGCCTGACCGTTCTGCACGAATCAGGCGACGAAGCTTGATGAGCCAAAAAAGGAGCAGACAGTATTTCAGCATACTGTCTGCTCCTCTGCGCTTTATTGAGGCAGCTTTCTGTTCAAATCAGTACATGCCGCCCATGTCGGGGGCTGCGGGCATCGGGGGATTCTTCTCCGGGATGTCGGCGACCAGACTCTCGGTGGTGAGAACCATGGAGGCCACACTGGCGGCGTTCTCCAGCGCGCTGCGGCAGACCTTGGTCGGGTCGACAATGCCGAGCTTGAGCATATCGCCGTACTGATCGCCCGCGGCATCATAGCCATAGGTGGACTCACTGCTGCTGTAGACATTGTTCAGGATCACAGCGCCCTCCATACCGGCGTTCGCGGCGATCTGCATGATGGGAGCCTTCAGGGCCTTGGCAACCAGCGCAGCGCCGGTCTTCTCATCGCCCTCGAGAGTGGAGGTGAGCTTGTCGGCAGCCTTGGCGGCCACAACATAGGCAGTGCCGCCGCCGGGAACGATACCCTCTGCAACTGCGGCGCGGGTGGCGTTGAGCGCGTCCTCGATGCGCAGCTTCTTCTCCTTCATTTCGGTCTCGGTGGCAGCGCCGACCTTGATAACGGCTACGCCGCCGGACAGCTTTGCAAGACGCTCCTGCAGCTTCTCACGGTCATAGTCGGAGGTGGTGGTCTCAAGCTGACGCTCGATCTGCGAGACGCGGGCGCGAATCTCGGCGGGATCGCCTGCGCCGTCGACGATCACCGTGTTCTCCTTGGTGACCTTGACCTGGTGCGCCTGGCCGAGCATGTTCATGTCGGCGTCCTTGAGCTCCATGCCGACGTCGGAGGAGATGACCTGACCGCCGGTGAGGATGGCGATATCCTGCAGCATTTCCTTGCGTCTGTCGCCGAAGCCGGGGGCCTTGACGCAGATGCAGGTGAAGGTGCCGCGCAGCTTGTTGAGGACGATCGTGGCAAGGGCTTCGCCCTCAACGTCCTCGGCAACGATCAGAAGCTTGCGCCCGGCCTTGACGATCTGCTCCAGCAGGGGCAGGATCTCCTGAATATTGCTGATCTTCTTATCAGTGATGAGGATGAGCGCGTCGTCAATGACGGCTTCCATCTTGTCGGTATCGGTGACCATATAGGGGGAGAGGTAGCCGCGGTCAAACTGCATGCCTTCCACCACGTCGCTGTAGGTCTCGGCGGTCTTGCTCTCCTCAAGGGTAATGACGCCGTTCTGGCTGACCTTCTCCATAGCCTCGGCAATCAGAGCGCCGATGTGCTCATCGCCGGAGGAGATGGTGCCGACGCGGGCGATATCCTTGGAGCCGGACACGGGCTGGGAAACGCCCTTCATGGCGGCGACAGCGGCCTCGGCGGCCTTCTGGATGCCCTTCTTCATGACCATGGGGTTTGCGCCCGCGGCCAGGTTCTTGAGACCCTCTCCGATCATGGCCTGGGCCAGGACGGTGGCGGTGGTGGTGCCGTCGCCGGCAACGTCGTTGGTCTTGGTGGAAACTTCCTTGATGAGCTGCGCGCCCATGTTCTCAAAGGCGTCCTCCAGCTCAATCTCCTTGGCGATGGTAACGCCATCGTTGGTAATCAGGGGAGAGCCGAACTTCTTGTCCAGAACCACGTTGCGGCCTTTGGGGCCGAGGGTGATCTTAACGGTATCGGCGAGCTGGTTCACGCCGCGCTCGATTGCTTTTCTTGCTTCTTCGCCGTAAATAATCTGCTTAGCCATAATATCTTAACCTCCGTATTACTCAATAACAGCCAGGATGTCGGACTGGCGGACGATGGTGTACTCCTGATCCTCCAGCTTGACCTTGCTGCCGCTGTACTTGCCGACAAGAACGCTCTGACCGGCCTTGACGATCATCTTGACCTCATTGCCGTCGACCATGCCGCCGGGGCCGACTTCGACGACCTCATAAACCTCGGGCTTCTCCTGGGCGGAGGAGGTGAGGAAAATGCCGGAAGCGGTGCGCTCTTCGGCCTTGTTCTGCTTCAGAACAACTCTGTCTGCCAAGGGTTTGAGTTTCATGCTTATATACCTCCAAATATTTTAATACAAAAATCAGCATCGTTAGCACTCAACGTTTCGGAGTGCTAACGATGCATACTATACCACACTTTTTTCATTTTGCAAGGGGGTGCAAGGAAAAAAGCGCCGCTTCTTTTTGAATTTTTTGTTACCGGGTGCTTGCGCTCAAGGGGCGGGAGCCTCGAAAAAGCGCATGCCTGCCGGAACGATCAGGCGGAGAGCGCCGGGGACAAGCTTCATTTTCACGTCTTTGGCGTACATGACCTCACCGTCGATATTGACAACGTTCTCTTCCTCAAACGCAATCGAAATCTCGGTGCCGCGCAGGTGCTTGAAATACTTCGGATAGCGATCCGCCTTGCCGGAGGCATATTTCCCGATGTATCTTGCCAGCGTCAGGAGGCTGACCCCGGGCACAACGAAAATGTCCAGAACCCCGTCGTCGGGCCGCGCGTCCGGACAGGGATGAAATCCGCCGCCGTAATAGCGCCCGTTGCAGACACAGAGAAGGGCGTGTTCTCCTTCGCTGCGATAATCCCCGACCTGTATCTTCATGGGGCGGTTGATGCCCTTGAACACATTGACCACGGTAGACACAACATAGCCGCCCGCTCCGCCTACAAGCGGCAGGCTGCTGTACTTATGTACTTCCGTCCCGATGCGGGCGTCGATGCCGACGGAACAGATATTGGCGCTGTACCGGCCGTTGCAGTCGATGAGATCAATGGGGTGCTCGGTGCCGTCCAGCAGGGCGTTCAGATCGCGGTAGAGCTCCTTTTCCTCTCCGAACATGCGGCAGAAATCGTTGCCTGTGCCGGTGGGGAAGGGGGCGACCGCTGTATTCGCAAGCCCTGCCGCGCCGCATACGCACTCGTTGAAGGTCCCGTCGCCGCCGCAGGCATAGACGTGCAGATGCTCACACCCTGCCGCTTCACGCCGTATCTTGTCGGGGGCGTCCATCGGGGCGCGGGTCACATAGACCTCATAAGGCTCGTGCCGATCCTGAAACACCGCCCTGACCTCACGCTGCACGGCGATGCTCTTGTCCCTGCCACCTGCGGTGGGATTGACGATAAAAAGATGCTTCTTCATTTTGCGAACCTTTCAGGCTTACTTGAAATACATATACAGATCGCACTTGATCATGCCGTTATAGAGCTTGCGCTTTTTATCGGCCGTCCGCCCGAAGCAGCGTTCAAATTCGGTATGGGAGGAGAGCAGATAGAGCTGCCAGTTTGGGCAGGCGGCAAGAGCCTTGCCGAAGCCCCGGTACAGCGTCTCCGCCTCCTGCTTTTCCATGATGCGCTCGCCGTAGGGGGGATTCGTGACAATGACGCCGCGCTCGGTCTGTCGGTCGAAGGCCATGGCGTCGGCAAGCTCGAAGCGCACCACATCGTCAACGCCCGCACGTGCGGCGTTTTCTTTCGCAATGGCAATGGCCTTGGGGTCAATATCGGAGCCCACGATGCGATAGTCGCCGTGGTACTCCCGGCTTCTCGCGGCCTCACGCTCGTCCTCCCAGACGCGGCGGGGAATGCTCTTCCAGCTCTGGGCGCTAAAGCCGCGCTCCAGGCCGGGTGCGCGGTTTTTGGCGATCAGCGCGGCCTCGATGGGGATGGTGCCGCTGCCACAGAAGGGATCGCAGAAATCGTCCCGTCCCCGATAGCGCGATAGTGTCACCATGGCGGCGGCCATGGTCTCCTTGAGCGGGGCGGCGTTGTGTGCCGGACGGTAGCCGCGCTTGTGCAGACCGTCGCCGGAAGTGTCGATACAGAGAGAGACCCGATCCTTCATAATGGAAAACTGGATCTGATAGAGCGCGCCGGTTTCTGAGAACCAGTCGATGCGGTACTTGCTTTTGAGCCTCTCGACGACGGCCTTCTTGATGATCTTCTGACAGTCCGAGACGGAGAAGAGCTGTGAGTTGAGGCTGTAGCCCTTCACGGGAAAGGCACCGTCCGACGGGATGAAATTCTCCCAGGGCAGGGCCTTTGTCCCTTCAAAAAGCGCGTCAAAGCTCTTTGCCTCAAAGCTGCCGACCTCGATCAGCACGCGCTCTCCGATGCGCAGGCAGATGTTGGCGCGCGCAAGCTCCGTTTCGCCGCCTGTAAAATAGACACGCCCGTTTTCAGAGGCAACCTCCGCCATATTGAGCCTTTTGAGCTCGTCCGCGATCGGCCCCTCAAGCCCCAGCAGGCAGGGCACACACATTTTATATTTCATGATGTCTCCTCACAATATAAGAAAAATAACGGTATTGTTCAAAAAAGCCCGACAGCCTTCGCCAGCGGAACCAGGAGGATCGGCAGGAAAATACCCGGCAGCATGTCGCCCACCTTGAAATGCGCCTTCCCGACGCCGAGAATATTGCAGGCCATGGCGAGGAAGATCGGCCCGCCGACCGCAGTCATCTCATTGATGACGTCGGGCGTGAGAACAGGCTCGGCAAGGGAGGCGAGCAGAGTGAGCAGCCCCTGAAACAAAAACAGGGGAACGGCGGAGAAGATGACGCCCGCGCCGAGGGCGGAAGCGAACGCGGCGGAACTGATCAGGTCCATGACGCTTTTGGTGTAGAGAATGCTGTAATCATGGTCAAGTCCCGCCCGAATGGAGCCGAGGATCGTCATGCTGCCAATGCAGAAGAGCATGAAGCAGGTGACAATGGCGTCTCCAAAGGGGCCTTTTCCGAGCGGGGTATCGGCGAGCTTGCGCTTGGCCCAGTCTCCCGCGCCGTTGATCCTGTCGTCCAGACGGAGGAGCATCCCGATCAGCGTCCCGAAAACGAGCGAGAGTACCACGACAAGAAAACTCTTCGTCCCGGCGGCGCTTTGAATGCCGATGCAGGCGGTGATGAAGCCCATGACCTTCATAATGCCGTCGGCATAGTCGGCGCGGATCTTATTCCCAAACAGCGTCCCGATCAGCCCGCCCGCGAGGACAGCGATCGTATTGATGATTGTACCGAGCATTGGGCAAAACTCCTTGCAGATCAGATAAACCTTGTCGATTTTAGCACATAAATGCAAGCGTTTCAACAGCCGGAACGGAAAAACAGAAGAAAAACTTTACAAGTGCGGTGCGAACAGCTATAATAGATTGCTAAGTATTCTATAAGGATGAAGGATGTTTTTGATTTATGGCGGACTATAAGAAAGAAATCGAACGGCGGAGAACCTTCGCCATCATCTCCCACCCGGACGCGGGCAAAACGACACTGACCGAAAAGCTCCTGCTGTACGGCGGGGCGATTCAGCTCGCGGGCTCGGTCAAGGGAAAGGCCACCGCGCGCCATGCTGTCTCCGACTGGATGGAGCTGGAAAAGCAGCGCGGCATCTCCATCACCTCCTCCGTCATGCAGTTTGAGTATGAGGGCTACTGCATCAATATCCTGGATACCCCGGGCCACCAGGACTTTTCCGAGGATACCTACCGCACCCTTATGGCGGCGGACTCCGCCGTCATGGTCATTGACGCCGCCAAGGGCATCGAGCCGCAGACCAGAAAGCTCTTCAAAATCTGCGCCATGCGCCATATCCCCATTTTTACCTTCATCAATAAGCTCGACCGCGAGGCGAGAAGCCCCTATGATCTGATGGAGGAGCTGGAGCGGGAGTTCGGTATCGGCACCTACCCCATGAACTGGCCCATCGGCTGCGGGCGCGAGTTCAAGGGCGTCTACGACAGGGAGAAGCGGGAAATCCTCGCCTTCAACGAATTTCATCGCGGGCAGAGCAAGATCCGCGCCATCGAGTGCCGCATGGATGAGACCGAGAAGCTCGATGAGCTGATCGGCCACAGACTGCGCGAACAGCTTGCCGAGGATATCGAGCTTCTTGACGGCGCGGGCTACGACTTCGATCTCGAAGCCGTGCGTGAGGGCGCGCTCAGCCCTGTGTTCTTCGGCTCGGCTCTGAATAACTTCGGTGTGGAGCCCTTCCTGGAGAGCTTTTTGAAAATGACCATGCCGCCGCTCCCGCGCGTATCGGGTGAGGACACGGTCGATCCCATGGACCCGCGTTTCTCTGCCTTCGTTTTCAAGATCCAGGCCAATATGAACAAGGCCCACCGGGACCGCATCGCCTTCATGCGCATCTGCTCCGGGCGCTTTGAGCGGGATAAGGAGTATTACCATGTGCAGGCTGGCAAGAACCTGCGCCTCGCCCAGCCTCAGCAGCTCATGGCCCAGGACCGCGCCATTATTGACGAGGCCTATGCCGGCGATATTATCGGCGTTTTCGACCCCGGCATCTTCTCCATCGGCGATACGATCTGCGAGAAGGGGATGAACGTCTGCTTTGAGGGCATTCCCACCTTCGCGCCCGAGCATTTCGCGGGCGTGGAGCGCGTGGACACCATGAAGCGCAAGCAGTTTGAAAAGGGCATCCAGCAGATCGCCCAGGAGGGCGCCATCCAGATCTTCCATGAGCCGTACACCGGCGTGGAGGAAGTGATTGTCGGCGTCGTGGGCGTGCTGCAGTTTGAGGTGCTGGAATACCGCCTGCGCACGGAATACGGCGTAGAGATCCGCAGGCGCACCATGCCTTACGAGCTTGTCCGCTGGGTGGAAAATGAGGATATCCGCATTCAGGATCTGAACCTCACCAGCGACACGAAATGGGTGCAGGACTTTAAGGGCAACAATCTGCTGCTCTTCACCTCGGACTGGTGCATCAACTGGGCGCTGCAGAAAAACGAGGGTCTGTGCCTGAGAGAGTTTAACAGAGACTAAATCAATTACGAAAAGAGGCCCCGCGATGGCGGACGGAATCAAAATCGAAGTCTTTCGGATGAAAAATGCCGATGAACTGACAAAAGCCCTGGCCGATCCCGAATCCCGGATGGATACCGGCAGCGGCGCCGCCATGACGGCTGCGCTCTCGGCCGCGCTTTTGAAGCGGGCGGCGGCGGCGACGCTTCGGACAATGCCCGAAAACGAGCGGGCAGAATATATCGACCGCAACGCGGAAATCCTGCGTGCCTATATGGTGCACCTCATTGATGAGGATGTGAATTCCCGGGGCCCTCTCCGCCATGCGCTCAAAGAAGGGGACGAGCGGAACATCGAAGCCGCCCGTCAGCCTGCCGTCGCCATTCCCGGGGAGATCATCAACATGATGTCTCAGGCGCTGGAGCTGGCAAAGGAACTTTGCGCCCTCTGCCCGAAGGAAGCGCTGCACACGCTGGGCGAGTGCGCGGAGCTTGCCATGGCGGCAATCCGCGCTTCACGCATGTTTATCCTCGATATGTCCGACAAATGCTCGGACGATACCTATCGCTTTGTCGTACGAAGAGAAAACGAAATCACGCTGAAAGCATGCACGGACTGTGCGTCTGCGGTGATCGCGGCGGCGGAGGCCGCCATCTGAAACATGAAGGAGGGTGCGTCATGGATGAAAACATCAAGAAACTGAAGGAATGGGTGGACGGCAGCGACAACATCGTCTTCTTCGGTGGGGCCGGCGTCAGCACCGAGAGTGGAATCCCCGACTTTCGCAGCGTGGACGGCCTGTACAATCAGAAATGGAAGTACCCGCCTGAGACGATTTTGAGCCACAGCTTTTTTGAGCGCTTTCCCGAGGAATACTATCGCTTCCACCGGGAAAAGCTGGTGATCGACGGGGTCAAGCCCAACCGCTGCCATCTGCGCCTTGCGGAGCTGGAGCGGGAGGGAAAGCTGAAGGCGGTCATCACCCAGAATATCGACGGGCTGCATCAGGCCGCCGGGAGCAAGAACGTTCTCGAGCTGCACGGCAGTATCCTGCGCGCCTACTGCTCGCGCTGCCGCAAAAGCTTTGACGCGGATCTCATGAATCATGGTAAGGGCGTGCCCCGCTGCGGCTGCGGCGGCGTGATCCGCCCGGACATCGTCCTCTATGAGGAGGCGCTGGATAACGACGTTATGATGCGCGCTATCCAGTATATCCGCAATGCGGACGTGCTGATCGTGGGCGGAACCTCGCTCAAGGTGTATCCGGCGGCGGGACTCATCAACTATTACCGCGGCGACAAGCTGGTGCTCATCACACGCAGCAGTACGCCGACCGAGGCCGATCTCACCATCCACGGCAAGATCGGTGAGGTTTTTGCACAGATTTGATTTTGAGAGAAGGAAAGACCAAACCAAATGGGAAAGGGAAAGCTGATCGTTCTCGAGGGCATTGACGGCAGCGGCAAGTCCGCCATGTACAGCCGCCTGTGCGAAAGAATGGAACAGGACAAAATTGCGTATAATCACATCGTATTTCCGCGTTATGACAGGGAGAGCAGCGCGCTCATCCGCTTGTACCTGGGCGGCGCCTTCGGGAAAAAGCCGGAGGATGTCAACGCCTATACCGCCTCCACCTTCTATGCGGTGGACCGCTTTGCCTCCTACCGGGACGATTGGGGGAAAATCTATGAAAACGGCGGCCTGATTTTATCCGACCGCTACACCACCTCGAATGCCGTTCATCAGGGCAGCAAGCTGCCGGATGACGAGCTGCCCGCATTTTTTGACTGGCTGGCGGATCTGGAATACAACAAAATGGGTCTGCCGCAGCCGGATCTTGTGATCTATCTGGACGTGGACCTGGAGACCTCCCGCCGGCGCATGCGCCTGCGGGAGCAGGAAACCCACACCAGCGCCGATATCCATGAGCAGGACAGCGATTATCTGGCCCGCTGCCTGCACACGGCCGACATGGCGTGCAGACATTACGGATGGAAGCGCATCGCCTGGCAAAAGGACGGCCTTGAGCGCGGCCTTGACGAGAAAAACCGGGAGATCTACGACATTATCCTGAGAGAGTTAGGGAAACGCTGAACAAATCGCCGCGCACGTCTTGACGGCGGATTTTCCGTCATATTTCGTCTCAAAACCTTGAAATACACAAAGTATTCCTGCGGTTTTTTGCCTTCATCTGGCGAAAAATCCGCTCGCCAATCCGCACACTTCGATTCATTCAGCGCTTCCACGGAAACAAATAAGCTCCTCAGATCGTCAAAAGTGGGACCCCTTGCGGGGCCCCTCAACGAGATCAGCAGCAGCAATCGTTATTGCAGCCGCAGTTGTTGCCGCAGCCGCAGTTATTGCAGCCACAGTTGTTGCAGCCGCAGCCGCCGAAGCCGTTGCCGCAGCCGCCGAAGAGAATGATGATCAGGATGATGAGCCAGAGATTGTTATTGCTGTTACAGGAATTGCAGAACATAATACTATCCTTTCTCCGCACTTGAGCTGTTGATATCCCGCCATCTTGTGCGGCGGCGGGCAGCGGCGCGCGGTTTCCGCGGCGCTCATGCCATCTTATGACGCTTGCCGTTTCTGTGCTACATGAATGCCAGGCGCTTCCGCTTTTTACCGAAGGAGATAAACATGCCCGACGAACTCGACAAGATCAACGAAATATTCCGTATCCAGGACGAACGCTCCAAACCGGCGGAGCAGCCGGAGAAGAAGCGGGCGCAGAAGGGCACGGAGAGACCCCGACCGCTTGAAGCAGTGGACAAGCTGCTGATCGACGCCACCGGGAAGGAGACACGCAATTATACCGGCGACGCCGAGTCCGAGCGGGATTATCGACCCGTACGGCAAAGCCACGAATACCGTTCGGGCTGTCTCGGGGGGCTCATGTATTTTACCTTTATCGTGTGCGTCAGCATTGTCCTGGCCTGCCTCGCCTGGATGGCGGCGAGCGATATGCTGGCACTCAACAAGGAAAACTTTACCGCGGTTGTCACGCTGCCGAGCAGCATCTTCCAGTCCGAGACGGTGGATAAAATCGACGAAAACGGCAAAAAGATCGGCACCAAGCGCGTGACCCACGCCGATATGGACTATGTGGCGGATGTGCTGAAGGACGCTGGCCTGATCGAATACAAGTGGCTTTTCAATCTGTTCTGCAAAATTTCCACAGCCGACGAGAAGGTAAGTCCCGGAGAATATGAGCTGCGCTCCACCTTTGACTACCGCGCGCTGATTCAGAATATGCGGGCCGGTTCCTCTTCCACGGTCACTGTGACGGTGACGATCCCGGAGGGGTTCAAGCTGCACCAGATCTTTATGCGCCTGGAGGAAAACGGCGTGTGCAGCTATAACGATCTGATGCAGGACGCAGGCGAGGCGGAATTCAACTATGATTTCCTGGAGCTCAGTGAAGGAAAGGGCGCCTACCGGCTGGAGGGCTTCCTCTTCCCGGACACCTATGAGTTCTATGTCGGCATGCAGGGCTCAAGCGCCATCAACAAGCTGCTGGACAACTTCCGCCGCCGTATCACGGAGGAGATGTACGCGAGGGCAGAAGAGCTCGGCATGAATATGTATGATATTCTCAAGGTCGCATCGCTCATTGAAAAAGAAGCGGGCAGCGACGAGGAGCGCACCCGGATCGCCTCCGTCATCTATAACCGTCTCAACGCGAGGATCGTCCTCGGCATTGACGCCGCCGTTCTCTATCCGTATGATGAACATGACGGCGCGCCGACAGCCCAGATGCTTGAAAAGGACGACCCCTACAACACGCGCATTCATGACGGCCTGCCGCCCACGCCGATCTGCAGCCCGGGCCTGGCTTCCATCTACGCCGCCCTCTATCCCGAATCGACGAGCTATTATTACTATGCCCTCGACGCGGACGCCGGGGTCCACAGATTCTTTACTAACGATACGGAGTTTAATAACTTTGTTGCTTCACAAAATTATTCGTAATGATTTTGAGCTCCTGTCCCCGGCCGGGGACTGGGAACGGCTCGAAATGGCGCTGCGCTACGGGGCGGACGCCGTGTATCTGGCGGGCAAGGAATTCGGCCTGCGCGCCTCCGCCGGGAATTTTGAAAGAGAAGAGCTTGTCCGTGCTTTTGAGCTTGCCCACGGCATGGGACGCAAGGTCTATGTGACCTGCAACACCCTGCCGCGGGAGGACGAGCTTGCCCGCCTGCCGGAATATCTCGCCTTCCTGCAGGAGGCGGGTGCCGATGCGCTCATTATCGCGGATCTCGGCGTGCTGGCTCTGGCAAAGCGCTTTGCGCCGAAGCTCCATCTGCATGTGAGCACGCAGCTCGGCGTCGTGAACAGCGCGACCGCCAATGTCCTGCACGCCATGGGCGCGGACACGGTCGTGCTGGCCAGGGAGCTGAGCCTGGAGGAGATTCGGAAGATCCGCGCCAACACCCCCTCGGAGCTGCGGCTCGAGGCCTTTGTGCACGGGGCCATGTGCGTCTCCTTTTCCGGGCGCTGCCTGCTGTCCAATTACATGACCGGGCGGGACGCCAACCGGGGAGAGTGCGCCCAGCCCTGCCGCTGGAAATACAGCCTCGTGGAGGAAAAGCGTCCGGAGCAGTCCTTTGACATCACAGAGGACGACGGCGGGACTTATATCATGAACTCCAACGACCTCTGCATGATCGAACACTTGCAGGATCTGGCGGAGGCCGGGGTCTCCAGCTTCAAAATAGAAGGGCGCATGAAGTCCGCCTACTATGCCGCCGTCGTGACAAACGCCTACCGACACGCGCTGGACGCTGTTGCCGCAGGTGATCCCGTGCCGGAGATCTGGGTGCGCGAGACCGAAATGGTGAGCCACCGGCCCTACTGCACGGGCTTCTACCTTGGAAGTCAGCCCGGACAGTGCTATGACGGTACATACCTGAGCGGCGCGGATGTGGTCGCCGTGGTGGAGAGCTGCGACGAGGAGGGGAATGCCCGCCTTACGCAGCGCAACAAGCTTGCCGCAGGAGACGAGCTGGAGCTGCTTACCCCCGACGGAGAGCCGGTCATGTTCACCTTGGGCGCGCTTTTCGACGAAGAAGGGGAGTCCATCCCCGACGCCCGCCACCCGATGATGGCATTCACGACCAGGCTCCCGAAACCCGCCCCGCGGCTTTCGATCCTGAGAAAACGCAGATAAAGCTTGACAAATCGGGGACTTGTGATAAAATGCCCCATGATATTGCAATTGGCTGTGACGGAACGAGTCGGTAAAGGATTCCGCAGAGAGGGGCCGGATGGTGAAAGGCCCTGTTTCCAAACCCGACAGCCACTCCCGAGCTCCCCGGGACGACCGGGGCGTCTGCCCGCGTTAGGGGCGCTTGAGATACGGCGCATGCCGTAATCAGGGTGGTACCGCGACTCAATCCTCGCCCCTGTTCCGGGGCGGGGATTTTTTTGATCAATTGCGAACAATGTTCGCAATTGAAAACTCGCGCTTATCGCACGCGGCGAAGCGTGACACGCCGCGTTTGGTCGGCGCGAGGCCTCGCTAAGCTCGGCTTAGTGTGTTTTTGCCGAGGCAAAGCCCCGTCAAAAACGTTTTTTCATTATACCTTTGTTAGTTTTAATTTGGAGGATAGATACACATGGAAAAATTCGGCGTAAACCAGCTTCGTGAGATGTTTCTGAGCTTCTTTGAGACCAAGGGTCATCTTCGTCTGCCGAGCTTCTCGCTCATTCCGCAGAACGACGCGAGCCTTCTCATCATTAACTCCGGCATGGCGCCCATGAAGCCCTATTTCAAAGGCGAGCAGGAGCCGCCCCGTCGCCGCGTCTGCACCTGCCAGAAGTGCATCCGCACCGGCGACATTGAGAACATCGGCAAGACCGCCCGCCACGGCACCTACTTTGAAATGCTGGGCAACTTCTCCTTCGGCGATTATTTCAAGAAGGAAGCCATCGCCTGGTGCTGGGAGTTTTTGACCTCTCCCGATTGGGTCGGCATCGACCCCGACCGCCTCTATCCCTCCATCTACGTGGATGATGACGAGGCCTTTGAAATCTGGAACAAGGACATCGGCATCCCGGCCGAGCGCATCTTCCGCTTCGGCAAGGAGGATAACTTCTGGGAGCACGGCGCGGGCCCCTGCGGCCCCTGCTCCGAGGTCTACTATGACCGCGGGCCGGAGTACGGCTGCGGCAAGCCCGACTGCACCGTCGGCTGCGACTGCGACCGCTATATGGAGGTCTGGAACAACGTCTTTTCCCAGTTCGATAACGACGGCAACAATAACTACACCGAACTCAAGCAAAAGAACATTGACACCGGCATGGGCCTTGAGCGTCTCGCAGTCGTGTGCCAGGGTGTGGACTCCCTCTTCGATGTCGATACCGTCATGAATATCACCCATAAGGTGAGTGAGCTGACCGGCGCCTTCTACGGCAAGAGCCATAAGATGGACGTGTCCCTTCGCGTCATCACCGACCATATCCGCTCGGCCACCTTCATGATCTGCGACGGCATCCTCCCCTCCAACGAGGGGCGCGGCTACGTCCTTCGCAGACTTCTCCGCCGCGCCGCCCGCCACGGGAAGCTGCTCGGCGTGAACGAGCCCTTCCTTTACAAAGTCCTGGACACCGTGATTCATGAAAACGAGTGCCAGTATCCCGAGCTGCGCGAGAAGCAGGAGTATATCACCCGCGTCGTCAAGACTGAGGAGGAGAACTTCGCCCGCACAATCGACGCCGGTATGAAAATCTTCGGCGAGCTTCTTGAGGCTCACAAGGCGAAGGGGGAGACCGTCTTCTCCGGTGCGGACGCCTTCAAGCTCTACGATACTTACGGCTTCCCCATCGACCTCACCATCGAAATGTGCCAGGACGAGGGCATGGGCGTGGACGAGGACGGCTTCAAGGCCCTCATGGAGGAGCAGCGTGTGCGCGCCCGCAAGGCCAGAGAGGCTCTGGGCGATCTGGGCTGGGCAGGTATCGAATTCGGCAAGGAGATCCCCGACACGAAGTTTGTCGGCTACGACGAGAAGGAGACCGAGGCGAAGGTTCTCGCACTGGTTTCCGAGGATGAGCTGCAGCAGGAGCTGGGCGCGGGCGCCGAGGGCATCATCGTCCTTGACAGAACCGTCCTCTATGCCGAGATGGGCGGCCAGGTGGCTGACCACGGCAAAATCGTCGCGGGCGGCAGCGTTTTTGAGGTCAATAACGTCCAGAAGAACAAGGGCGGCAAATATATGCACTACGGCGTGGTCAAATCCGGCAGCTTTTCCGTGGGCGACACGGTAAAGGCCAGCTACTGCGAGAAGCGCCGCCAGGCCATCGGCCGCGCCCACAGCGCGACCCACCTTCTCCACAAGGCGCTGCGCGAGGTGCTGGGCGACCATGTGCACCAGGCGGGCTCTCTTGTCGAGCCGGACTTCCTCCGCTTTGACTTTACTCACTTCTCCGCCGTCACGACCGAGCAGCTCAAGCAGGTCGAGCAGATCGTCAACGACGCCATTCTCACGGGCTACGGCATCAACGTGAAGGAAATGCCCATTGAAGAGGCCAGAAAGAGCGGCGCGACCGCCCTCTTCGGCGAGAAATACGGCGATGTGGTCCGCGTCGTCAACATGGGCGACTGGAGCATCGAGCTCTGCGGCGGCACTCACCTGGACAACACCGCCAAGGCAGGCGCTTTCCACATCCTGTCCGAGGGCTCTGTTGCCTCCGGCGTGCGTCGTATCGAGGCCTGCACCGGCCTTGAGACCATGAAGCTTCTCAACCGCGACGTGGAGGAACTCTCTACGCTCGCCGCCATGTACAAGACCAGCCCCGCCGACCTGCCCCAGAAGCTGGAGCAGCAGGCCAATGAGCTGCGCGAGGCCAAACGCATCATCGAACAGTACAAGGCGAAGGAATCCGCCGGCGGCGCGGACGAAATGCTCAAAAACGGCAAGGACGTGAAGGGCCTTTGCGTCGTGACCTGCTCGAAGGACGGTTGCGACGCCAATACCCTGCGTCAGCTCGGCGACGTGCTGCGCGACAAGAACGGCAAGGTCGTTGCGGTCATCGCCGCCGTCAACGGCGACAAGATCACCTTCCAGTGCGTCTGCGGCAAGGACGCCGTGGCCAGGGGCGTCAAGGCCGGGGACATCATCCGCAGCATCACCGCCATCGCAGGCGGCAAGGGCGGCGGCAAGCCCGATTCCGCCATGGGCGGCGGCAACGACGTGTCGAAGCTCCAGGCTGCGCTGGACGCGGTGGAGAGCTTTGTCAGTGAAAAGATCTGATCGGAGGAATCATCATGGATAACTGCCTGTTCTGCAAAATCATCGCCGGGGAGATCCCCAGCACCAAGGTTTACGAGGACGAGTACGTCTTCGCCTTCCGCGACATCAACCCCCAGGCGCCCGTCCACATCCTGGTCGTGCCGAAGGCGCACATTGCATGCGCCGACGCGGTGAACGAGAGCAATTCCCTCTATGTTGCCAAGTGCTTTGAGGCCATTGCGAAAATCGCAAAGGCCGAGGGGCTTTCAAACGGTTACCGTGTCATCAACAACTGCGGCGAGGACGGCGGTCAGACGGTGATGCACCTGCATTTTCATCTGATCGGCGGCGTGAAGCTGGGCGAAAAGATCCTGTAATACCATAAAACCGCGGGGCCGGTATTTCCTTACCGGTCCCGTTTCGTGAGGGGAGCCTATGAGGAAGCTTGCGACGGCGGCGCTGGCTTTTTCCGCCGCTGTGTTCCTCGCAAACTATATTCTGCCTTCGGGGTGGCTGATCGTATCTGCGCTATTGTCCGCGATACTCGGGGCCGCCCTTTTGCCGCTTCACAGGAAATGGCTGCGCCCGACGGTGATCGCGCTGCTGTTTTTCTCCGTCGGCCTGCTGGAATACGCGGCTTATCACCGCCTGACCGTGGAAAGGGCAGAGCAGTACGCCGGGCAGACGCGGGAAATCATCGGAACAGTTTTGGACTATCCCGAAGATTTCGGCAGCTATTGCCGCCTGCACCTTCGCATCAAAACAGACGGACTGCCGCGCTTTGACGCCATCGTGTACGATAATCACAGGGCTTTTCTGGAAGCGGAGCCGGGAAACACCATTTCCTTCAGCGCTGTGATCCGCACGGCGGACACACTCTACGGCAAGCCCTACGACAATTATCACACCAATGACTATTATTTTAAGCTCAGCGTAAAGGGCGGTGAAGAGATCCGGGACACCGACTTTAACATCGGGAGTCTGCCTGTGCGGCTTCACAGGCTTCTTTGCGCGAGAGCCGACCGCATCTTCCCGGAGGATACCCGCAGCTTTCTCAAGGCCCTGATGCTGGGCGACAAACAGGACTTTTATGACGACGACGCCCTCTATGTGACCATGAGCCGCTCCGGCCTCATGCATGTGGTGGCGGTATCGGGCCTGCACATCTCCTTTCTTGTGGGGCTGCTGACCTTCCTTCTGGGAAACGGAAAGCGCGGGGCGATCATCAGCATTATCCTGATCTGGGTCTTTGTGCTGGTCACGGGCTCCGGCAATTCCGCCCTGCGCGCGGCCTTTATGCAGACGCTTTTGCTGCTGGCTCCGATCCTGCGCAGAGAGAACGATCCGGTGACGTCGCTTTCCACCGTGCTGGCCCTGATTCTGGCGGCCTGCCCCTTTGCGGCAAAGAGCGTCAGCCTGCAGCTGAGCTTTGCCGCCATGGCGGGTATCCTCTGCTTTGGCGAAAGCATTTACAATCGGCTCCTGAGCCTTCTGCCGGAGCGCTTTCAGCGCGGGCCGCTGGGCTATGTCTTCGGCGTCGCCGCAAGTTCGTTGAGCGTAATGGTGTTTACGATGCCTCTCACGGCCCTGCATTTTTCCTATGTCCCGCTGTTGGGGCTCGTGAGCAATATCGCCTGCCTCTGGGCTGTGAGCGTCTGCTTCTGCATGGCGTGGGCGGCGTGCCTCCTTTCTCTGATCCCGCTTCTCGGAACGATACCCTGCTGGCTCTGCGCCCTGCTTGTGCGCTATATCCTCTTCTGCGCGGGCAAGGTCGCGGCAATGCCCTATGCGGTCTTGTACATGCAGACAAAGGGAGCTTCGCTGTGGCTCGCGGTCAGCTATGCGCTGGGCGTCGTCGGGCTTGCTCTTCACAGATTCCGGTATGTGCGCGTCCTGCTTCCGGCGTCGCTCTCGCTTGCGCTGCTCGCGGGGATCCTGCTTCGCAGTGAGAGGCTTTACCGGGAGACGGATTATGTGAGCGTCCTGAACGTGGGGCAGGGGCAATGCGTCACGGCTTTTGCCGGGGATCAGACCGCGGTGATCGACTGCGGCAACATCAACACCCTCGACAATGCCGGGAGCGTCGCGGGGGAGTACCTGATCAGCTGCGGGCGGAGACGGATCGAGCTTCTGATTTTGACGCATCTGGATACCGACCATGTGGACGGCGCGGTACGCCTGATGGAAATGCTCCCGACAGATACGCTGATCTATCCGGCGGATACTGAAAACGCAAGCGGCCTGCTCGACGGGATCCTGGCCTGCGCTGCGCGGCACGGAACGCGGGTGACGGCGCTTTCAGACAGCGCTGCGTTTTCCTGCGGCAGGATAGACGCTCAAATCTACAAGCTGTCAAACGACGGCAAAGAGAATGAACGCAGCCTGATGGCAAGTCTCAACGTCGGCGGCACGGAGCTGCTTGTAACCGGCGACGCGCCAAAAAAGCTGGAACGCAGGCTTCTGCGCGAGGCGGATCTGAGCGGAACGGACATTCTGGTGGTCGGCCATCACGGCGCAAAGAACGCGAGCGCGCCCGAGCTTCTGGAAAAGCTCGGCGGACGCTTCGCGGTGATCAGCGTCGGCTACAACACATACGGACATCCCGCGCAGGAGACGCTGGACGCGCTGCGGGAAAACGGCTATAAAATTTTAAGAACGGACGAAAACGGAACGGTGGAACTCAGGCTGGAGAACGATCATGGCTAAAAAACCGGGAAAAAACGAACCGCAATTCAATTACAGCGCCGAGCTGCGCAGGCTCAAGGAGCAGGGCCCGGAGAAGCTCTATCTGCTCTGGGGGCCGGAGGATTATCTGCGTGAGCAGTATCTGATTCAATTGAAAAAAAGATGCCTCCCGGAGGGGGAGGACGATTTCAGCTATAAGCGCATGGAAGGGCCGGGCCTGGACGCGCAAAAGCTCCAGCAGGCGGTGGACGCCATGCCCTTTCTGACGGAGAGAAGCTTCGTGGAGCTGCGGGATATCGACGTCAACCGCCTGGCCGATCCCGACGCCTGCGTGAAGATCATCTCCGACCTGCCCGACTACTGCACGGTAGCCTTCGTGCTGAAAGCGGACTATGAAATGGACGGAAGGCTCCGCTTTGTCAAAGCGCTGCGCGCGGAGGCGCGGGAGCTGAACTTCACTCAGCAGTCTCAGGGCATGCTGACGGACTGGATCGTTCGCCGCTTCGCGGCGGCAGGGAAGGGAGTCGAGCTTGCGGCGGTTCAGCGCCTGATTTTCATCAGCGGCGATCTCATGAGCAGACTGATTCCCGAAATTGAAAAAATCGCGGGCTACGCCAAGGGGGAGAAGGTGACTCCGGCGGATGTGGAGGCGGTTGCCAACCATATCCCGGAGGCGGTTGTCTTTGACATGACGGAATATATCGCCGCCAGAAAAAACAATTCCGCCATCGCGATCCTTGCGGAGCTGATGGCGGATAAGAACAACGAGCCCATTATGGTGATTGCCGTACTCGGGAAGCAGATGCGGCAGCTCTACGCGGCGCGCCTCGCGCTTGACAGGAACCTCGGAACGAAATATGTTATGGAGGTCTGTTCCATTAAATATGACTACATCGCCTCCAAACTGATGAGCGCGGCCAGGGGATATACGCTGTCCCAGCTCAGGCGGGCGGTGGAGCTTTGCACAGAGACGGAGTACCGCATGAAAAGCAGCGGAGCCGACGCGCGCGAGCTTCTCAAGGAGGCTGTGCTGCGCATTGCGGCGGGGGAGGACCATGCACCGGATTAAAGAAGTCATCGTCGTTGAAGGGCGCTATGACAAAAATACGCTCAGCCAGGTCGTGGACGCCGTGATCCTGGAGACCTCAGGCTTCGGCATCTTCAACGACAGGGAAAAGCGCCGCCTCCTGCAGACCCTGGCGGAGTCAAGGGGCCTCATTGTGCTCACCGACTCCGACGGCGCGGGCTTTATGATCCGAAATCATATCCGCGGCGCGGTCGATCCGAAGCTTGTCAAACACGGCTATATCCCGGACGTCAGGGGCAAGGAAAAGCGGAAAGCCGCCCCATCCAAAGAGGGCAAGCTCGGCGTGGAGGGGATGCGGCCCGAAATCCTGATGGAGGCGTTGCGCCGCGCCGGTGCGACCTTTGATGATACTCCGGCCGACGTCCGCCACGCCGGAATCAGTAAGGCTGATCTCTATGCCCGGGGACTCAGCGGAAGAGAGGGGAGCGCAGAGCGGCGCAAGGCGCTGCAGCGCAGACTTCATCTGCCGGAGCGCCTGAGCAGCGACGCGCTGCTCGATGTGCTCAATGCCCTCATGGACCGGGAAGAGTTTTACCGCCTCGAGGTTTGAACGTCCTCAATACACACCGAGAAGATCGCCCCGATCAGAAGCAGGGCCTGCCCGATCTCATAGAGACTCATGGCGGTCATGTACTGGGTATAGCCCTCCGCCATGCTCCCGTCCCAGCAAAGAAGGAGCAGAAAGGCTCCCACCAGCACCGCGGCGGTGAGCTTTACGGAGCACATGAATATGTACCAGGCATCCGGGCACATGTCCAGCATGCGCAAAACGGTCTTTTTCAGCTTCACAGAAATCACCTCGCTCTGATTATACGGGGGCCGATCCCGCTTCTCAAGGCAAAATGTTTTCCAGGAAAGGCGCTGACTGTAAAAACGGAGAGAACACAGATAAAATTTTATCGAAATTGTGAATTTAACCTTGTACTGAAATAAAGAGTGTGGTATATTAAATGGTGTTTTCGGGAAATACATGTGTTCCCGGAGATAAATGGAGGATGAGACGTTTGCTTTGCGTCAGCTCTGTCGTATGCAAAAGCCGCGCCTTTTCCGAAAAATCATAAGGAGGAAAACATGAAAAAGACACTTGCCCTTCTGCTCGCACTGACCACGGTGTTCGCACTGTTCGCCTCTCAGACCGCTTTCGCGGACGGTGAGGACGTTCACATCGGCATCATCACCGGCTCCGTCTCCCAGTCTGAGGATGACCGCCGCGGCGCTGAGGCTTTCCAGGCCAAGTATGGCGAGGATATGGTCAAGCTGGCCATCTACCCCGACAACTTCACCGAAGAGCTTGAGACCACCATCCAGACCATCGTCAACATGTCCGATGATCCCCAGATGAAGGCCATCATCGTCAACCAGGCTGTCCCCGGCACCACCGAGGCTTTCCGCCAGATCAAAGAGCGTCGCCCTGACATCATCTGCATTGCCGGTGAGTCTCATGAGGACCTGCCCGAGATCAGCTCCGCCGCTGACCTTGTCGTCAACAACGACTTTGTCGCCCGCGGCTACCTGATGATCCGCACTGCCCATGAGATGGGCTGCGACACCTTTGTGCACATCTCCTTCCCGCGCCACATGTCTTACGAGACCATGAGCCGCCGCGTGGCCATCATGAAGGCCGCCTGTGAGGAATTCGGCATGAAGTTCGTCCTCGAGACCGCTCCCGACCCCACCACGGACGTCGGTGTTGCCGGTGCTCAGGCTTACATCCTTGAGCATGTCCCCCAGTGGGTCGAGCAGTACGGTGAGCATGCCGCTTACTTCTGCACCAACGACGCCCACACCGAGCCTCTGCTCAAGCAGCTGCTCGAGTACGGCGGATGCTTCGTCGAGGCTGACCTGCCCTCTCCCACCATGGGCTATCCCGGCGCTCTGGGCATTGACCTGACCGCTGAGGCCGGCGACTATGCCAAGATCCTTGCCAAGGTTGAGTCCTCCATCGTTGAGAAGGGCGGCGCAGGCCGCTTCGGCACCTGGGCCTACTCCTACGGCTACACCGTGTCCGCAGGTCTTGCTCAGCACGCTCTGAACGTCATCAACGGCGATAGCGAGCTGCTTGAGATCGACGACATCTCCAAGGCTTATGCCGAGTTCTCCCCCGGCGCTGAGTGGAACGGCTCCAACTACACCAATGCGGAGACCGGCGTGAAGTCCGAGAATACCTTCCTGATTTACCAGGATACCTACATCATGGGCAATCCCGGCCACTACATGGGTTCCACCTCTGTTGAGGTTCCCGAGAAGTACTTCACCATCAAGTAATCTCCCAAGGCTCCGAAACAGCAAAAACAAAAGGGGGAGGGGGCTCGGCTCCCTCTCCCTGTTCAATTGATTAGGTGGTAAACAGATATGGCAAATACGAACGCTCCGCTGCTTGAAATGCGGAATATTAAAAAAGACTTCTTCGGAAACCAGGTACTGTCGGACATCAACATCACCCTGGCGGAGGGAGAGGTTTTAGGGCTTTGCGGCGAAAACGGCGCAGGCAAGAGCACTCTCATGAAAATCCTCTTCGGTATGGACGTGATCCGGGAAACCGGCGGCTATGAGGGGGATATCCTCATTAACGGCAAAAAGGTGCAGTTCAGCACGCCCTTTGACGCGCTGGCTGCCGGCATCGGCATGGTGCATCAGGAGTTCTCCCTGATCCCGGGCTTTACCGCCACGGAGAATATTCTCCTGAACCGCGAACCGAAAAAGAAAAACATCATCTCCGAGGTATTCGGGGACAGGCTCGATACCCTCAATTATAATGAAATGACCGGTCGTGCTGAGGCCGCCATCGACAAAATGGGCTTTCACATCGACAAGGACATGGTCATCAGCGAAATGCCCGTCGGACACAAGCAGTTCACGGAGATCGCGCGTGAGCTCAGCAAGGATCAGCTCAAGATCCTGATCCTGGACGAGCCGACCGCGGTGCTCACCGAGAAGGAGGCGGAAGCGCTGCTGGCTTCCATCCGCTCCATGTCGGAAAAGGGCATCGCCGTTATCTTTATCACGCACAGACTGCACGAGATCCTTGCCGTATGCGACAAGGTCGTGGTCATGCGCGACGGTTTTGTCGTCTCGGACGTTCCGGCGGCAAAAACCACTGTAAATGAGATTTCAAGCTGGATGGTCGGCAGAACGGTTGAGACTGCCGCCAAATCCGATATACGCGATATGTCAGACGCGAAAACCATCATGTCCATCAAGAGACTCTGGGTGGACATGCCGGGCGAGATCGTACGCGACGTGAATCTCGATATCAAGGAAGGAGAAATCCTCGGCATCGGCGGCCTTGCCGGACAGGGCAAGCTGGGCATTCCCAACGGTATTATGGGCCTCTATGAGGCCGGCGGCACCGTGGAGTTCGACGGGGCAAAGATCCCCCTCAACAGCCCCCGCAAGTGCCTGGACGCCTCTCTCGCCTTCGTGTCGGAGGACCGGCGCGGCGTGGGCCTGCTGCTGGACGAGACGCTCGAATGGAACGTCGCGTTCCCGGCCATGCAGGTTCAGAACAAGTTCCTGAAAAACTATATGGGCGGTCTTGTCAAATGGCGCGACGAGAAGGCCATCCGCGAGGTGACCGAGCGCTATATCGACGAGCTTGCCATTAAATGCACCGGCTCCAAGCAGAAGGCGAAGGAGCTGTCCGGCGGCAACCAGCAGAAGGTCTGCCTTGCGAAGGCCTTCGCGCTCGAGCCGAAATTTCTCTTTGTCTCCGAGCCGACCCGCGGCATCGACGTTGGCGCCAAGGCGCTGGTACTGGAGGCGCTGCGGAAATTCAACCGGGAAAGCGGCGTCACCGTGGTCATGATCTCTTCGGAGCTGGAGGAGCTGCGCTCCATCTGTGACCGGATCGCGATCATCTCCGGCGGCAAGGTAGCCGGTATTCTTCCCGCGTCCAAGCCGTCGGAAGACTTCGGCATGCTGATGGTCAGCATGGTAAAGTGAGGAGGGCAGCATGAACGAAACATTAGACAGAACCAATCTGACGCTGGGCGACCGCCTGCACATTTTTGTGAAGAATTTCGGCCTGCCCCGCCTGATCATCGCGGCGTTCCTCCTGATGCTGTACATCGCCGCCCCCATTGTCGGCGCGGGCTTCTGGATGCAGATCAGCAACACCATCAACCGTTTCAGCTGGAACGCCGTCATGGTACTTGCCATGGTCCCGATGATCCACTCCGGCTGCGGCCTGAACTTCGGTCTGCCCCTCGGCATCATCTCCGGCCTTCTCGGCGCGACCCTTTCCATCGAGCTCGGCTTTACCGGCCCCATGAGCTTTGTCATGGCCATCCTGATCGCGACGCCCTTCGCCCTCGTCCTCGGCGCGCTCTACGGCTGGCTTCTCAACAAGATCAAGGGCGGCGAGATGATGATCGCCACCTATGTCGGCTTCTCGTCCGTGTCCTTCATGTGCATGATGTGGCTGCTGCTGCCGTATCACAGCCCGACCATGGTCTGGGGCTTCTCCGGCAAGGGCCTGAGAACCACGATTTCCCTTGAGGGCTTTTATGACAAGGTGCTGGCAAACTTCCTGCAGATCAACATCGGCAATCTCTCCATTCCGACGGGCACGCTCCTGTTCTTTGCGCTGCTGGCCTTCGGCATGTGGGCCTTCCTGCACACCAAGACCGGCACGGCCATGACCGCCGTGGGCTCCAACCCCACCTTCGCCAAGGCCGCCGGCGTCAACGTCGACAAGATGCGTATGCTCTCCGTTATCCTCTCCACCTGGCTTGCCGCCATCGGAATCCTGGTGTATGAGCAGGGCTTCGGCTTTATCCAGCTTTACATGGCGCCCTTCTATATGGCGCTGCCCGCCGTGTCCGCCATCCTGATCGGCGGCGCGAGCGTCAACAAGGCGTCGATTGCCAACGTCATCATCGGCACCTTCCTCTTCCAGGGCATCGTCACCATGACGCCCACCGTGATGAACAACATGATCCACATGGATATGAGCGAGGTTATCCGTGTCGTGGCTTCCCAGGGCATGATCCTCTATGCACTGACAAGAAAAACGGAGGCGACAAAATGAATAACAAGAGTACTGCAAGCAAAATTTTGTCCTTCGTCCGCGACAACTCCGTGCCGCTCATGTTTGTGCTGATCTGCGCGGTCTGCATCCCCATCTCCGGCTTCTCCTGGGGCTATCTCATCAATGAGATTGTCACCCGTATGGGCCGCAACATCTTCCTGATCCTTGCTCTGCTGATCCCCATCATGTCCGGTATGGGTCTGAACTTCGGCATGACTCTCGGCGCAATGGCAGGAGAGATCGCCCTGATCCTGGTCTCCGACTGGCAGATCTGGGGTATTCCCGGCGTGGTGCTGGCCATGATCATCTCCATCCCCATCTCTGTGCTGCTCGGCGCTTTCTGTGGCAAGATCCTCAACATGGCGAAAGGCCGTGAGATGATTACAAGCTACATCATCAGCTTCTTCATGAACGGTATCTATCAGCTGATCGTGTTGTACATGATGGGCTCCATCATTCCCATCAAGCATTTCTCCGTCAAGCTGCCCCGCGGCTACGGCATCCGCAACACCGTGTCCCTGCTGAACATGCGCCAGTGCCTGGATAATCTCCTGGCCGTGCGTGTCGGCGGGGTGAAGGTCCCGGTTCTGACCTTCCTGATCATCGGAGTGCTGTGCCTGTTCATCGTGTGGTTCCGCAAGACCAAGCTCGGACAGGATATGCGCGCTGTCGGCCAGGATATGAATGTGGCTCGTGACGCCGGCATCAATGTGGAGCGCACCCGCATCATCTCCATCGTCATGTCCACGGTGCTGGCCGGCTTCGGCATGGTCATCTACCTGCAGAACATGGGCAATATCGCAACCTACAGCTCCCACTCGCAGATCGGCATGTTCTGCATCGCGGCGCTGCTGGTCGGCGGCGCGAGCGTGGACAAAGCCTCCATCGGCAATGTCTTCCTCGGCGTGGTGCTGTTCCACACCATGTTCATCGTAGCGCCCAAGGCAGGCGCGGAGATCACGGGCGACTCCATGATCGGCGAATACTTCCGCGTGTTCGTCTCCTATGCCGTTATCACCGTCGCGCTTATTATGTACGAGACCAAGAAACGCAAGCACAAGAGCCAGACTGCCCAGCAGCTCCAGCTCGCGCAGGAGGAGGCCGGAAAGCATGAATAAAAGAAGGCTTCTGTTCCGCGTCGGCGCGGTTCTGATCCTGCTTGCCATCGCGGCGTGCATGATGGTCATCGGCCGCGGACACACGGTCTATGTGGACAACAAGACCCTGGAATATAACGGCGAGACCTATAAAACGCCCTACCGCGTCAACGTCTATGTGAACGGCGAGCGTATCGCCAAGCTCTCGAACCGCGAGCGCGGCATGACCACCAACATCGGCCAGAGCTTCAAGATGACGCTTGGCGTCATTCAGGAGAAGGGCAATGATGAACAGATGATCGATGTATCACTGAAGCTGCCCTATAACATGGACGGTATCATCATCAACGTTCCCGGCTATCTCGCAAAGCTTCCCCAGGACGCGTGGTTGACTGAGTTTATTGCCACGCCCACGGAGGCCGAAATGCAGGACGAAGAGATCCCGTCCGAGGAGGACGAAATCCTCGCGGGCGCGGAATTCTGATCCCAAAAATATCAACAGCCCATGCCTTGGCATGGGCTGTCTCTACAGGAGGAAGTAATGGCAGTTTTATCAGGACTGAAACCGGAAAAGGTTTTTGAATTCTTTGAAATGCTCTGCTCGGTGCCGCACGGTTCGGGCAACACCAGACAAATCAGCGACCTGTGCGTAAAGTTTGCGAAAGAACGCGGCCTGCGCTATAAGCAGGATGCGCTCAACAATGTGATCATCTGGAAGGACGCGACACCCGGTTATGAAAACGCGGAACCCCTGATCCTCCAGGGACATATCGATATGGTCTGCGCCTTTGAGCCGGACTGCGGCGTCGATATGAAGACCGACGGGCTGAAGCTCGTCGTGGACGGCGACTGGGTCAAGGCGTACAAAACCAGCCTCGGCGCTGACAACGGCATCGGCGTCGCCATCGCCATGGCCCTGCTGGATGATGAAACGCTCCGGCATCCGAGGCTGGAGGCACTCTTCACCACGGACGAGGAGACCGGCATGTTCGGTGCCGACGGTGTGGATCTCTCCACGCTGGAGGGACACAATCTCATTAACCTCGACTCCGAGGAGGAGGGATATCTGACCGTAAGCTGCGCTGGCGGCGTGCGCGTGGACTGCACCTTCCCGGCGGACTGGGAAGAGACCCCGAAGACCTGGAAAAGCTATGAGGTCGTGATTGACGGACTCAAGGGCGGACACTCCGGCGCGGAGATCGACAAGGGCCGCGCCAGCGCCACCCAGCTCATGGGCCGCTTTCTGTTCCGGGCCGAGAAGGAGACGGGGCTGCGCATCGCCTCCATGGAGGGCGGCACCTTCACAAACGTCATTCCGCTTTTCTGCCGCTCGGTCGTGGCGGTGCCCGCAGAGCAGGCAGGGCGCTTTGAAGCGCTGTGCAGAGCGGATGAAGCAATGTTCCAAAACGAGTATGCGACCGCCGATCCCGGCCTTCGCATGAAATGCGCGTCGTCTGCGGCAGCGGAGAGGGTGTTTTCCGCCGCGCGTACCAGGGGACTTCTCAACATGCTGCTTCTCGCGCCTTATGGCGTTGAAGCCATGAGCATGGACATCCCCGGCCTTGTGCAGACCTCCATGAATCTCGGTGTGGTCAAGACGGAAGAAGAGGGGATCGGCCTGTATTTCAGTCTCCGTTCCTCCATCGCAAGCCAGAAGGAGATGCTGGCGGAGCGTTTGGAGGCCCTCTGCGCACTCTTTGGCGCGTCCTTCAGTACGCACGATCCGTATCCTGCATGGGCCTTCAAGAAGGAATCCCGCCTGCGCGACGCTATGAGCGCCGCCTGCAAAGAGATCCTGGGGCGGGAGCCGGGCATCACCGCCACCCACGGCGGTCTCGAGTGTGGGCTCTTCATGGAAAAGCGTCCGGACTTTGACTGCGTCTCTCTCGGACCCGAGCTGCATGAGGTGCACTCCGTGCGCGAGCGCCTGAGCATCAGCTCCACAGAGAGACTGTACCGCATCATGCGCAGCTTTATAGAAAACTGGAAATAATCCACGGCGAGGCCCCGGAAAACCCGGGGCCTCGTTCATATCCTGCACCGTTCCTGCATAAGCTTGCCGGGGAGGGGAGCGGATGGACAAACGGCATTTTTTTCTGAGCTTTGCGGCGGTCTATCTGACCGCCTGCCTGTATTACCGCGCAGCCCTGGCTTTGCTGCCTGCGGCGCTGCTCCCGATCGCGGTGCATGAGCTTTCGCACATCCTGGTGCTGCGTCTGCTGGGGCAGAAGATCACCGGCCTCACGGCAGACGCGCGGGGGCTCTGCATCCGCTATCGCGGAAGCTGCTCCGAAGCGGGACACATCCTCGCCGCGCTTGCGGGGCCTCTCGGCGGAGCGCTGTATGCCCTTGTCGGATTTACAGATATTGCTTGGCTCAGGCAGAGCGCGGCTCTGAGCATCCTGCTGACGGCCTTCAATCTCCTGCCGCTGCTGCCGCTGGACGGGGGACGGGCGTTCAGCCTTCTCTGTGCCATGACGCTCGGCGAAGATCACGGCGCGCGGCTCTTTCGCGGCGTCAGCGCGGTCTGCCTCACACTATTGCTCACGGGCGGGGTGTATCTCGCCGTGTGGAAGAAGAGCACGGCTTTGCTTGCCGCCGCGATCTGGCTGCTGCTTTTTCAAAATGAAGAGGAAGCACTTGTAAAAAGCGGTGAAATCATATAGAATAGCCCCAAACCGTTTGGGGAGAGTACTATGGACAAAAGACTGGAACGCATCCTGCCCCGCGTGCAGAAGCCTGCGCGCTACACGGGCGGTGAATACAATCAAATCCTCAAGGACAAAGAGAAGATCGATCTGCGCGTCGCCTTCTGTTTTCCGGATACCTATGAGATCGGCATGTCAAACCTCGGCATGAGCATCCTGTACCACACCATGAACAGCCTGGACTATGTCTGGTGTGAGCGCGTGTTCGCCCCCTGGGGGGATATGTATGAGGAAATGAAAAAAGCGGGGCTCCCGCTCTACGCCCTGGAGAGCGGCGACAGCCTCGATCAGTTTGACGCGCTGGCGTTTTCCATCGGCTATGAGATGGCCTATACCACCGTGCTGGATATGATCGACCAGGCGAGGCTGCCGCTCAGATCCGCGGACAGGGAAGCGCTTCTGCCGCTGATCTTCGCCGGCGGCTCCGCCGCTGTGAACGCCGAACCGATCGCGGACTTTATTGACCTCTTCGTCATTGGCGAGGGGGAGGAGATGAATAACGACCTGCTCGCGCTCTTACATCAGGCAAAGCTCGAGGGCTGGTCGAAGCGGGATTTTCTGCGCAGGGCCGCGCAGATCGGCGGGGTCTATGTCCCCTCACTCTACGATATCGCCTATCATGAGGACGGCACCGTCGCCTCCATCACGGCGAAGGACGGCGCGCCGGAGCGCGTCACGAAGCGCGTGATCGTCGATCTCGACAACGCGCCCTATCCCACCAATCCCATCGTCCCGTCTACCGAGGTGGTGCACGACCGGGTGAATCTCGAGCTGTTCCGCGGCTGCGTGCGCGGCTGCCGCTTCTGTCAGGCGGGCTATATCTACCGCCCCATTCGCGCCAAAAAGCCGGAGACGCTGATAAAGCAGGGCATTGAAGCCCTGAAAAACACAGGGCATGAGGATGTGACGCTTCTTTCCCTTTCCACGAGCGACTATCGCCCGCTGCCCGGCCTCTGCGACGGGCTGCTCGACTACTTCGAGAGCCGCAGCATCGGCCTTTCGCTGCCATCGCTGCGCGCCGACAATTTCTCCATGGAGATCATGGAGAAGCTCCAAAAGGTGAGAAAGAGCGGCCTGACCTTCGCCGTGGAGGGCGGAAGCCAGCGCCTGCGGGACGCGATCAATAAAAACGTCACGGAGGAAGACCTCCTGCATACCTGTGCCATCGCCTTTGCGGGAGGCTGGAATTCGGTCAAACTCTATTACATGCTGGGCCTGCCCACCGAAACGGATGAGGATATCGTCGGCATCGCGGACATGGCGGGGCGCATCCTGCACTGCTGGCGGGAGAACGCGAAAAACAAAAACCGCGGTGTGAAGATCACAGTCTCCACCTCCTGCTTCATTCCCAAGCCCCACAGCCCCTTTCAGTGGGAAGCGCAGATCAGCCGCGAGGAATACCTCAGACGCGTCAATCTCCTGCGCGCAAGCATCAACTCCCGCAACGTGGTATATAACTGGCACGATGCGGACACCAGCGTGGTGGAGGCGGTGCTCTCCCGCGGGGACAGGCGTCTCGGTCCCGTGCTCGAGGAGGTCTGGAAAAACGGCGGACGGCTGGAGGCCTGGACGGATTATTTCAGCTTTGACCGCTGGATGAAAGCCCTGGACAAGCTCGGCCTCGACCCGGCCTTCTACGCCGAACGCGAGCGCAGCATGGACGAGGTTTTGCCCTGGGACATGATCGACGTGGGCGTGAGAAAGGAGCACCTCAAGCGCGAGCGCGAGAAGTGCTACAGCTCCACGCTCTCGCCCGACTGCCGCCATCAGTGCTCCGCCTGCGGGGCGCTCAGACTCATGGAAGGAGGCAAGTGCGATGGATAAGCTCCGTCTTCGCTTTGAAAAGACAGGCCGCGCGGTCTATATCTCCCACCTGGATCTGATGCACACCATGCAGCGCTGCTTCTCCCGCGCGGGGTACGAACTCAAATACTCCGAGGGCTTCAATCCCCATCCGCAGATCTCCATTGCCCTGCCGCTCTCGGTCGGGGTGGGGAGCTTCTGTGAGATTATGGACTTTCGCCTGAAAGGAGACGCGGATCTCACAGAGCTGCCCGCAAGACTCTCGGCGGTCATGCCGGAGGGGCTGCGGGTCACGGACTGCTATGAGCAGGTCAGCAAGATCGCCCTGTTGAAGTATCTAGAAATACGCGGAGCGTTTGAATACGACGACAGGCCGCTTTCTCAGATGGCGGAGGAGCTGAACTGCTTTTTCGCACAGGAGGCCATCGTGATCGAAAAAAAGACCAAGCGCGGCCAGGGAGAGAGCGACATCCGCCCGGCCATCCGCGAGATCCGCTTTACAGCTGGGGAGGACGCGGTTTTGCTTCACGCCGTCATTTCCGCGCAGGAGCCGACCTTGAACCCCGCGCTTCTGGCCGACGCTTTGCGCCAGCTCAGGCCGGAGCTGGCCCCCGACTTTGCCCGCTTTACCAGAATTGAAAACTATTTGGAGAATATGACAGTTTTCCGTTAAAAAGCTCTTGCATTGTGCAAAAAAGTATGTTATTATACCATAGCTTGTGCGGGAAATCCTGCACGGCAGCGAATAAGGCGGTCCGCTGTCAAGGCTGAGGCCCTCTGATAAGAACGTCTATAAGAAGGAAGGATCATACAAATGGATCTGGTAAAAATTCTCTCCGAGCAGTACACCAAGAAGGAGCTGCCCGAAATGAACGTGGGCGATACCGTCCGTGTTCTCGTCCGTGTCAAGGAAGGCAACCGTGAGCGCACCCAGGCTTTCGAGGGCACCATCATTGCCGCAACCGTTAGCGCACCCAGGCTTTCGAGGGCACTATCATTGCCAAGAAGCATGGCGGCATCAACGAGACCATCACCGTCCGCCGCATCTCCTACGGTGTCGGCTGCGAGAAGGTCTTCCCCGTGCACTCTCCCTCCATCGTCTCTGTCACCACCGTCCGCAAGGGCAAGGTCCGCAGAGCAAAGCTGTACTACCTGCGCGACCGCGTGGGCAAGGCTGCGAAGGTCAAGGAGCGCCTTTAATACTGCTCTTCAATAAGACCATTTCACTCTTTCCGGCCAGATTCGCACCATACTGCGTTGAAGCCCTAGGCCATATATATCCATTATGCCCTTCGGGCTTCGCCTTGTCTTGCACGAATCTGCCTCGGAAATCTTTGAAAGCGTCTTATCGAAGATCAGCATCAATTACGCAAAGCAGAAGGCATCTTCCGGCTGGAAGATGCCTTTTTGCATTGCCTGGCGAAACGGTACGCTGACAGAGCGGATGTACACGTTATGAAAACTATAATATGTTAAATAAATTATGTAAATTAAATTATGACTCTGATAATATGGCAATTAATTTACGTAGATTAAAATATGTAAAGTAAATTATGTTTAATATGATATGTTAAATAGATTATGTAAATTAATTCGGAGGGCGTGTCGGTGAGCAAAAAGACAAAACGCCTCCTTGCTGCCGTACTGGTGCTGCTTTTGCTGGCGCTGGCAGGACTTGTGGGGTGGCGGCTCTGGAAGGAGAAACAATACGAAAAGGCGCTGCAGACGGCGATGGAGTACCGGGACACCGGGCGCTACCTGGAGGCACGGGATCTCTATCTCTCCCTCAATCTCAGCGCAGAGGCCGCCGAATGTGAGGCTCTGAGCATTCAGCAGGAACAGAAAAATGCCTACGCCGATGCCGAGGCCCTGCTTGAATCCGGGAGCTTTCTGGATGCAAAGGACGCCTTCCTCGCCCTCGGCGATTATCAGGACGCCGCTCTGCGCGCGCAGGAATGCGATTACCGCCGGGCGGAGGACTATGCGCAGAACGACCGCCTTTCCGAGGCGATCTCCCTGCTTGAAAGCCTGACCGATTACCCCGGCGCAAAAGAGCTCATGAACGCCTGCCGTGATACCCTTTATGACCGGGCTCTGGAAGCGACTTACGCCTGCCGTCTGGATGAAGCTGTGCAGCGCTGGAACGAGCTGGGGGATTACCGCGACAGTATGACGATCAAACAGCGCTGCCTGGACAGGATCGTCACCATGGCGGAGGGCACCGACGAGCCGGTGAATTACTCCGAGTACGCGGGCACGGATCTCGGTAATGGCATCCTGTACTATCACCGTCTGGGGCTCATCTACGTACCAAAGGACGCGGGCCCCGAGACCGGCTGCATGATTTTCTATCCCGGCGGCTACGACGAGGCCCTTGCCAACAACTATCTGAGCGAGTATGTCTACGCCCCGGACCCGCCCAATGCTATCATGCTCCTGTGCTACGCAAACGGCTATGGCCATGTGGCCGACAAGGTGGAGGATTCCTACCGCGCGCTTGAGCAGGCGGCGATCGAAAACAATGTCTTTCTCCACGATCTGGTCCTCTGCGGGGCAAGCATGGGCGCCTACACCGCCTGCCAGGGTGCGGCGATCCTGTATGAAAACCACGGACTGGCCGCGAAGCGGGTGCTGACCTTCGACGCCGGCATGCACTGGGAGGTGGAGAGCCATGTTATGACCCCTGAGCAGTGCGACAGTACAGCCAGGGCGGGCACACAGTTTTACCTGCTCGAGTTCGGCGGTGTGGGCATGAACAAGCGGGCCATCGAGCTCATGGTCGTTCACGGCAACGACGTGACCATCGTGGAGTGCGCGGGCGGCGGACACTACGGCATCATCACAGACGCGATTGAGTACGGCATGATCGACTGGGCGCTCGGCCGCGGCGATCGCCCGGTGAACAGCAATTATAAATATTATCCGCTGGATCGCAATTCGACGTATCCCTATGGGGTGTCATAAGAAACAGCCATGGACAATCATTCTGAAACAATCAAAAAGCTGCATACAGCCAGGCGGCGTATATATGCGATCGCTCTTCTCCTGACAGGGGCGGTGAGTGAGCTCGTGTGGACGGTGTTCAATGCTCTGCATCACAATGCCGAGCTTCCTTTCACACTGGCTTACACACTCCTGCTGCTTGCGGGCGCATGGCTCCTGTACAGAAGACTCAAGAGGGGAGAGGCGGAAGCTCGTCCGGCGGAGGACCCGGCCCTGTATGCTCTGCACGACCAATACCTTAAGCGCCTGCTCCATTCCATTGCACTTTTCATCGCAGCTTTCACGGTCTTTGTCGGGGCAGAGCTGAGCTTCTATTTCTTCGGAAACTCCAAGTCGGCGGAGCTTGCGGAGAACATGGCCTCCAATATCCTGCTGATCCAGCTCCCGCTTTATTTGCTCATCAAGAACGTTCTGGGGCTGCGTCATGTTTCGCGCTATGTCGGTTTTGCGGATGAAAAGCGGGCCAGGCTGCATCTCGGCGGCATGACGCTGTTTTCGCTGCTCTACTGGCTTGCGGTGCTGACATCGACAGTGATCCTGCGCGAGCGGATTACATACCCGGCAAACGCCTTTATCGCGGCGGGCGTCGTGTTCCTGCTCATCGTGATCACTTACGATCTCACCCTCAGGAAGCACATCACGCGTCAAAACCTGGTGTTCAACCGTCTGCGCATCGCACTCTGGACCGCCGCAGCTGTGCTTGTTGTCGGATTTGTAATGCTCCGCCGCGATACCTGGTACACTCAGACCTATATCAATTCCGTCCCGGTGGTCACCCGCGTTCCCTGTCCCATTGAATATGATGAGGAAAGCGGCGTCTATACGCTCACCGCACAAAACGGGGATTTCAAAATCCTGCACCTGACGGATATTCACCTCGGAAATTCCCTCTACTCTTACCGCAAGGATATCAAAGCCCTGCAGGCATGCTATGCCGAGATTTCCTATGCAAAGCCGGACCTTGTTATCGTTACAGGTGACCTGTGTTTTCCGCTCGGCATCATGTCCATGTCCTTCAATAACGCAGCTCCCGTCCAGCAGTTTGCAGCCTTCATGCGAAACGTGGGTGTCCCCTGGGCCTTCACCTATGGCAACCACGACACGGAGAGCATCGCCTCCATGGACCGGGAATCCCTCAACGACGTGTACATGTCCCTGTCCTTCAAAACCTCCGGCGTGCTGCTCTACCCCTATGTGCAGCCGGAAATCACCGGGCGCAGCAACCAGCTGATTGAGCTGCGAAATGCCGACGGCAGCCTCAACACCGCCCTCTTCCTGCTCGACTCCAACGCCTACACCGGCGAGGGCATCAACGTCTATGACTACATCCACGATGACCAGGTGGACTGGTACGCCGCTCAGGTGGAGCGCCTGAACGCGGAAGCCGGGCATACCGTACCCTCCATGGTATTCTTCCACATCCCTCTGCAGCAGTACCGCACTGCCTATGAACTTTACGAGTCGGGCAGCGATGAGGTGACGTATTTCTTCGGCGAAAACGCGGAGAAGATGATCAACAAGGTCTGCTGTTCCGATTATCCGAGTAAGCTCTTTGATTGCATGCTGGAGCTTGGCAGCACGACCGGCGTCTTCTGCGGGCACGACCATTACAACAACATGTCGCTGAAGTACAAGGGCATCCGCCTTACCTACGGCATGAGCATCGACTACCTCGCCATGCCGGGCATTGAGCACGACACTGCCCAGCGTGGGGCCGAGCTCATTACCATCCACCCGGACAGCTCCTGGGATCTTAAACAGATCCCGCTGACCTCGATCATGGGATAAAGCAAAACAGCGCCGCACGGAAAGTGCGGCGCTGTCTGCGTCTCATGATTAAATTCTCTTCCACTTGGCGCCGTGGGGGATATCGGTGACTTCGATCCCGGCGGCTTTGAGCTCGTCGCGGATGCGGTCGGCTTCGGCAAAGTTCTTGGCTTTCTTCGCGTCCTGGCGGGCCATGATCTTCGCCTCAATGTCCGCGTCAGCTTCGCCGGATTCAGAGACGATGGTGAACTGGCCTGCCGCAACCTGCTGGCGCTTGAGTTCCTCACGCTTGGCAGCGGCCTTCTCAAGCAGGCTCAGACCCAGCACGGTGTCGAAGGCAGCGATGGCCTTGAGCTTGGTGGCATCGTTGGTCTTCGCCTTAAGAACATCGTACAGCGCCGTGACCGCGAGGGAGGAGTTGAGGTCGTTGTCCATAGCGGCGCGGAACTTCTGATCGAGCTCGCTAAAGGCGGCCTCGTCGATCTCACCGTCCTCGGGCTTCAACGCCGCGATGCGGGCGATGAGCTTATTGTACGCGCCCTGTGCGTTGTCGAGGTTTTCCCAGGTGAACACCAGGCTCTTGCGGTAGTGGCTCTGCAGGCAGAAGAAGCGGTAGGCGAGGGGATCATAGCCCTTCTGCTCGAGCAGGGACACGGTCAGAAACTCACCGCTGGACTTGCTCATTTTCCCGGATGTGGTGTTCAGGTGGAGGACATGCATCCAATATTTCACCCAAGGATGGCCTAAATAGGCCTCAGACTGGGCGATTTCGTTGGTGTGGTGGGGAAAGGCGTTGTCTATACCGCCGCAGTGGATGTCAATGTTTTCCCCCAGATGCTTCATGGAGATGCCGGAGCACTCGATGTGCCAGCCGGGGTAGCCCACACCCCAGGGGGAGTCCCACTTGAGGGCCTGATCCTCGAACTTGGACTTGGTGAACCACAGCACAAAGTCGTTCTTGTTGCGCTTGTTGGTATCCTCCTCCACACCCTCGCGCACGCCGACGTTCAGATCCTCTTCCTTGAAGTCGTTGAAGATGTAGTAGCGATCGAGCTTCGAGGTGTCAAAGTAGACGTTGCCGCCGGCAAAGTAAGCGTAGCCCGTATCCATGAGCTTCGTGATGATCTTAATGTAATCGTCAATGCAGTGCGTGGCGGGCTCCACCACGTCGGGGGTCTTGATGTTGAGCTTGGCGCAGTCATCGAAGAAGGCGTCGGTGTAATACTGCGCAATCTCCATGACGGACTTGTGCTCGCGCCTGGCACCCTTGAGCATCTTGTCCTCGCCCTCGTCGGCATCGGAGGTGAGATGGCCCACGTCGGTGATGTTCATGACGCGCTTGACATTATAGCCCGCGTAGCGCAGGTACTTCTCCAGAATGTCCTCCATGATGTAGGAGCGGAGGTTGCCGATGTGCGCAAAGTGGTAGACCGTGGGGCCGCAGGTGTACATCTTGACGAGGCTGGGATCGTTGGGAACAAACTCTTCCCGTTTATGAGAGGCGGAATTATACAGGATCATGATATTAACTCCTTTTGTGAACAGGATAGAAAAGCAACAATTCAAAATCAAAGCGCCGGCTTTGATTTTGGAAGGAAGAAGGAGGGAGCAGAGCGCAGTTTTCGCGGCGCGAGCTTCTTCTGACGTCAATCTACATCTTTGAATACATCTTTATTTTTCATAAAATACTCAATACCGGAGTATACAGTCGTAATCAGAATGACGGCTGAGACGAGCATATTCAGCCAGTCGTACTGCGTAAACACCAGCACGAAGCAGAGACCAACCATGGTGCAGGTGGTCTTGATCTTGCCGGACCAGGCGGCGGCGATGACACGCTGGCG
>CADADE010000013.1:46800-53751 GCA_902786615.1 Oscillospiraceae bacterium
TCCACCAGAAAGCACATGGCCGACAGCACCAGCATCTTGTCCGCCAGCGGGTCCATGAACTTGCCGAAGTTGGAGACCTGGTTGTAGTGCCGGGCAATGTAGCCGTCCAGCAGGTCCGAAAGACTTGCAATGATGAATACGACGGTGGCGGCGATGCGGTGGTCGAGATAACAGAGCACCAGAAACACAGGAATCAGGACCACGCGCAGCATGGTGATCTTGTTGGCGGTAGTGTTCATGCTCACTCATCCTCCAAATGCCCGTAAAGCAGGCCGTCCTCGGTTTCGTCGATTATAACGCGCTGAATCTCGCCCTCATGGCCGAAACCCTCATAGAAGACCTGACCGTCGATATCGGGGGAGTCGGCGTAACATCGACCGTAATACTTCTGGCTCTCCTCATCGAAGCCCTCGCACAGAACATCGAGGGGTTTACCCACAAAGCTCTGACAGAAGTCCTCCATGATAGGGGCCTGCAGCTCGAGGATCAGGTCCGCGCGGCGCTGGGCTACCTCAAAGTCCACATGCTCCATCTGCGCGGCGGGAGTCCCTTCCTCGGGGGAGAAGGGGAAGACGCCGACGCGCTCAATGCGCGCTTCCCGCAGAAACTCACAAAGCTCCTCAAACTCGGCTTCCCCTTCACCGGGGAGACCCGCAATCAGACTTGTGCGCAGCACCAGCCCGGGAATGCGTTCGCGCAGCTTTTTGAACAGCCTCCGGATATCCGCGCCTGTGCCGCGGCGGTTCATGCTCTTTAAGATCTTATCATTGATATGCTGGATGGGAATGTCCAGATACTTGACGATTTTGGGATTGTTCGCGATCTCGTCGATGAGCTCGTCATCAAATTGATCGACGTACAGGTAGTGAAGCCGCAGCCACTCGATGTCCTCAATTTCCGAGAGCTTCCGGCACAGCTCCTTAAGCATCCGCTTTCCATACAGGTCGGTGCCATAGCGGGTGATATCCTGGGCGATGACGATGAGCTCCTTGGCCCCGTGGGCGGCCAGATCCCGGGCCTCTTCCAGGATGTTCTCCATGCTTCTCGAACGGTAGCGGCCGCGGATGTAGGGGATGGCGCAGAAGGCGCAGAAATTGTTGCAGCCCTCCGCAATGCGAAGATACGCCCAGCCCGGCCCGGTGGTGACCACGCGGGGGATCTCATCCACCGGCGCGCTCTGGTCGGCAAAGAGACTGAGACTGCGCCGCTCCAGCACGGCGTTTGCCGCAAAGACAATATCTTTAAAGTTACTGATGCCGAGCACCGCGTCGATCTCGGGAAGCTCATTGAGGATCGTGTCCTTGTAGCGCTCGGAGAGACAGCCGGTCACGATGATGCCGCCGAGCTTTCCGGCCTTTTTGAGCTCTGCCATCTCGAGGATGTTGTCGATGGCCTCGCTCTTCGCAGCGTCGATGAAGCCGCAGGTATTCACGATCACAAGGTCGGCTCCCTCCGGCTCAGGCACCAGAGTAAAGCCCGCCTCGCTCATCAGATACAGCATCTGCTCGCTGTTGACCAGGTTCTTGGCACAGCCCAGCGAGATCATTGCAAAAGTCTTATCGCTATTATCCATACATTATTCCTCGTACTCGAAAGACGCCCGCGCCCGCTCCAGAGCCGCGCGGATCTCTTCGCTGCTGTAGCCCCGGCGATAGAGCGATGCGCTGAGCTTTCGCACCGCGTCCCGATCCCCGGGGTCGCGGAGTTTTGACGCGACCAAGCGGTCGAGCTTCGATGTGTCTTCCGGCATCTGCTCCAATGCGTCCTCCCACAGATCGCGCGGTACGCCGCGGCGCATGAGCTCCTGGCGTATGCGACCCTCGCCGTAGCCCTTGGCCGCATAGTGGCGGACGATGGCGGCAGCATAGCGCTCCTCGTCGATGAGGCCTCGCTCGAGAATCCACTGTACGCAGTAGTCCGCCGTCTCCTCATCTGCGCCCTTGTCCCGCAGCTTCCGGTTCAGCTCCCTTGCCGACATCTGCCGCTGCGACACAAGCTCCAGCGCCTTTTCGCGCATAAGCGCCCGGCGCGAGTCCCGGATGAGGGCTTCCGTCTCGCGGTCGTCCAGCTCCTTGCCGGAAAAAAGGCGAAGCTCTGTCACCACGCCGAGCGTGGATTTGACTTCCGTTTCGTCCGCAAAAATGACCGTCACATGCTCGGCCGTTACCTGTTTCAGGGATGCAATGCGCATAAACAGGGATCAGTCCTCTTCAAAATCCGCCGCGCTCACATCAAGAGCGGGAGCGGGGGCAGCGGCGCGGCCGGAGGCCTGGGCCGCCTTCATGGCCTGGGGGCTCATGAGCTTATGGGCATTGTCGCGGATCTCTTTTTCGATCTTGTCGCAGACCTCGGGATTGTCGGCCAGGTACTGCTTGACGCCGTCGCGGCCCTGAATACGGTTGCCGTCCACGGTGAACCAGGCGCCTGCCTTGTCGATGATCTCCAGCTTCACGCCGAGATCCACGATCTCACCGATCTTGGAGATGCCTTCACCGTACATGATGTCAAATTCCGCCTCACGGAAGGGAGGCGCTACCTTGTTCTTGACGACCTTGGCACGGGTACGGTTGCCGACCATTTCGCCGTTGACCTTGAGGGTCTCGATGCGCCGCACGTCGATGCGCACGCTGGCGTAATACTTGAGGGCCAGGCCGCCGGGCGTGGTCTCGGGGTTGCCGTACATGACGCCGATCTTCTGGCGCAGCTGGTTAATGAAGATGACGGTGCAGTTGTTCTTCGCGATGGCGCCCGCGAGACGGCGCATGGCCTGGCTCATAAGGCGGGCGAGTGCACCCACCACAGTGTCGCCGACCTCGCCCTCAAGTTCAACGCGGGGGATGAGCGCGGCGACGGAGTCAACGACCACCACGTCCACGGCGCCGGAGCGCACCAGGGACTCGGCAATATCCAGGGCCTGTTCGCCGGTGTCCGGCTGGGAGATCAGGAGGCTGTCAATGTCCACGCCGAGGGCGCGGGCATAGGCGGGTTCCAGTGCGTGCTCCACATCGATGTAGGCAGCATCGCCGCCCGCCTTCTGGGCGGAGGCTACCGCGTGCAGGGCAAGGGTGGTTTTGCCGCTGGCCTCGGGGCCGTAGATCTCGATGATCCTTCCCTTGGGGATGCCGCCGATGCCGAGGGCCAGGTCCAGCGCCAGAGACCCGGTGGACAGTGCTTCGACATTCACGGAGATATCGTCGCCCAGGCGCATGATGGTGCCCTTGCCGTAATCCTTTTCAATCTTGGCGATGGCGGTTTCCAGCGCCTTTTTTCTGTCGACATTCGACGGCGCAACGATCGTGGGAACCTTCTTTTTATCAGCCATTGTCTTTCTCCAATCTGCCGCATAAGCGGCGATGTTATATATGTACAAAGCAATTCTTGGCTCCCCCTCTGGGGGAGCTGTCGCGGCGCGTCTCACGCAAGCGCCGTGACTGAGAGGGTTGTCGGTCGACGTTCAGCCCCTCTCCGTCGCTTCGCGACACCTCCCCCAAACGCCGCGTTCGCGGCTGGGGGAGGCAAGCGGGGTTCACATTCTCCCGACTACCGCTCTGAGCACACCTCTTGTGTCCTTGTGTACGGAGCAGGAGGCAAAGCCCGCCGCCATGAGCATGTCGGCAACAGTATCGGCCTGGCCCTCGCCAACCTCAAAGATCAGCAGCCCCTGAGGCCGCAGGAGGGATTTCCAGTGCTTGATGATGCCCTTGTAAAAACGCAGACCGTCTTTGCCGCCGTCGAGGGCCCACATGGGCTCATAATCCCGCACCGAGCGGTCGAGGGTCGGGATCTCGGCGCTTGCAATGTACGGCGGGTTCGACACAATGAGGTCGAAGCTTCCAATCCCCAGCGGGGGGGAGGCGAGTGCGTCGGCCTGCATGCAGATGGCACGCGTGGTCAGACGGTTGAGATTTACATTCTGACGGCAGACCTCGAGGGCACTTGCGCTTAAATCCACCGCGACAAGCTTGGTAGCGGGCAGCTCATGCCCCACGGCGCAGGTGATGCAGCCGCTGCCGCAGCAGAGATCCAGTACCCGCGCGTCCATCTTCCAGCCTGTCAGCGCCTCTTTGGTGAGGTCGACCAGCAGCTCCGTGTCGGCACGCGGGATGAGCACGTCCTTTGTCACCTTCATCGGCAGACCGTAAAACTCCCAGTCCCCGGTGATGTAGGCCACCGGCTCGCCCTTGAGCCGGCGAGAGGTGTATTCCTGCACCAGTTCCTCCACTTTATCGGTGGTGTAGAGGCTCAGATCCCGCAGAAGCTGCTGCACAGTCTTGCCGGCGGCACTTGCCACCAGCACCCGCGCCTCGAGGGCGTAGGCTTCGATCTCCGCGCGCTTCAGCGTATTGCGGGTGTTGATGTACAGTTCGTTATAGGTTTTCAAAAACGATCAGCTCCCCCAGGCATCGCTGCCCTGTTGGTCCGGTATGACAAGCTCGATGGCGCGGATGGCGCACTCGATCATGCTGTCGTCCGGCTCGTTGGTGGTGATGCGCTGCAGCCACTTGCCCGGCGCGGATAGAGCGGCGGACAGCCAGTTGTCGTGCAGACCGCACCAGCGGTTGATTTCATAGCTGATGCCCACGACCACGGGCAGAAGCAGCAGGTGGAAGCCCATGCGCGCGAAGGTGTTCTGCACACGCACGACCGAGTTTACCAGGATGCTGACCACCACCACGACAAGCAGGAAGCTGGTGCCGCAGCGGGGGTGGAAGCGGGACTCGGGCCGGACGTTTTCGACCGTGAGTTCCTTGCCGTGCTCATAGCAGAAGATGGTCTTGTGCTCGGCGCCGTGGTAGGAGAAAAGGCGCTTGACGTCCGGGGTGAAGGTGACGAGCTTCATGTAGGAAAGCAGAATCACCACGCGGGTCAGGCCTTCGGCGATGTTTCGCACGAAAAGGCTTTCGGTCAGGGGTTTCACAAGGCTCACGATCAGGGCGGGCAGGAAGATAAACAAAAACAGGCTCAGCGCGATGCCGAGGACAACCGCCACACCGATGATGATGTTCTTGGCCTTCTCTTCGGAAAAGTGGTTGTTGATCCACTGGTCGATTTTGTCGGGCTCGCCCTGCTCCTCAAGGGGAACGAGGCTTGCCGAATAGGTCAGGGCCTGCATGCCGTTGATCATGGAGCTGAGAAAAATGGCGCAGCCGCGGATGAGCGGCCAGCCGAGGATCGGGTAGCGATCCTTGATGAACTTGAGGTCTTCGATCTTTTCCACAAGCCCGTCAGCCGTGCGGCAGACGATGGCCTGCTTCTTCGGTCCGCGCATCAGGATGCCTTCAATGAGGGCCTGACCGCCGATGGATGTCTTGAAATTGCAGGAACCGGGATTTTTCAATTTACATTCTCCTCTGTATATTGCGATAATGCGGGGTGATGAGATGACGTTTAAGCTCCCTTTGCGAAAGGGAGCTGTCACCAGTGCGCACACTGGTGACTGAGGGATCGGCTGTCCTGCACCTTGCTTTGACAGAACAGTGTGCTAACCTCTGAAAATCGATCCCTCCGTCGCTTCGCGACACCTCCCTTTTTCCAAAGGGAGGTCAGACAATGGGTACGCCGCCCTTTACTTCCCGCTTGTGTTCAATTTTGCGCCGATGGGCAGCTTCACCGTCACCTGACATCCGCCCTCCTTGCCGGGGGCGTTGCCGATCTCAAGGGTGCCGCCGTGGCGGGTGACGATCTCGTCGCAGACAGCAAGCCCGATGCCGGTGCCGCGGTTTTTCGAGCTGCCCTTGTAGAATTTTTCCTTGACGTGAGGAAGCTCGGCCTCGGGGATGCCGTGGCCGTAGTCGCGCACGCGGATGCGCACCACACCTTCCTCCTGCTTGAGGTCGACGTCGATGCGTCCGCCCTCGCCGCCGTGCTTCATGGCGTTGTCGAGCAGGTTCAAAAACACCTGCTTGAGTCTCTCGGAGTCACCGGGGATGAGGGGAATTTCGGTCTTCGGGCCGCGGTAGTTGACCTTCATGCCGCCCTGCTTCATGAGTTCCCCATAAGTAAAGAGCGCATCCTCCAACTCAGCCGCGATGTCGATGAGTTCGATCTGCAGATTGAAGCGTCCGTCCTGGATGCGGGTAAATTCCAGCAGCTCCTTGACCATGTTGGTAAGCCTCTCGGCTTCCTTGGAGATGATCTGGATGCCGCGGAGGGAATCGCCCTGTACCGCGGGATCATAGGCGATGGTCTCGGCCCAGCCGGTGATGGCGGTCAGCGGGGTGCGCAGCTCATGGGAGACCTGGGAGATAAACTCCGTTCTGGTCTTCTCGGCCAGTGCCGTCTTCTCGGAGATGCTGTTGATCTCCTCGGCAAGGTAGCCGATCTCGTCTTCTTCAAAATCTTCGGTTTTGATGCCGTAACTGCCGGTCGCGATGCGCTTTGCAAAATCGCGCAGCTTATCCAGCGGTGCCGCCACGCAGTACCAGAACCAGACGTTGACGGCCAGCACATAGACGCACACGGCAATATAGATGGCGGTGGCCCAGCTCATGAGGCCATGGGTCGAGGCCCAGGTGCCCATCAGCAGCAGCGCCAGCGCCGCAATGCTCGACAGCAAAAGCTGTGTTCGTAAGTTGCCAAACATGAAACGTACTTCCTAATGATGTTACTTGCCCGCGGGGAGCGCTTGGCTCCCCCTTTGGGGGAGCTGTCGCGGCGCGTCTCACGCGAGCGCCGTGACTGAGAGGGTGTTCGTTGACGCACAACCCTCTCCGCCCCAGTTTGCGAACTGGGGCACCTCCCCCAAAGGGGGAGGCAAGGGGCTGGATGCGGGGTCGCTCAATATCCCCACTTGTACCCGTAGCCCCACACGGTGGTGAGGTACTCCGGCTCGGTCGGGTCGTTTTCAATCTTGATGCGAAGGCGGCGGATATTCACGTCCACGGTCTTTAATTCACCGGTGAAATCGCTGCCCCAGACAGCGGAGAGGATATCCTCGCGGCTCATGGCCTT
>CADADE010000014.1 GCA_902786615.1 Oscillospiraceae bacterium
GGAGGCCTTTAAGGAAACCGTGGCAAAAAAGAGCGAAGAGCTGAAAACCTGGTTTTCAAATCTAGGCAAATGAAATGTGTTGCACATAAACGCGCTTGGAATTATCCAGGCGCGTTTGCATTGAGGAGATGCTCCTTGATGTGTGCGGTGAGAATTTCACTATTACCTGTTTCTTCTTGCTCTTGCAGGGGGGGTGCAAATTTTGTTGCGAGATGCACCCTGAATAATTGAAAAGTATAGAAATAGCGAGTCGAAGAGTTCGAAATTTGAACCCTCCGGCCCGCTATTCCGCTTGTATCAAGGCTTTTCACGCAGGAATAATTAAAAAGTACGGAAGCTACTTGTATTATAGCTTCCGTACAGATGTGGCGGAGGGTGCAGGATTCGAACCCGCGTGGGGTTTCCCCCTAACGGTTTTCAAGACCGCCCCGTTATGACCGCTTCGGTAACCCTCCGTGTATGTTCAATTGCTTGGATTTTAGCACGTCAGCCCGCGCAAGTCAAGGCGCGGGCACGGCAAATTGCGGAAACTTTCCCGCGGGCGCGGGGCGTTCACAACTTGTTTGCTTTACAGAAGGAGCCAAAAATGCTATATTGAAACCAGAATACACTGCGGGAAAACCGCAAAACAAGGAGGCGCGCTTTTATGCCGCTGGACAGAGCCGCCCTGAAATCCAGGGCGAAGGAGGTCATCGCCACTTCCAACCCGCGGGTGATCACCGTCGGGCTTGTGTATCTGGTGTTCACCGTCGTGATGAGCGCGCTCAGCGCCCGCGTGATGAGCGTCAACATCAGCCAGAGCGAGGCCATGAATTACATGCGCTACGCCATGGACGGCAACTACGAATACGCCCTGAAATACGCCGAAACCATGACGCCGCCCGCCGCGGCTTATGCCATCCATTTTATGCTGACCATGCTGTCGGGCGTCGTGGGCACGGGCTTTGTCATCTTTCTGCTCAACACCATCCGCAACCGCAAGCCCTGCTATGAAAACCTGCTGGACGGCTTCGGCTTCTGGTGGCGGATCATCGTGCTGAACCTGCTGCAAAGCGCCATCGTGGGGCTTCTGAGCATGCTGTTCGTGGTCCCCGGCGTGATTGCGCATTACCGCTATTCGCAGGCCATGTACATCCTCATTGACGATCCGGCCAAGTCCCCCGTACAGTGCCTCAAGGAATCCGGGGCCATGATGAAGGATCACAAAATGGAGCTCTTTGAGCTGGATCTGAGCTTCATCGGCTGGTATCTGCTGGGAATGATCCCCTACGTGGGCTACGCGGTGGAGGTCTGGTCGATGCCCTATATTGCCATGACCAAGGCGCTCTATTACGAAAAGCTCCTGGGCAGCAATGTCTGGAGCTATACGCCGGACTACCCGGCATGACAAAAAGCAGACGGCTGAAACCGTCTGCTTTTTGTCAGTAAATCAGAGAGAAGTGCTCCGGCTTGAGCTTGTACTTGATGCCGGACACAAGCCCCATCGCAATATACATCGTCACCATGGACGAGCCCCCGTAGCTGAAGAAGGGGAGCGTGATGCCGATCACGGGGGTGATGCCGATGCACATGCCGATGTTGATGAGCGTCTGGAAGGTCATGGCCGCCGCAACGCCCATACAGATCAGCATGTCGAAAAGCCGCCCGCTCTTGAGCCCAATGCGCACGATGTGGACAATGATGATCGACAGCAGGATAACCACAATGATGCAGCCGATCATGCCCAGGTTTTCACCCACAACGGAGAAGATGAAGTCCGTGTGCTTGCCGGTGAAGACCGTGGTACGGTGCCCTTCCTCCACGCCGGTGAGACGGCCGGAGGCGAGGGTGAGCTTGCTCTGCGTGGTCTGCCAGGTGATGCCCCAGCCGTCGGGGTCGATGCTGGGGTCATAGGGCGCGATCAGGCGCTTTTTCTGGTAGTCCTTGAGAAAGTAGTTCCACAGCAGCGGGACCGCCGCGGCCACCGCCGCGCCGCCCAGGGCGAACCAGTACAGGCGCACGCCCAGCAGATAAAACATGGTCAGGAAAATGAGCATGATGACCGTGGCGCTTCCCAGGTCGGAGGAGACCACGATGATGAGGCCAAAGACGATCACAAAGTGACCCACCATCTGCACGACGGAGAAAAAGCCGTCGATGTCCTCATGCTCCTTGATATAGGTCATCTGCCGCGCGGCGACGATGATATAGAGGATCTTGATAACCTCGGCGGGCTGGATGCCGATGCCGGCGAAGCGGATCCACGCCTTGTTGCCGGTGCCGTCGTCCTGGCCGAAGATGACCAGCGCCACCAACAGCAGGACGTTGATGACGCACAGCAGCTTCCACTGGGAGCCGAGGATGTCCGCGTCAATGTAGGTGAGCACGATAAAGGCGCCGATGCCGAGGAACATGGAGAAGACCTGTACGGCGATATACTTGGACGGGGCCGACATGTTCCAGCCGCCGTTGACCATGCCGACAACGGCCTTATTGATCATCAGGATGCCGAAGACGGAGCAGATGGTGCAGATGACGAGCAGAAAAATATCCGCCCGCTGGAAAAACTGCCGGACCAAAGGCCTGAGCTTGTTGATGCGCAGCACCCCCTTTCCGAAAATACAAAGCGTATGGTAACACGAACTTGCTCTTTACGCAAGCGGGAATGAAGTGGTATAATACCATAACCGAAGAAAAATATATCACAAAAGCGCCCCGCGTTTGTTAGAAGAGTGTAAAACCGTGCGGGGCATGGGAGAAAAGCATGTCTGAATATATCACGCACAATGAGCGCGAGACCGAGGAGCTCGGCGCGCGCCTGTCCGCCGGCCTGCCGGGCGGCGCGGTGATCGCCATGTACGGCGATCTCGGCGCGGGCAAGACGGCCTTCGTGCGCGGCATGGCCCGGGGCATGGGCCTCAATTGCCGCGTATCCAGCCCCACCTTCACCATCGTCAACGAGTATCTGGGGGAGCGGGAGCTGATCCACTTCGACATGTACCGCCTCTCCGGCGCGGACGAGCTCTTTGACATCGGCTGGGAGGATTATCTGAACCGCGGCGCCGTGTGCGCGGTGGAGTGGAGCGAGAACGTGGAGGACGCCTTTTTCGGGGATGAAATCCGCGTCACGATCGAAAAGCTGTCCGATACGGACAGAAAAATCACCATTGAGGGGGCGGAACTATGCTGATCCTGGCATTTGAATCGACGGCCAAGGCGGCTTCGGCGGCGCTGGTGCGGGACGGGAAGCTCGTCAGCCAGTACAGCCAGTGCAGCGGCCTGACTCACAGCCGCACCCTCCTTCCCATGGGGGAGGATATGCTGAAAAACGCAGAGCTCAGTCTCGACGACGTGGATCTGCTCGCGGTGGCCCACGGCCCCGGTTCCTTCACCGGCGTGCGCATCGGGGTGTCCATGGTCAAGGGGCTCGCCTGGGCGGGCGATAAGCCCTGCGTGGGCGTGTCCACACTGGAGGCCATGGCTTGGCACGGCCTTGCGGCGGGCGGACTCATCTGCCCCGTGATGGACGCGCGGCGAAGCCAGGTCTATAACGCCCTCTTTCGTATTCAGGATGGGAGGCCCGTGCGCCTGACCGAGGATCGGCCCATCGCGCTTGAAGAGCTCGCGGAGGAACTGAAAGCCTTCGGAGAGTCTGCCTTTCTCATCGGCGACGGGGCGGAGCTCAGCTTCCGCGCCCTGACGGACAGGGGCGTTCCCTGCGTGCTGGCCCCGGAGAATCTGCGCATGCAGAGCGCCTGGGGCGTCGCCATGGCCGCGCAGGACAAGCGGCCCGGGAATGCCGACACGCTGCTGCCCGTGTATCTGCGCCTCTCACAGGCCGAACGGGAGCGGCAGGAGCGCCTGCAAAAGGCAGAGATGCAAGGAAACGCTTGACTTCTGCCGGCAGGTAGTATATCATACCCGCGATAGAGCATTTTTCCTGCATTTCGCAATGCAAAAAGAATATCAATCAAAGGAGAAGCAATCCATGAGCAAAGTATGCGTTTTCGACCATCCGCTGATTCAGCACAAGCTGTCCATTCTCCGCGACAAGAGCACCAGCGTCAAGGAGTTCCGCGAGCTTATTTCCGAGATCGCCATGCTGATGTGCTATGAGGCGACCCGCGATCTGCCCCTGGAGGAGATCACGGTCGAAACTCCCGTTGCTCCCGCCAAGTGCAAGCGCATTTCCGGCAAGAAGCTGGCGATCGTGCCCATCCTCCGCGCCGGTCTCGGCATGGTTGACGGCATGGTGAGCATGATGCCCAACGTCAAGGTCGGCCACGTCGGCCTTTTCCGTGACCCCGCCACGCTGGAGCCGGTCAAGTATTACTTCAAGATGCCCCCAGATATTGAGGAGCGCGACGTCATCGTTGTCGATCCGATGCTCGCCACCGGCGGCTCCGCCTCCGCGGCTGTCACCTTCCTCAAGGAAGTCGGCGTCAAGCATATCAAGCTCATGAGCATTATCGGCGCGCCCGAGGGCGTCGCCCGCATGCAGGCCGATCACCCCGACGTGGATATTTTCGTTGCCGCGCTGGATGATCATCTGAACGATCACGGCTACATTGTCCCCGGTCTGGGTGACGCCGGCGACCGTATTTTCGGCACCAAGTAAAAAAGCAGAGACGCCGCTTCCGGTCGGAGGCGGCGTTTTCCTTATGAAGAAGAACCTCCGGCTCGATGCTGAGCCGGAGGTGATTTTTTTACATTTTCTCGGCCAGGAGCTTGAGGATCTGCACGGCATTGGAGGCAGCGCCCTTGCGGATCTGGTCGCCGCAGCACCAGAGGGTGAGACCGTGGTCGTCGGTCAGATCGTCGCGGATTCTGCCGACCCAGACGAGATCCTGATCGGTGGTATCCAGCGGGGTGGGGTAGCAGCGGCCCTCGTAGTTCTCGATGAGGCGCACGCCGGGATAGGCGGCGACGGCGGCCTTCGCGGCCTCGACGCTGACCTTATCCTTCGTGTGCAGGGTGACCGCCATGGAGTGGGAGCGCATGACCGGGACACGCACGCAGGTGCAGTTGACCTTCAGGTCGGGGCTGTGCATGATGCGGCGGCCCTCATTCTGCATCTTCATCTCTTCCTTGGTGTAGTCGTTGCCGTAGGGGGCGTCGATGAAGGGAATGACGTTCATGGCGATCTGGGTGGCGAAGGTCTTGACCACGGGCTTCTCGCCTTTGGCGAGGGAGGCCATCTGATCGTTGAGCTCGTTGATGCCGTTGGTGCCCGCGCCGGAAACGGCCTGGTAGGTGCACACAACCATCTTCTCAATGGGGGAGAGATTGTTGATCGCGGCGACGGCCATCAGGGTGATGATGGTGCAGCAGTTGGGGTTTGCGATCATGCCGTGGTTTTCAAAGGCGTCTGCGCCGTTGATTTCGGGGACGACCAGGGGCACGTCGGGCTCGAGACGGAAAGCGGAGCTGTTGTCGATGTAAATAGCGCCGCTCTTCTTGATGGCGGGAGCAAATTTCCGGGACATGTCGCCCTCAACTGCGCCGAGGACAAAATCCAGACCCTCGAAGGCGTTGTCGTTGGCTTCCTGAATGGGGACGTCATTGCCCTTGAAGGACACACACTTGCCGACGCTCTTGGCGCTGGCGAGGGGGCGGAGCTCATTGACAGGGATGTCATACTCGGCGAGGATCTTGAGCATTTCCTGACCGACAGCGCCCGTGGCGCCCAGAACTGCGATATTCAAAGCTTTCATTGTATTTACCTCCAAAACTGTTTTATCCTGCGAAGCGCTCGTAAATGACACGGATCGCTTTTTCAAAGTCTTCGTTTTCCACGCCCACGATGATGGACAGCTCGTCGGCCCCCTGGGCGATGGTGCGGATGTTGATGCCGCTCTTGCCCAGCGCATGGAAGAGCCGGCCCGAGGTGCCGGGGCGGGAGGTCATCTTGCGCCCGACGGTGGCGACGAGGGAGATGCCCTCCTTGATGTTCACGTCGTCGGGGCGGACGGCCTTCTGAATGTCGGCAATCACGTCGTACACGCTGTCGCCCAGCGCCTTGGTGGAGGACACGAGGGCGAAGCTGTAAAGGCCGAGGGTGATATGCTCCACCGGCGCATGATAGCGGTCGAGGATCTCCAGCGCCTGGCGCAGGGATTCACTGGTGTTCATGCTGCGTTTCTTGACGGTGAGGATGGTGAAGCCGCGCCGCCCGGCGATGCCGGTGATGAAGCGCTCCTCCTGATCGCTGATCTCCTCCACCTCGTCCACGATCATGGTGCCGGGGTCCTGAGGGCGGTTGGTGTTGCGGATGTTGAGGGCGATGCCCTTCTCCTTGACGGGGAGGATGGAGTCCTCATGCAGAACGGAGGCGCCCATGAAGGCCAGCTCCTGCAGCTCGGCATAGGTGACGGTGGAGATGGGCGCGGGGTTATCCACGATGCGGGGATCGGCCACCAGAATGCCGGAAACATCCGTCCAGTTTTCATACACGTCCGCGTCCACAGCTGCCGCGGCCAGAGCGCCGGAGATATCGCTGCCGCCGCGGGACATGACCTTGATCTTCCCGGTGGGGAGCCTGCCGTAGAAGCCGGGGATCAGGATGCGCTCATACTTGTCGAGCGCTTCCTTGATGGCAGCGTAGGTTTTCTCCCGGTCGATCTGCCCGTCAAAGCCAAAGAACACACAGTCGGCGGCGTCTACAAATCTATACCCAAGATATTCCGCCAGCAGGCGGGAGGTGAAATACTCGCCGCGGGAGACCAGCTCGTCCACGCCCATGAATTTGTCCAGGCGGGGGAGCAGCTTGTCGAAATCGCCCTCCACGTCGTACTGCAGACCCAGCTCGTCGCGGATCTCGACGAAGCGGGAGCGGATGGTGCCGATGATATCCTCACAGCTCACGCCGTAGGTGATGTGGGCGTGGCACAGATACAGAAGATCCGTCAGCTTGTGGTCGCTGCTGTCGCGCTTGCCCGCAGCGGAGCTGACCACGATGCGCCGGGCGGGATCGGCCTCAACGATGGCCTTGACCTTCTTGAACTGCGCGGCTCCCGCGACGGAGGAGCCGCCGAATTTTGCAACCTTTAACATTTATTCCTCCATGGCGGCAAAGAAGATGCTGCCGCCCTCCTTACGCACAGAATCGGCCAGCGCGTGCATCGCGGGCACCGAGATCGGCTCGATCACGCCGCGCACGCTCTCCTCATCGCCCCGGCACTCCTTGAAGGAGAAGCGCGCGGCCATGTCCACGTCGACGCGCACATAGTAGGAATGGACACAGGCGGAGTTGTCGGCGCTGACCTTGAGGCAGGCGGGGCGGAACATCTCGAGGCTTCCGAGTCCGCACAGATCGCGCACCACGGCGGAGGCGGTGGGGTAGCGGCCCGCGCCCTGACCCATCAGGACGATGGCACCGGCGTTCTCGCCGTTGTACTTGGCCATGTTGAAGTTTTTCACCACGGAGCACTCCGGGGCGTTCGCCGGGAAGAGCACAGGCTCCACATAGGCATAGACCGTGGAACCGGCAGGGCCGCCGGAGGTGATGAGGCGGCAGGTCAGGCCCCGACCCTGGAAATCCGCCACGTCGGCGGCGGTGATGCTCTCAATCCCCTCGCGGGAGAAGCCGTCCACCGGCAGCTTGTCGTAAGCCACCGCGCAGGCCAGCATTATCTTGCGAAGCGCGTCCAGACCCGAAACGTCCGCCGTGGGATCGGCTTCAGCATAGCCGAGCGCCTGGGCCTGTTTGAGCACGTCGCCGTAATCCTTGCCCTCGCTCTGCATGGCGTCAAGCATGAAGTTCGTGGTGCCGTTGAGGATACCGCCGAGAGACAGAATATTGTCGCTTTGCGCCGCGATGGCCAGGTTATGCAGGAAAGGCACGCCGCCGCCGCAGGCGGCTGAAAAGAGGAAGGAGACGCCGTTTGCGCGGGCCAGCTCCGCAAGCTCAATTCCGTGCGCCGCAACCAGGGCCTTGTTGGAGGTGACCACATGCTTGCCCGCCTTCAGCGCCGCCGCGACGTAGGTGTTGGCGGGTTCAATGCCGCCCATGACCTCCGCCACCGCGCCGACCGAGGGGTCGTTCACGATCGCGTCAAAGGAGGAGACCTTAAAGGGCTGATCCTCCTTGCCCGCTCTTACCAGAACAGGGCCAGGCTCCAGCCCGGCGCACTTTTCCAACATCTCATACACGCCGACGCCGACGGTACCAAAACCCAGAATTGCAACTTTCATTTTGACCTTCCTCTCTGATGTCCGCAAAATGGAGACAATTGTCTTTAGAACGGCGACAGTTTACCACATGCCGCGCCGGATTACAAGTCTTTTTTCAAAAAAAACTTTGTCAGAATTGCGGCAAAAAGCCCGGGGTCTCTTGGTGTTTTTAAACAGAAAAGAGCTTATCCCGAAAGAGAAAGGCCCTTTGTTAAAAATAAATGCCGCAGGGGCCGATGCCCTCATCGGCCCGCCGTCTATGCCGCATGGTGCGGTTTCCGGCGGGTCGATCTGGGGATCGACCCCTACGGATTTGTGTCAATCTACATTTTAAGACAAGCCATTTTGTACAACGCTTACAGTTCTTTCAGCGCCTTCTTGTTTTCGTACATTTCCGCGTCGGCACGGTCGAACACATCCTGAAAGCGGGTGTCGATACCAGGATAGTATTCGGAGAGACCCGCAGCGACCACCACGCCGCCGGAGGCGGCGCGCGCAGCGTTCTCGGCCTGGAAGCGCGCCATCAGTTCGGCGCGGTTGTCGTAGTCGGAGGTACTGAGGATCGCGGCAAACTCGTCGCCGCCGATGCGGTAGACGGGGCTGTGGTGAAAGGCGGTGCAGATGGCGGCGGAGCCTGCGCGGATATAGCTGTCGCCCGCCGCATGACCCAGGGTGTCGTTAATCTTTTTCAGGCCGTTCAGGTCGAAAACCGCCACGGCAAAGCTGGTGTCGGGATCGACCTCAATATAGCCGTCCCACTGCATTTCGGCCTCGACAAAGGCGCGCTTGCTCTTGACGCCGGTGAGCGCGTCGCGGCTGACAAGCTCGGTTGCCTGCTGCAAAGCGCGGGCCTGAGCCTGGTCGCGCCGTACCCGTGAGTCGATATTGCTGAGACCGATGACGATATGGGGATCGCTGCGGTCCACCATGCGGCTGGCCTTCATGTGGACATAGGTGGGCACACCGTTGAGGCGCATGCGAAATTCCAGCGTATAGCTGCCCGCTTCATCCAGAAGCTGCAGGAGTGAGTCCTTGTCTATAACCGCGTACATCGTGTCGCGGTATTCCTCGCACACATCGGGCAGAAAGCGCACGCGGCTGACAGTGAAGAAATCCTCACCCCCCTGCTCGATGTCCAGCTCCCGGTCAGTCTCGGTAGCGTGATACTCAACAAAGCGGTCGGTCTCGGTGTCCACATAGAAGATCAGGAAGTAGTCCGAGGCGAGAGCCTGGGCGATGCCGGACTTGACGTCCGCGGCCCTCTGACGCTGCACCTCGGCGGTGACGTTGCTGGTGCCGATGACGATGTGGCGCGGGTCAAGGCGGGTGGCTTTCATCAGCACGTACTTCGGCTCCCCGTCGAGCATCATGCGGTAGGGGATGGAGAAGCTGCCGTTCGCGTCGATCTCCCGCAGGACGTTTTCCTTCGTGAAGACCGCAAGGAAGCCGGGCAGATCCGCCGGGTGGACAAAGCGGGGCATATTCCTGCGGCTCAGCTTGAAGAAATCCTCGCCCCGCGTCTCAATGCCGAGATTTTTAAAGCTGCCCTCCGCGCTGAACTCAATGAAATAATCGCTCTCCACATCCACGTAGTAGATGAGGAAGTTGTCCTGCGTCAGGGCCTGGGCGATGCGCGAGAAGGACTCCAGATTCTGCTGCTCCGCCGCAAGGCGCTGCTCCTCGCTGATCTGGGCGTCCACATTGCTGACGCCGATGATGATATGACGGAAGCCGCCGGTTTCGGCGGGGATGATCTTCATGCGGTAATAGGTGGGCTTGCCCTCGATAACCAGACGGTAGTCCATGGAGAAGCTGCCGCGCTTGCGCAGCGTCTGGAGCAGTGCGGCCTTGTCCATCGCGCTTGCAACCTTTTCCCAGTCTTCGCTGAACACGGTCTGCTGAATATTGTGCTGGCACTCATCAAAGAAGTTCTTGCCGCTGGTCTCGATCTCCAGCAGCTCATAGCTGCCCTCCGAGACATATTCCAGGTAATCATCCGTCTCGACGTCGACATAGTAGATGCTCTCAATATCGCGGGAGAGGGCCTTGGCCAGCCCGGTGAAATCGGGGGTGAAGCCGCTGTGCTCTCCGATGCGGCGGGCGGAGCGAATCAGCTCGTCCACATCCCGCAGGCCTATGGCAATGGCCGGTCTGCCGTTATTGTCAAACTGTACGGCCTTGAGACTGTGATAACGGGTGCCACCCTCATCCAGGTACTGATAGGTGATGGTGAAGAACCCCTGCTTTTTCAGACTCGCCAGCAGCGTTTTGCGCCGCAGGGCCCTGCCGAGGCGCACCCGGTCGCCCTCATATACATTCCGGGCAATATCCAGCGCGGCGTCCGCAAAAAAGTCCGTTCCGCTCTTAATCAGGCTGAGATCGGCATATTTGCCGGGAGAGCTGTATTCCCGATAGCTGTTGTCTTCCTGGTCTATATAAAATATACGTTCGTAGCCTGTGGATAAGGCATGGACAAGCTTGCTGAAATCAAACGGGAAATCCTGTTCAGCGGCGGCATTGACTGCGTGCTCTGCGGTGCTGCCCGGATTGTCAGGCCTGACGGTCATGGAGCTCTCCTCCTCTCTTCAAATGATGATGGTTATAATCCACTATCTTATATCATAGCACACTTTTTTGGAAAATACCAGAAAAAATAAGAAACATTAATAGAATAAAGCTCCCCGGATCATATGATCCGGGGAGGGTATCTTTTACTCGTCTTTGGCTTCTTCCGTCTTATCCTCCGCAGGGGGCGTCTCCAAAGGCGCTTCCTCTGCGGACGCCGCAGCCTCGTCGTCGGCGGGGGAGGGCTGAGCTTCTGCGCTCCCGACCTCTTCGCCGTCGCCGCTGACCATGGAGATCTTCTTCGCCGGGCGCTCGATGGTCTTGTCCTCGCGGGCCTTGCGTGCCTCTCGCGGCGGCATGGGCATGAACTCGCCGTGCTCGAAGTAGTAATTGAACTCCTCGGCCTCCATCGTCTCGTTTACCAGCAGGTATTCCGCGATGGCGCGCAGCTCGTCGGTGTGCTCGGTGAGGATCTGTTCACATCTGGCGCTGGCCTCGTCGAAGATCTTCTTGACCTCCTCGTCGATCATGCCGGCGGTCTCCTCGGAATAGCTCTTGGTCTGGCCAAAGTCGCGGCCGATGAAGATGGAGTGGCCGGAATTGTCATAGCTGATGGGGCCGAGCCGCTCGCTCATGCCATAGCGCATGACCATGTCGCGGGCAAGGGCGCTGGCCTGCTGAATGTCGCCGGAAGCGCCGCTGGAGATATCGTCAAGGAAGAGCTTCTCCGCCGTGCGCCCGCCGAGAGCCATGACGATTTCCTCAAACATCTCGGACTTGGACTTAAAGTTTTCCAGATCCTCCTGGGGCCGGAAGAGCGTGAAGCCGCCCGCCGCGCCGCGGGGGATGATGGTGATATAGTGAACGGGATCGACGTGCTCGAGAAAACGGCCCGCGATGGCATGGCCGGACTCATGATAGGCGGTGAGCTTTCTGGCCTTCTCGCTCATCTTGCGGCTCTTCTTCTCGGGGCCCATCTGAACCTTGAGGATAGCCTCGTCGATATCCTCCATATTGATGAAGCGGTGCTTGCGGCGCACAGCCAGCAGGGCAGCCTCATTCATCAGGTTCTCCAGATCCGCGCCCGCAAAGCCCGGGGTACCCTTGGCGATGGAGTTGAGATCCACATCCTCGGCAAGCTGCTTGTCACGGGCGTGAATCTTCAAAATGGCCTCGCGCCCGCGGATATCGGGCAGGCCGACATAGACCTGGCGGTCAAAGCGGCCGGGACGCAGCAAGGCGTTGTCGAGAATGTCCGCGCGGTTGGTCGCCGCCATGACGATGACGCCCTCGTTGTTGCCGAAGCCGTCCATCTCAACAAGCAGCTGGTTCAGGGTCTGCTCGCGCTCGTCATGCCCGCCGCCGAGGCCGCTGCCTCTCTGACGGCCCACGGCGTCGATCTCGTCGATGAAGATGATGGCGGGAGCGGCCTTCTTGGCCTGCTCGAACAGGTCGCGCACGCGTCCTGCGCCGACGCCGACATAGAGCTCAACAAAGTCCGAGCCGGAGATGGACAGGAACTGAACGCCCGCCTCACCCGCGACAGCCTTGGCAAGCAGGGTTTTGCCGGTGCCCGGAGGGCCGACAAGCAGCACGCCTTTGGGGATGCGCGCGCCCATGGCGGTGTAGGCCTTGGGGTTTTTGAGGAAGTCGACGATCTCGCTGAGCTCCTCCTTCTCCTCGTCGCAGCCTGCCACGTCGGCAAAGGTCTTCCTGTTTTTCTCGTCGCTGCCGAGACGGGTGCGGGCCTTGGAGAACTTGGCGATCCCGCCGGCACCGCCGCCGGCGCGGGTCATCATGAAGTACCAGAGCACCATCGCCCCGCCCATGACGAGAATATAGGGCAGCATGCTGGCCCACCAGGGGACGACAAAGCCCTCGTCATAGTTGTACTTTTCCAGGATGCCCTTTTCGTACTGCTCCTTGATCAGCTCGTGGAAGTCCTCATAGAAGACGCTGAAGCTGAACAGATCGTAGGTCACTTCCTCCGTGGGCGGCTCGCCGCTGTCGGTGCGGACCTGGAGGATGATGGTATTGCCCTCGGTGGTAAAGGATTTGACCTTCTCCTTCTGGAAGAGGTCTACCAGGTCGGAATAATTCTTGAGCTGCTTGGCGTCTGAGTTCCCGGTCATGGTGAAGATGACGGCGATCATGATCGCAATGAGCAGGACATAGAAGCCCAAGTCTCTGGCGCGTTTGGAATTCAAATTACAGTCACTTCCTTATTGGTGAAAACGCGGTTTTCAATGGAGAATGCTTTTGCGGCGATGCTGGGTCCAAAAGCGTATTCAAATATTTCCCATGGGAAACAGAATTTACGAATAAATCTCGGGCTTCAAGATCCCGATATAGGGCAGGTTGCGGTAGCGCTCGTTATAGTCCAGCCCGTAGCCCACGACAAAAGCGTCCGGCACCTCAAAGCAGGCATAGTCCGCAAACACGTCGGCCTTGCGGCGGGCGGGCTTGTCCATCAGAGTCACAATGGTGATGGAGGCAGGGCTGCGGTTTAAGAGATAGCGCTTGAGATAGCTCAGCGTCACGCCGGAGTCAAGGATATCCTCGACAATGATGACGTGGCGGCCCTCAATATCCTGGCTCAGATCCTTGTTGATCTTCACCGCGCCGGTGGAGCTGGTGCCGCTGTAGGAGGAGACGGCCATGAAGTCCATGGAGCATTTGATGTCCACATGGCGCATCAGGTCGGCCATAAAGATGAAGCAGCCTTTCAGCACGCCGACAAAGATGGGGTCCTTATCGCGGAAGTTTTCCGTGATTTTTCTCCCGACCTCCGCCACCTTGGCCTCGATTTCCTCCTCGCTGATGAGGACACGTTCAATATCGTTGCGCATTCTGTATATCTCCTGTATATTTTTTAGTTTCCGTTTCAAAAAAGCGGAGCTTCAGGGCGCACTCGCCCGGGCGGGGCACAGCCCTCTCGTCGATGGCGAGACCGCGCACGAAAAGCGGCCCGTTCGCGTCCCGCAGGACAAGGCAGCCCTCCCGCTGCGCACGGGTATAACCGGCCTCCTTGAAAAGCGCGCTCAGCTTCTTGCGCACACCGCGCCCGTGCGGGCGGATGCTGTCGCCGGGCATTCTGCCCGTGCACAGGAGATCGGTAGATAATATCTCATATTTGAGAAAAGAAGTCTTGAACAAGTCGTGAATTTCTCCCCGATATACCGTGAACTCCGTCACAAGGCGGAGTCCGGCCTCCGGGATCAGCAGCGCTTCGCCGGGGATCAGGCGGCGCGCGGGCAGCCTGGCGGCGCGCTCTTCCTCAAAATACAGCCGCCCCTGTTCCCGCCGCAGCACCTGTCCGGGAAGCTGCAGAACGCCGTATTCGCTGCTCTGAATAAAGTCCAGCACAGCCTCCACCCGCTCCAGGGACTGGCCGGGGAGAAGCTGCCGCACAACGCGGGAGGCGACCGCCGGGTGCAGCGCCGCAAGCGTGTTTAACGGCAGACTGCCGTCTGAAAGCTGCTCCCGCAAAAACTTATCCGCCAGGGCGGAGAGGCAGTCCTCGTCCTGCCGGGCAAGCCTTGCCATCCTTGCGGCGGCGTCGGCAAAGCGGGGGTTGATCTGGCGCAGGAGGGGGACAACGCGGTGCCGGATCAGATTGCGCGTATAGTCGTCGCTGCCGTTGCTGCTGTCCTCCACATGGGGGACGCCGTTTTTCTTGAGATATTCCTCAATTTCTGCGCGGGAGACGTGCAGCAGCGGGCGCAGCAGAAGATCGCGCCTCGCGGGAATGCCGCAGAGCCCCGCCGTGCCGCTGCCGCGTGTGAGATTGAAAAGCAGCGTCTCGGCGTTGTCGTCCAGGGTGTGGGCAGTGAGGATATGCGCCGCGCCCAGCTTCTCCGCCGCTTGGAGGAGAAAGGTATAGCGCAGCTCCCGTGCCGCCTCTTCCAGGCTCAGCCCCTTCTCGGCAGCATGCTTCGGCGCATCCCCGTGCCCGAGAACAAAGGGAATGCCGTGCCCGGCGCACCAGGCCTCCACAAAGTTGGCGTCCCGCAGACTCTCCGTCCCACGGATCCCGTGCTCAAAGTGGGCGGCGGTCACGTCATAGCCGCCGGTATGCAGCAGGTGCAGCAGGCACATGGAATCCGCCCCGCCGGACACGGCGCACAGGAGCCGTTCCGTCTTCTCCGGGGCGGGATCAAGTGTGATTCCCATCATTCATCGTCCCGCCGCTTTTCAAGGCCGCTGAAGCTTGTGTACTCAGGCAGCCATGTCAGCTCTACGGTGCCGGTCTGACCCTTGCGGTTTTTCAGGATAATGGCCTCGGCCAGGTTGGGGTTTTCACTCTCTTTATTATAATACCCATCCCGGTAGAGTCCTATCACAACGTCGGCGTCCTGCTCGATGGCGCCGGATTCACGCAGGTCGGAGAGCATGGGGCGCTTGTCCTGGCGCGACTCGTTGGCGCGAGAGAGCTGGGAAAGACAGATGACGGGGACGTTCAGCTCCTTCGCCATGATCTTCAGCATGCGGCTGATGTCGCTGACGGCCTGGGTGCGGCTCTCATTCGACCAGCTGTGGCCGCTGCCCGCCGACTGCATGAGCTGCAAATAGTCGATGACCACAAGGCCGAGGTTTGCCACGCGCCTGCACTGGGCGTTCATGTCCGAGACGGTGAGGGTGGGGTTGTCGTCGATGCGGATGTCGGTGGCGCTCAGCGCCTGGGCGGCGTTGGATATCTCCCGCCACTGCTGGTCGGTGAGCTGGCCGGTCAGCAGGTTCTGGGACGGGATGAGCGCCGCGCGGGAGAGCAGACGGGTCACCAGCTGCTCGCGCGACATTTCCAGCGAGAAGATGGCGACGGTCTGGTGCTCGTTCATGGCCGCATGCAGGGCCATGTTCAGGGCGATGCTGGTTTTGCCCATGCCGGGGCGGGCCGCAACAAGGATAAGCTCCGACTTGTTGAGACCGAGGGTCACCCGGTCCAGATCGGCAAGACCCGTGGAGATGCCGGGGATGGCGTTGCCGGAGGTCGCCGCCGCGGAGAGCTCGTCAAACACATTCTGCACCACGGAGGAGATCGGGATCAGGCCGCCCACATTGCGGCCCTGGCGCAGGGCGTAGATCTTCCGCTCCGCAGCCTCAAGCATGGCTTCGGCCTCGCCGCTGCCCTCGTAGACCATGGAGTTGATCTCATCCGCCGCCTCGCCGAGCCGCCGCAGCAGCGCCCGGTCCTTCACAATGGCGGCGTACTCCAGCACGTTTGCGGCGGTGGGCGTGATGCGCATGATCTCCGCGATGTATTCGTCGCAGTTTTCCTTGTACACGCCCCGGACCTTCATCTGGTCCAGCACGGTCACCGGGTCGATTGGCATGCTGTACGAGAACATGGCGTAGACGGTCTCGTAGATATCCCGGTTGAGCTGAATATAAAATTCGTCCGGCTTCAGCTTCTCAAGGACCTCCGGGATGCAGCGGGAGTCGATGAGCATGGAGCCAAGCACCGCCTGCTCCGCCGGGGCGGAGTGGGGTGTTTTTCTGCCCAGCAGTTCGTCCATAGTGTTACCTCGCGGATGATAAATCGCCATTTAGCTCCCTTTTTCCAAAGGGAGGTATGCGCTCAATCAGCCTTCGACCACCAGCACGTTGACCGTGCCGCTGATCTCGTAGCCCAGCTTGGCCTTGACCTGGTAGCTGCCGAAGGTCTTGATGGGGTCGGCCTGGACGATCTTGTTCTTCTCAATCTCAATGCCGAACTGCTGCTTGAGCGCGTCGCTGATCTCCTGGGAGGTGACGGCGCCGAAGAGCTTGCCGGCTCCGCCGGCCTTGGCGCGGATCACGACCTGCACGCCCTCCAGCTTCTTGGCGTTCTCCTGGGCCTCCGCCTTCTCGCGGGCAATCTGGGCGGCCTTGGCCTTCTCCTTGAGCTTGAAGGCGTTGATGTTGTCGGCGGTAGCCTCGTTGGCAAGTCCGCGGGGGATGAGGTAGTTTCTGGCATAGCCGATGGAAACCTCCTTCATTTCGCCCTTCTTGCCCTGACCCTTTACGTCGGTATTGAAAATAACTTTCATGGTATGATCTCCTTTTTTCCCTGATTTGATATTACAGTGACAAATCCAAATTCGTTTTTGGGGCAGCTTTGCTGCCTCAAAAACACACTGAGCCGAGCATGGCGAGACCTCACGCCGATCAACTGAGGCGTCTTACGCAAGCCGAAGGCGATAAGCGCGAGTATCTCAATTGCGAGACATTGTCTCACAATTGACTACGAAAGATAATCGTCGATGGCGCTGCGAACCTTCCGCACGGCTTCTTCCGCCGGCATGTCCGCAAACTGGGCTGCCGCGGCGCTGCGGTTTCCGCCGCCGCCGAGCTTTTCCATGATGATCTGCACGTTGAAATCGCCGATGGAGCGGGCAGAGGCAAAGGAACCGCCGTTCTTGTCGGGGGCGACTACAATGGAGGCGTCCACGCCCGAAATGTTCAGCAGTTCGTCGGCCGCCTTGGCGGCGACGATGCGCTCCTGCGGCTCCTCGGGCGCTGCGAGGGCGATGCCCCGGTAGATCTCCGCCTGCTGGAGGATCTTGTACTTTGCCACCGTCTGTGTCAGATCCGACTGGAACAGACGCTTGACGGCGCTGGTGTCGGCCCCCTCGCTTCTGAGCCATGAGGCCGCGTCAAAGGTGCGCTCGCCTGTGCGCAGGGTGAAGTTCTTGGTGTCCAGCACGATACCGGCCAGCAGCGCCTCCGCCTCACAGCGCAGGACGTGCTTCACATCCGGCAGCTCCTGCAGGATCTCCGTCACCAGCTCGCAGGCGGAGGAGGCGTAGGGCTCGATATAGCTGAGGGCCGCGTTCTGGATGTAGGTCGCGGCGACACGGTGGTGGTCAATGACGGCGACGCGCTCACACTGGGTAAGCAGCGCCGGAACCTCCACCTGCTCGGGTCGGTTGGTGTCCACCACAACCAGCAGCGTCCCCGGCTCGATCTTGGCGGGGAGCTCTGCGGGGGAGAGAAAGACGTCCTCATATTCCGGGTAGAGGCGCATCATATCGGCCAGGGACCTTGCGGCCGAGTGCTGAACGTCCGCCACGATCGAGGCGCGCAGCCCGCGCTGGCGGGCGATGCTGTAAACGCCCACCGCTGCGCCGTAGCTGTCCATGTCGCCGTTGCGGTGGCCCATGATGAGAAGCCCGGAGGATTCCTCAATGAGATGGGAGAAGGAGTTCGCCGTGACGCGGGAGCGCACCTTTGTGCGCTTTTCCACCTCGGAGCCGCGCCCGCCGAAAAACTCAAAGTCTACGCGGTTGCGGATGACGGTCTGGTCGCCGCCGCGGGAAAGGGCCAGCTCCACCGCGTTGGAGGCGGCCTGCATGGCCTCGGCAAAGCTGTCCGCGTCGGCGCCGAGGCCGATGCTGATGGAGGCGTTGATGCCGGCGGGACTCACAACGGAATGAATCTCGTCGGTGATCTTGAATTTGCCCTCCTTGAGCTTTTCCAGGTGCTGCCGTTCCATCATCAGCAGATAACGGTCGCGGTCATAGCGGCGCAGGATGCCCTGAAAGCCCGCGCACCAGTGAACCAGTTTGTCCTCCACCGCGTCGCGCAGGTCGTTCGACACGCGCTCCGGCTGGTTTTTCATCAGCTCGTCCAGATTGTCGATGACGATGATGCCCGCCACGGGGCGGCTCTTCTCAAAGGCAATGCGGATGTCGTCGTAGTCTGTCACATCCACCCAATAGGTAATGCCCATGAAAACGTTGGCGGAATCCGGCTCCTCACTGTCGCTGCGGATCAGAGTCCCGTGCAGCCGATACTTGCGCCCGCCGAGCTCCAGCAGCGTGGGGTACTGCGTTTTCCCCTCCAGCAGCCATCCGCCCGTGAACTGCGGCACAAGCTGGGAAATACTCGCGTCAAGCCGCGTGCCGGTCTCGCCGCACATCTGGAAAAACGCGTCGTTTCCCCACACAATGCGGGAATCCTCCAGCTTGAAGATGGCAATGGGCAGCGGGAAATTCGTCAGGGTGCTGCTTTTGGCGTTCTCCGTCTCATACAGGCGGGATTCGATATGGGCGGCAAGCTGTTTTTCTCTGCGGCTTGCAAGCAGCAGATTTGCCACCAGCAGCACAGCCGCAGACAGGGCGGCCAGAGCCGCGAGCCTGTTTTGCCCCCAATATACCGCCACAGCGGCAAGAAGCAGCAGAAGACAATATGGGAGCTTGCCCGGTTCCACCAGGCGGCGCAGCGTCTTGTTCAAGCCTACACCTCCTCCGTAAAGGCAAAAAACCCGCCGGGATTTTTGCGCATGTTTGATTGTAATCCGAATGTGATGTTACATTATACCAAATTTCCCGCCTGTTTACAATCATAAATTACGCCGCAGACGCAATAATACAGATAAAGAAACAAACATAACTATTTTTCGGGGAGGATATCAGATGAAAGCAGTGATCCTGGCGGGCGGATTGGGGACAAGGCTGCGGCCCGTAACGGGGGAGCATCCCAAGCCCATGGTGCCGCTGCTCGGAAAGCCGATGATGGAGCATATCGTGGCCCTGCTGCGGGAGAACGGATTTACCCAGATCTGCGCGGCGCTGCATTACCGGGCCGGGGAGATCATGGCGCATTTCGGCGACGGGCGGCGCTTCGGCGTGGAGCTTGAATACCGCATCGAGACGGAAAATCTCGGTACCGCGGGCAGCGTGCGAAATTGCAGGGACTTTTTCGGAAACGAGGATTTTTTGGTTATCTCCGGGGACTCGGCCTGCGATTTCTCTCTCGTACGCCTGATGGAGGCGCACCGGGAGAAGGGGGCTGTGGCGACCCTCGCCCTCAGCGCCCAGCGCCTGCCGCTGCGCTACGGCCTCGCTGTGACGGACGGCGAGGGGCGCATCCACAGCTTTATCGAAAAGCCCGAGTGGCCGCAGGTGGTGACGGATCTCGTGAACACGGGCGTCTACGCCCTCTCCCCGCGCGCGCTTGAGCGCGTGCCGCCGGGCGGTTGCGATTTCGGAAAGGATCTGTTCCCACAGCTTCTGCGCGAGGGAGAGGCGCTCTACGGTCTCGAGATGGAGGGCTACTGGCGGGACATCGGCACGCCCCAGGATTACTACCGCTGCTGCGCCGACGCCCTGGACGGCAAGCTCCGCCTGGAGCCGGGGGAGGCCTTTCGCCTCGCAAAAAACAGCCCGGGCGGCGACAGGGAAGAGGAGGGCTTCGTCACAAGCTGCGCCTGCGCGGACCGCGCGCGGCTGATGGGCACGCTCTCGGAGCTGATGCTGGACATGGGGGCGGAATACGACGACGGCATCCGCCTGAAGGGGAAGGATTACGAGCTGCACATCTGCCCGAGCGCGGTGAGAAGCGCTGTGCGCATCGCGGTAAAATCCAGCGACGCGGAGCTTGCCCGCTCCCTCTGCCTCTCGGCAAAGGAGCTTGCCGAGAAATTGGATATGTGAGCAAAGCAAAAGCAGAGTGCCTGACCACTCTGCTTTCTGCTTGTTCCTTGAAGGACATTATGAAGAATTGTTGTTCTTTGCTGCTTGCAAGGATATCATAGCGCAAAGATGTTTCAGAGGATACGCAAAAACTGTTACCGAATTGTAAAAGCTTGCGATTTTTCTGTTACCATCAGATCACGTAGACAAAGCCCTCGGGGTTCGGCTGGGCGATATCGCGGATCGTATAGCGGCTGAGATAGGCGCTCACAAGCTCGTCCAGACCCTTCCAGAGCGGCAGCGTCCTGCATTCGGCGGCCCGCGGGCAGGGCTTGCTGCCCGCCTCCAGGCAGGCTACCGGGGCAAGGGGCCCCTCCGCCGCGTGGAGAACCTCCAGCACGGTGATCTGCTCGGCCTCCCGCGCGAGACGGTAACCGCCGCCCTTGCCGCGCTGACCGTCCAGCATGTCCGCCTTGACAAGCAGCTTGACGATGCTCTCCAGGTACTTTTCGGAGATATCCTGCCGCTCGGCGATCTCCCTGAGCGTTACATAATCGTCGCTCTGCCGCGCTGCCAGCTCGGCCAGAACACGCAGCGCATACCGGCCTCGGGTGGAAATCATCATCGGAATGGCCTCCTTTTGTCATATAAATCTATTATAAACCAAGGTTAATGGGATTTCAAGCGTGCTTTCACCTTTTGCCTTTTCCTGCCGGGAGACGGCGGCCTCTTGCTTTTTTGCCGTCCCGGCTGTATAATGCCCACGCTTTTTTACGAAAGAGAGGATTGCCGCACATGGACGAAAAACACGATCTGACCCGAGGGAGCATACTGGGAAAGCTGGCGCTTTTCTTCTTCCCCATCCTCTTCGGAATGCTCTTCTTTCAATTATATAACACCGTGGACGCGATCGTGGTGGGCCGCTGCCTGGGCCCGGCAGCGCTCGCGGCGGTGGGCGGCAGTCCCGCCGTGATCACCAATCTGGTCATCGGCTTTTTCACGGGCCTCGGCACCGGAGCCACGGTGGTCATCTCGCAGTATTACGGGGCCCGGGACGAGGAGAATCTGAAACGGGCCGTGCATACGATCCTGTTTTTCTGCTTCGCGGCGGGACTTGTGCTGACAGGCTTCGGCTGGCTTACGGCCCCCTGGTCGCTGGAGGCGGTGAAGACGCCGGCGGATATCCTGCCGGAGTCCGCCCTGTATCTGCGCATTTACTATCTCGGCGCGACGGGAATGCTGCTTTTCAACATCGGTTCCGGCATTCTCCGCGCGGTGGGCGATTCCCGCTGGCCGCTGATTTTTCTGGGCGTCTGCTGCCTGCTGAACATCGCGCTCGACCTTTTGTTCGTGGCGGTGCTGCCCTGGGGCGTCGCGGGGGCCGCGGCGGCGACGGTGATCTCCCTCGGCGTGAGTGCCCTGCTGCTGCTCGTCCATCTGAGCCGGGCAGACGGTCCCTGGAGGCTGCGGGTATCGGAACTGAGGATCGACCCCTCCGCCCTGCGCCGTATTTTGAATCTCGGCGTCCCGGCGGCGCTGCAGGGCTCCATGTACTCCCTGTCAAACCTGATTTTGCAGGCCGCGGTCAACAACTTCGGCACGGTGACGGTGGCGGCCTGGACGGCGCTTGGGAAGTTCGACGCGCTCTTCTGGGTCACAAGTAATGCCATGGGGACGGCCCTTTGTACCTTCGTGGGGCAGAACTTCGGCGCGGGGAAGTATGAGCGCATGCGCAAGGGCGTGCGTCAGTGGCTGTTGACGGACATCGGCGTCACGGCGCTGCTGTCAACGCTGCTGCTCTTGCTTGCGCCCGTGATGCTGCGCATGTTCTCCGACAGTGACGAGGTCATCGACCTTGCCAGGCACCTCATGTGGTACTTTGCCCCCTTCTATGTGGTCTGGGTCTTTATCGACATCCTCTCCAACGCTCTGCGCGGCGCGGGAGATTCCGTGCGCCCCATGATCATCAGCCTGGTGGGCGTGTGTCTGCTGCGGGTGCTGTGGGTGATTTTCGTGGTGCCGCACTGGAACACCATCGAATGCGTGAGCATCAGCTATCCCTTTACCTGGTGTGTCACGGCGCTGGCCTATCTGATCTACTACCGCCACAGCCCCTGGCTCGATCGCTGCCGGCATCAGGCCGGGCAATGAAAAAAACCCGCTCAGAATCGAGCGGATTTTTTGTTGGGATAAAGCAAATTATGCGCGCTTGTTGCGGCCCCAGAAGGTGTTGTAGCGGTCGGGCCGCCAGCCGGGCTCCACGTCCTTGACGGCCTCGGCGGCGGTGATGACGGCGTCATCGTTGTCAATGTCGATGAGGGTGTAGCGGTCGTTGCCCATGCCGAGCTCCTTCATGTAGCTGAGCTGGCGCAGACCGTGGCGGGTCTCCACGCGCTCGATCAGATCCTTGCCGCCGTTTTTGGGCAGGTTGTAAATCAGGTCGATGCAGGCGTTGTCCACCGCGAGAATGTCCAGGGAGGCCAGAATGCCGATATCCGGCGTTACGACCGGAGAGGCGGCGGGGCCTGCGCAGTCGCACTCCACGGACATGTTGCGCATGGTGTTGATGTAGCAGACATGGGGGGCAAAGTGGTCGATGGTGGCCTTGGTAGACTCAGAGATGCGCTCCATCAGCTCCTCCTCGGCGATGCTCCACATATCGGCGTTGGGATGGGTGTGGATCTCCTTCTTGCCGATGCGCCCGTCCGCGCAGCCGATGCCGATGTTCTTGTTGCTGCCGCCGAAGCCGCCCATGACGTGGCCCTTGAAGTGCGTCAGCACCAGCAGGGAATCGTAGTTGAGCATGCTCTTGCCGACGTGCATCTCGTCAAACCATTTGCCGCCCTTGACAGGCAGGGTGGTCACGCCCTCGCTGTCGGTGATGTCCACGGGGCAGAAGGTCCAGCCGTTGATCTCCAGGGTCTTGCGGTGGGCCTCGGTGGTGTAGCGGCTGCCCTCGTAGTAGGTGTTGGTCTCAATGATCGCGGCGTCCGGCAGACGGGAGGCAAGCAGCTCCTTGACCCAGGGGCGGGGCAGGATGTTGGGACCCTCGGCCTCGCCGGTGTGCAGCTTGACGGCGACCTTGCCGCAGAGCACGGAGCTCACCTTGTCATAAATTTTCTTGAGTCCCTCCTCGGAGAGATCGCGGGTGAAAAACACAACGGAGCTCTCGCCGCTGCGCTCTTCAAAGGGGACGTATTTGTTGCCGTCCTTGCCGGCCGTGGGATTTTTGACGCTCATGTTATTCCTCCTCAATTGTACGTGCATTCTCTCTGCTAAATTATAATATAACAAGAATCATCGGCCGCTGTCAAACAACAGTTTGTGAATTTTTATTCTCTCCCAAAATGCGGGAAAACAAAACAGGACTGAAAATGCTGCTGCTTTATTGTTAAATTTACACAAAACAGAATGCAAAATTTCGTGCAGCTTTGGAAAAGACGCTTGTACTGACCGGCGGAACGTGCTATAATTGCGGCATGTTACGGAGAGAAGAGAGACTCCGTTCGGAACGAAAATATTAAAAGGAGGAAAGACCCATGAAAAAGATTCTTGCGCTCGCACTCGTACTGTGTATGATGTTCGCCCTGTCTGTCACCGCCTGTGCCGACTTCAAACCCTCGGGCCCCGTATCCGTGATCGTCTCCTACAAGGCCGGCTCCGGCACCGACAACACCGCCCGTATCCTCGCCAAGTACGCCGAGAAGTACGTCGGCCAGACCCTCGTCATCGAGAACGTGGAGGGCGGCTCCGGCTCCATCGGCTGGTCCCAGCTTGCCGACGCCGACAAGGACGGCCAGACCATCGGCTTCATCAACCTCCCGAACTTCTCCAGCTCCATTGTCAACGAAATGGGCACCTATACGGTGGAGAGCTTCGCCCCCATCTGCAACCACGTGACCGAGACCTCCATTGTCATTGTCCGCGCGGACGACGACCGCTTCCCCGATCTCAAGGCGCTTGTTGATTACGGCAAGGCCAATGAGGGCGGCAAGGGCGAGCTGAAGGCCTCCACCAACGGCCCGCAGGCTTCCAACCACATCGGCGCCCAGGCCTTCGCCAACTCCGCCGGCTTCATGTACATCGACATCCCCCAGGGCGGCACGGCCGACCAGCTTCTTTCCCTTCGCGGCGCTGAGGCTGACTTCTCCGTCGTCAAGCTCGCCGACATCGCCGGTCAGGAATCCGAATACCGGATCCTCGGCGTGTTCAATCCCGAGCGCCTGCCCGAGCTGCCCGACGTCCCCACGCTGGGTGAGCTGGGCTACTACCCCGACTGGCTGGGCTCCTCCCGCTGCATTGCCGCTCCCGCCGGTGTGAGCGAGGATGTCGTCAAGTTCTATGAGGAAGCTTTCAAGGCCGCCATGGAAGATCCCGACTACATCGCCGCCGCCGAGCAGGCCGGCATGGCCACCGATTACAAGGACGCCGCCGCGACCGAAGAGCTCATCAAGCAGCAGCAGACCTTTGCCGAAGGTCTTGCCGAGGGCTTCTGGTACGATTACTGATCGGCAAAATCGCAATAAGCAAATTGGAAAGGGCAGGGCAATCCTGCCCTTTCTTTGAAAAGAGAGTATTATAAGGGAGGTATGCCCCTTGAAGATGAAGCTTACGGACGTAGGCGTGGTACTATTCATGTACGCCGTCTGCGGCTATTTTTACTATCACATGACGAAGCTGAAGGCCTCCAGCCAGACCTACCCCCGCTTTACGATCCTGCTCCTGTTCGGACTGACGACCCTGTATCTCGTTCAGATGCTCATTAACGCCAAAAAGCACGGCGTGGAGAGCGGCGTGGATGAGGTCTTTGCCGGCTTCCAGCCGAAGCAGTTTTTCGTGTGCCTGATCGCCACGATCCTGTATCTCGTCTGCATCTACTACTTCGGCTTCTACATTTCCACCGTGGTGTTCATGCTGGCGGTGCTGCTGTTCCTGAAGGTCCCGCCGCTCTATACCGCCATCACGGTGCTTGTCATCGTGGCGCTCATCTACTTTGCGTTCCAGAGGTTCCTGGGCGTGAAGCTGCCCGTGGGCACCCTGATGAAAGCGATCGCCAAGTAAAGGAGGGCGCGAAAATGCTTGAAACCTTATCACTGATGGGCGCGGGCTTTCTCAACGCCCTGACTCCCATTAACCTTTTGATGATGGCGGGCGGCGTCGCCATGGGCATCGTCATCGGCTGCATGCCGGGGCTGTCGGCGGCGATGGGCGTCGCGCTCATGCTGCCCATGACCTTCACCATGAAGCCGGAGACCGGCCTCATCGTCCTCGGCGCTATCTACTGCGGCGCCATCTTCGGCGGTTCCATCTCCGCCATCCTGATCCATACCCCCGGCACCCCGGCCTCCGCCGCGACCGCCATCGAAGGCTATCAGATGACCCAGCGCGGCCAGGCGGGCAAGGCGCTCTTCACGGCCTGCTACGCCTCCTTCTGGGGCGGCCTGCTGAGCTGCGTGTCGCTGTACTTCTTCTCCCCGCTGCTGGCAAAGCTTACGCTGAAATTCATGTCGGCGGAGTACTTCTGGCTCAGTATTTTCGGCCTTACGATCATCGCGGGCGTCTCGTCCAAGTCCATGATCAAGGGGCTCATGTCCGGCGCGCTGGGTCTTCTGATCTCCACCATCGGTCTTGACCCCATCTCCGGCGTCAAGCGCTTCATGCCGAGCTCCTATTTTGCCGAGGGCATCAACACCACCTGCGCGCTGATCGGCCTGTTCTCCATGTCCCAGGTCTTCATCCTCGCCGAGAAGAAGATCAAGGCACGCGCCCAGGCCACCAAATTCACCGACAAGATGAGCCTGAGCCGCTCGGAGCGGAAAATGCTGCGCCCCACGATCCTGCGCTCCTGGATCATCGGCAACCTCATCGGCATACTCCCCGGCGCGGGCGCGTCCATCGCGTGCTTCCTCGGCTACAACACCTCCCGCCAGTTTTCCAAGCATAAGGAGCTGTTCGGCAAGGGCTCCATCGAGGGCGTGGCGGGCTCCGAGGCGGCCAACAACGCCGTCACCGGCGGCTCCCTGATCCCGACGCTGACCCTTGGCATCCCGGGCGAATCCGTCACGGCGGTGCTGATGGGCGGCCTCGTCATCCAGGGCCTGACCCCCGGCCCGGAGCTCTTCGGCAAGTACGCCCCCATGACCTATACCTTTTTCGCGGGCTTCGTGCTGGTGCAGTTTTTCATGCTGGGCATCGGCCTGATCGGCTGCCGCGGCTTTGCGCAGATCTCCAGACTCTCCGACGCGATTCTGATCCCCTGCGTCACGGTTCTGTGCTTTGTCGGCTCCTACGCGATTCATAAGAACATCATGGACATCGTCGTGATGCTGGTCTTCGGCGTCCTCGGCTATCTGATGCGCAAGCTTGACCTCAACACGGCGGCTGTCGTTCTCGCGCTGATCCTCGGCCCCATCGGCGAGAAGGGACTCAGAAACGCCCTGCGCACCTCGCGCGGTGATATCTCCGTCCTGTTCTCCTCTGTTGTGTGCTGGGTGCTCATCGCCATGTGCGTCGTCGGCATCCTCTCCCCGATCTTCATGAACAAGCTGGAAAAGAAGGCGGAGAAGGACGCCACCGGCATTGACCCGGACGACAAAAAGCCCGTCGACCTCGACGTGGACAACGACTGAGCTTTGCCGTAATTAAATACACTTTTGCGAAAAAATGAGGCGGATTCGTGCGAATCCGTCTCATTTTTCACCCCAGCGCCACGTCCAGCGCCATCATCAGCGTAAAGCCCCCGATGTAGCCGAGGACGCCGACGCGCCCGCGGGCCTCCGGGCAGAGCTCGGAGGCCGTGACAGAGAGCATCGCCCCGGCGGAAAAGCTCAAGAGCCAGGGCATCAGCGGGTGCACCCAGCGGGCCGCGCCGAAGGCCAGCAGACCGAAGATCGGCTCTACCGCGCCGGAGGCCGCCCCGCAGAGAAAGGCCCTGCCGCGCCCCATGCCGCACTGACGCAGGGGCAGCGACACCGCCGCGCCCTCCGGAAAGTTCTGCACCCCGATCCCGAAGGCGAGCGCCAGCGCGGCGGCGAGGCCGTCCCCGTCGGAGGCGAGGGCGAAGGCGAGGCCCACCGCCATGCCCTCCGGGATGTTGTGGAGCGTGATCGCGGTGAAGAGCAGCTTTTCCTTCCCGTTCGCGCCCCGCTGCAGCGCGTCCGCCAGCAGGATGAAGAGCGCCCCCAGCACGAGACCCGCTGCGGCGGGCAGCCATGCGGGCAGTCTGCTCTCCGCCTCCACCTGCGCGATGGCGGGCAGCAGCAGGCTCCAGACCGAGGCGGCGGTCATCACCCCGCCCGCAAAGCCCAGCAGCGCCCTTTGAAAGCGCAGCTCCTTTCCCCGGAAGAAGAACACCAGCGACGCGCCCAGCGCCGTCATGAAAAAGATAAACTGTGTGCCGCCGAGCGCCCACAGAAAGCTTGAAACCATAAAAATACCCTCCGCACTGATCTGTACCCAGACTATGCGGAGGGAATGGGGAATGTGACGGGCGAGACTTATCCCCGTCCGGGGTCGAGGATGCCGATGGATTCAACGGCTCCGTCCTCGCCGGAGAAGGCGGGGCGGCCGCTGTCACGGATCTCCAGCTCCCGCGCGATATGCTCCAGCGTATCGAGATCGGCGGTGCCGCTGATCTGGATGAGCCAGCCCTCCTCGCTGTTGAAGAGCAGGACGTAATTGGCCTGTTCATAGTTCCAGCGCTGCGTACAGTGCGTGTAATCGCTGGTCAGCTCCGTGATGTGCCAGTCGGCCCAGTCCTCTTCCCTGACAAGCGTGACCTCGCCGTTGATGATGCGCTTGTGATTGCCCGCGCGGACGTTTCCGGCGCTCACAATATAAGGGATGCTGGCTCCCTCGCCCTGGTCGGAGAGATATTCGGCCCAGCCCTCCTCGTCGGTAAAACCGAAGTTCGCCTCCGAGGGCAGGTAGAAGCAGCGAAACTCCGGCTGGTTTTTGCGCTCTGTCGGCCCCTCAAAGGTGAGAACCATCCCGGCGTCGGGGAAGCTGACCTTGTACTCGGTGAGGATTTCTCCCTGCTCGTCCAGCTCACGCCAGTAGCCGGTCTCGGCTGTCCCGGTCTTGCGCAGATTCATGAACCACCCCGAGGCCGCATAGGCGGCGGTGCCCATCAGGGCCGCGATCACCGCGACGAGCAGCAGCGTGCGCAGCGTTTTCTTCGCCGTGCGGCGGGGCTTCGGCTGCGTTATGCCGAGCTTTGCCATGACAGCGTCGTTTACGCGCCTTGTCATGGCCTTGTCCGCTGCCCCAAGCTCAACCTTATCCGGGCAGCTCTTGTCCATGAGATCAGAGATTCGGATCTGCACAGCGATACCCCCTTTCCGTGAAGTACTCCCGCAGGCGCTCCCGCCCGCGCCGGAGCTTCGTGCGCACCGTGGCGGCGTTCATGTCCAACGCGGCGGCGATCTCGTCCGTTTTCTGATACAAGAAGTAATGGCGCTTGAAAATCTCGCTGTCCGGCTCTCCGAGGGAATCCACTGCCTCGCGCGTGATCTCACTGAGCTCGGCGTACAAAACGGCCTTTTCCATATTGTCCGGCGCGGCAAGCTCCAGGAGATCGTCGTCCAGCGGTTCGGCGAGGCGGGCGGCGCGCAGGGCGTCCTTTGCCCGGTTTCGCACGACCGCCGCGAGCCAGGGCTTCAGCTTCCCCGGCATCAGCTCCGCCCGGTGCGTCCAGAGCTGCACAAAGGAATCCGACACGGCCTCTTCAATATCCTCCGGCGGGAGCTGCGGGGACAGGATGTTCGCGGCGATGGCATAGAGATAGGGCGTGTAAAAGCCGATGATCTCACTGAGCGCCCCGGTGTCCCCGTCCTTGAGCCGCCGGAGTACGGCGCGTTCGTTCATCTGTCGAGCACCTCCCCCTTCGGGTCAAATGGCAAAACCACTTCATATGTGTCAAGCAATGCCCGGTCAGACTCCGCAAGTTTAACCAGATAACGCCCTGGCAGCTTCTCGCTCATGACAGACAACTCTGCCGGTGTAACAGATACAACGCACAGGCACTCAGCACTGCCCTTGCGCTGGTATAGCGTGGACGCAAAACCAGAGAAATACAAAACATGACAAAGCTGATAACCGCTCGGATTCCATCCGTCGGGCGTGTAATCCCGCAGGGCAAAGTCGCAGACTTTGTCCCGGGGAAGCTTTTCAAGCGCTTCAAGGGTTTCGTCCTCAAAGTAAAAGCAGCCGCGCTTTTCATAGGCTTTCAGATCTTCCTCCGTCTGCTCGTAGAGACCGCCCGGCCAGTATTCCACATCAAAGCGCTCCCGCACCCCGTCATATAGCTGCTCGAACAAAAAAGGCTCTCCCGCTTCCTCACTCAGCTCGAAGAAGCGCGCCGGGGTCATGGTCACGACCGTGAGATAGCACCAGTCGTCCAGCCCATCCAGGAGCGTGTGCTGGGCGATCACCCTGGCGTCCACGCCGTCCAGCGCGTCAAAGCAGCGCGCCATGCGCATGGCCTCGCCCTCGTCCAGCTCAAAGCGGACGCTGTGGGGAACAAAGGGATAAGGCTCGTCCTGCGGGAGAGCGCGGAACATCTCCAGCTCCTCGCCCCGCGCGTAGAAGCGGCCGAACTTTTCATGAAAGCGGCCCCAGAAATCCTCCGGGCTCTCATCATACACGGGCTCAGGCTCCCCCGCATAGACAGCCGAGCCGTCATTTACCCGCACATAGGGTGTGGCCTCCGGCGCGTGGGTGGGCCAGGGCTTCACCGTCGGCGCGGCGTGCGCCTGTCCCGCGAGGGCGAGGGTCAAAAGGGAACAGAGAAGCACGGTATTCAAAATCTTTCTCTTCATGGCTTCCTCCTTGTCTTTCGAGTGCACTCACTACTATATACGACGCGCCGCGCAAAATTGTTTCACGTAACGGAAAAATTTTCCGCCGCCATTGTCAAATCAACAAAAACAAAGACTTGTTTTTCTGGTCAAACTGGGGTATGATACAGCCAAGGCGAAGACGGACGTGCTTCGCCGAATACTATTGAAGAGGGGGATTATCCCAATGAAAAAGTATATCGCGGAAGCTATCGGCACCGCTACGCTGGTCGTCCTGGGCTGCGGTACCGCAATGCTGGTCGGCTGCGACGCCGCTGTCGGCGGCGGCTACATCCTGACCGCCCTGGCCTTTGGCCTCGCCATCGTGGCGATGGCCTACTCCATCGGCAACATCTCCGGCTGCCACATCAACCCCGCCGTGTCCCTGGCCGTGCTGCTCACCGGCGGTATGGACAGAAAGGACTTTAGCGGCTACATCATCGCCCAGATCGTGGGCGCGCTGTGCGGCTCCGTGCTGCTGGCCGTCATCTTCCGTCTCGGCCACGTGATCGACATGACCCTCTGCCTCGGTTCCAACGGCCTCGTCGGTGTGAACGGCAGCGCCTTCGCCGGTCTTCTGGTTGAGATCGTGCTGACCTTCATCTTCGTGATGTGCATTCTCGGCGTCACCTCCAAGAAGGCCGGACACGGCTCCTTCGGCGGTCTCGTGATCGGCCTTGCCCTGACCGGCGTGCACATCCTCGGCATCGGCCTGACCGGCACCTCCGTCAACCCCGCCCGCAGCATCGGCCCCGCCGTGGTCTCCGCCATCCTCGGCAATCCGCTGCCGCTGGTCTCCCTGTGGGTCTTCATCGTCGGCCCCATCGTGGGCGCGACCCTCGCGGCCTGGTGCTACAAGTACCTGGAAAAGTAAGAAAGACCAAAGCTCACGCGCCCCGCAGAACGCGGGGCGCGATTTTGATTCGGAAAAATCCTTGCCTAAAGCGGCGTAAAGGGGTATAATTTACTGGATTATGTTTTGCAGGGAGGATGTGCCATGAAGAATACTCTCAAACGCGGCTGGGCGCTGGCGCTGGCGCTGGTCATGGTCGCCTCCGTGTGCCTGCTCTTTTCCACCCGGAAAGAGGGCATGTTCATCGACGAAATCTACACCTACGGTCTCTCCAACTCCAGCTTTCACCCCTTCCTCTCCACCGACGGGGAGCGCTACGGCAGCATCGAACACCGTGTCATCACGCGCGAGGAGCTTCTGGATTACGTCAGCATCATGGGGGACGAGGGCTTTGACTTCGCCTCGGTCTACTATAACCAGGTGCATGATGTGCACCCGCCGCTCTACTACTGGCTTTTCAACATTGCCTCCACCCTGAACCGGGGGACCTTCTCCAAGTGGACGGGGCTTGTGCTGGACGGACTCCTTTATCTCGGCGTGGTGATAATGCTCTATGCGCTGGTGAAAAAGCTCGGCGGCAGCCGCTATAACGCGGCGGCGACGGCGCTGCTCTACGGCCTGAGCTGCATCGGCCTTTCCACCATGGTCATGATCCGCATGTATGTGCTTTTGACGCTTTTGACCGTGGTGCTCATGTACTTCGTCGCGGAGCTGATGGCGCGGTTTCGCCCGCGCAGCTGCGTACTCATAGGGCTTACGCTGCTCGCGGGGCTCATGACGCAGTATTATTTTGTGTTCTACGCCTTCTTCCTCTGCGCGGCGTATGTTATCTGGGCGCTCGTGAAGAAGCAGTACAAGGCCCTTGCGTGGTTCATCCCATGCGCGCTCATCGGGGCGCTGAGTCTGCTGCTGGTGTTCCCGGCGGCGCTGAAGCACCTCTTCTCCGGGGAGCTTGTCTCCGGCGAGAGCGCCATGGACAACCTCAAAAATACCGCCCTCTATGCCGGGAGGCTCCGCACCTTCGCGGGCTTTGCGCGCCACGGACTCAAGGCCACAATCTATGCGGGCCTCGTCTGCGTCGGCGGCGTCTGTGGCCTCTTCCCAAAGGTGCAGGCGGCAAGCTTTGAGCGCCGCCTCAACTGGAACTGGCTGGTGTTTCTGATCCCGGCTTATGTGACCTTCGTGCTGGTGGCTGTCATCTCCCCGGTGGACGAGCCGCGCTATATCTATAATCTCATGCCCGCCTTCGTCCTGACGGTGAGCTTTCTCATCGACATTCTGGAAAGGACCGGCGGGAAGAAGGTGACGGACACGCTCCGCGCCGCCGCTTTTCTCGCCATTGCCTGCCTTGCGCTCTACCAGGCCCGCACCGTGCCGCCGGATTACCTCTACCCGGAGCATGCAGCATATAACGCCGCCCTGGCAGAGCACAAAGACGATCCCTGCGTGTTCTTCGCCGAACCCGGCTGCGCCTTCGTCCCCGTGACCGAGGACCTCATTCAGCTTCTGACCTTCCCGGAGATCTATGTCACCGACCAGAAGGATCTCGCCCCGATGAAGGCTTACGTCAAGGACGCGGACGAGGCGGTCATTTATATCGACGTGAGCAAGTTCTGGTCCAGCGGCTACGACAGCGAGGCCCTGCTTGAGCGCATCGCGGCCGAGACAGACTATAAACAGGCCGAGCCGCTCTTCGTCACCGGCCTTTCCGAAACCTATCTCATACACAAATAAGGAGGGTTTTCCCGTGCTTTCGGTTGTTCTCCCCTCATATAACGAAGAAAAAATGATCCCCATTGCCGCCTCGCGACTGGGAAAGATCCTGGACGACGCAAAGATCGACTATGAGCTGCTGTTCGTGGACGACGGCTCGCACGACAGAACCTGGGAAGAGATCCGGCGCTGCGCAAAGGATGACAGGCATGTGGTGGGCGTCCATTTCAGCCGTAACTTCGGCAAGGAATCCGCCATGTTCGCGGGGCTTGAACAGGCTCGGGGCGACTGCGTGGTGGTCATGGACTGCGACCTCCAGCACCCGCCAGAGAAGATCGTCGAGATGTACCGCCTCTGGGAAGAGGGCTATGAGGTGGTCGAGGGCATCAAGGAGGATCGCGGCGAGGAGAGCGCCTTTCACAAATTCGCCTCCAACAGCTTCTACAGCCTCATCAGCCGCGCGACCGGCATGGACATGGCGGCCTCCTCGGACTTCAAGCTCCTTGACCGCAAGGTCGTGGACACCCTGAACGCCCTGCCGGAGCGCAATGTCTTCTTCCGCGCCCTGTCCTTCTGGGTGGGCTTCAAGAAGGCGGAGGTCCGCTACCGCGTGCAGGAGCGCACCGAAGGCGTGAGCAAGTGGTCCACCAAGTCGCTCATTAAATACGCCGTCACGAACATCGCCTCCTTCTCCTCAGCCCCGCTGCATATGGTGACGGTGATGGGCGTTCTGACGCTTCTGGTCGCGGTGGTCTTCGGGATCATCTCCCTTGTGCAGAAGATCATGGGTGTGGCCCAGCCGGGCTTTACCACGGTGATCCTGCTGCTGCTTATTATCGGGAGCTTCCTTATGATCTCGCTCGGCATCATTGGCTATTACCTCGCCCGCATCTATGACGAGATCAAGGGCCGCCCGCGCTACATTATCTCCCGCATCTGCGGCAGGGAGGACGAGACAAAATGATCGAGAAAATCAAAGCACTGCTGGTCAAGTACCGGGAAATCATCGTCTATGTGATCGTGGGCGGCATGACCACTGTGGTGTCCTGGGGCTGCAAGTTCCTCTTCGGCGCGATCTTTTACCCCGGCGTGACGCTGCCGACGGTGGCGCAGAACACGATACTGAACATCGTGGAGAATGTCTCCGGCATCCTCTTTGCCTACTGGCCGAACCGCAAGTGGGTCTTTCAGAGCAGGGACCCGAACATCGGCCGGGAGTTTCTGGGCTTCGTCGGCTCCCGTCTCGGCACCTGGGGCTTGAGCTATGTGCTGAATCTGCTGTTTGTCAACGTCTTCCATATCGACTACCGCATCACGACGATCATCGTCGCCGTCGTGGTCGTGATCGGAAACTATGTCATCAGCAAGTTCCTGGTGTTCAAGAAGAAATAAAAACAGACGGGGATTGTCTTCTTTTTCCGAATGTGGTAGGATGAGAACACAAGGAAGGGAGAAAGGAGCGTGTTCCCATGGGCAAATTTGTCCCATATGAGAAGCTCTCCAAAAAGGAGAAGCGCAGGCGAAACGCCGAGAAGCGCGGGGTCTGGGGCTCCATTTCCCCCGTCACGCGCAAGAGTAAGAACCCCAAGGCCTATAAAAGGAAAAAGGCACAGCTGTCGGATGACGACGCTGTGCCTTTTTTCATTCAGGGTCTTATTTGTCCAGGTAGCACCTGAGCAGCTCCTGCATCAGCTCATCCCGGTCGATACGGCAGATGAGCGTGCGGGCGTTGTTGTAGTTTGTGATGTAGGTCGGGTCTTCCGAGAGGATGTAACCCACGATCTGGTTGATGGGGTTGTAGCCCTTGACCATCAGAGAGTTATATACCGAGGAGAGAATCTCCTTCATCTCGGCCTTGCTGTCCAGTGCTGTAAATTTACGGGTTGCGTCTTCCATGGTGAAACCCTCCTTTTTCGTTTTTGACGGCCTTATTATAACAGAAAGTGAAAACAAGTAAAGTCAAAAGAGGGCGAAAATTCGTTAAGAATACTTAAATTTTTCAGCGCATCACGGCACCGTACTGCTCGCTCAGGGCCTTGAGTACGCGGGCGATGGTTTCCTCAGCATGCTCCACGGTGAGCGTCTGCTCGTCCGAGCGCATGGTCAGCGAGAAGGCCACGGACTTCATGCCCGGCAGGACGTGACTGCCCGTGTACACGTCGAAGATGGCGCAGTCCTTGAGATACTCGCCGCCGTTTTCGAGGATGCAGTCGGCAAGCTCGCCCACGGGGATGTCGGCGCGGCAGACGACCGCAATGTCGCGGGTGACGGAGGGGAAGCGGGGCAGCGGCTTGTAGACCGGCAGCGCGCCCTTGACCTCGTTCAGCGCGTCGAAGCGCAGCTCCGCACAGTAGAACTTCGCATCCACGCCGTAGTTGGCGGCGACCAGGGGGTGGATTTCACCCAGCACGCCGATCTCCACGCCATCGGCACAGACCTTCGCGCAGCGGCCCGGGTGGTAGGCGGGATTGGTCTTTTCCGCCACGAAGCGCGGCTTTTTGACTCCCAGCTCCTTCAGGAGCTTTTCGACCCAGCCCTTGAGCGTGAAGAAGTCCATCTTCTCGCCGTAGCCGCCGAGGGAGACGATCTTTGGCTCGTCTGCCATGCCGTCGGGGCGCTTGAGGTAGATGCGGCCGATCTCGTACAGGGCGGCTTCCCTGTTGCGGTAGTTGTAGTTGCGGGTCAGGATCTCCAGCATGGAGGGAAGGATGGTGGTGCGCATGATGGAGGTGTCCTCGCCCAGGGGGTTCAGGATTTTCAGGCTGTCGCGCAGGGGAGAGTCCGCCGGCATGCGGATCTTGTCATAGTAGGCGGGGCTGATGAAGGAGTAGGTGATGATCTCGTCGAGACCCATGCTGCGGCAGCACTCGCCGATTTTGCGCTCAAGCTGCTGCAGCTCCGTATAGCCGCCCGCGGTGGAGATGCCGCCGGAGAAGGCGACGGGGATCTCGTTGTAGCCGTAGAAGCGGGCAACCTCCTCGGCAATGTCGGAGTAGTGCTCCACATCGGCGCGCCAGGAGGGGACGCAGATGGTGTCGCCCTGGAGGGTGAAGCCGAGGCGCAGCAGAATGTCGCGCATGGTGCCCTCGTCAATGTCGGTGCCGAGCAGAGCGTTGACCTTTTCCGGCTCAAGCTTCACGGTGGTCTGCTTGAGTTCGTTCGGGCACACGTCGATGACGCCCTCCACCACCTCGCCCGCGCCGAGCAGCTCGATCAGCTCGCAGGCGCGCTGTACGGCGGCGTAGGTGTTCTGGGGGTCGAGCCCCTTTTCGTAGCGGGAGGAGGCGTCGGTGCGCATGCCGAGGGCGGTGGCGGTGCGGCGGATGGAGGTGCCGTTAAAGTTGGCGGACTCAAAGAGCACCATGGCCGTGTCGCCCACGATCTCGGAATTTGCGCCGCCCATCACGCCCGCCACGCCCACGGGCTTTTCCGTGTCGCAGATGCAGAGCATGGAGGGGGTGAGCCTGCGCTCCGTGCCGTCGAGAGTCTGGATGCTCTCGCCGTCTTTCGCGCACCGCACATGGATCTCGCCGCCCTTGACGCAGGAGAAGTCAAAGGCGTGCATGGGCTGACCGTACTCGAGCATGACGTAGTTCGTGATATCGACGATGTTGTTGATGGGGCGCATGCCGGCGTTGCGGATGCGCTCGCGCATCCAGGCGGGGGAGGGGGCGATCTTCACGTTTTTGACCATGCGGGCAGTGTAGCGCACGCAGAGGGGGTCTTCGATGAAAACCCTAGTCAGCGCGTTGATGTCGCCCCCGGCTGCGGCCTTGACGACAGGCTCGTGCAGCTTGAGGGTCTTATTGAAGGTGACGGCGGCCTCGCGCGCAAGGCCGATCATGCACAGGCAGTCGGGGCGGTTCGGGGTGATCTCAAACTCCACCACATGGTCGTCCAGACCGAGGAGAGCGCCCATGTCGTCGCCGGGCTTGCAGTCCTCATGCAGGATGAGGATGCCGTCTGCGATGCAGTGGGGAAACTCCCTCTGCTCGGCGTGCAGATCATCGGGGGTGAGGATGCGCTTTGTCTTGGTGTCGAAGGCCACCAGATCGCCCGCGTGCAGGTTCTGACAGTCGGACACGTACGCCGTATCGTCGCTGCCGAGATCGAGCGCGGTATCCCAGAGATTCACACAAACGGGGGCAAGCGTCTTCACCCGGGCCGCGATGACAGCGCCGAAGATCTTGTCGCCTGGCTTGATGTCCGCGGGGATGGAGGGCTTCGCGGGGTCAATGGGGTGATAGTCGTTCAGAATGGCGGCGGGCTTGATTTCGCCGTAGGGGAAGTCGTGCACCGTGACGCCCAGCTCCTTGAGGGAGCAGAGCATGCCGTAGGACTCCACGCCTCTCAGCTTGCCCTTGGTGATCTTCGCGCCGCTCGGGAGCAGGGAATTGTGCAGCGCCGCGGGGACAAGATCGCCCTCGTGCACGTTCCAGGCGCCGGTGCAGATCTGCACGGGCTCGTCCGCGCCCACGTCGATCTGGGCCACCAGCATATGGTCGGAGTTGGGATGCTTTTCAAGCTTTACGATCCTGCCGACCTTGACGTTTTTGATGTGCTTGCTCAGATCCTCGGTCACCTCGACCTTGGAGCCGGAGACGGTCATCGCCTCGGCAAAGCTGCGGTCGTCGTACTCTGACAGCGGCAGATCCACAAACTCATTGAGCCATTTTCTCGAAAGATTCATCGTTACGCCCTCCCTCAGAACTGCTCCAGGAATCTCACGTCATTCTCGAAGATAAGACGCAGATCCGTGATTTTATATTCGCCCATGGCGAGGCGCTCGAGGCCCATGCCGAAGGCCCAGCCGGAGTACACATCCGGGTCGATGCCGCAGCCGGCCAGCACCTTGGGGTGCACCATGCCAGCGCCCAGCACCTCGATCCAGCCCTCGCCCTTGCAGGTGGGGCAGCCCTTGCCGCCGCATTTGTGGCACTGGATGTCCAGCTCGCAGCTCGGCTCGGTGAAGGGGAAGTGGTGCGGGCGGAAACGGGTGACAGTGCCCTTGCCGTAAATTTTCTCCACCACGAGATTCAGCGTGGCCTTGAGATCGGCCATGGTGACGCCCTTGTCGATGACCATGCCCTCGATCTGGTGGAACATGGGGGAGTGGGTGGCGTCCACCTCGTCCTTGCGGTAGACCCGGCCCGGGGCGATCATGCGGATGGGCAGGCTCTTTGTCTCCATCGCGTGCACCTGCATGGGAGAGGTCTGGGTGCGCAGGAGGATTTTGCCGTCCTCGGTGAAGTAGAAGGTATCCGTCCAGTCGCGGGAGGGGTGCCCCTCATCGATGTTGAGCTTGGTGAAGTTGTAGTCGGCAAGCTCCACCTCGGGGCCGTCCACGATCTCAAAGCCCATGCCGATGAAGATGTCCTTGATCTGGTCGAGCACGTTGTACATCGGGTGCTTGTGGCCGACGGGCTGCTCGGCGCCGGGCAGGGTCACGTCGATGGCCTCGGCCTCGAGCTGCTTTTCCAGGATCGCCTTGCTGAGGATAGTCTTGCGCAGGTCGATGGCCTGCTCGATCTCCTCGCGCAGTTGGTTTGCAAGCTGGCCCATGACGGGGCGCTCCTCCGGGGTGAGCTTGCCCATCTGGCGCAGGATGGCGGTCAGCTCGCCCTTCTTGCCAAGATATTTGACGCGCAGGGCTTCAATGCTCTCCGGGTTGTCGGATTCATTGATCGCCTTGATCGAAGCCTCTCTGAGGCTCTGCATGAGTTCTTTCATAAGCTTCTCTCCTACAAAAAAATAAAAGCCTCCATCCCAAAACAGGGACGAAAGCAGAACTTCCGCGGTACCACCCACGTTCGGCACAAGGCCGCACTCATGACGCTTAACGCGCATCCCACGCCGGTGATTGGCCGGAGCTCCCGGGCGAACCAAGCGCCTGTTCTTTCGGGGCTTTCAGCCGACGGCACCCGATCTCTGAGAAAAACAGTCCGCGCTATTTTCCCGTTCTTCGCATTGACAGGATTGAATTTATCACAGTTATACAAATTTTGCAAGAGCTTTTTGAACAGAAAGTATAGTTTCCAAACGCTCCGCATAGCCTTGAACGATCAAAAACTGCGGAGGTCATTATGAAACGCTGCTTTCTTCTAATCTTGCTTTGCATCACGCTTTTGCTCTCGGCCTGCGGCAAAACCCGGGGCGAGGGGGATTACCGCGCCTTTGCCGAACGCCTGGACACATTGGAAACGCTCTCCTTCACCGCCCAGGTGCGGGCGGAGTACGAGCATAAGACCGCCCGCTTCACCCTTGCCTACGAGCAGGACGGCGAGGGCGGGCGTGTCACGGTCATGGCCCCGGAGCTGATTCGCGGGGTGTCGGCCAGTGTGAAGCCCGGCAGCGCCACGCTCGAATACGACAGCGTGGTGCTGGACACGGGCTCGCTCGATTCCTTCGGCCTCTCGCCGCTCTCCTCGATCCCGACCATGCTGCGCGCCATGCGGGACGGCCACGTGGACAGCATCGGCGAGGAGGACGGCAAGCGGGTGGTGACGCTGACGCCGGATGACGAGCTCAAGTGCAGCGTGTGGTTCAGCAAGACGGATATGCGCCCGCTGCGCGCCGAGCTTGTCACCGACGGGCGCGTCACAGTCTACGTGGAGATCAGCGACTGGAAAGAGGGCGCTAAGAGCACTTCTTAAAAGTCCAGCGTCGTCACGCCGAAGTATTTCTCGGCAAAATCCACCTGCTGCACGCGAAACTCCTTCCCGCGCAGGTATTCGAGAATGCCCGCGTCCGTCGGGAAGTCAAAGCGCAGGCGGTAGGAATAGAGCGCCTGGCCCTTTTCCTCAAAGCCCTTGTTGAAGCGCTCACTGCCATACTTGCCGTCGCCCAGAAGGGGCCAGCCCGCGTGCGCCATCTGGGCGCGGATCTGGTGGGTGCGTCCGGTCAAAAGCCTGCACTCCACCAGCGACAGGGGGCCGCGGCTCATAAGCAGGCGGTATTCCGTCACGGCGGTCTTGGCGCCCGGCTCGGGGCGGTCCTTTACAAAGACCTGGTTTTTTTTCGCGTCCTTGAAGAGAAAATTTTCCAGCCGCCCGGCGGCGGGTCGGGGCTTCCCCTGCACGGCGCAGAGATAGTATTTCTCGATCTCCCGGTCGCGGATCTTGTCGTTGAGGATGCGAAGCGCCTCGGCGTTCTTGGCGGCGATGACGATGCCGCCGGTGTTGCGGTCGATGCGGTTGCAGAGGGCGGGAGCGAAGGCGTTTTCCTCCTTGGGCCGCCACTCGCCCTTTTGCGCCATGTAGGCCTGGACATTGGCAATAAGCGTGTTATAATCCCATACGCCCGCGCTGTGGCACAGGACCCCCGGCTTTTTGTCCAGCAGGAGGATATTTTCATCCTCGTAGACAATGTTCAGCCGGGGCGTGCCCACCTTGAGATACGAATTTTCCTCCCGCGGCTTTTCAAAAAACTCGTCGTTGATGTAAAGCTGAATCACGTCGCCAATGCTCAGCCGCGTGTCGCGCTTGGCGCCCTTGCCGTTGAGCTTGATGCGTTTGAGTCGGATGTATTTTTGAAGCAGAGATTCCGGCAGAAGGGGCACGGCCTTGCCCACAAAGCGGTCCAAACGCTGCCCCGCGTCGTTGTCCCGGATGGTAAACTCCTTCATTTGTACAAAAAATCCCCTTTGCGATCCCGATTTTTTTGCATTATACTATAAGAAATTTGTGTTGACAAGTCCTCACAAGTAATCTATAATACTAAAGCAACTGTGCGAGGTGCTGGATTATGCGTCTGAATCTGAGCTCGATAATTGAGGTGCCGGGCGGCTCCGTTCCTTTTGAATGCGAACTGGAGACGGACGGTCTTGATTTTCCCTCCGTGAGGGCCTATGTCGGCAAACCCCACGCAGAAGGGCGCGTCTTCAACGAGGCGGGCATCCTCCATCTGGAGGGGACGCTCACAGCGGAGATGATCTGCGTCTGCGACCGCTGCGGCGAGGAATTTGAAAGCCTCAAGCAAATGCAGCTGGACGCCACCATCGTGGAAGAGAATCCGGAGGATGATCCGTCCCTCTACGTCCTGCAGGGCAACGAGATCGACCTGGACGAGATTCTCTCCACCTGCTTCATTTTGGACATGGAAACCAAGTTCCTCTGCAGGGAGGACTGCAAGGGTCTGTGCTCCACATGCGGCAAAAACCTGAACCTCGGCCCCTGCGGGTGCCGGAAATCCCTTGATCCAAGATTTGCTGTGCTTGAGCAGCTTTTGGATAAATAAGTAATTTGTAATTATGAAGCTGCTCAGAACAGCTGTCAACAGGAGGTGTCAACATGGCAGTCCCAAAAGGAAAAGTATCGAGACAGAGACGTGACAAGAGGCGTTCTTTTTGGAAGCTCACCGCTCCCAATGTCGTCAAGTGCCCCAACTGCGGTGCTTTCTGCATGCCCCATCGTGTCTGCAAGGCTTGCGGTCAGTACAAGGGCCGGACAGTCATCGCTGTTGAAGAGAGCAAGTAAAGCTGCTAAAGGAGGAAAGGTGTGAAGCCTCTCCTCCTTTTGCTATTCCTCGAATGAAAGCAATGCTTTCATTCGAGATTACTCGCGCTTATCGCCCTCCGCTTGCGGGGGACGCTCCGCTTGGTCGGCGCGAGGGTTCGTTTTGCTCACCTAAGGCGTTTTTGCCGTGGCAAAGCTACGGCAAAAACAATTTTGAATGAACGCGGAGGGTCGCGCCATGGAAGACAACTATATAAAGTCTGTCGACCCGACGAGTCCTCTCAGCGGGCGCGTCAGCATCGGGGACACCATCGTCTCCATCAACGGAAACGAGATCCTCGACGTGCTGGACTATAAATTCTTTGCCTATGACCGGGTTTTGGATGTGACGCTGCAAAGGCCTGACGGCACGCAGTATGCCCTGCATGTCAAAAAACCGGAGGGCGGCGACCTGGGTCTGGACTTCGGCAGCTATCTCATGGACGCGCCGCGCGCCTGCTCCAATGCCTGCGTCTTCTGCTTTATCGACCAGCTTCCCCGCGGCATGCGCAAGACCATGTATTTTAAGGATGACGACGCGCGCCTGAGCTTCCTGCTCGGAAACTACATCACCCTCACCAATCTCTCCGCGCGCGAGGTGGAGCGCATCATCGCCCTGCGCGTCAGCCCCATCAATGTGTCGGTGCACACCATGAACCCGGAGCTGCGCTGCAAAATGCTGCGCAATCCCAGGGCGGGGGAGAGTATTGAGATCATGCGCCGCTTTGCCGGGGCGGGCATCGTCATGAACTGCCAGATCGTCTGCTGTCCCGGTCTGAACGACGGGGAAGAGCTGCTGCGCTCCCTGCGGGAGCTGGAAGCGCTCTGGCCCGCGGTGCACAGCGTGTCCATCGTCCCGGTGGGCCTTACGAAGCACCGGAAATACCTCTACCCCCTCACGCCCTTTACCAGAGAGCACGCGGCGGAGACCCTCGATTTGGTGGAGGGCTTCGCGGAGGAATGCCGTCACAGACACGGCAGCCGCATCTTCTTCTGCGGGGACGAGCTGTACATCCTCGCGGGGCGGGCGCTGCCGCCGGACGAATACTATGAAGAGTACACACAGCTTGAAAACGGCGTGGGCACCCTCCGTCTGCTGGAGACGGAGTTCAAAAGCGCCGTGAAGCTCGCGGACGAGCCGGACGGCGTCGACTTTGCCATCGCCGCCGGGGTCTCCGCCGCGCCGTATATTGAAAAGCTGTTGAACCTTGCGCGGGCGGCCTTTCCCGCGCTCAAGGGCCATGTCTACGCCATTGAGAACGATTTCTTCGGCCACAGCATCAACGTCACGGGCCTCATCACCGGCGGCGATCTCATCCGGCAGCTCAAGGGGAAAGAGCTTGGAGAGCGCCTGCTTGTTTCCCAGAACATGCTGCGCCGGGCCGAGCTGGATTTCCTGGACGATGTGAAGCTTGAGGAGGCCGCCGCAGCCCTCGGGGTCCCGATCTACCCGGTGGAGTCGGACGGCTTTGCCCTCTGCGACGCGATGTTCGGCATTCTGCCGGAGCTGCATCTCCCCGTGCGGGAAGAAAGCACGGAGAAATTTTATAAATACAATACCAATCCGTAGGGGCCGCCCTCATCGGCCCGCAATTTGCGATCCGGTACATTCCGGGTCGATCAGGGGATCGAGAACTACGGTTGAATTCTGAATTTAGGAGGTAATGAAAAAATGTCAAGACCTCTTGTCGCCATCGTGGGACGCCCGAACGTGGGCAAGTCCATGCTCTTCAACCGTCTGGTGGGCCAGCGGCTGAGCATTGTGGAGGACACCCCCGGCGTCACCCGTGACAGATTATACGCCCCCTGCGAGTGGGCGGGCCGCACCTTCGATATGGTGGACACCGGCGGCATCGAGCCGTCCACCGACAGCGAGATCCTGCTCTTCATGCGCGAGCAGGCGCAGATCGCCATCGACCCGCCGCGGACAAGGACGTGGCCAATATGCTCAAGCGCTCCCACAAGCCCGTGGTGCTTGCGGTCAACAAGGCCGACTCCACCGGCGCGGAGGACCCGGCCCTCTATGAGTTTTACGAGCTGGGCCTGGGAGATCCCATCGCCGTCTCCGCCGTGCACGGCCATGGCACCGGGGACCTGCTGGACGAGTGCCTCAAGAGCTTTCCCGAGGCGGAGGAGAACGAGGCGGAGGACGACTTCATCAAGGTCGCCGTCATCGGCAAGCCCAATGTGGGCAAGTCCTCGCTCATTAATCACATCCTCGGCGAGAAGCGCCTCATCGTGAGCGATATGGCGGGCACCACCCGCGACGCGGTGGACACGCTCTTTGAAAACGACAAGGGACGCTATATGTTCATCGACACCGCCGGCATCCGCCGCAAATCCAAGGTGGAGGAGCGCGTGGAAAAGTTCTCCGTCATGCGCGCCCAGCTTGCCATCGAGCGGGCGGACGTCTGCCTCATCCTCCTCGATGCGCGCGACGGCGTCACCGACCAGGACACCAAGATCGCGGGCATCGCGCACGAGGCGGGCAAGGCCTGCATCGTGATCGTGAACAAGTGGGACCTGGTGGAGAAGGAGACCGGCACCATGGAGAAGATGCGCAAGGACATCATGCGCGATCTGAGCTTCATGAGCTATGCCCCCATCCTCTTCATCTCCGCCCTGACCGGGCAGCGCACCGACCGCATCTTTGAGCTCATCAATTTTGTCAACGATCAGAGCAATATGCGCATCTCCACCGGCATGCTCAACAACGTCCTGGCCGACGCGCAGGCGCGCGTCCAGCCGCCCACGGATAAGGGCCGCCGCCTGAAGATCTACTACATGACTCAGACCGGCATCAAGCCGCCCTGCTTTGTCATCTTCTGCAACAGCCGGGAGCTGTTCCACTTCTCCTATCAGCGCTATCTGGAAAACCAGATCCGCGCCGTCTTCGGCCTGGAGGGTACGCCCATCCGCATCGTGATCCGCCAGAAAGGGGAAAAGGAATGAGCATCTATTGGCTGCTCCTGGGGATCACCGCGCTTTTTGCCTATTTCTTCGGCAGCATGGACACTATGGTGCTGGCGTCAAACTTCGTCTTTCACCGCAATTTGAAGCGGCTCGGCGATCACAGCCGCTGGCTCTCAAACTTCCGGCGGCTCTTCGGCATTTCGGGCTTTTTCAAGCTCCTGGCGGTGGAGCTGGTGAAGGATCTGATCCCGATTCTGATCGGGTCGCTGCTGCTCGGCATACGCGGCCACGCCGACGCGGGGCGCGCGTTTGCGGGCTTTGTGCTGGTGCTCGGCAGGCTCTGGCCCGCGATGTACCGCTTTCGCGGCAGTCATGCCTCCGTTGCCATGATCGTCGCCGCCTCCACGGCCGCAAGCTCCGCCGGCATCGCGGCGGCGGTCGTCACGGCGGGGGTGATCGCCCTCACACGTTATCTCTCCCTCGGGACGCTCGCGGGCATGGTGGTCTATGTGATGGTGGCGGTGCTCGCGGTGGACGATTCGCTGCTGCTGCGCCTCGCGCTTTTGACGGCGGGGCTGGTGCTCGTAAAGCATATCCCCGCCATCATCCGTCTCTTCCGCGGCACGGAGCCGCGCCTGAGCTGGAAAGAGGATATCACCTACAAGCTGGATGAATGAGCGCCTGTGAGATAGACACGCAAAACCCCCGACGAAATCGTACCTTGTGAACTGCATCCCGTCAAGAGGACAGTGAAATAATTAAATAATCGTTCACAGCACAGCTGTGCTGTGGTACCCGCAGATTTCATATGGCTGCTGAG
>CADADE010000015.1 GCA_902786615.1 Oscillospiraceae bacterium
GGCGGTGATGGTGATGTGCTGCTCCTTGCCGGTGCCGAGATCCTTGGCGGAGACGTTCACGATGCCGTTGGCGTCGATGTCGAAGGTGACCTCGATCTGCGGCACGCCGCGGCGGGCCGGGGCGATGCCGTCCAGGTGGAAGCGGCCGAGGCTCTTGTTGTAAGCGGCCATCTCGCGCTCGCCCTGGAGGACGTTGACCTCAACGGAGGTCTGGTTGTCGGCTGCGGTGGAGAAAACCTGGCTCTTGCGGGTGGGGATGGTGGTGTTGCGCTCGATGAGTCTGGTGCACACGCCGCCCAGGGTCTCAATGCCGAGGGACAGGGGCGCGACGTCCAGCAGAACGATGCCGTCCACATCCTTGTTCAGAACGCCGCCCTGGATGGCAGCGCCGATGGCGACGCACTCGTCGGGGTTGATGCCCTTGAAGCCTTCCTTGCCGGTCAGGGACTTGACCATCTCCTGCACGGCGGGGATACGGCTGGAGCCGCCGACCAGCAGGACCTTGGTGATCTCGCTGGGCTGGAGGCCGGAGTCGGACAGGGCCTGCTTGACAGGGCCCGCGGTCTTCTCGACCAGGTGATGGGTCAGCTCGTTGAACTTTGCGCGGGTCAGGGTGACGTCCAGGTGCTTGGGGCCGGTGGCGTCCGCGGTGATATAAGGCAGATTGATGTTGGAAGTGGTCACACCGGAGAGCTCGATCTTCGCCTTCTCGGCGGCCTCGCGCAGACGCTGCATGGCGACCTTGTCGGTGGACAGGTCAATGCCCTCGGTCTTCTTGAACTCGCTCACCAGATAATCGGTGATGCAGGCGTCGAAGTCGTCGCCGCCGAGGCGGTTGTTGCCGGCAGTGGCCAGCACTTCGATAACGCCGTCGCCGATCTCGAGCACGGACACGTCGAAGGTGCCGCCGCCGAGGTCGTAGACCATGATCTTCTGGTCGGTCTCTTTATCCATGCCGTAGGCAAGGGCGGCTGCGGTCGGCTCGTTGATGATACGTCTGACCTCAAGACCGGCGATCTTGCCGGCGTCCTTGGTGGCCTGGCGCTGTGCGTCGGTGAAGTAAGCGGGGACGGTGATGACAGCCTCGGTGACGGTCTGGCCCAGATAGGCCTCGGCGTCGGATTTCAGCTTCTGCAGGATCATGGCGGAGATCTCCTGCGGGGTGTAGGACTTGCCGTCCACGGTCACGCGGTAGTTGGAGCCCATCTCACGCTTGATGGAGGAGATGGTGCGGTCGGGGTTGGTGACGGCCTGGCGCTTTGCGACCTGGCCGACCATACGCTCGCCGGACTTGGCGAAGGCCACGACGGAAGGCGTGGTGCGCGCGCCCTCGGCGTTGGCAATGACGACGGGTTCGCCGCCCTCAAGAACGGCGACGCAGCTGTTGGTGGTGCCCAAATCTATACCGATAATTTTACCCATGATTGTTTCCTCCTGTATATGTGATATATTTTTTAACAAATGAAAATATACTTAACGGCTTGCGCCGGAAAGTGCGGATGTTTCAGTTTGCCACTTTGACCATAGCAAAGCGGATCACCTTTTCGCCCAGCATGAAGCCTTGCTGGAAGACCTCCACGATCTCGTTTTCGCCCTTCTCCTCGTCGTCCACATGCATCACGGCATTGTGGAAGGCGGGGTCGAACTTCTGGCCGAGGCAGTTCATCTCGGTCACGCCGAGCTTTTCCATCGTGGCCCGGAACTGGGCCATGATCATCTCGACGCCTTTCTTGTAGGCCTCATCCTCCGTGGACTGGTCGAGCGCTCTCACCAGGTTATCGTAGACCGGCAGGAAGCTCTTGAGCGTGTTGGCCTTGATATCGTCGTAAAGCGCGTCCTTTTCCTTCTGGCTGCGCTTGCGGAAGTTGTCGTACTCGGCGCACAGGCGCAGATACTTGTCGTTCATGGCGGCAAGGGCCGCGTCCTTCGGCTGTTCGGCGGGCGCTTCGGGCTTTTCCTCAGCCTTCGCCTCGGCGGGCTTTTCCTCAGCCTTCGCCTCGGCGGGCTTTTCCTCGGTCTCGGGGGCGGCTTCGGTTTTTTCCTCCGCTGTCTCTTCCGCTGCGGCCTCGGTCTTTTCCTGTTCGGCCTCTGCCGCTTCGGTCTGCTTCTTCTTACTCATTTCCTGTATCTCCCTTGATGATCAGTTTATTGTGCATGCCCTCCGGCGGAGCCTCTCCCCCGCCGAGCCTCTTGGACAAGCCCGCGGCCAGGATCGAGAGCTTTGCCGCCACGGCGGAATAGTCCATGCGCGTCGGCCCGACCACGCCGATCATGCCTCTGGTGTTGTCGCCCGCGTCATAGGTCGCAATGACGACGCTGGAATCCTTGAGCTCCTCGGCCACGTTCTCCGGGCCGATCAGCACCCGGATCTCCCCCGCCGTGTCCATGTTCTCGTTCGGCGGAAGGATGTATCCGCCTCCGGAGAGATAACCCATCAGGCGGTGGGCCTTGTCGGGGTCCCGGAACTCGGGCTGGCTGAGAAGCCGGTTCTCCCCGCTCACATACGCGGAGGGAGCGGTCGCCTCGGTCAGTACCTCAATGGCAAAGGCCGCGATGACGGAGGTGACGCCCATGGTGTCGTCCGCCGCGCGCTCGGTCGAATTGATGAGAAGCGGGGTCACGGCCTCCTCGGTAATGCCGGTGAAGCCGGAATTGAAGAGGGCGGACAGGCGCTGCACCAGCTTCTGGTCCACCGACACCGGGAGCTTCACGAGCTTGTTTTTCACCGTGTTGTCGCTGAGCATGACCACGATGATGAAGGTGTTGGCGTCCACATAGATGATATCGAAGCGCTTGATCGTCACCGCCGTGCGGGTGGTGAGGGCGAGCGCCGGATAATCCGTGAGCTGGGAGGCCAGTCGGCTGACCTCGCTGATCGTGTCGTCCAGCTCCCGCAGCTTCTGGTTCATGCGGCGGTTGATGTCCTCCGTCTCCTCCAGACTCAGGCGCTGCTTTTCCATGAGCTCGTTGACATACATGCGGTAGCCCATCGGCGTCGGGACGCGCCCGGCGGAGGTGTGGGGCTGCTCGAGATAGCCGAGACTCACAAGCTCCGCAAGCTCGTTGCGGATGGTGGCGGAGGAACAGCCGAGGCCGGCTTTCGCGGCAATAACCTTGCTGCCGACAGGCTCCGCCGTCCGAACGTATTCGTCCACCACGGCGGCGAGTATTTTCTTTTTCCGTTCACTAATCATCGTCCTCGCAAGCTCCGTTCGCCTCGCCCGAGGGAAGTTTTTAGCACTCTCCGTGCCCGACTGTTGGCACTCTTTCCTTTCGAGTGCTAATATAGCATCTCTCTCCCCCATTGTCAAGTGTTCCCCGGAGCCATTCCAGAAAATTCACACTTTGTACAAATGAATTTTTCCTTTTTTTGTATTTACATTTGTTTGAATTTTTAGTACAATATACATTAGATTAGAATTGTTTAAAATACAATAAAAAGGAGGAAATGTCAATGCTGGAAAAACACTTTTCGGATGTCTATAATAAATTCAAGCTGCAATTCTATCGGCGTGTTTTCGAGCTGGTACGGGAACGGGACGGTTCCCTCTCCGCGATGGAGGCTTTTTCCCTTGAGGTCATCTACATGCTGGGCGAACCGACAGTCAGCCAGTTTGCCGATTTTCTGAACATTTCCCAGTCCAACGCCACCTACAAGGTGAATAACCTAATCAAAAAGGGTTATCTTGAGCGCCCGAATTCTACGGTTGACCGCCGCGAATATCACCTGATCCTGTCCAATAAATACTATACCTATATGAATCTCTACGCAAATTACGAGCTGACCGTCATGCGCCGCGTGGAGGCGCGCTTCCCGCCTGAGGACGTCGCCGTCTTTGACCGCATCCTCCAAGTCATGTCGGACGAGCTCATGCCCGAGTGCAAGAAGCCGTAAGCTCAACCAAATTCGTTACGGAGGAGCGTGTCATGAACGACAAGCCCACAGTTCCGCTCAAGCTCAATTACAAGCGCACCTTTCTCATCGGCTTTGCCTTCTTCGGCATTCTGCTTCTCTGGCAGGTGTACGACTCCTGGTGCCCCACGTTTCTGACGGATATCTTTGCCCGGCGCATGTACGGGATCTCCTCGGCCCAGCTCAAGGCGGGCGATCCGGCGAAGATCCTGAACGTACAGTGGCTGGTCGGCATCATCATGGCCTGCGACAACCTGGCCGCCCTGATCCTGCTGCCGATCTTCGGCAATCTCTCCGACAGGACGTGCACGCCCATCGGCAAACGCATGCCCTATATCCTGACAGGCACCTTCGTCTCCGCCGTGGCCTTCCCCTTTATCCCCTTCTTCTTCCACCACAACAACATTCTCGGCATGGTGCTGCTGATGGGCGTCGTGCTGATCTTCATGATGATGTACCGCAACCCCGCCGTCGCCCTCATGCCGGACATCACGCCCAAGCCCCTGCGGGCGAGGGCCAACGGCATCATCAACATCATGGGCTATCTCGGCGGCGCGTTTGCCACGGTGCTCGGCATCTTCCTCAAGCTCTCCGACTACATCAACGCCGCTGACGAGGCGCGCAAGATCTGGACCATTGAGATCCCCTTCCTCATCGCCTCGGTGCTCATGGTGATCTCCGCGCTGGTGCTCTTCTTCACCGTGCGGGAAAACGAGATTCACGAGCAGATGAAGGAGCAGATGGCCGAGGGTGAGCGCCTCGCCGCCATCGAAACCCCGGTGGACGACTTGAAGCCCATGTCGAAGGCGAACAGGACCATGCTGCTTGCCATCCTCGGCGCGGAATTTCTGTGGTTCATGTCCGACAACGCCATCGGCACCTATATTGGAAACTACGTCATCTATTATCTCAACTCCGTCTCGAGCGCCACGATGGTGCTGACCATTGCGGGCGGGCTTGCCTCAGTGCTGGGCTTTGCCATCGCGGGTGCGATCGCGGATAAGATCGGGCGCAAGTGGACCATCTCCTGCGGCCTCGGCGTCACGTTCGCCGCGCTTATCATCATGTGCTCCGTCGCTCCCACGGGCGTCACCGCGCCGAACGCGGCGCACGGGGAATTCACCTTCCCGGCGATCCTCTATGTCGTCTGGGCCATCAAGGGCTTCGGCATGGCCCTGGTGCATAACTGCTCCTTCCCCATGGTGGTAGAGCTCTGCTCGTCGAAGAAGATCGGCCGATTCACCGGCTACTACTATGCCTCCTCCATGTCCGCGCAGACGGTCACGCCCATTCTGCTGGGCCTGATGTTCAACCGCACGGGCGCATGGCGCACCCTGCCGGTCTACTCCTGCGTGCTGACGGTGCTGTCCTTCATCGTGTTCACCGCGCTGGTAAAGAACATCAAGGCGCGCAAGGTGGAGAACGTGGTCGGACTCGAGGCGCTGGACGGCGACTGAGGTTTTGGGATGGTTTTGCTTCGCAATACTTATTTTTATGGGTATCGGCTTAACTCAGCAAATGTGCAAACAAGGGGTGCCTTGGCTCCCCCCGCCGGAGGGGAGCTGTCACCAGTGCGCACACTGGTGACTGAGAGGGGCCACGATTGCACCCAAGCTGGTTGCAAGACATCCCCCTCTCCGCCCCTTCGGGGCACCTCCCCCTCTCCGCCCCTTCGGGGCACCTCCCCCCGAGACGCCGCTTCGCGGCTGGGGGAGGCAAGTGCTTATGTCGGGTTAGCTGATTAAAGCCGATACCCATATTTATCTTTGCAGAGGTGTCCGCTATGAACAGAAGTTTTTCCCAAAAGCTCAGAAAGGCCGCGCTGATCGGCTCCGGCGCTGCGATCGCCGCGGGGCTGCCGCTTTTCCTGCTGGCCCCCGGGGCTGTCACCAAGCGGCAGAAGGCCCCCTTTTTCGGGCGCAATTTTGCCCACCGCGGCCTCCACTGTGAGGACAGAAGCGTCCCCGAAAACTCGCTGGAGGCCTTCCGGCTGGCAAGCCGCGCGGGCTACGGCGCGGAGATGGACGTGCGCCTCACGAAGGACGGGCAGGTCGTGGTCTTCCATGACGACACGCTCGAGCGCATGTGCGGCGTACGCGGGCGCGTGGACGAGAAGAGCTATGACGAGCTGAAGCTTCTGACGCTTGCCGGCACCAACCAGCGCATCCCGCTGCTGACCGAGGTACTGGAGACCTACGGCGGGCGCGGGCCGCTGATCGTGGAGATCAAGACAGGGCCGCGCAACAGGGAGCTGTGCGAAAAGACCTATGCCATTCTCTCCGACTACCCCGGCGAGGTCTGCATTGAGAGCTTCAACCCCATGATCGTGCGCTGGTTCCGCCTGCACGGGAAGGATCTGGTGCGCGGGCAGCTCGCCACGCAGACCTGGGAATACGACGACAGCGTTTCCAGGCCCACCGCGTTCCTGCTCAGCCACTGCCTGCTGAACTTCCTCTCCCGGCCGCAGTTCATCGCCTACCACACGGGCTATCGCCCGCTGAGTACGCGCCTGTCCGAGGCCATGGGCGCCATGCGCTTTGCCTGGACCTCCCACAACGAACGCGCCGAGCGCCGCCGCGACGGCGTGATCTTTGAGTTCTACCGCCCCCAGCTGCGATTTAAATAAAGAAGCTGTAAAAAACACGACGGATTCGCACGAATCCGCCGTGTTTTCTTATCGTATGCCGTCCTCCGTGACCACATGGTCCATCGGAGCGTCGTATTCATCCGTGGGGAGGGCGTCCGCCAGCATCGCCGCGTAGCACAGGCACAGCGTCGCGCAGCGGTGCCGGGGCAGGAAGCGGTCGTAATACCCCGCGCCGTGACCGAGGCGCGCCCCGTCCCTGGTCGCCGTGACGCAGGGGACGAGGGCGAGGTCAAGCTCCCCCGCCGTCTCCGCATCGGCGGGCGGCTCCGGGATACCGTAAGCGCCGGGGCGCAGCGCGGCAAGACTATAGACGCGCACGGCCTGCATCTCCCCATCCGGGGCGCAGCGCGGCAGAAAGAGGCGCTTTCCCTCCCGCAGGGCCGCTTCGAGCAGGGGCCGGGTATCGGGCTCGGCCCACATGGAGACGAAGGCGAAGACGCTCTCCGCCCGCTTCCATTGCGCGCTGCCCAGCACAGCCGCGCAGATCGCCCGGTCGGCCGCCTCGCGGTAGGCCTGTGTGAGCGCTCTCCCGCGCTCCCGATATGCCCGGCGAAGCTCCTTTTTCTCTTCTGCCGTATTGTCCATTCTTATTTCACTTTCTTACCAAGAAGTTACGGATTGCCGCGCCAGTGTGCGCACTGACTCGCAATGACAAAACGAACGTTGTCGCCGTGATTCACAGGTCCAGGGCGCAGAGATCGTCCAGACTCTCGCGCTTCACGGCGAGACAGCTCTCCCCGTCGCGCAGCATGACCACGGGCGGGCGGCCCAGGCGGTTATAGTTGGAGGCCATGGAGTAGTTATACGCCCCCGTGGTGCACACGGCGACCAGCTCCCCGCGCCGGATGTCGGCGGGCAGCGTGACCGCGGGCTGGAGGATATCGCCGCTCTCGCAGCAATGCCCCGCGAGGTCGAAGACCGCCGTCTCCCCTGCCTCGCGCCCGGCGGGCAGGACGGTGTAGCGCGCCCTGTAGAGGCAGTAGCGGGGATTGTCGGTCATGCCGCCGTCCACGATCACATGGTTCTTGAAGCCGGGGATGCGCTTCACCGCGCTCACGCTGTAGACCGTCATCCCGGCGTCGGCCACGATGCTGCGCCCCGGCTCCATCAGGATATAGGGCACGGGCAGGCCAAGCTCCGCGCAGCGGGCCTTGATATGCTCCGCGAGGGCCGCGATGCGGTCCGGGATGTCCACATGCTTGTCCGCGTCCACGTAGCGCACGCCGTAGCCGCCGCCGAGATCGAGCATGCCGACCGTATAGCCGAGCTGCTCCCGCAGCGTCCGGACAAAGGCGAGCATGAGGTCGGAGGTATCCTCATACACCGACTCGTCAAACACCATGGAGCCCACATGACAGTGCAGGCCCTCCACCGCGATATGGGGGGCGTTCAGAGCGGCGCGGACGAATTCCAGCGCCTGGCCGGTGCCGATGGGAACGCCGAACTTCACGTCCACGCGCCCGGTGTTCACCGCCTCGTAGGTGTGCGGGTCGATGCCGGGGGTGACGCGCAGCAGCGCCTTCTGCCGGACGCCGCGCTCCCCTGCCAGGCGGTTCAGCGCCTCCAGTTCCTCCGGGCCGTCCACCACGAAGTAGCCCACGCCGTGATCGAGGGCGAAGCGGATATCCGCGTCCGTCTTGCCGTCGCCGTGGAACCAGATACGCTCAGCCGGGAAGCCCGCCGCAAGGGCGGTGTGGATCTCCCCGCAGGAGACGGCGTCCACGCCCATCCCCTCCTCGTTCATGATGCGGTAGATCTGCTTGAAGGCGCAGGCCTTCCCCGCGTAGAGGGGCAGGGCCGCGGCCCCGAAGGCGGAGCGAAAGGCGCTTTTGTACATGCGGCAGTTTGCGCGGATGCGCGCCTCGTCCATGAGATAGAGGGGCGTGCCGTATTGCCGGGCCAGCGCCGGAACGCTCTGTCCGGCGAAGAAAAGCGCGCCGTTTTCGCCGCGTGTGATGTTTGTACTGAGCATGAGCCTCACCCGTTTCTGTAGGATGGGCGAATTTTAGCACATTACCGAGCTAAAGTCAATTGTGTTTCGCTTCGTTTTTTCCATCTTCGGCACTGATGTACAAGTATTCCGTCTCCGTCAGGGCGCTTTGCAGCAAATTCACCGCCCGCGCCCCGCCGACACAGAAAAGCTTTAGACGCTATGTACAGCATGCTCACAACGCTCACGATGAGGCACAGCACAAAGCGAAGTTTTCTCTGCAAAGAAACGGAAAATGTGATCCCCGGCGAATTCGTGATGATAATTTCACGTTTTCGCCGGGGGATTTTTATACCATGGTTCATTGTACCGCGCGGATTTCCGTATTATTCCTCCACCGCGCTTGAGGGGGTGCAGACGATGTTCATCAGAATCTCCACCGCCTTGTCCATATCCTCGGCGGCGATATGCTCATAGGGGCCGTGGAAGGCCGCGCCCCCGGTGCCGAGGTTCGGGCACGGCAGACCCATGAAGCTCAGGCGCGCCCCGTCCGTGCCGCCGCGCACGGGTCTGCGCACCGGCTCAAGCCCGGCAAGGCGGATGGCCTTTTCCGCGCGATGGATGATCTCCATATGGTTGTTGAGAATGTCGGCCATATTGCGGTACTGCTCCTGGATCGTGAGCTCGACGGCTCCCTCGCCGTACTCGTCGTTGAGCGCCCGCTCGATCTCGCGGAGCTTTTCGCAGCGCGCGGCAAAGCCCTTGGCGTCATGGTCGCGGATGATGTATTTGAGCTTCGCCTCGCTCACGTCGCCGGACATGTCGGTGAGGTGATAAAAGCCCTCGTAATCCTCCGTACAGGCGGGGACCTCCTCCGGCGGGAGCATGGCGTTGACGCGCATGGCCAGGAGCGACGCGTTCACCATCACGCCCTTGGCGGAGCCGGGGTGGACGCTTTTGCCGTGGAGCTTCACTGTCGCGGAGGCGGCGTTGAAGGTCTCGTAATTGATCTCCTCCACCGGTCCGCCGTCCACCGTGTAGGCAAAGTTCGCCCCGAAGCGGATGAAGTCCAGCAGCGCCGCCCCGTGGCCGATTTCCTCGTCCGGCGTGAAGCAGACGCCCACGGCGCAGTGGGGCCTGTCCCCCTTGAGAAGCTGTTCGCAGGCAGTCATGATCTCGGCCACGCCCGCCTTGTCGTCCGCGCCGAGGAGGGTTTTGCCGTTCGTGACGATGAGGGTCTTGCCGATATGCTCTTTGAGATCGGGAAAATCCGCGGGCCGCAGGACAAGGCCGCTCTTGCCGAGGGGCAGGTCCCTGCCGTCATAGTTTTTGACAAGCTTCGGCCGCACCCCCACGCCGGAAAAGCCCGGGGCGGTGTCGATATGGGCGATCAGGCCGATCATCGGCTCCGCCTTCATCTCCGGACTCGGCGGCAGAAAGCCGTAGGTGTAGGCCCTGGGGTCGGTGAAGACCCGCTTCATGCCGAGATCCTTCATCTCGTTTCGCAGAAGCCAGGCAAAGGCGTACTGCTTTTCCGTGCTGGGCGTGCGTTTGGCATGCTCGTCGCTCTGCGTGTCCACCGCCGCATAGCGCAGCAGACGTTCATAAGCTCTCATAAAAATCCCTCTTCAGCGATAAATAAAGTCCAATTTTTTGTACAGCTTATATGTTATGATGCAGTCAAAGGAAGCGAAACCCGCTCCTCAACTCCAAACTCCACACTATTTGTAGAGCTCCGCCGTAACGAAGAGCCGCCCCTTGCGGGAGCTGCCGCCGATCTCGACGACGCGCCCCTTGCCCGCGCCGCGCAGGCTAAGCACGTCCCCCTCCGCGACCGGCGCGTCCGGCTTGAGGCATTCGGCATAGTTGAGACTCAGCGCCCCGAGGGCGATCTGCCGCGCCGTCTCCGTGCGGGAGAGGTGGAAAAGTCCCGCCGCCACCGCGTCAAGCCTCAGGCTCATGACGGTGTAGCGCCGCTCCTCCGTGTGCTTCTCCCGCTGCGGGATCTCGGAAAGTGCGATCTCGCGCGCCTTGACCCCGAAGCGGCCCACCTTGTCGATGCTCAGCAGGTGGCGCAGCACGCTCGGTTGACATAACACAACAGCCTCCGACCCGTCCACGAGGATGTCGCCGACCCACTCGCGCCCGACCCCCATGCCGAGGATCGCGCCCATGTAGTCCCGGTGGCCGGGGCTGCCGAAGGCGGCGGTGAGGCGCAGGGCGGCGATATGCTCCCCCACGTCCGGCGCTTCGCCCTCCATCCAGTCGGGCAGGAAGAAGGCGATGGTGCGCTCGGCGTCCGGGTAGCCGCCGGAAAACACCATTGAAGCAGCGCGAAGCTCCGGGTCATGCTCAAGGGCATAGCGCTCCGCCGGGGTGAGAAAGCCGGTGTTCGTGGGCGTCCCCTTCTGTTCGCAGCGGCGGGCCAGGTCGCGGGCGCGTTTAAGGATCTCTTCGTGTTCCATCGCTTACCCTCGTCTGATGGGCGTTGAAGTTTGTGCGCCGCAGCAGCTCTTCGATCTGGGAGAGGGCCCATTCCACCTCGCCCTTGAATTCGCCGGAGGAGCAGCGCAGCACCCCGGAGCGCAGGGCCGAGAGGCGGATGAGGTTGTCGCTCGTCACGACGCGCACGGCGTAGTTTCTGCCGATCTCGTCCACAATGCGCTCAATGTAGGCGTCGCCCGTCTCCCCGTCCTTGGTGAAGGCCACGGCGATATTGTGGTAATCCGTGCGGGAGCCGGGGTTTCCCGGCGTGCGGAAGCCGTCGAACACCAGCACGATCTTCGCGCCGGTGAAGCCCGCGTAGTCCGAGAGCATGTCCATCAGCCGCTCGCGCGCAAGATCCAGGCGCTCCGCGGCGAGGGCCTTGAGCTCGTCCCAGGCGAAGATGAGGTTATAGCCGTCGACGATGATGTGCTCCTTGCGCGGGGCGATCTGCGAGACCTCGGTCACGGCGGCGTTTAACTGCCGCGCGCGGTATTCCGGGCGGCGGATGGGGCCGAACTCGCGCTCCATGATGGCCTCAAGCTCCCGCTCGTCAATGTTGTAGCTGCGAAGCCGGGGCGCGGGCCGGGCTGTCGGCTCTTCCCGCTTCGGCTTGAGGACGCTCTCGAGGTGCATGTAATCCGCGACCTCCCTCCAGCGCACGTTCATCCCCGCGCCGTGGGCGCAGAAGACGGAGTCGGCGGGGTTTTCCTCGTCCCGCTCCGGGTCGTAGCCCGTCTCCTCCACAATGCGCTTCTGCTCCGTACAGGGGCGGTAGCCGCAGGGCGTGAGGCTCAGGCGGCCCCGCCCGTGCGACCAGGCCACCAGCTCTTCCATGTAATTGGTGAGCTTCGCGGCGGGCGCCGCGCCCTCAAGGCGCAGATACTCGCCGTGTTCCTCCGGGGAGGAAAAGCTGCCGTTCATGGCGCGCACGTCCGTGATGGCCCTGCCGATCTGCTCCGCCGGCACCTCCAGCGCGAAGCTGTACCACGGCTCAAGCAGCACGCTCTCCGCCTGCATGAGTCCCTGCCGCACGGCGCGGTAGGTCGCCTGGCGGAAGTCCCCGCCCTCGGTGTGCTTGACGTGGGCTTTGCCCGCGGCAAGGCTGATGCGCATATCGGTGATGGGCTCGCCGGTCAGCACGCCCCGGTGCTGCTTTTCCGCGAGGTGCGTGAGGATCAGGCGCTGCCAGTTGCGGTCCAGCGCGTCCTCGGGACAGATGCTGTCAAAGCTCAGGCCGCTCCCGGCGGGCAGGGGCTCCAGCAGCAAATGCACCTCGGCATAATGGCGCAGGGGCTCGAAATGCCCCACGCCCTCAACGGTGTTTCTGATCGTCTCCCGATAGAGGATGCGCCCGGCGTCAAGCTCGACCTCGGCGTCGAAGCGCTCCTTCACGAGACTTTTGAAGATTTCGGCCTGCACCCGGCCCATGAGCTGCACGCTGATCTCGCGCGCGTGCGCGTCCCAGAGGATGTGAAGCTGCGGGTCCTCCTGATCCAATTGCATGAGCTTCGGCAGGAGAACCATGGGGTCGGTTCCTTTCGGCAGGCGCAGGCGGTAGCTCATGACCGGCTCCAATACCGCGGCCTCCGCGTCGCCCTCCGCGCCGAGACCCTGACCGGGCCTTGTCCCGCTCAGGCCGAGGGCCGCGCAGATCCAGCCCGCCGAAACCTCCTCGACGGCGTCAAACTTTGTGCCGGAGTAGATGCGAAGCTGGCTGATCTTCTCCTCGACCGCCTCCCCGGCGGCGTCGGTATAGTGAAGGAGACTGCGCACTTTAAGGCTTCCGCCCGTGACCTTCAGCCAGGTCAGGCGGCTGCCCTGCGCGTCGCGGGAGATTTTATACACCCTCGCGGCGAAATCCGGCCCGTACTGCGGCCTCGGCGCGAAGCGCGCCAGCGCGTCCAGGAATTCGCCGACGCCCTCGGTCTTCAAACCGGAGCCGAAAAAGCAGGGGCAGAGCCGCCGGGCGGCGATCAGGGCGCGGATGGTATCGTCTCCGACCGCGCCGTTTTCCAGATATTCCTCCATGGCCCCCTCGTCGCAGAGGGCGAGGTTTTCATGCAGCGCGTCGGCGGGCGCGCCGAAATCGACGCAGCGCTCCGTGAGATGCGCCGTGAGCTCCGCCATCAGGGCCTCGCGTCCGGGGCCGGGCAGGTCCATCTTGGTCACGAAGACAAAGGTCGGTACCGCGTAGCGCTCCAAAAGCTTCCAGAGCGTCTCGGTGTGCGCCTGCACGCCGTCCGTCCCGCTGATGACCAGCACCGCCGCGTCCAGCACGCAGAGCGTCCTCTCACACTCGGCGGAGAAATCCACATGACCCGGGGTGTCCAGCAGGGTCAGGCTCCCGTCCCCCAGGGGCAGGATCGCCTGCTTGGAGAAGATGGTGATGCCCCGCTGCCGCTCCAGGCTGTGGGTATCGAGGAAGCTGTCGCGGTGGTCGACCCTTCCCAGCGTTTTCAGTTTTCCCGAGAGATAGAGCATGGCCTCGGACAAGGTGGTCTTGCCCGCGTCCACATGGGCCAGGATGCCCAGCACGGTGTTGTTCGTATTCATACGGCTGCATTTTACCAGCTTTTTACCAAAGAATCAATCGTAAATCTACCGATTGCAGCGGTGTTATGTAACCTTTTGCACATTGCATGCAAAAAGAAATACGATTTTCTGAAACTTTGTCTATTATTTTTGTAAAAGACATGTTATAATTATAGAGTATATTGCAATCTCATTTTCGATACCGCTTCTATTTCTTATTATATATAATAAAGGGGTACACAGCAAATGAAAAAAATTCTCGTTTTGGAGGATGAGTCCAATATTCGCAGCTTTGTGGTCATCAATCTGCGCCGCAGCGGCTTTGAACCCATCGAGGCCGCAAACGGGGAAGAAGCCCTGGAAAAGCTGAAGGTCAACCCGGATATCTGCCTTGCCCTGCTGGACGTGATGCTGCCGGATATCGACGGGTTTGAGGTCTGCCGCCGCATCCGCGCCTCCGGCTCCAAGATGGGCATTATCATGCTCACGGCGAAAAACCAGGAGATCGACAAGGTCACCGGCCTCATGACCGGGGCGGACGACTATGTGACCAAGCCCTTCTCCCCTGCCGAGCTCACCGCCCGCGTCGACGCGCTCATTCGCCGCCTGGGCGTGGATGAGGACGAAAAGTCCTCCACCGAGATCGTGAGCGGCCCCTTCCTCCTGAACACCCGCAACCGCACCCTCGAAAAGGACGGGCAGCGCCTCAAGCTGACGCAGATCGAATACATGCTCATCAAGCTCTTCATGGAAAATCCCGGCAAGGCCATGAGCCGCGAGGATATCCTGACCGCCGTCTGGGGCAGCGACTTTTCGGGCGAGCTCAAGACCGTGGACGTGAATATCCGGAGACTGCGCATCAAGATCGAGGACGACCCCACCGAGCCGGAATACCTCACCACCGTGTGGGGCTACGGGTACAAGTGGGGATACTGAATCAAATGAACGGCAAGACCGTTCATTTGAGATTGCATTTCTTTTTCGCATACGCGAAAAACTCTGCGAGGCTTTGCTGCGCAATCATCATTAGGAAGTACGTTTCATGTTTGGCAATTTACGGACACAACTGCTGCTGTCGAGCATTGCGGCGCTGGCGCTGCTGCTGATGGGCACCTGGGCCTCCAGCCATGGGCTGATGGGCTGGGCCACCGCGATTTTCATCGCCGTGTGCGCCTATGTCATCGCCGTCAACATCTGGTTCTGGTACTGCGTGGCGGGCCCGCTCGGGAAGCTGCGCGACTTTGCAAAGCGCATCTCCTCCGGCAGCTACGGTATCAAGACGGAGGAATTCGAGGTGGACGAGATCGGCTACCTCGCCGAGGAGATCAACAGCATCTCCGAAAAAACCGCCCTCGCCGAGAAAACCAGGACCGAGTTTATCTCCCAGGTCTCGCACGAGCTGCGCACGCCCCTCACCGCCATCACCGGCTGGGCCGAGACCATCGCCTACGACCCCGCGGTGCAGGGCGACTCCCTGCGCGGCATCCACATCATCTCCAAGGAGGCCGAGCGCCTGACAAACATGGTCAAGGAGCTTTTGGAGTTCACCCGCATTCAGGACGGGCGCTTCAATCTCCAGATCGAGCTCATCGACATCGCGGCCGAGCTGGAGGACGCCCTCTTTACATACGGAGAGCTCATGAAGTCCGCCGGGATGAAGGTCAAGTATTCCGGCCCGCAAAGCGAGATCCCGCTCATCCCCGGCGACTCCGAACGGCTCAAGCAGGTGTTTTTGAACCTGCTGGACAACGCCATGAAGCACGGCGGCGACGGCGGCAGGATCGACGTCTCCCTCCGACAGGAGGAAGGGCATGTGCGCATCAACGTGCGCGACTATGGCCACGGCATCCCGGAGGCGGAGCTTCCCCACGTGAAGGAAAAGTTTTACAAGGGCAGCTCCAAAAACCGCGGCACCGGCATCGGCCTTGCCGTGTGCGACGAGATCGTCACCCGCCACGGCGGCACGCTCACCGTCTCGAACGCCCCCGGCAAGGAGGGCGGCTGTCTTGTGTCCATGACGCTGCCGCTCAGCGGAAGCAAACAGTAAACCATTGTTTTTATTGTACAGACAGAGGAGAATCCAAGTTGAAAAATCCTAAATCATGCAGCTTCAAAACCTCCATCGGCGGCCAGGCCCTCATTGAAGGGATCCTGATGCGCGGCCCGCAGAAGCAGGCCATCGTCTGCCGCACCAAGGACGGGCTTGTGGAGAAAATCGACGAGCTCAAATTCATCAAGGACCGCTATCCCATCCTGGGCTGGCCGCTCATACGCGGCTGCGCCATCTTCCTCAGCTCCATGATCAACGGCATGCAGGCGCTGACCTACTCGGCCAGTCTCGTGCCCATTGAGGAGCAGGGCGAGCCGGACAAGATCGACCAGTGGATCGAAAAGCACTTTTCCGAGGAAAAGGCCAAAAACATCATCATCGGCGTGGCGGTCGTGCTCGGCATCGCGCTGAGCCTGTTCCTGTTCATCTTCCTGCCCGCCGTCATCGTGAGCCTCATCAAGCCCCTGACGGAGAGCCTCTTCGTGCGCAACATTGCCGAGGGTCTGACCCGTGTGGTGATCCTGCTTGCCTACATGAAGCTCGTCACCCTCACCCCCGACGTCAAGCGCCTCTTCTCCTACCACGGGGCGGAGCACAAGACCATCTTCTGCTACGAGCACGGCAAGGAGCTCACGGTCGAGAACGTGCGGCCCGAGTCCCGCTTCCACCCCCGCTGCGGCACCAGCTTCCTGCTGGTCGTGGTCGTGGTGAGTATCCTGGTCAACTCCGTAGTGCGCGTACAGAACACCTTTGCCCGCATGGGCTTCCATCTGCTGCTTCTGCCGCTTGTGGTCGGCATCAGCTATGAGATCAACCGCTGGTGCGGTCTGCACGACAACTGGCTGTCCGCCGCGCTCTCCGCGCCGGGCAAGTGGCTGCAGCGCATCACCACCAACGAGCCGGACGACAGCATGATCGAGGTTGCCATCCGCGCAATGGAGCTTGTCATCCCGGAAAAACAGGGCAGCGACGCCTGGGGGAGCTGAAGGATCTTTGAAAACCTATAACGAGCTTTACATCAACACCCGCAACACGCTCAAGCGTAGCGGGATCGAGGCCTACGCCCTGGAGGCGCGGGTGCTTGTGGCAAGCGCCGCCGGCAAGACCGTGCAGCAGCTTCTGCGGGATCTGAACCTCTACACCACCGCTCCGGTGGAGGCGCTTGTGGAGGAGTACACCGCGCGCAGGCTCAAGGGCGAGCCTGTGGCCTACATCACGGGCGACTGGGAGTTTTACGGCCTGCCCATGAAGGTGACGAAGGACGTGCTTATCCCCAGGCCCGACACGGAGCTTCTGGTGGATCTTGTCAAAGCGGCGCTCACCGGCTACAAGATGGACGCGCGCATTCTGGATCTGTGCTGCGGGAGCGGGTGCATCACCTGCGCCGTGGGACATGAGCTGCCTGCGACGAAGCTGGTCGCCGTCGACCTCAGCGCAAGCGCTCTGGAGATCTGCCGCGTGAACGTGAGTCTCAACCGGCTTACCACCCGCGTGATCTGCATGCAGGCGGACGCCACTGTCTCTCCCCCGCTCGGGATCGGGAGCTTCGACGTGATCGTCTCCAATCCCCCCTACATCGCCACCGAGGAAATCCGCTCGCTCGACCGCTCCGTGAAGGATTACGAGCCGATCTGGGCACTCGACGGCGGGACGGACGGGCTGCGCTTTTACAAGGCCATCATCAAATACTGGAAGACCCTGCTGCGCCCGGAGGGGCTTCTGATCTTTGAGGTCGGCGAGGGGCAGGCCCAGACGGTGGCCGATATGCTGATGGCCGCGGGCTTCGCCTCCACCTCGACCCACAAGGATACAAGAGGCGTGGAGAGAGCCGTCGTGGGGAGAATGTGAACTTTCAGCTCCCTCTGTGAGGGAGCTGTCTGCCGACATGGCAAACCCCTTCCACCGCTGAAGCGGTCCCCCTCCCCCGTTCGCCGCAGGCGGCTGGTGGAGGCAAGAATGATTACTCGCCGTTTATTCGGCAGATTGGAGAAAAAAAATGGCTGAAAAGAAAAAAGTTCCCGCGGTTGCGGTGCCGTCCAATTCCGACAAGAAAAAGGCGCTGGAAACCGCGATCGCCAAGATAGAAAAGGACTACGGCAAGGGCACCATCATGCGCCTCGGCGACGATATCAACGTGAATGTGGAGGCGCTGTCCACCGGGTCTCTGGCTCTGGACCTGGCCCTCGGCATCGGCGGCATCCCCAAGGGGAGGATCGTCGAGATCTACGGCCCCGAGGCCAGCGGCAAGACGACGCTCGCCCTGCACGCCGTCGCCTCCGCCCAGAAGGCGGGGGGCGAGGCGGCCTACATCGATGTGGAGCACGCCCTGGAGCCCGCCTATGCCCGCGCTCTCGGCGTGGATATCGACAGCCTGCTGATCTCTCAGCCGGACACCGGCGAGCAGGCCCTGGACATTGCCGAATCCCTGGTGCGCTCCGGCGCCGTGGACGTGGTGGTGGTCGACTCCGTCGCCGCCCTCATCCCCCGCGTGGAACTGGAGGGCGAGGTCGGCGATACCGTGGTCGGGGCGCTTGCCCGCCTCATGAGCCAGGCCATGCGCAGACTTGCCGGCGCCATCTCCAAGAATAATTGCACCGTCATCTTTATTAACCAGCTGCGTCAGAAGATCGGCGTCATGTACGGAAACCCGGAGACCACCCCCGGCGGTCTCGCGCTCAAATATTACGCGAGCGTGCGCATCGATGTGCGCCGTATCGAGACGCTCAAGGTCAACGGTGAAATGGTGGGCAACCGCACTCGCGCCAAGGTCGTCAAGAACAAGGTCGCGCCCCCCTTCCGCGAGGCGGAGTTCGACATCATGTACGGCGAGGGTATCTCCAAGATCGGTGAGATCGTCGATCTCGGCGTGAAGCTGGAAATCATCGACAAGGCGGGCGCGTGGTTCACCGTCGGCGGCAACCGCATCCAGGGCCGCGACGGCGTGAAGACCTATCTCGCGGAGAATCCCGAGATCTGCGACCAGATCGAGCAGCAGATCCGCGACAACGCCCACAAGCTCATGAGTCCCCAGGCCATGAAGGCGGCGATGGCCTCCGGGCGCGCCTCCGCCCCCGTCCCCGCGGTGGACGTGAGCGCGGCGGATTTTGAAGAGGACTAAGCCCCTTCTATGGTGATATCTTCTCTCAGGCAGACCTCGCCCGAGCATGTCACCGTCTGCCTCTCGGACGGCGGGGAGATCCGCACGACTCTCGGCGTGGTGACGGAGCTGCGGCTTTTTGCCGGGCGGGAGCTGGACAGTGAGGCGCTGAACCTGCTGCAGCGGCAGTCCGGGCGCGCCCTTGCCCGGGAAAAGGCCCTGCAGCTTGTTTCCCAGCGGCAGATGTCGCGGAGAGAGCTTTCCAAAAAGCTCCGGGAAAAGGGCTTTGACCCCGAGACGGCGGACTACTGCGTGGACTGGGTCACGGAGCGCGGCCTGCTCAACGAAGAGAGCTACGCCGCCGCGATTGTGCGCCATTACGCCGCCAAGGGCTACGGCGAGAGCCGCATCCGCCAGGAGCTGCAGCGCCGGGGACTTTCGCGCGAGCTTTGGGAGGACGCCCTTGCCGCCATGCCGGAGGATACGTCGAAGCTCGACCGACTGATCGCCCAGCGCCTGCACGACCCCGACAACCGGGACGAGGTGAGAAAGCTCACCGCCGCCCTCTTCCGCCGGGGCTTCGGCATGGAGGAGATCCGCAGCGCCCTTAAACGTTTTCAAACCTCGCTGGAGGATGAATAAAATGGAAAAAAGCTTTGCCATGATCTCGCTGGGCTGCGCCAAGAATCTGGTCAACAGCGAGCAGATGCTATATCTGATGAGCGAGGCGGGCTATACCCTGGTCCCCGATCCGGACGGAGCCGACCTCGTCATCGTCAATACCTGCGGCTTCATCGACGCCGCGAAAAGCGAGGCCATCGACAACATCCTTGAGATGGCCGAACTCAAAAAAGCCGGGAGACTCGGCGGCATCATTGTGACGGGCTGCCTCTCTGAGCGCTACAAGGACAGCATCCTGCAGGAGCTACCGGAGATCGACGCCGTCCTCGGCGTGGGCAGCTTCAAGGACATCGTCGCCGCGGCCAACGCCGTTATGGAACGGCGCACGCTCAGTCTCTTCGGGGACCAGAGCGCGCCCGTGGATGAGATTCCCCGCGTGGTCACCACCGGGCCGGGCTGGGCGTATCTGCGCATTGCGGAGGGCTGCAACAACTTCTGCGCCTTCTGTGCCATCCCCTACATCCGGGGCCGTTACCGCTCCCGCAACATGGAAAACATCCTGGAGGAGGCCCGCGATCTCGCCGCCCACGGGGTGAAGGAGCTGATCGTCATTGCCCAGGACATCACCCGCTACGGCACCGATCTCTACGGAAAGCGCTCCCTCGCGGAGCTCTGCCGCAGACTCTCGGAAATTGAGGGCATCGAGTGGCTGCGCCTCCACTACCTCTATGTGGATCAGTTCGACGACGAGCTCATAGACGAGATCGCGTCCAATGAAAAAATCGTCAAATACCTGGACATTCCCATCCAGCATATCAATAACGGCATCTTGAAGCGCATGAACCGCCGCGGCACGGGCGAGGATATCCGCAGGCTCTTTAAGACCCTGCGCGAGCGCATCCCCGGCCTCGTTCTGCGCACCAGCCTCATCGCCGGTCTCCCCGGCGAGGGAGAGGCGGAGTTTGAGGAGCTGTGCGATTTTCTGCGCGAGGCGCGCATTGAGCGCGTCGGCGTCTTCCCCTTCTCCCCGGAGGAAGGGACCCCCGCCGCCGAGATGGAGCATGTGGACTTTGAGCAGGCACAGCGCCGCGCTGATCTGATCCTCGCCCTGCAGGCCCCGATGATGGAGGAATTCTGCGCGGGCTTTGTCGGCAAAACCATCGACGTGCTGTGCGAGGGCTTCGACGAGGAAAGCGGCCTCTATTTCGGCCGCAGCTACGCCGACTCCCCGGATATCGACGGGCAGGTGTTCTTCTCCGGCCCGGCGCGCGAGGGCGAGCTGCAGAAGGTCCTGATCGACAGCACGGAGGATGGGCTGCTGTACGGCTCTGTGAAGGAGGTAGATCTGTGAATACCACTGCCAACAAGATCACCCTGCTGCGCATTATCCTGATCCCGGTATTCCTGGTGCTGGCCTATCTGGATCTGCGCATCCCCGCCGTGATCGTTTTCATCTTTGCCAGCCTCAGCGATCTGCTGGACGGCTACATTGCCCGGCACTACAACCAGGTCTCCAACTTCGGCAAGTTCATGGACCCGCTGGCGGACAAGGTGCTGGTGCTGTCAGCCATGTGCTTTCTCATTGAGCGCGGCCAGATGCCCGGCTGGGTCGTGGCGATCATCCTGTTCCGGGAATTCGCCGTGTCCGGCCTGCGCCTGATCGCCGCCGAGCGGCAGCATGTCATCGCCGCCGCCTGGTCCGGCAAGGTCAAGACCACCTGCACCATGGTCGGCCTGTGCTTTCTGATCGTTTTTGATCAGTACCCGATGCTGAACAACATCGTCACTGCCGTGATCCTGATCACCACCGTCTATTCCGGCATTGAATACTTTATTAAAAACTGGTCTGTATTTAAAGACGCAGATTAAGCGTTTCACATCGGTCTGCGCGAGACGGCCGATCCCTCAGTCACCGGTTTGCGAACCGGCGACAGCTCCCTTTCGCAAAGGGAGCTAAAAGCTTCATAAAAAGGAGTATGTTCACATGATCCTGTACAATTCCGCCTCTCACAAACGGGAAGAGTTTGTCCCCTATGATCCCAGCCTTGTCAAGATGTACACCTGCGGCCCCACGGTCTATCACTTCGCGCACATCGGCAATCTCCGCTCCTACATCATGGAGGATATCCTGGAGAAGTACCTGCGCTACACGGGCTACAACGTCAAGCGCGTTATGAACATCACGGACGTGGGCCACCTCACCTCCGACGCTGACGAGGGCGAGGACAAGATGCTCAAGGGCGCAAAGCGCGAGCACAAGAGCGTGCTGGAGATCGCCCAGTACTACACCGACGCTTTCTTTGCCGACTGCGCAAAGCTCAACATCAAGACCCCCGACGTGGTGGAGCCCGCCACTCACTGCATCGACGATTACATCCGCATCATCGAAAAGCTGATGGACACAGGCTACGCCTACTTTGCCGGCGGCAACGTGTACTTTGACACCTCGAAGCTCGAGCGCTACTACGTGTTCAACGACTTCAAGGAGGAGGATCTGAACGTCGGCGTGCGCGAGGGCGTGGAGGAGGATCTGAACAAGCGCAACAAGAACGATTTCGTCCTCTGGTTCACCAAGTCCAAGTTTGAGGATCAGGCCCTCAAGTGGGACTCCCCCTGGGGCGTGGGCTATCCCGGCTGGCACATCGAGTGCTCCGGCATTTCCATGAAGCACCTGGGCGAAAACATCGACATCCACTGCGGCGGCATTGACAACGCTTTCCCCCACCACACCAATGAAATTGCCCAGTCTGAGGCTTATCTCGGCCATCCCTGGGTGAAATACTGGATGCATGTCCTCCACCTGAACACCACCTCCGGCAAAATGAGCAAGTCCAGCGGCGAATTTCTGACCGTCTCCCTGCTTGAGCAGAAGGGCTACGATCCCCTCGCCTATCGTTTCTTCTGCCTGCAGAGCCACTACCGCAAGAGCCTGGTGTTCACCTGGGAGAACCTCGACAACGCCCAGGGCGCGTATAACAAGCTCATCGCCCGCATCGCGGCCCTCAAGCCGGAGGACGGCGAGATCGACGAGGCGGCCTTCAACGAGCTGGATCAGAAGTTCCGCGCCGCCATGGACAACGACCTCAACTCCTCCCTCGCCGTCACGGCGCTCTATGACGTATTGAAGGCCAAAACCAACGACGCTACCAAGCTCAAGGCCATCGGCGCGTTTGACGCCGTGCTGGGGCTGAGCCTTCTGGAAAAGGCCGCCGTCAAGCGCGAGGAGCTGAAAAAGCAGCAGGTCGTGGCCGGGGAGTTCACCATCATCTCCGAGTCCGGCGAGGCGGACAGTGATGTCGAGGCGAAGATCCGCGCCCGTCAGGACGCGAAGAAGGCCAAGAACTTTGCCGAGGCCGACCGCATCCGCGACGAGCTCAAGGCCGCAGGCATTGAAGTGACCGACATCCCCCACGGGGCCAAGTGGAAGAGAATATAAATGTATAGGAACAGCGCCGCACGGTTCGTGCGGCGCTGTACTGCTTGCCTTACGTTATGGATGTAAGCGGGATCTGGACCGCGTCCCAGCTCGCGTCGGGGTGGATCGTGATGAGCTCCGCGCCGCGCTGCTTCGTGTCGTTCTCGATGCCCGGCATGGCCAGATAGTCGATGCTCATGCCGTAGGTGAGGCGGACGCCCTTGTACTCCAGGGACATGTTGTTGTAATGATCGTGCCCGCAGAAGGTGCCGGTGGTGCTGCCGAGCTCGAGGATGCGGTCAAAAAGCGCGCTCGGATAGTCGGAGCAGCAGACCTTGTCGATCATGCTCTCTCCGTTTTCACCGAAGTAATACGTCACCTCATCGCTGCCTTCCTCATAGAGCTCATAGGCCGTGCGGTACTGCTGCAGCGGGATATGGAAGAAGATCAGCGACGGCACGACGCGCCCCGCCTCTTTGTTCAGGCGCTCGACCTGGGAAGCGTACCAGTCCACCTGATCGTCGTGGATGTAATCATAGACATTGATCCCCTCGCCGGTATAGGCGTTGGAATCGAGCAGAAAGAGCGCGGTGTTGAGACTGCCGTCCGCGTTTCTCAGCTCGATGAGCTGGTTGTTGCGCCCGGAAATCTCCGGCTGCACATAGGGATAGAGAAGGTTCCCGGAGGTTTTGAAGGAGAGGGATTTGTACACCTCGTTCAGCTCCTGCCGGTTCATGGAGGCGATGCTCTCCGTATCGTGGTTGCCGTAGGTGAAGGCCCAGGGAACGCCGGTATTGCGCATGAAGGCGGCGAACTGATAGACCGGGGCGGAGTTATTGAGCGACATGGACATGATGCCGAGGGGGAAGCACAGATCCCCCGTGACGATCACAAGATCGGGCTTTGTGAAGGAGATTTCCGCATAGCAGGCCTCCAGCGCCTTGATGTCCTTCCAGTAGGAATAAAGGGAGTTGCCGAGGTGTATGTCCGTGAGATGCAGGATCTTGAAATCCCCCTCCGCCACCGTGAGGGTATAGACGCCGCTTTCCTCATCATACGCGATGGGGACGGTCGTGCGACTCACGATCGGGACGGAATTGATGTACGGCTGGGTGAACCAGGTGTCGCGGTTCATGAAGGCGAAGGCCAGCACGACAAGAGCCCCGGCAGTCCACAGGGCGGCGCGGCGGCGGCTGAACACAATGTTCTGTCTTGTGATGCGTCTTCGGAGCGTCAGGTCATAGACGAGCACGAGAAGCAGAAAAACAACGCCGGCAACAATGAAAAAGTTTGCCGGATAGAGCAGTTTCCCGCGCAGCACGACGCCCGCCGTCAGAACTGAGCCCCAGTAGAAAAGTGCAAATACCGCCATGCAGAACAGATGCCGGTCGGCGCGCTCTTCATTGCCGAGGACAGCATAGCTGCGCATGAGGCGCACGCCGAGGATGTTCTTAATGAGCAGGTACAGCGGCAGCTGTATCGCCAGAAGGTTTGCGCCTATGTTCTCCCCGAGCTCCGCCGCCTTGGAATTGCCGAAGAAATAAAAGCACAGCTCCACCCCGGCGAAAAGCGCCAGCGCCGCGACAAAGAGGGCAATGGCGTGTAGCAGGCGTTTCAGGTACAGATCCGACAGCTCGCACACCTTATGATAGGCCGGGGCGCTGAGGCTTTGCCCCTCGCGCAGCCCGCTCCTGAATTTCCGGTATATGCCCCACGCGCCCGCCAGCAGCAAAAGGACAAGGGCGACGGAAAAGGGCAGCTCGGAGTTGCGGTGGACGGCGTTGAACACCACCCAGACGGTCTCGCTGATCGCCGCGGTGAGCAGCAGGGCGATCCCATAGATCCGGCACCGCTGGATACGAAGCTCTGTTTTCAGGGTGTCCGCGTCAAGCGCCGTCCCGCTGCCGCGCCAGAGCTTCACGTCCTGCGCGCTGTAGCCCGCGAGCGCCGCCAGCTTTTCAAGACTGCCGCAGCTTTCTGCCAGCTCTTCAAAGGAAAGCTCTTTCGCCTTCTCCCGAAGCGCCGCGCGTATCCTGTCGTTTGCCTCGGCAAAGGCCGGGCTGTAATCCAGATTGTTCAGGAACAGATCGGCAAATTCTTCGATCCGTCTCTGAACACCGTCATTCTTGCTCTCCATCTCTTAAACTCCGTAGGGATAGGTGGAATTTCTGTCCAGGGGGTAATAGGTATAGTTGCTGCTTGTCGGGCGCTCTCCCCTGCCGAGGGCCCAGTCGAGCATGCCGGACTCCATGGCGTCGGTGATGATGCCGTAGTGTCCGCCGCCGGCGCACTCGACAACGGTGACGTTGTTGCCGTGCACGACCATGAGCTCAATGGCGCGCTTGTTCATGCCGACGCCGCCGAACTCGAACAGCAGAAAGCGCGTGCCCGCCTTTGCCGCAGAGTCGCACTGGGTCGGGGTCATGACGTGGCTCTCCACCTCCCAGTGCATGCCCGCGTCGAAGGTCAGCACCATTTTGGTGCGCACACCGTAATTGTCATAGAGGATCGCCGCGCCCTGACAGGCGGTATAGGCCCCCATGCTGGCCCCGCAGAGCACCAGATCGTGGAGGAAGACATTGTTCTCAAGCGCGGCCTGCTCAAGCGCGCGCCAGGAATCCTCCACCTTGTCCGCCACATGGCCGTAGCCGTTGGCGTAGCACAGCAGCATGATCGCGTTCGGAGGATCGGGGGCGTAGACATACTCGGTGAGGTAGTTATTCGCCAGCGCCTCGTCATAGCCGCCGGGATAGAAGATCATGCAGCTGGTCTCGGGCCCCGCGTCCTTCGGCACATAGATGAGGCCCAGGCGGTGATAGTACAAAGTGCCCTTGCCGAGCTCATAGCCCGCGTACTCCGAGTAGCGCACCGGCTCGTCCGTCCCCTCGGCCATGGCGACGATGCGGGCCATACAGCGCTTTTTCAGGCTCTCGCTGTCGCGATAATCGCCCAGCTCGTTCCAGCGCTCGATCGCCTCGTCCATGCGGCAGGCGTAGGTGGCCTCGAGCGCCCGGTCGTAGAGCGCGTCACGGCAGAGGGTAATCAGCTCGCGCGCGCCGGGATAGTCTCCCAGCGTCTCAAGCAGGGAGATCGCCTCCGCCTGCCGGTCGGCGGCGGCATAGCTCTCCGCGCGGCGATAGTCGCACTCAACAGCGCGCTCCGGGGCGTCGTCAAAATCGCCGAGGGCGAGAAACGCCTCCTTCGCGCCGAGAAAGTCGCCGTCATTCAGCAGCTTTTCCGCCGCCTGATAGCTCTCCCGCAGCGCCTGCTGCCGAAGCTGCTCGTCGCAGTCCTCGGCACGCGCCTGCTCCCCCAGCGTGAGAAAGAGTGTGCGCGCGCCCTCAAAATCGCCGGAGCTGTAGAGCGTCTCGGCCCGCTGCGCCGCCGCCCGCCGATGAAAGAGCCGCAGGCCGACAAGGGCAAGCGCCGTCAGCACCAGCAGCGCCAGCACCAGCGCCATGATTCGTTTTCCTGTTTTTGTCACGTTCTATCCCTCTGCACGCCGCACTCTCTGCGCGTGCTTTCTTTTTTCTCTGCGTCTGCCTGCGCAAACGAGCACATTGTATCGCAGCGGCCGATTTTGCGCAAGTCTTTCTTTATTAAATGTAAAAAAACAGCTTGCCCCGATTCTTAATAATTGTAAAAATTTCTTGTGGAATCTGGTTGCCTTTCTTTGTTGCTTATGTTAAACTGTAGTATGCTGGATAATAGATTAGACTTTTCCTCAATTCAAGGCAGGCTTCTGCCAAGCGATCATCGCAAAGTCTTTGTTCTTTTTTACTATTTCTATAAAGCAGGTGGAGATTAAGGATTATGTGGGAAACGAAGCGCACAAAAACCGTGGTCATTAATATTCTGCTGATACTGTTTATCATCGTGATCGTGGGCGGTCTGGTGATGGGTATGCGGTATGTGAGCCGCATCAGCGCAACGCAGGACGCGCAGCTTTCGGAAATCTACTCGCAGCAGAAGCAGGAACAGAACGCTGCGCGTGTGGAATCCGTCAACGCGATCCAGGAGGAATACGAGAAGGATATGCGCACGGTCGCACAGTATGTGCCCGGCGTTGTCTGCTGGGGCGATGAGACCACCGCCGGCACCAGCGGCTACCTCAACTTCCCCTACGTCCTCCAGACTTACATCAACACTTACCTCTGCGACATATACAATTTCGCAAGCTCCATCGAGAACGCCGCGGAGTTTTCCCGTCTGAAGTGGGACGATTACAAGGTGAACATCCCCGTCGTCAATATGGGCGTCGGCAAGGAATCCACCTATACCATTCTCGGGCGCAGCGGCGCGATCCCCTATGTCACCCGTGAGGATTTTGTCATCCCCGCCGACACGGAGCCTGTCGGTCTGCTGCTCCTGTCCGAGACCGGCAAAGCGGTCACGCCGCTCATCGGCGGCAACGCGGGCGTCAACAACGTCACCATCAGCGGTGTGGAGGGCGTTCTGACCATCGACTCCGATTACTACTACCATAACGGCTACTGCAACTATTACTTCTCCCGTCTCACCCCCGGCGAGGAGGTTGCGGTGCCCGCCGGTACCGTCGTCAAAACCGCCGCGAGCGATCTGTACAAGGATTACATCCATGTCGTGTTCATCGGCACCTACGGCGAGTATGAGGGGGCGGAGGATCTTGTCAATCAGGTCAAGACCCTGCTGTCCCGCCAGGTGCAGAACCCTGAGCGCTTTATCGTCCTCGGGCCCTACACCGATAACCTCTACACCATGTCCCATTACGAGCTGAACGCGATCGACGCCGCCATGACGCAGGCCTTCGGCAGCCGCTACATCAGCATCCGCCGATACCTGCTCGGCAACGGCTACATTGATTCCGGCCTGTCCCCGACCGCCGTGGATCAGTACTACATCGGCAATGACATCGTGCCGCCCAGCTTCCGCGTGTCCTCCGACAGCATGGAGCTCAACAGCATCTCCCACAAGCTGATCGGCAAGCTGATTTATACCCGCATGGAGAGTCTCGGCTACTTCGATGAGATCAAGGACGAGCTGAACCTGACGGAGACCACCAAGCAGATCCTCAAGGACAATCCCAGCTACTTTGACACCATGATCAATACCATTCTGAAATAAGCCTTTTTCCTATACCTTTCGTACACAGGAGGAAATATGAATAACCAGGAATTTGAAATAGACCTCTTAAAGCTTGCGGGCGTACTCTGGAAGAAGGTGCTTGTCATTCTTCTGGTGGCCCTGCTTGGCGCCAGCGTCGCCTTCGGATACACCTTCTTCTTTATCACGCCGACCTATCAGGCCACGGTGTCCCTCTACGTCAACAACAGCACCTTCAACGTCGGGTCCACGAACTTTACGATCTCCGGCGCGGAGCTGTCCACCGGCAACCGGCTGGTCACGACCTATATCTTCGTTCTGCGCTCCAGAACCACGCTGGAGGACGTCGCCGCCAAGGCCGGACTGAACTATTCCGCCGGCGCTCTCTCCGGCATGATTTCCACCGCGCCCGTGGAGGATACGGCCGCCTTCAACGTCACCGTCACCAGCGCAAGCCCCACCGAGGCTGAGCTGATCGCCAACACCATCGCCACCGTCCTGCCGGAGCGTATCGCCGAAATCGTGGACGGCAGTTCCGTGCGTATCGTGGACTACGCCATCGTCCCCTCCGCGCGCTCCTCGCCGGACTACACCAGGAATACGGTGATCGGCATGCTGCTCGGCGCTGTTCTCGCTATCGCCCTGATCGCCCTCAAGTTCCTGATCGACGAGATGAACGATGCCGCTATTCACTCGGCCGACGAGCTCAGGGCCATGTATCCCGACATCTCGGTGCTCGCGCTGATCCCCGATATGCGGCTGTCCGAGAAGAAGGGCTACTACTATTCCTCCTATTACGCGCAGAGCCAGAAGGGAGCAAAGTAAGCAATGGATGAAAAAAGAAGCAAATCCTCCAGAAGGATGATCTGTGAAAATCTCAGCTTTGCCTCTAAAGAGGCTTTTAAGCGCCTTCGCACAAACCTTATCCTGAAGTTTTCCGATGAGGACGCCTGCCACATCGTCGGCATCACCAGCGCCCAGCCCACCGAAGGCAAGAGTACCATCGCGCTGAACCTCGCCTATTCGCTGGCGGAGCTGGGGAAAAGGGTCCTGCTGATCGACTCCGACCTGCGCAGGCCTTCGATCCACAGCAAAACCGGCATTCCGAATCAGCCGGGTCTTGTCGAGCTGCTGGTCGATTCCAACGCTGTCGCCGCCTCCATCCACAAATACCAGAGCAGCAAGACCGCCACGAACTTTGATATTCTCCCGAGCGGCAACCTTCCTTCCAATCCCTCCGAGCTGCTGAACTCCAAGCGCATGGAGAACCTGCTCAAGACGCTCAGGACCGTGTATGATTTCATCCTCCTCGACCTGCCCCCCGTGGGCGCTGTTATTGACGCTGTCTCCATTTCCACAAAGACGGACGGCATGATCATCGTCATCCGCGAGAACAACTGCCCCGCCGGCGTTTTCCGGGACTGCGTCGCGCAGATTCAGGAGGCCAACGTGCCGATCCTCGGCTTTGTGGTCAATGGCGCGCTGGAGGGCTCCGGTAAGAAGAGCGGCTATTCCAAGTACGGAAAGGGCGGCTACTACGGCGGCTACGGCGGTTACGGCAACTATTACGGACCAAACAACGCTAAATGATCGACTTTCATTCGCACATTCTCCCCGCGATCGACGACGGTTCCGACAGCGTGGAAACCAGCCTCGCCATGCTGCGGGAGAGTTGGGATCAGGGAGTCGCGCTCATGTTCGCAACGCCGCACTTTTATGCGGACGAGGATGACCCGGCAAGCTTTCTCCGGCGCCGCAATGCGGCCCACGCCCGTCTGTGCGAGGCGATGGAGGCCGACGGCGGGGTTTTCCCGCAGATCATGCTGGGCGCGGAGATCCTGTACTTTCCCGGCATCAGCGTGGCAGACGAAATTGTGGAGCTCGGCATGGGAAAGACGCCTTTCCTGCTGATCGAGCCGCCCATGATGCCCTGGCGTGACAGCATGCTCGATGAAATTGAGCTTCTGGGCGAAAATTTCGACAGGATTCCCGTCATTGCGCATGTAGATCGCTATATGCATATGCTACGTGACCGCTCGCTTTTTGATCGGCTTGCCGGCCGCCATGTTCTGATCCAGGTCAACGCGAGCTTCTTCCTTAACCGCGATCTGGCCCCGATGGCCATGGAATTCCTGCGACAGAGGCAGATTCAGTTTATCGGCTCCGACTGCCACAATATGGACGACCGCGTGCCCAACATGGGCCCCGCCGATCAATTCATCCGCAGGAAGGGCGCCGGGGGCTTTCTGGACGAGATGCACGCCAGGCTCTACAACCTGCTGGACGAAATTGAAAACGAGGATTAGAAACCGGGGGTACAGCTTTTTGCTGCACCCCCGGTTCTCTTATACGCTGATTATACGTTTGCAAGCTCCTCGATGCTTCCCTGCATGGCTTCGTTCTGACGAAGAAGCTCCGCGTTCTGCTCCTCCAGCTCCTCCAGCTTTTCATACACCGGCTCGAGCTGCTTTTTGAGCTCTCCCCGGATCTCCATGCGCAGCATGCTGTTGCGCAGGAATCGGCTGATCAGCCCCACGACCACGGAGCCGACCACCCCGACGATGGCGATGCGCTTGAGGTTTTCCGGCTCCAGTAGCTTGCCGACGATTTTGCGGCCCGTCTCCCCGATCGGGAGCAATTCCAGAAGCGTCGTCTTGATGGAGTTTGCAATAGAATCCTTCGTTTTGAACATGTTCTTTTCCTCCTGTTATGTTTTGACTATGCGTAAACGATCACGGTCAAAATCGCGTAGACAGCCGCAAGGCCGGACAGCAGCAGGCCCTGCTTCAAACGATGCTCCGTGAGCAGGCCGACAAACTCGCGTACCGCGGCGTTCGGCCAGAAATACCACTTTGTGGGCGCGCCCATGCCCACTGCGCGCATCTTCACGCGCCGCGCCTTGAGACCTGCGCGGAAGACATGATAGTTCGTGGTGAAGAAGGCTACCTCTCCCCCGCCCCCGGCCTCGTCGATGATCTGCTTGGAAAAACGCATGTTCTCCGCCGTGTCCGTGGACTTGTCTTCCGTGAGAATGCGGTCCGGCTCAATGCCTTTGAAGAGCAGATAATCGCGCATGGACGCGGCCTCCGGCTGCACCTCGTCCGGGCCCTGCCCGCCGGAGACGATGAAGCGCGCCGTCTTCCCGGTCTCTTCGCGCTGGCGCTTGTCGAAGTTCAGGGCAAGATCCAGGCGTCCTCTGAGAAGCGGCGTCGGCGTGCCGTCCTTTCTGATCCCGCAGCCGAGGACGATGAGCCAGTCCTTGTCCGGCTCCGGAACATAGCGCGCTGCCAGAAGATCGGCGATGATCGAGCCGATGATCATGCACTCAAAGTACAGATAAAAGGCGGCGAGAATATTCACCACCATGTTTTCCGCAAGACTGCCCTGCCCGGAAACCGCGCTGTGATAGTCCAGCGCCGCGATAAGCCCCGCCCCGGCCACGATCAGAAACGCGAGGATCATGCCGAGGATGTTCACAAAGCGCGGCCCTTCATGCCGGATCAGCGAAATGTTGGACACGAAGAGCGCCGCGGAGAAGGCCAGCAGCAGCGGCATGGTCATGAGCATGTAGTTTTTTGCCGAGTGCAGCAGGGTGAAAATGATCTGCAGGGAGCTGAAGCCGCCCGGGTTGCGGAAGCAGCGGAGCGTGACTGTCGCGTGCGTAAGAAAGAGAAAAAGCACGAACAGGGCAAAGCCGGGGTATAGGATCGTATTGTAGGAATAGGGGTTATAGCGAAGCTGCCGGAAAAACGCGCGCACCAGGCACGCAATCACCAGGGCAAAATAGAGCGTGAGGATGAGGTTGCCCCACAGCATCCGCTTTGTTTCATCGCAGCGCCACAAAAGCGCAAGCGCGATCAGCACCGCTGCGCTCAGCACGGCAATGTTATAGACCTTCGGTTTCTTTTTTAAGGTGTTGAATTTCAGCATACTCTTTTTAAGAATTTCCCGGCGGACAGGGGTCCGCCGGGTTTCTGTTTACTGTTCGGAAAGGCTGCTGTAATCGCCGACGATGAAGGTCGAGAGCGGCACAGGGTTATTCTGGGCGCTCTGCGTCTGGGTCGGCTTTTGGTTGTCTTGCGTCAGCTTCGACATGAGGTTTACAAACCAGGAATCGCGGTCCAGGCCGCTGGCCTCGTCATAAAGACTCGTGCCGCCGCTGACCGCAGTCAGCGCGTCATCGGCGACGCTGCCGTTTGTTTTCTCCTTTTCTGTCATGTCTGCCTCCAATTCTTATCCGTTCGCCGCGCCGGTTTCGACGGGCGCATCCAGGCGCTGGCGCGCCACAAGTTCGGCAAAGAAGCCGTTTTTCTCGATCAGCTCGTCATAGGTGCCGTCCTCCAGGATATGGCCCTGATCGAGCACGAGGATACGGTCGCAGTTCTTGATGGTGGACAGGCGGTGCGCAATAACGATGCGGGTGCATTTGAGATGATCCAGGGCGTCGGACACCTGCTTCTGTGTGCGGTTATCCAGGGCGGAGGTCGCCTCGTCGAAGATGAGGATCTTCGGCTTCGGGGCCACGGCGCGCGCGATCATGAGGCGCTGCTTCTGCCCGCCGGAGATGCCGCCCGCGCCCTCGGAAATGATGGTCTGCATGCCCATGGGCATGGCGCGGATATCGTCAGCGATGCCGGCCATCTCCGCCGCCTCCCATGCATCCTGCAGGGTGAGCTGGGGCGCGGAGATGACGATGTTGGAAAAGATGTCCCCCTGGAAGAGGCTGCCGTCCTGGGTCACAACGCCGATCCTGCGGCGCAGGGAGCGCAGATCCAGCTTGGTGAGATCCTTGCCGTCAAAGTAGACGGCGCCCTTTTCCGGCGTCTCAAAGCCCAGCAGCAGGCGCACCAGGGTGGATTTGCCGCAGCCGGTCTTGCCGACGATGGCGATGTACTCGCCGGAGCGGATCTTGAGACTCATGCCGTCCACCACATAGGGCATGGTGTCCGTGTAGCGGAAATAGACGTTCGAGAGCTCGATGCCGCCGCTGAGTGAGGTGACCATGGTCTTGTTCTCGCTCGATTCCGGCTCCGTCTTGAGAATGGGCTCCGCCATCTCGAGGATGGGCTTGATCTGCGCCACCGAGAGGGCCACGCTGGTGAGCGAGGTGAAGGCCGCCGATACCATGCCGTAGGCCGAGTTAAAGGCGATGTACTCCGAGCCGCTGACCCGGGTCTGCACCGCGAGATAGAACAGCACGATCGTGCCGACAAGGCCGACGGCGATGTTGATCGCCCCGTTGACCTTCAGGAAGAGGGGCGGGTTGTAGGTGTACTCCGCCGCCTGGGAATAGGTGTCCGCCCAGCGGGCGAAGGCGCGCTTTTCCGCGCCGGCGAGCTTTACCTTCTGCACACCCGAAATCAGGGCGAAGCTGATGCCGTTCTGCTTGGCGCCAAGCTCCATCATTTTCTTGCTCACGCGCATCTGCATGAAGGAGGCGGCAAGGCTCACGGCGAGGCCCACCAGGATGATGATGATAGCCGGGGCCACGAGCGCGGGGGCGTAGCGGAAAATCTGCGTCACATACAAAAGGCTTGCAAGCGAGGTGAGACCGCCCGAGAAGACGCTGCCGAGCAGGAGCGAGCAGAGCTGGCTCACCGCGCCGGAGCGGCTGGAGAGATCGCCGGAGGAGAACTTCCGGAAGAAGTTTGCCGGAAGATTCATGATGCGCATCATGATCGACGCCTCCACCGCGAGGGAGGTCTTGATCTCAATGCGGTTCATCATCAGCTCGCGCGCGATGGTCATGAGCTGCCCGGCGACAATGCTTGTGAGCATGAAGACCGCCGTGCCGGCCAGCAGCGTTTTGCTGCCGCTGTCAAGCACAAAGCCGGTGAGCACGCGGTTGATGGGCGTGAGCACCATGCCGAAGCCCGTCACCGCGAGGGTCAGGACGACCAGCCACACATAGTCGCCGATGTCCAGGCACTCGGCAAGATAGCGCAGAAGATCCGGGATGCCGAGCTTTTTGAGCGGCAGGGGCCGATAGAAGCAGATCGCGTCCTGATCGAACTGGGAAGCCGTGGCCTTGTTGAGCGTTTTCTTTTCGCCGCTCACAGGATCGTGGAACCAGTAACCCATGACCGGCTTCGGCATCAGGGCCACGGGCAGCTTATCCTCCTTGCGGAAAGCGATCATCGGGCCGAAGGCGTCGTGATACCAGTTTTCCTCAAGCTTGACGCTGCGGCGCATGATGCCGTGGGGCCGCAGGCAGTATTCCAGCGCCTCGTCAGCGTCCTGGATGGTGCCGGGGATCTCCACGGGCTTTGCGTGGTAATATTTCAGAATGTCGTCAATGGCTGCCTTGGTGACAATGCGCTCATCGTTGAGCGCGCCCGCGCGGCTCTTGCCCAGCACCACGGAGGCCATGCGGAAGATGGATTCTTCAAAGACGTCCTGATCGTTTTGTTTGCGTTGTCTGATTTGTTCGTCAAACCATCCCATGAATCTCCACCTCCTCAGTCGCTGGATATGAGCTCTGTATAATAGCCGCCCTTGGCGTAGAGCTCATCGTGTGTGCCGCGCTCGACCACCTTGCCCTTATCGAGCACGATGATCTCATCGCAGTCGCGGATGGTGGAAAGACGGTGGGCAATGACGATGCAGGTGATGCCGCGGTCCTTGACGGCCTTGACCAACTCGTACTCGGTCTTGGCGTCCAGGGCGGAGGTAGCCTCGTCCATGATGATGATGGAGGGGTCCTGCGCCAGGACGCGGGCGATCTCGATACGCTGGCGCTGACCGCCGGACAGGTCCTTGCCGCCCTCGGTGAGCATGCCGTAGAAGCCGCCGTCGCGCGCCATGATGTCGTTGTAGATCTGGGCGTCACGCGCGGCGAGGATCATCTCAAAGTCCTCGATGGAGTCGTCCCACATCTTGATGTTGTTGGCGATGGTGTCCTCAAAGAGGACAATGTCCTGGTCCACAACGGCCACGGAGCCTGTGAAGACGCTGCGGTCGATCTGGCTGATGGGCTTGCCGTCAAAGAGGATCTCCCCGCTCCAGGGCTGGTACAGGCCGGAGATGAGCTTGGAGAGCGTGGACTTGCCGCAGCCGGAGCTGCCGACGAAGGCGACGCGGCTGCCGGGCTTCATGCTCATGGAGAAATTCTCGATAAGTGGCTTGCCCAGGCGGGAATAGCCGAAGCACACGTTCTTGAGCTCCACCGCGCCGGAGAGCTTGGAGTAGTCCGCCTCTTCCTCCAGGGGCGTATCGCTGAAGGAGGGGTCCGCAGGGTACTGCATCACGTCCTCGACGCGCTCCATGTCGGTGCGCATCTCCTGGATGGTCTGCCCGGCGCTGACAAGCGTCATTGCGGGAGACATGAAGGAGGTCAGAAAGCCCTGGAAGGTCACAATCGCGCCCAGGGTGAAGCGCCCCTGCATCGTAAGCCAGACGCCGATGACCATAACGGCGGAGCTTGCGATGGTGGACAGGACCGCGGGGATCGCGCCGAGGTACTGATTGAGCTTGGCAAACTTCACCTTCTGGGTGTTGACTGAGGCCTGGTAGCCCGCCCACTTCTGGAAGTAGCCGTTCTCGGCGCCGCTGGCCTTGATGGTCTCCACCATCTGGATGCCGGAGACCGTGGCGGAGGCGAGCTTGCCGGAGTCGCGCATCTGTACGCGGGTGATGTTCACGCGCTTTTTGGAGATGATCTGCGAGACGAGCAGGTTCAGCACAATGGTCACAATGCCCACGAGAGTGAGCAGGGGGCTGAGCTTGAGCATGACGATCAGATAGAAGAACATCATGATCGTGTTGAGCAGCAGCGGTGTGAAGGTGTTCACCAGGGTGCTTGCGATGGTGGCGTTGGTGTTCTGGCGCTGGAGGATGTCGCCCGCCATGCGCTGAGAGAAAAACTCCATCGGCATGCGCAGGATCTTCCACATGTACTCACTGCTGCCGACGACGCTCATCTTGCCGTCGATCTTGCGGGAATAGATCGCCTGCACCCAGGCGACGACCACCTGGGCAAAGGCCATCACCGACATGAGGACGATAAAGGGCATCAGCAGCTCCCGGTTCTCGCCGGTCAGAAGGCGGTCCATGAAGAAGCGGCTGAATATGGGGTTGAGGATACCGAAGAGGTAGCCGATCACGGTGCTGAGCAGCACGAAGGCCACCGCCGCGCCCGCGCCCTTGAGGCGCTTGCGGGCAAATTCGAGGGTGCTCTTGGGCTTGCCGCCGGGCTGAAAGTCGGGGCCGGGCGTGATCTGGAGGCACACGCCGGTAAAGGCCGCGTCAAAGTCCTCCATGGTCACCTTGACCTCGCCCCGGGCGGGGTCGTTTATGTAGGCGTGGTTGCCCTTGAAGCCGTTCAGCACGACAAAGTGGTTGAAGTTCCAGTGGATGATGCAGGGCAGCAGGATCTCTTCCTTGAGCGAGGAAAGCTCGCAGCGGTAGCCCTGGGCCTCGAAGCCGTAGCTGCGGGCGGCGATCAGGATATTTTTGGCGCTCGACCCGTCACGGGACACGCCGCAGTCCAGACGCACCTGCTCAAGCGGCACCCACTTGTCGTAGTAGGCCATCACCATGGCGAGAGAGGCCGCGCCGCATTCCAGCGCCTCCATCTGCATGACGACCGGGACCTTGGCCACGCCGCCGCTCACCGGTTTTTTGACTGTATTCGTTGCCATCGGCGTCTCCCTCAGCTGAACAGGAGGTCCAGCACCTGTGTGGTCTTATAGGTAATGCGGACAGGATAAAAGCCGTCTGAAAGGGTCGTATTTGCCGTGGCAATGTAAAGGCCGTTCGTGTCCCGCCCGATGTTCGAAACCGTGGTCTGCGTGTCGCCGGCGCTCACGGGCATGCCGACCTCCACGTTCTTGGCGAACTGCTGCTCGTCAAAGCGGATGGTCATGACGCCGTTTTTCACCTCGGATGTGCCGGTCACGGCGCTTTCGATCCTGGCGACGGAGCTCCAGAGCAGAAGACCGGCAAGCAGCAGAATAATTGCCGCGAGAATGATCCAGACCGAGGGGCTGGTGACGCGCAGATAGTCGTTGAGCTGTTCGGGCGACGAAATGCGGTCCAGGCTTTTTTCGCGGTAGATTTTTTGGTCCATGGCTGTTTCTCCTTCGTCGATGCGTCCGCTCAGGCCTCGATCGTCAGGATATCAATAAAGCCGGTCACCTCAAAGATTTCCATGATGACATCGCTCACATGCAGGATCTTCATGCCGCCCTTTTTGGACATCATCTTCTGGGCGCTCAGCAGCACGCGCAGTCCGGCGGAGGAGATGTACTCCAGCTTCTCAAAGTCCAGGATCAGGCTGTCCGCGCCGTCCAGCGCGGCCTTGAGCTCCGTCTCGAGCTGGGGCGCGGTGGTGGTGTCCAGGCGGCCCTCCAGGGCGACCGTCAGGGTTTTTCCGTCGAGTTTCTTTTCGATATTCAGCATTTTGGGTTCCTCCTGTTTTTCTTGAAGCGCAGGCGCCGTTTGGTCTCTCCCCCGTCCCGCGCATATAATAACAGGGTAATTATACTATTGCGCCCGAATAAAATCAACAATTACCTAAAATTAATAATTCTGAAGAATAAAAAATATGCGTATCGGGTTTCATCAGCTTCTAAGCTCCCTTTGCGAAAGGGAGCTGTCACAGCCGATCTCCCGCGAGGCTGTGACTGAGGGATCGGCCGAGTTGTGCTAAGCTTAAACGGAGCCTTGCTTAGATCCTGTTTCGATCCCTCCGGCCTTCGGCCACCTCCCTTTTTCCAAAGGGAGGTCAATGTGTAGGCAAATCCTCAAGCCTGTCATTCCGAGCAAAAACGCAGGGGCCGATTCCCAGATCAGCCCGCCGAAAACCGCAGAATGCTGCAAAACGGTGGGCCGATGAGGGCATCGGCCCCTACGGCGTTCATCTCTATGCAGGGGCTGTCTCGTTTTTCCACAGCTCCCCGGAGCTTTACCAGATAAAATTGGACTTGAGCATTTCGCCGTTGTCGATCAGCAGATCTTCCCCGGTCATGGAGCGGTTGACCGCCGTGAGATACCAGGCGAGATCCGCGATCTCCCCCGCCTCGCACCATTTGCCCAAAAGCGTCTCCGCCTTGACGGCGGCGTAGAGCCTGTCGCTTTCGAGGATATGGCGGTTCATGGGCGTGACGACCCCGCCGGGCGAGATGCTGTTGCAGGTGACGCCGCGCGCGGCAAGGCGCAGGGCGAGATTTTTCATGTAGCCGACAAGGCCCGCCTTGCTCGCCACATAGAGCGGAAACTCCGCGCCGTTTCGCGCCGAGGCCGAGGCGATGAAGAGCACCGAGCGCAGGGCGGGACTGTCCAGAAAGCGCTCCGTAAAGCGGATCGTGCCCTTGAGGTTTACGTCGATGGCGTCGGCCTCCTCGATGGTCCCGGCAGAGTTCACCAGGATTTCCGGATCGGGCAGCTCTGCCCGCACGTCCTCCCGGACGTCGTGGCGCAGATGGTGATAGCGGGGATGCGTGACGGGGCTCTCGCTCAGATCGAAGCCCCAGACCTCGCCCCCCTCCCGGAGAAACCGTTCGGCAATGGCAAGGCCGATCCCGCTTGCGCTGCCGCTGACAAAGACCCTCATGCAGCCTGGGGCGCGGGCTGCCCTTTAAACAGGCCGCGGGAGAGGCGGTAGCCCACCGGAGAGAAGAACACCTCAAACACAAGCTCCAGCAGCGCGCCGGTCAGGGCGCAGGTGAAGCACTGCAGCAGACTCCAGCCGAAGAAGACCTTGCTGACCAGCAGGGCGAAAACCAGGTTGTCCGCAAACTGGGCGACGAAGGTGGAGACATAGGCGCGCACGGCAAAGCCGCCGAAGCCCCTGTCCTCCCCCAGCTTTGTGCCGATGCCGTAGTTGAGGAAGTTGTTGAGCGCGGCGGAGACAAGAAAGGCCACGGAGCTGCCGAGGATGATGAACCAGGTGCCGCCGAAGGTGTTGTTGAGGGCGGTGTTCAAAATCTCCTCGCTCCCCTCGACAAAGCTCTCGCCCCATACGCCGGGAATGCGGCTGGCGATAAAGAAGATAAGCGCCATCAGAAGGTTCATCCCGAGCGCCGCGACGGAGAGCATCGTGGCTGCCCCGGGGCCGAAGCCCTGGGTCAGGATATCCATGCACAGGAAGGTCAGCCAGGAAAACAAAATCCCGCAATCCAGCGCCAGCCAGTCCACGCCGGTGTTGATGCTCTTGTTGGCCAGCAGGTTCATCCCCACAATGGAGAGAAACAGCAGCGACACAAGCAGCGGCGGAACTGCGCGCATAAGATCGCGGAAATCGGACATTGCTTTTTTCATGATTCAATTCTCCTTGTTTTTTTAAGGTGGTTTTCAAGAGACACCTTTATTGGATTACAGCCGTTCTTGTGAACAACTTGCGGTATCATATCACGCCCCGCCGAAAAATGCAAGTGTTTTCGGCGGGGCGGTGACGTTTATTTCTTCATGGCGTTGATGCGGATGATGGCGTCCTGGCGGAGCGTCACGGTGTCGATCTTGCCGCTGCCGAGCAGGGGCAGGGCGTCATAGAGCAGGAAGAAGGACGGCACCTTGTAGCGGGCAAGGCGCGCGGAGAGGGCTTCGCGGGCGCGCTCGGCGTCGAAGGCCGCGCCCTCCGCGCACACGAGGCAGGCGCAGACCTCTTCCCCGAAAAACTCGCTCGGCACGCCGATGACCTTGGCGGTCACGACGCCGTCAAGCTCGGTGAGGGCGGTTTCGATCTCGCCGGGCATGACGTTCTCGCCGCCGCGGATGATAAGCTCCTTGTAGCGCCCCTCGAGGTGCAGATAGCCCTCCTCATCCAGATAGCCGCGGTCCCCGGTGTGGAGCCAGCCGCCGGCGTCGATGGACTGCTCCTGCGGCGCGAGGCGGTAATAGCCGCCCATGAGGCTGTAGCCCTGCACCAGGATTTCGCCCGGCTCCCCGGCGGGGCAGTCCTTCCCCGTCGCGGGATCGGCCACGCGAAAGCTCACTCCGTCCAGCAGCCGCCCGACGGTGTGCATGACATGCTCCTCCGTGTCCACATAGTCCGTGATGCTCACAGGGGCCATCTCGCTCAGGCCGTAGGAGGAGAGGAAGTGGTTTTCCGGCATGGCCTTCTGAAAACGCTCCATCTGCGCGCGCGTGGCGGCTGCGGCGGAGATGATCGTGCAGCGCAGGGTAGAGAGCTTCTCCGGCGTGAAGTCCTTGTTGTTGACCAGGGCAACGAGCATGGACGGCACGGAGTGGAACACCGTGCAGCGCTCCCGGCTGATCATGTCGAGGATGGTGTTCGAGCGGACGTCCTTCGGCAGATAGATCAGCGCGTCGGCGCAGGAGCCCGCGATCAGGCCCGCGACCAGGCCGAAGATATGGAACATCGGCAGGATCAGGCAGATTTTGTCCTTATTTTGAAGCTTCTGGGTTCCGGCGCTCGCCGCGGAGGCACGCAGGACGCTCCAGCCGGACAGCAGCACGCCCTTCGGGGTGCCGGTATAGCCGGAGGTGAAGATCATCAGGGCGGGGTCGTCTCCCTCCACGGACTCCATGGGGACGTTCGTCTTCTCCCCGATCCGGGCGCGGAAATCCACGGAGCTTCGCACATCGTAAAAGCCCCGGAGCCTGTCTCCTGCGGCCTTCTGGATCGCGGCGAGAAAGGCGGTCTCGTCCTTCATCTCCATGATCTCGCCGTAGCACAGGACTTCCGCGTCCCCGCCGCGCATGACCTTGGCGATCTCCGCCGCTTTGAGGCCGGGGTTTATCAGCGCCGCCACCGCGCCGAGCTTCTGCACGGCGAAGAAACTATAGACCCAGTTGGCGGAGTTTCGCCCGCAGATGGCCACATGGGTCCCGCGGCGTACGCCCCGCGCGGCGAGGTCGGAGGCGATGATCTCCGCGCACGCGTCGATCTCCGCCCAGGTATGCGCGCCCGCCTCGCTGATGATCGCGGTGCGCTCCCCCGCCTCGCGCCGCTTCCGCGCGAGAAAGTCACGGAAGGAGAGGCGTGTTTGATCGCCCGGCTGCGCCTCTTCCATAGCGGCGGGGGCCGCGCTTACCGGGAAGAAGTCCCCGAAGCCGGTGGTTTTCAGGGCTTCCAGCACGCGCGGGCGCACGTTATTTAGGCGCATGACGCCCTCGGGAAATCGGCGGCGGGCGATCAGCAGCTCGCGCAGTCCGGCAAGGGTGGCGCAGTTCAAGCCGCCGAGCTCCAGGATCAGGCGCTTTGCGTCCGACGGGACGGACGCGAGTGCCGCGCGGGTCTCCTGGGCCGTGTCAGGGTCGAGCCTGCCGCCGAGGCAGAGCTCCCACACGCCGGGTTCGGGCTGCTTGGTGATGATTTGCATAAGATAACTCCTTTTTGAGATGGGTTTATTTCTTCTTAAACACCCATTTTTTCTGGATGAAATAGCTGATGAAAAACAGGGCCGTCTCCACCGCGATCTTGACAAAGGTGGCAAGCCAGGGCGAGGCGATCTGCAGCCACGACACCAGCGCCGTGAGGCAGACCATGGAGATGAGCGTCTGCGGGATGCAGAGGCAGTAATATTTCACGAAGGCCTTGCCGTGGTCGCGCTTGTTCTCAAAGACCCAGCGGTCATTGAGCGTGAAGTTGAAGAGCGAGGACGCAGCGCGCGCGAGGCCCTGGGCGATGGGCGACACGAGATGCGCCGCGACGCGCCCCTGCAGAGAAGAAAACAGGATGTGGTAAAGCCCGTTATCCAGCAGGAAGGACAGCGTGGAGCTTACCAGATAGCGAAAGCCGCAGCCCGTGATGAGAAAGCGGAGCATCACCTTTGTGATGCGCCAGGAGTCCTTCACGGCGTTATAGTGGGAGCTGTAATCGTCCGGGTCATAGACCGTCTCGATGGGCTGCTCGATAAAGGGGATGCCGAGGCGCTTCATGTACAGGAGCATGTTCGTCTCATACTCAAAGCGCTCGCCCTCGATCTCGCAGAAGGTTTTGAGGTGCCTGGCCGGGATGGCGCGCAGGCCCGTCTGCGTGTCGGAGAGCTTAATGCCGAAGAGGACGCGGAAAAAGCGCGAGGTGGTTTTGTTTCCCGCCACGGAGCGCGGCGGGATGCCGGGGAGACTGAAATCCCGGCAGCCGAGGACCACGCCGTTTTCCTGCTCCAGCATCCGCTGCCCGCAGGCGATGATGTCCTTTGTCAGGTGTTGGCCGTCCCCGTCGATGGTGATAACGCCGCGAAGCTGCGGCAAATGCTCCAGCACATAGGCGAAGGCGGTCTTGAGCGCGCGGCCCTTGCCTTTGTTGACCGCGTGGGTCAGCACGGTGCAGCCGGGCTTTTGCGCGGCCTCGTCAAAGAAGTGCTTCCTCTCGGCGCGGCTCCCGTCGTCCACGATGACAATATGCCGAAAGCCTGCCGCAAGCAGGCCCTCGACCACCTTCTGAAATTTGCCGTCCGGGTCCAGCGACGGCAGCACGATCGCCGTACATTCCCGGCAGTCGGGTGTTTTCTCCTCAAGCAAGGTCAATAATTCCCTTCTTTTCCGATTTGAATATCGTAGGGGCCGATGCCCTCATCGGCCCCTCGTTTAAGCCGCATTGTGCGGTTCTCGACGGGTCGATCTGGGGATCGACCCCTACGGTTTTTTCATCTCAAATGCAAACGCTGTTTGCATTTGAAGAGATTAGTTTACCTGGAAGGCCAGCGTCGTATCGCCGTCGTCGTAGCAGATCACGCTCAGCTCCAAGATATCCGTGACCTCGCCCTTGCCGTAGGTGTAGGTATCGGTCGTGGCGGTGACATTGCAGACATAGACGCCGTTTGCCAGAGGCAGGATGCCGTTGAACTTGTAGTCCGACATCTTGAAGGAGGAGGTATGCGCCCAGCTCAGACCGTCCAGCGCGTTCTGCGCGCGCTTGTCGATATCGGAGCCGGGGATGATGTAGGGCTTGAGGTTATTGAGCGCGCTCATGCTGTCGGTCGCGCCGGAGCGGAAAATCAGGTACTTCTCCGTAAAGGGCTGCATGAGGTTCATGAGGCGCGCCTGGGTCTCCTCGTCCACGGGCTTGATGAACTGAATGTCGCCCCGCGTCGGGTCGATCTGCACCTCGTTGCCGTCCTCGTCCCGGATCTGGGGCTGGACAGCGCCGATGGCGTTGTCGAAGCGGTAGGTCACCTTTGTGGGCAGTATGGGCAGATCGTTGTAGTAGGGCTCATACACGTCGTAGTGGATGTCCCGCTCCACGATATACTCCTCGCCCAGGGGCCGGCCGTTGATGTACACGCTGTAGCTGCTCGGCACGGTGATCTCCACGGAGTTGTAGAGATTGGTGAAGTCAAACTCGTCCGACGCCACGACCCAGGGCTTGAGGCCCCATTCCAGGATGCCGGGCAGGAGCTTTTTCACCAGCAGCCACGGCTGCTGCTCCAGGTTCACCTTGCCCTGATAGCTCTGATCCTCCACGATGGTCATGCTGCCGATCTCGCGGTTATTGCAGCGCAGGCTGTAGCTCTGGCTGCCGGTATCGGTCAGGCCGCTCTTGCGCACGGCAGTTACGCCGGCGGTGAGCTTGTCCTGCACGAAGGCCTTGATCTCCTCGTCCGTCTGCGCCTCGTGCGGCATACGCTGGATCGCGCGCGCCACGCCGTCGTTCCAGCGGTCGCGGTTGAGCGTTTCCAAATAGCTGTCCACTGCCTTGGAGGGCCTGGAGAGCTCATACTGCTCGGCATAGTCGTTTACTCTCAGGAGCCAGGTATAGGCCACGTAGGAAAGCGCAGCCATGAACGCCAGCAGCAGCAGCGTATAGATGAACTTTCCCAAAAGACCCTTTCTGCGATTACTCATTCCGGCCATCTCCCTATTCTCTCTCTTTTGCAATCTGCCCCGCTCAATAGAGCTCCAGGGTGATTGCCCTGATGTCGTCGTTTCTCTCGCGGACGATCACGCGCATATTGGTGGTATTCTTCGTCTCGCCCTTGCCCTTTTCGGAGGTTGTGGCCTCGGCGGAAATATCCAGGATATAAAAGCCGTCCCCCAGCGAGAGGGCGCCGTTGAGCGTGGCGGAATCCACCGTGACGGTCTCCGTGTGCGCCCAGGTCAGGCCGTCGATCGCGTCGTGCATGCGCCCGTCCAGATCCGAGCCCTTGAGCAGATACGGCCCCAGGCGCTGATAGCCCGCGGTCGGATCCACCGCGCCGGAGGTGAATTTGAGGTATCGGTCCACAAAGCCCGTGGTGAACTGCGCGAGGCGCTCGAGCTTCTCAGGGCTGCATGGTCTTATAAACTGCGAATCGTCCCGCGTGGGGTCGACACGGAAAAGCATGCCGTCCTCGTCGCGTATCTCGGGATCGATGGTGCCGATCACGTTGTCAAAGCGGTAGCGCAGCTTGGTCGGCAGGCCGTCGTAGCGCTCGTAGTAATCGCGCAGGACGTCAAAGGGGATATTCTCCTCCACCACAAGCTCGCGCCCGAGCTGCACGCCGTTGAGCCAGACCGAGAAGGTCTTGGGCACAACGACCTCGACCGAGCTGTAAAGGCCGCTGAAATCAAAGCTCTCGCTCTCGACCCGCCAGGGGCGGATGCTCCACGGGATCAGCCGCCAGGGCAGCTTTTCCAGATCGACGGGGCTCACGTAATCCGAGACCTCGGTCAGCGTCACGGAGCCGAACTCGCGCCCGCCGCAGCGCAGGCCGTAGACAGTGCGCCCCTCTCCCCCGCCGCCCTTGCGGACGTAGCTGATGCCGTTGGAGAGCATTTCGCGCACGCGCGCGGCCACCTCCTCATCGGACTGGGCCTCATGCGGCATGGCCTTCACCGTGTCCGCGATCCCCTCGCTCCAGAGGTTCTGACTGAGCTCTGTCACATAGGCGTCCATGGTGTGGTTGGGGCGCGAGGCCTCATACGCCTCGGCATAGACCCAAACCTCGTCCAGGGCGCGGTAAGCGCCGTAGCAGAGCAGCACGGCCCACAGGAGAAGGAAGAACGTATAGAGAAGCCTTCCCAGGAGCCTTTTCCTTTTTGCCATAGAAACAGTTTCCTTAAATCATTTAAACAAGAATGCGTTGGGCAGGGGGCGCGGATTGCCGCCCTCGGCCGAGCAGCTGTTGACATAGCGCCCCTCATAGTACATGACCGTGGAGGAGCCGCCGTCCATGTTGCAGGCGTTGACCGCGCCGTAGCTGAGCAGCAGGTCCACCATGTCTTGATAGGTCGCGCCGATGGAGTGCACCTGGCGGCCGTCGATGACCAGCATGATGATCGCGCCGTCCGCGCGCTGGGCGATGGCGGTGCGGGGGTTGACGCTGCTGGTGAGGTATTCCGGATCGGTAGGGACGCCGTTGGAGATCAGGATGGGGCCGAAGGACACGGCGTGGATGATGTTGTTTGCCACGCAGTCGTCGTAGTTATAGAAGCCCACATGCAGGATGCCGTCCTTGTCAAGACCGGCGAAGCCCTCCGTCACGTCGGAGTTCTGGTTGTAGCAGATACCGTCGATGATGGTGAGCCCCTCGGGCATGCCGCCGAGACCGCCGCCGCCGTCGTCCTTAAAGCCGCCGGCGTTGATGCCGCCGATCGCGCCGTACTTCTGCACCATCTGCTCGAGCGTGAGACCCACGCCGCCGTAGCTGTCGGGCATGCCGACAAAGACGCGCTTGGGGTCGAGGATCACCGTCATATAGCCGAGGTAGCCGTTGCCCTTGACCTCGGTAAAGATGATGCCGTCCCCGTCCTCATCCACAAGGCCGTAGGGGTCCGCGCCGCTCTGGGCGTCGCTGCCGCCGCTCGCGCTGTCGATACGGGTGACGGTGCGCTCCTGATTGGCGGCGATGGTGATGAGGTTTTTATCCGTGGCGATGTCCGTCTCCATCTTCTTCCGGGTGCGGATGGCGTCCACCTCGTCCGCCGTCAGGAAAATCTGCGGCACAAAGCGGAAGCGGCGCGTCTCGTCCATGGTGTTGATGAACAGATCGCGCAGCGCGGGCGACGGCCCCTTGAGGATGACGTACTCCAGCCCCAGCAGGCCGCAGCCGACCACCAGCACCGTCACGATGATGAAGCCGGCCAGCCTGTCCCAGAAGCGCCGGGATTTGAGGCGGCGGATCAGCTTTTTCTTCTCTCTGGCGGAGATCTCCTGTTCCGTTTCGGGATTGATATATTTCTTCTTCACTCTGTTTACACCTTCGCAATGATGAAATTCTGACAGTCATAATATGTACATAATACTCTACAGTACCAAGACATTGTACCATAAGGCGTATCTTCTGACAAGCGGATTTTGCTGGATTCGGAAAAGAAGTTTATGCGTATCGGCTTTACTCTGCAAATGTACAAGCAAGGCGGCCTTGGCTCCCCCCGCCGGGGGGAGCTGTCGCGGCGCGTCTCACGCAAGCGCCGTGACTGAGAGGGGCCACGATTGCACCCAGGCTGCTTGCAAGACATCCCCCTCTCCGCCCCTTCGGGGCACCTCCCCCCGAGACGCCGCTTCGCGGCTGGGTCAGCTGATGAAACCCGATACCCATAAAGAAGTTTTTTCCTGCGCGCAGCGAAACAGAGATCCCGACAGGCGCAGGGCCCGCCGGGATCTCTGTTTGTCTATTGTGTTTTTCCCTCCAAGTGAGCGACAGAACCGGAGCCCTGCCGCTCAGGGGGGAGAATAAAGGGAATTGGCTGGGAAATCAGGCTGCGTTCTGCAGGTACACAGTCAGGGTTGCGGCTGCCGTGTTGGGAACAGTCCAGGACTTCACGGTGGTGCCGGTTACGGTGCCCTGAGAGGCGACCATACCGTTTGCATGCCAGTCATAACCCGTGGTAGGTGTTACGCTAACACTCTGCTTGTAGTTTGCCGGGAAGGTCTGGCCATTCGTGACGGTGTAGGTGTTGCTGCCAACCGTGACCGTGACGGGCGCTGTGATCGGGCTGCCGCCGCCGTCAACAACGTTAACGGTGATCGTGGCTTCCTTGATGATGAAATCAGCCTCGACATTCACCCCGCCGGCAGGCATCGTGAAGGAGAACTTTGCGGGCTTGCCGTTTTTGGGTGTGAGCTTGGTGACCGGGACGACGGAACCATCCACCTTGCTGGTGACGTGGATATCGTCCACTGTCAGGAATTCAACATAGCCTGCATTGGGCATGTCGAGGATGTAGACCTTGTCACCAACCTCTGCGCTGTTGATAAGGGCTGTCATGGTATCTGCGGAGCTGAACTGCATGTCGCCGTTGGTCAGCTTCTTGGTGATGGCTGCGCCGGAGGCTTCCAGCGTAATGGTAAGAGTTGCATTGTCTTCGGTAACGGTGTACTTGTTGCCGTTGATGATACCCTTATCTGCGCTGAGGGTCACGCCGCTGTAGCCATCGGTTGCAGAGGTAACGGTGATGACCGTGCCGGCATCGAGCGCAACATGCTTGGTACCGTTGATGTCGCCGGTGAGATCGCCTGCGACGACGTGTGCATACAGACCGTCAGCCACGGTGATGTCGAGGTTCAGCTTGTCGGTGCCGAAGCTTGCGTTGACAAGCACGCCGCCCGCGGGCATCGGGAAGGACCAGACGTTGGCTTTTACGGCGGTCGTGGCAATCTCAGCGCCGCTGCTGATTCCGATGATATGGAGGTCGCTCTGCTTCAGCGCGCTGTACCCGTCGTAAGGCGTACCGGAGACGTAGACCGTCTCGTCGACCTCGGCCGCAGAGATGAGGTTGGACATGCCGGAGGTCTTGCTGAAGAGCAGGTCGCCGCCGGTGATGGTGCTCTTGATAATGGGATTGCTGGAGCTGGTCACGATGACAGTCAGGATATCGCCACCGTTCACAGCTTCGCTGGGAACCGTGTAGGTATTGCCGCTGACGCCCTTGGTGCTCTTGGAGGTCAGAGTGACCTTGTCATAGCCGTCCTCGGCTGCCTCAATCGTAATGGTAGAGCCGACGGGGAGGGTAAACATCTTGCTGCCTGCATCCAGGTAACCGGTGCCTGCGCTGGAGGTAATCTTGATCCTGTGATCATTGGTAATCTTGATCTGTGCGTCAGCGCTGGCCTCGAAGGCTGCGGTGGCGTTGATGCCGCCTGCGGGCATGGTAATCTTCCACGGATTCGTATCTGTACCGTTGCCGCTTTCGGGTGTGATCTCAGCACCGGTTTCAATGCTGGTGATCTTGAGGTCGACTTCCTTCAGAGGCTTGTAGCCGTCATTCTCGTGCGCAACAATGTAGACGGGCTTACCGGTATCTGCGGAGGTAATGTTGTTGCCGGTGTTGGCCTTGGTGTCACGGAATTCGAGGTAGCCGCCGGTGGCGGAGGTCTTGATCGGGTTGCTGGCGACAGCCAGGGTGACAGTCAGAGTATCCTGGAGCTTCGGAGTCGCCTCAGACAGCTCGGGAACCACATAGGTGCTGCCGGTAACGCCCTTGCCGCTCGTGGACTGCACTCTGTAAACGGTGTAGCCGTCGGTATCGGAGAGGAACGCGATGGTCTGGCCTTCCAGCGCGTTGAAGGTGCCGGAACCGGTGATCGTATTGATCGAGCCGCCGGTGATAACGTCAACCTTGCCGTCTTTGAAACTCTTGCCATTGACGTCCACGACATTGACGGTGATGGCAACCGTGTCATAGCCCTCGAGCGGGAAGTCAGCCTTCAGGATGATCGTGCCGGAGGGCATGGTGAAGGACCAGACGTGATCGGGGCCGGGAACCTTCTGAACGTTCACGGCGTTCTGCATGCCGTTGACATAGATCTTGAGATCGCCGAGGCCAAGATGATCATAGCCGAGATCGGGCTCGTCGAACACATAGACGGTCTCACCCGGATCAAAGTCAAGCAACGGGATAATGGGATCGGCAGTGGTCGGGATGATCGGGTTGCCAGTGGTCGGGTTCACGCCGGGGCTTCTTCTGTAGACGAAGCTGCCGTGGTGAACCTGGGTGTCAATAACAACGATAGGCGCATTGATATGGAAGTCGTCCACGCGGATGATGACCCAGACGGGCTCGTCGGGCATCATGAACTGGATGCCTTCACCGCCGGTGCTCATATCCGTGTAGTTGATGGACTTGCCGCTTTCGGTGTGGATATCCACATCCTTGATGACCTTGCTCTCGGCAAGGGCAAGCTCGCTGCGGGTGATGGTGACAGGCGTCTTGTAGGGGATGTCGTCATAGCTTGCGGGAGAGGCGACGTCGCGGGCGATGTTGCCGGCGAAGAGTCTGACCATGCCACTGAGCGGATTGTTGTCCATGTCAAAGACGCTGATCATCATGCCCTGCTGCTTGCCGGTGTAGTTCACCGTGACGTTCACGTCGCTGTCCGGCATGGTGAAGGTGAAGACGCGGATCGTACCGGGGTTGCCGTATGCGTCGATATATTCCTCGGTCGGGATGATGCGGTCAGCATCGGTGCCCCAGCCGATGATGTTGATGTCCTTGGCCTTGACGGTGTACTTGCTGTCCACGGAGTTGGCCACGATGGCAACCTTGTCGCCGGCGATGGCCTTGTTCACGTAGTTGAGCGCGCCCATGCTGTTGATGCGGTACTCGTCGCTGTAGTGGCTGGGAGATTTCAGGATCATGAACTCCACGCCGCCCTTGGTGACGTCGTACATGGCGATCAGGTTATGGATCGCGGAGACGGTCTTGGGTCTGAGAACCGCGGTGATCGTGAGATCCTTTGCGCGATCGTCGATCATCTGGAAGTTATAGAAGTAGTTGAGCTGATCGGCGGTGTACTCCAGGTCGTTGATGCGGAAGGAGACCATGTCGTACTTGGACCAGCCTGCCTCGGTCATGGCGACGGTGACGTAATCGCCGTAGGCCACGTCGAACTTCGTTTCAAAGGACTTCCAATTGATGATGTCAGTGTTGTTGTCCAGCACGCCGGGAACCCAGTCGATGGCGATCTGCCACAGGCCCAGACCGGTCAGATCGTTGCCGGCCTCATCCACGCACTTCATGGTGATGACGAAGGGCGCCGGATCGAAAATGGCACGCACGTCCGCGCCGGAGGCGGGCATGGTGAAGGTGAATGCGTAGGTGCTGGTATCGGGCTCAATGATGCCGTAATCGTTCAGCTTGATGCCGTTGCCGACATAGTGGAGCTGGACAGGCGCGCCGTTGTCCTTGCGGGAAACAATGAGTCTGGAATCGAACCTGTCGATATCGAACTTGTAGCCGTTGCCGGGCGTCACAACGATGAGAACCTCATCATCGCCGGGCTCGCAGGTGTTGGCGGACTTCCAGTCGCCGTTAGCGTCCTTGACCTTGTAGCCGACGGAGCCGATGCCGGTGATGGCAGCGGGGCCGATGGCGGCCTTGCCGGTCTCGAAGTAAGCCTCGATGCGGATATCCTTCTTGGGCATCTTGAAGTAACCGTAGAGGTTGGCCTCATTGGTCTCTTCCTCAAGCAGCTCGGTGCCGTTCATGATTTTGTACTTCACGAAGGCAATACCGTCCGTGCTGTCGTAGCGGAGATCGACATATTCGCCCTCGGGGATCTGGCTCTTGATATTCTTGAGATCGGAAAGCTTCTGATCGCTGACAGTAAACTCCGAGGTCTTGCCGTGCCAGGTCACGGAGAAGCTGCAGTCCTTGTAAGACTTGACCTCATCCTTGCCAAGGAAAATCTTGGACCAGATTTCATGGGTGGCCTTGCTGGTGATGGTCGGGGTGACAGTGACGCCGCCCTTGGGCATCTTGAAGGACGCAAGGTTATTGGGATAGCCCGACTTGGTCTCTTCTTTGACAGTTACCTTCAGGCCGTCGCTGTTGCGAACGATATCATATTTGATATCATAAATGTTCTTATTAAGGCCTGCCGGTGTATCGTCAGCAGCGATCAGGTAAACCGTGTCGCCGGTCTCTGCGTCGCTGATGTTCTTGTCCCAGCCGGTCCAAGTGTCAATGTCCTTCTCGGCAAAAGCATATACCATGCCGACCTGGCTGGGCATGATCAGGATGTTGTTGCCCTTGCCGGTGAAGGTGACTTCCACGTCCACATCGAAGGCGGGCATGGTGAAGGTGTTGCTGAACACATTAATTCTCTCGTCGGTGAGGTGGTTCTTCACGACCAGCTTCTTGGCCTCGTAGCCGGTGTTGGGCTTGGCCACGACCGTGACGGTCGCGCCCTTGGCCGCGCGGGTAACGGCATTGCCGTTGACCTCAAGATAGAAGTTGCCGTTCATGGGATCGTTCACGTAGAACGCATAGGTGGAAACAGGCTTGAGCGTGACGACCACTTCCACGTCGGCGTCAGGCATGATGAAGGCCTTGGAGCTGCTGATGGCGAGCGTGGTCTTGGTAGAGGCGGTGATCAGCTTCTTGTAGCTTGCGCTGATGGAAGAGATCTCATAGTTGGGATCAACGCTCTTGATCACAACGGCAGCGCCCTTGACGGCGGACTGGACGGAGATGCCGCCCACGGAGGCCGTGGCCTTGCCGCTGTAGTTGGCGGTGATGTTGATGTCATGGCCGATGGTAACGGAGGAATCCACACGCACATCGCAGCTCGGCATGACGAAGGTGTCGCCGGTGAGGTGGATGTCGGCCTTGCCGTCGGAGTGCTTTACGGTCAGGCTCTGCAGGGCCTTGCCGGAGTTGGTGCTGGTCACGACGGTGACCTTCGCGCCGGCAGGAGCCGCGGTGACAGGCTGGCTGTTCACGTAGAAGAGCATGGTGCCGTCAGAGGCGGACATGCCGCTCGTGAGCTTGTAAAGCTTCGCGGTGGTGGTCGTCTGGGTGGTGGTGGTGCCGTTGCCGTCGGTGACGGTGGTGGTGGTCGTCGTCGTGGCGGTGGAGCCGGGGTTGCCGGTGCCGGGCACGGAGACGGTCAGAGGCACGGGATAGAAGAAGTTGCCGCCCGTTCTGAGAGAGGCGAGGTTGTCCGTCTGGTTCAGGACCTTCAGGAGCTGCTCGTTGGCATTGTAGTTGATGCCCTTGGAGTTGACAATGCCGTAGGCGGTATCACTGGACTTGACGATGTGCTGCATAACGCCGTAGCAGGTCGTGCCGACGGACGGGCAGACAGGCGTCGGAACCAGGATGGTGTCCCCTGCCTTCACCTTGTTCCAGTTGGTGATGTTGTTCACCTGCTTGATGAACGGAGAGAAGATGGAGAAGTTGACGCCCAGGTTGTTGCACACACCGGAGACGGTCTCACCATAGGACATGGTGTAAGGAACCAGATAGTAGTTCAGCGTGTCCGCGGAGGCGGCGGAACCCGTATTGAAGGTGGCCGTGTTCGCGGTGCTGTACGTACCGGTGACAATCGGGGCGGTGCTGAGCGTGGTGGCGGCAGCGCCGGTGTTGACCGTAGTCTGACGCGCGCCGTTTGCAATCAGCACGGCATCTGCATCACTTGCAGGCAGAGTCAGGACTCTGCCGACAGTCAGCGTGTTCCACTGACCGTCATAAATGTTGTTGAGGATCTGGATAGCGTCCTTGCACGTGTAGTAGTTCAGACCTAACTGTTGGCAGATCCTCAGGACGTAGTCGCCCTGCCCCATCGTGTACTCGATGGTATTGGCGCCGTACGCGGTGGTTGCGGCGTACGCATTGACGCTCAGCCCCGAGAACAGGGACAGAACCATCAATACCGTAAGCAGCAGACTTATGAACCGTTTCTTCATAATTGCTCCCCCTAAAACTACCCTTTCGGGTAAAATGATTACTGCGCTGAGACTTCTTTGAACCGCTGCTTTTTCAGAAATTAAAAAAAGTATTACGATTCGGCTATAATATTACAACAACTCTCTCTAAAATGCAAGTCCTAAAAACGAAAAAATTTCAATAAATTTCAATTTGGTGACGTACACCCTTTGTTGAAACTCCCGAAATGCTTGCATTGCAAGGCTTTTCGGGTTTGCCGCCCAATCTTGCGAGAGGGTTACATTTTGTCATTATTTGTTTTCTTTTTGTGTCAGGCTGCCGAGAGAGCGAAGGAGCAGCGCCCCTTCCCTGCTGTTTTGCTTTATAAGACGCGCAGGGCTTTCGTTTTGTTCCCGCTTTTTCTCTGCATTTATAAAATTCTCCATTGAGCCGGGACGCGCCCTTGTTTTTTCGCCTGCGGGATGTTACACTTTATTTATTATTGAAAGAAGCGGGAGGCGCCATGGACATTCCCCTGCTGTTTTCCGACAAGTGCATCGTCGTCTGTCTCAAGCCGCCGGGCGCGGATTCGGAGAAGGACATGCCCGCCCTGCTCGCGCGGCAGCTCAGTGTGCCGGCGCTTTACTGCGTGCACCGGCTCGACAGGGCCGTGGGCGGCGTGATGGTCTACGCCCTGGACGTGAAAAGCGCGGCGGCGCTCGGCGCGCAGATGGGCGGGGGCGGCTTTCGGAAGGAGTACCTCGCCGTGGCGCACGGCCGCCCGGAGAAGGACGCGGACACCCTGCGGGATCTGCTCTACCATGACCGCGTGAAAAACAAGAGCTATGTGGTCAGGCGCAAACGCGCGGGCGTGAAGGAGGCCGTGCTGGACTACCGGGTGCTGGCAGCGCGCGAGGGGCTGAGTCTCCTGTCCGTGACGCTGCACACCGGGCGCACGCACCAGATCCGCGTTCAGCTTGCCTCGCGCGGGCACCCCCTCGCGGGCGATACGCGCTACGGCAGTCCCAGGCGGGACTGTGAGATCGCGCTCTTCTCGCGCTCGCTGGGCTTTGCCCATCCCGCGACGGGCGAGGCGCTGTCCTTTGCCGCCGCCCCGCCGGAGAGCTGGCCGTGGACTTTATTTCAAATCCCTGATTTTGACGGAGGAACATCATGCGATACATCGAAGTGACCGTAGACACCCCGAAGGACGAGCTGGACGCGCGCTGTGAGGCCATGGCCGCCATGGGCGCGGGCGGCTTCGTAATCGAGAACGAGGACGATTTCAAGGACTTTCTGGAGCACAATCACCAGTACTGGGACTATGTGGACGAGGAGCTGGAAAACCAGTTTCTCGGCGTGAGCCGCATCAAATGCTACCTGACCGACGACGAGGACGGGCTTGACATCCTGCGGCGGATGCGCGCGGCGTACCCCGCGCTCACCACCGCCTTTGTGGAGGACAGCGACTGGGAAAACAACTGGCGCGAGTTCTATAAGCCCATCGAGGTGGGCGAAAGGCTGGTCGTGGTGCCCGAGTGGGAACAGGCTCCCGACGACGGGCGCGTTCCCCTGCGGCTCGACCCGGGCCTCATCTTCGGCACCGGCAGCCACGCTACCACGCGCATGTGCCTTGCGGCGCTGGAAAAAGTCTGCGCCCCCGGCGTGAAGGTGCTGGATCTCGGCTGCGGCAGCGGCATTCTCGGCATCGGGGCCCTGCTGCTGGGCTGCGAGCGCTGCCTCGGCGTGGACATCGACCCCAAGGCCCCGGACGTGGTCATGTCAAACGCCGCCCTGAACGGCATCGGCCCGGAGCGCATGACCGCCTGGGCGGGCGACATTCTGGGCGACGCGGGGCTTCGCGGGCGCATCGGCGGCGGCTGGAGGCTGGTGCTTGCCAACATTGTGGCCGATGTGATCATTCCCCTCTCCGCCATCGTGCGGCAGTTCATGGCCCCCGGCGCGGTGTTCATCTGCTCCGGCATCATCGAAAACCGCTGGCCGGAGACAGCCGCCGCCCTGAAAGCCAACGGCTTTGAGATCCTCGACCACCGCTCCGAGGAGGAGTGGCACTGCTTCGTGTGCCGGTAAAAAGCAAAAGATCGCGTACAAACAGGAGCCGCGGGCCGCGGCTCCTGTCTTTTGCTTATTATCCGGGGAAGAAGAGCTCCGCCTCCACGCCGGTCTCCCCGCTTGGCTGAGACTCCGGCTGAAATTCCGGCTGAGGCTCCGGCTGGGATTGCGGCTGAGGCTCCGCCTGTGGGGGCGTGTAGCTTTCGCCCGTGATGCCGTCCCCGGTCTGGAAGACGAGATCTGCGCCCCCGGCTTCGATGACGCCGCCGGACACGCTGCTGCCGATCTCCTCACCGCCCTGCGCGAGGGCGTTTTCGGCGAAGCCCTCGGTGCTGCCGTCGTCCGGGGCCGCCTCGCTCTCCGCGAGCTCCTCCGGCGGCGTCCAGGCGGGCTGGACGTAAGTCTGGGCCGGCTGCGGGTTCTGGACCGGCTGCGGCGTCGGCGCCGGGGTGGGCGGCGGCGTCGGGACCGGCGTGGGCGGCGCTGTCGGCAGGATCACCGGGGTCGGGGTCGGCTTTGCCGTGGGGCGCGGCGTCGCCGTGGCGGCGGCGACCACAGGCTCCGGCGCGGCGGACTGCTCACGCGCTGCCGCCATGCGTTCCTCACGCGAGGCAAAGCGCAGGCCAAAGCCGAAGAGGGGCGAGAAGAGGATCACCGCGAGCAGGATCATCAGGCCGAGGGCGATGTTGACCGTGCGCCCGGCCTTGTTTTTTCTGTTCATGCTTCTCCCCTCCTTGGATTCTATTATCCGAAATAGGCGTCCGCGGCGCGGCTGTAGAGATAGAGCGCCTTGCCGAGGTTGGCGGTGTCGGTATCGCCGTTTTCGATCATCAATCTGGCGCAGCTCAGGACGCTTGCGGTAATGGTGCAGCTGCGCGTCCCGTCGCTGATGGTGAAGCTGTGGGCCGTATCGAGGGCGTTTGCCGCGATGTTGTCCACGCTGAGGAAGTAGGTGTCGTAGCCCGTCTTGTGCAGGCTCACGTTCCTGCCGTCGATCTGGTAGCGCAGGCCGTCGGGATTCGCGCCGGACTTATAGTGCAGATAGAGGCGCAGGCTGTTGTCCGACTCGAGCGTCGCGGAGAGATCCGCGTAGTACAGGCCGTTCGGGGCCTGTCCGCGGATAGTCGCGCCCCAGTTTGCGAGATCCGCCGCCCTGACCGAGGTCACCTCGCGCCGCAGGGGGTTGCCCGCCTTGCGGAAGGCGTTCTCGGAGGCATAGCAGTAATCCTCCAGCGCCTGGGCGAGCGCGCGCATGCTGGAGCTGGTGGCCTTGGACTTCATCTCCTTGGCGTATTCCAGCGCGGAGAAGTAGATGCCGTTTTGGAAGACCGCGCCGCTCTCGGAGCTGATGGGCAGGTTCTGACCCGCCCCGTTCAGGATCTTCGCCTGAATGGGCTCGGCCAGACTGTCGCCGCGGATGCCGCAGTCATAGCAGCAGTACTCCTTCACGCGGATCGCGTCGGACAGGGACAGGGTCTGGAAGACTTCCCCGTCCCGGCTGAACTGGATGCGCGCTCCCGACATTCTCAGAAGCTCGTCGGGAATTTCAAAGTAATAGCGGATGCGAAGCATGCCCTCGAAGAACATGGACACGGAATAGATTTTGAGCTCTGTGCCCGGCTCCGGGCTGCTCCCGTCGTAGTCCTCAAGCGGGAAGTTATAGTCGTCGAAGCGCCCGTCGATGAACTCGTCGCCGAGCTTGTGCTCTGTGAGCCAGCTTGTGCGGCCCCTGAGAAAGTATTTCCACTGTGCCCGGATCTTCCCGGCGTCCCAGGTGGCGTCCACAGCATAATAGTTTCTGCCGCCGGTGCTGACGATGTTCCAGGCGTGGCCCATCTCCAGACTCGTGACGATGCGCGCGTCGATGCCAAGCTCGAGGCAGAGGCGGTAGAAGGCGACGGAAAAGCCCTGGCAGGCCGCCTTGCCCCTGACGAGAGCGGAATAGGCGGTGAAGATCATTGGGTCCTCGGATTCGACATACTCCACACGTTCGCACAGGTACTGATACACCGCCGTGATCTTCTGGGGGACGCTTTTGCCCGACAGATTCAGGCTGCTCAGGATTTCCTGTACCCTGCCGTTGAGCTCCGTCTCCTGGGCAAGTGTGGTAAAGTAGAGGGGCGCGTAGATAAATTTATAATAGTACTCCCCCGGCGTGCTGGAAGTAATGGCGGAGCCGTTGCAGGTCACGCCGCCGTATTCGTAGCGCAGGTAGTCGCCCTCGGTTGGCGCGCCGCTGTGGCGGATGGCCTCGTCATAGATCATCCAGCACATGCTGCGCCAGACTTCGTTGGTCGGCTTGATGCGGCAGCGTACGCAGATGGCGATCTCGTTCTGACGGAGGATGAGGTTGCGCCGCAGCCCCGCGCCGCTGTCCGCGGGATTGTCATAGACGACAGGCGTGGGCCAGGGATTGTTCGATTCTTTGCCGATGATGACGTTGGAACCGGCGTTGTAGGTGGCGCTCATGCCGTCGCCGCCGGAGAGGACATCAACATCCCGGCGCAGCTGCTCCAGGCTCTCCTCGGGGCTGGTGGCGGGCGCGGGGATATAGGCGGGGTTAATGACGTTGGCATAGGCGGGGTTTACCGCCGTGGCGGAAAAGCACATGCCGCCGTCGGCGTCCGTGAGCTCCAGGGTGACGTACTGCACGCCGCTCGCCTGCACGGTGAAGCTGCCGTCAAGCTCGGCAAGACGCCTCGCGGAATCGCGGTAGGTATAGCTGTACGCGCCGGGCGCGAGCAGGTAGTTTTCATACTGCGTGTTTCCGGTGTTGGGGTCGGTATAGGGCTGCATGCGAAAGCCCCCGCTGTCATAGACGCGCAGGCAGGAATAGTCAAGCTCGACAGCGCAGCGGAAAACCACGGGCATGGCGGGCCCGTCCTGCCGGGGCGAAGCCGTCTCCTGCTCTTCCCGCGCGGGGGCTTCTCCGGCGGACCAGAGCGGCACCTCCATCGGGTCGCTCTGCGCCTCGGCGTTCTCCGCGCCGCTGCGTTTAGTCCCGTCGGCGAGGCTGATTTCCAGCTTCCCCTCGCTGCCGCTGAGCGTGAGCGTCGTCACCGGGACGCGCATGGCGCCGCTGCCGTCCACATAATAGTAGCTGTAGACGCCGGGCGCGAGCAGATAGCTGCCGCCCCTGTCGTCAAGCGGCAGGACCACATTCCCCGCCCCGTCCAGAAGCTTGAGATTGGAAAGCTCCATGTCCGCGCTCCCCGTAAAGGAGAGGCTGACAAGACCTCCCGCGGCGGAAACCGTCTCCTCCGCGAACGCCGCCGACGGCAGCAGCGCCGCGAGCATGAACGCCGCAAGCAAAAGCGCGGTCAGTCTTTTCCGGTTCATGTGAGATCATCACCCCATCCAACAGGATTTACATATCATAATTTACATAATTTGCTTTCCCTATCTTATCAGATTGTCGAATAAAGGTCAAGACAGAAAAAGCAGGGGCCGCAGCCCCTGCTTTCTCCGTCACTGTATTTTTTTGAGCACTTACTGGGTCAAGCCAGCAATCCCCTTGCTGACCTCCCTTTGGAAAAAGGGAGGTGGCCGAAGGCCGGAGGGATCGATTTCTCCGTCTTGTATGCTGTTCTGTCAACGCCTTTTACGGGGCGGTCGATCCCTCAGTCACAGCCTCGCGGGAGATCGGCTGTGACAGCTCCCTTTGCGAAAGGGAGCTTAGAAGCTGACCCACTCCCCCGGCTTTATTGATACACGTCGTTATACTCCACCATGGCGACGTCCGCGTCGAAGCTCTCGCCGTCGCGCCAGATGCTGAAACGGATGGTGTCGCCGACGGAGAGGCCGTCCCTGACCTTCAGGATATCGTCCGTGCTCCTGGCGGGCTCGCCGTTTACGGCGGTGATGATGTCGCCCACACGGATGCCCTTCTCCCAGGCGTCCGTCCCCTCGGTGACCGCGGAGACGTAGAGGCCCTCCGGCAGCGCATAATGCTCCGCCGCGAAATCCGCGATGGCGCCGACCGTGATGCCGACAGCGGGGCGGCCGACGACCTTCCCCTCCCGGATCAGGCTGTTCACCACATTGCACACGGTGGCGCTCGGAATGGCAAAGCCGATGCCCTCGATACTGGAGAAGCCGGACATGAGCTTCATATTCGTCACGCCCACAACCTGGCCGTACATGTTGACCAGCGCGCCGCCGGAGTTGCCCTCGTTGATGGCGGTGTTGGTCTGGATGAGGCTGATGTTGTGCCCGTCATAGCTCATGCCCCTGCTGATGGCGGAGACGATGCCGTTTGTGAGCGTGGAGCGCAGCTCCTCCCCCACAGGGTTTCCGATGGCGGCCACGCTGTCGCCCACGGTGAGCGCGTCGCTGTCGCCGAAGACGGCGGGGCGCAGCCCTTTGGCGTCGATTTTCAGCACCGCGAGGTCGCTTCTCATGTCGTAGCCGACAAGCTCGGCTTCAAACTCCGTGTCGTCCTGGAGGATGACCACCGCGCTGGTGCAGCCCTCGATCATGTGGGCGTTGGTGACGATCAGGCCGTCCCGGCTCATGACGATGCCCGTGCCCCAGTAATAGCCGAGCTCGCCCTCGACAAAGCAGCGTATGGCGACAATGGAGTCCACGCAGGACTTGTAGATCTCCTGCAGGGTAATTTCCTCTTCTCCGGCGGGGACAAGCTCCATCTGCCAGGCAGGCCGCTTCTCCACCTCCGGCAGCTTCGGCTCCTCATGGCTGCTGTCCTCGGTGGTGTAGAAGGAATCGAAGAAGTCCTTCCAATCCTCCGGCAGCTCGTCCTCCGACGGCAGGGTCTCCTCCGGCAGCATCTGCCCGAAGTCCGGGAACTGGATGGTCGGCTCGGCTTCTTTTTTGCCGAAGAGCAGCGAGCTGCCCGCGATCAGGCCCACCACCAGCAGCGTGCCCAGCACGATCCTGAGGCCCATGGGCATGCCCTTTTTCTTTTTCGGGGCCGGTTCCGCCGCCGGCGCCGTCTCCTGTCGCTCCTGCGTCAGGGGCGCGTACCAGCCGGAGGGCTGCTGCTTATAGTCGTTGTTCATGATGATCCCTCATTCATTCATATTACTTTGCAAGCTTCAGGGTAAAGACAAATTCCGTCGTGCCATCCTTGCTCTTGACGGCGATATCCTCGTCATGGCCGTTGATGATGGTCTTGACGAGATACAGGCCCAGACCCATCCCCTCCTTATCCAGGCTGCGGGAGCGGTCGGACTTATGGAAGCGGTCGAAGATGAAGGGCAGATCGTCCGGCGGGATGGTCTCGCCGACGTCCTTGATGGAGACGTAGGCCTTCTCTTCGTCCTTGTACAGGCGCACCGTGAGGCAGCTGCCGGGTTTGGCAAACTTCACGGCGTTGTCCAGGAGGTTGTAGATGACCCGCGTGATGGCGTCCTTGTCGGCCACGACCATGATGTTGTTCTCCGGAAGCTGCGGGTCCACGTCCAGGTTTTTCTTTGTGGCGCGGTCCTCGAAGCTCAGAAGCGTCTGCAGGACCAGCTCGTTCAGGTCAAAGACCGTGCGGCGGCTGGGATTGGCCGCGTTGTTGCGCGCCGCCGACACATCCAGCATATCCCGCACGAGGCGCGAGAGCCGCCGCGTCTCGTCCCGGATGGAGATGAGGTACTTGCGTTCCTCCTCCCTGGGGATGGTGCCGTCGAGAATGCCGTCGGCAAAGCCAGAGATCGTGGTCATGGGCGTTCTCAGCTCGTGGGAGACGTTCGCGATAAACTCGCTGCGCCGCGCCTCGGCCTTCTCCAGCGAGTCTGCCATCTTGTTGAACGAGTCGATGAGCGCGCCCATCTCGTCGGTGGGGTCGTACTCCTGCTTCACGCGCACGGAGAAGTCGCCGCGCGCGAACTTGCGCGAGGCTGCGGCCATCTCGTCCAGGGGCCGGGCCATGCGCTTGGAGTAGACCAGCGTCAGCAGCATGAACACGAAGAGCACCCCCGCCGTCACCACCGCGCCGAGGATCAGGAAGGCCGACCAGTCGCCCATGAGCTTGCCGGGGGCCGTGATGATGAAGACATAGCCCATGATGCTCCCGTCCGCCTCGGAGTCGATGGTGTGGCCGACGACGTAGCGGTCCTCCTTGAACACCCCGTCAAGGTTCGTAAGCCCGAAGACGACGTTTTCCCGCGTCCAATCCAAGACCTTTTCCGTCAGCTGCACGCCGATGTGGCAGCAGACGTTCGGCTTTTCGGAGCAGCGCACGATGTTGCCGGTGGCGTTTGCGATAAAGATCTGGTTGCCGGTGGAGTTGGCAATGGCGCTCACGTTCATGCCGAGCAGCCAGCTGTCGAGCGAATCGCTCTGCCCGACGGCGGAGGCGATGCGCGAGACCTCCTCGGCGCTCGCGAGCATGTCTGCCTGCAGCTCGCGCACGACGTGCATGCGCCCGATCCCGACCAGGGAGATGCAGATGAGCATCATGCAGAAAAAGACCAGCACCGCCATCGCGGTAAAGTTTCTGAGATAGATGCTTTTCATGCGCTCCCCTCCTTTCGGCTTCGGGTGAAAATCACTGAATGATTATTATATCCTTTTTTCACGCTTTTTCAATAACCTGTTTGTGAACAAATGCGCGCCGAAAAAAAGAGGCTGCAGGTTTAATCAGTTAACCCGACATAAGCACTTGCCTCCCCCAGCCGCGAAGCGGCGTCTCGGGGGGAGGTGCCCCGAAGGGGCGGAGAGGGGGACGTCCTGCAAGCAGCTTGGGTGCAATGGTGGCCCCTCTCAGTCACCAGTGTGCGCACTGGTGACAGCTCCCCCCCGGCGGGGGAGCCAAGGCCCGCCTTGTTTGCACATTTGCTGAGCTAAGCCGATACGCATAAACTATTTTTCAAAAAAAGAGGGACCTTGCTCTTGATTTTTAAGATACTCTTCTGTTATAATGTGCTTGTTCTTAAATTATTGCGAACTTTCGTAACAGGAGGTTAAATTATGGCGAAGAAAAGAATGTTCAGTCTGGAAGTCGTGGACACCGACGATTTTCTCAGTATGCCGTCCGGCGCACAGGCGCTGTACTTTCAGCTTGGAATGCACGGTGATGACGACGGCATTGTCGCCAGCCCGCAGAAGATCATGCGTGCCGCCAGATGCCGGAAGGCTGACATGGAGAAGCTGATCTCCAGGGGCTATATCATCCCGTTTGACAGCGGCGTCATTGCCATCCGGGACTGGCGCATCAACAACGACCTGAAAAATGACCGTTACCGCCCTACCCTGTATGCCGAAGAAAAGGGCGCGCTCATTCTCGACGACTCCAGACGCTATATTCTGGATACATATTGTTTCCCCCTGGACTCCGTCTTGGAGACTGAACATAACGTAACCCAACCCAACGCAACATAACAAAACTTATTCTAACAGAACGCAGCAGAGGGGAGTGTGAGGGGGACGCCACCCCTTTTGCGGGCACGGTTTTCCACAGGCTTTTCAACAGCATTTTGTGGAAAACTTGTGGAAAGAATGTGGAAAAGCTCCGCCCATAAAAAAGAGCACCGGGGTGTTCCGATGCTCTCAACCTGTTTTGTTTTCTCAGTACAACACCCGCACGCGCAGCACGTCGCCCATGGCGCGGATGGCGGCGGCGGTATCCTCCCCGATCTTCTCCCCAAGGTCGACGATGGTGTAGGCGTAATTCCCGTGGGGCTTGTTGATCATGTGCTCCACGTTGATGTTGCGCTCGCTGATGAAGTCCAGGATGCGGGTGATCATGCGCGGCACGTTGCGGTGCAGGACGCAGAGCCTGCACACGCCCATGCGCGAGAGCGTCGCGTCCGGCAGGTTCACGGAGTTTTTGATGTTGCCGTTTAAGAGATAGTCGTAGAGCTCCATCGCGGCCATGGCGGCGCAGCGGTCCTCGCTCTCCGGGGTGCAGGCCCCCAGATGGGGCATGGCGATCACGTTCGGGGCCTGGAGGATGACCTTGTTCGGGAAGTCGGTGACGTATTTGCCGACCCTGCCGCAGTCGAGGGCGCGGGTCATGGCCTCGTCGTCCACCACCTCGGCGCGGGACTCGTTCACGATGCGCACGCCCATCTTCATCTTGGAGAAGGCCTCGTCGTCAAACATGTGGTGGGTTTGGGTGTTGTAGGGGACGTTGATGCTGATATAGTCGGCCTTGGCGTAGATGGTGTCCACATCCTCGGCCTTGATGACGTCGCGGGAGAGGCGCCAGGCGGCGTCCACGGACATGAAGGGATCGTAGCCGTAGACCACCATGCCGAGATCGAGCGCGGCGTTGGCAACGAGCGCGCCGATCGCGCCGAGGCCGATCACGCCGAGGGTCTTGCCCAGAAGCTCCGGGCCGGCGAAGGAGGACTTGCCGCGCTCCACCATCTCCGGGATCTCGTCGCCCTTGTCGGCGATGCTGCGCACCCAGTCGATGGCCCCGATCATATCGCGCGAGGACATGACCAGCGAGGCGATCTCCTGCTCCTTGACGGCTTCGGCGTTCGCGCCGGGGCTGTTGAAGACGACGATGCCGCGCTCCGCGCACTCCTCGATGGGGATATTGTTGAAGCCCGCGCCGGCGCGCGCGATGGCGAGAAGATTCTCCCCGAATTCCATGCCGTGGAGATTCGCGCTGCGGATGAGCATGCCGTCGGGGTTTTCCACGTCCGGCCCGACCTCGCACCCGCGCTTGAGAAGCGCCCCGGTGCCGTGCTCGGAAATGGTGTTCATGGTTCTGATCTTAAACATGTCTGACTTCAAACTCCTTCATATAGTCGACCAGCGCCCTCACGCCCTCCACGGGCATGGCGTTGTAGACGGAGGCGCGCATGCCCCCGGCGATCTTGTGGCCCTTGAGATTCAGAAGGCCGCGCTCCGCCGCGCCCTTGATGAATTCGGCGTCGGTGTCGGCGTCCCCGGTGCGGAAGGTGACGTTCATAAAGCTCCGGGAGCCGGGCAGGGCGTGGGCCTTGAACAGGCGGCTCTCGTCCAGGAAATCATAGAGCAGGCCCGCGCGCTCGCGCTTTCTCGCGTCCATGGCCTTGACGCCGCCCTGGGCGATCACCCAGTCGAGCGTGAGATTGAGCATGTAGATGCACCAGCAGGGCGGGGTGTTGAGCATGGAGCCGGTCTCGATCATGGTTTTATAGCTCAAAATTTTCGGGGTGTACGGCAGCTCCCGTCCCGCGAGGCGTTTGTCCACGATCACCACCGTGAGGCCCGCGGGGGCCATGTTCTTCTGCGCGCCCGCGTAGATGAGGCCGAACTTCGACACGTCCACCTCGCGCGAGAGGATGTCGGAGGACATGTCGCACACGAGCGGCGCGGGCGTCTGGGGCACATACTGCCACTCGGTGCCGTAAATGGTGTTGTTCGCGCAGTAGTAGAAATATTTCGCGTCCGGCGTGAGGCGCAGCTCCGCCTGGGTCGGGATGCGGTCGTGGCCCGTGGGCTTGGTATCGGCCGCGATGTGCACCGTGCCGTACTTTTCCGCCTCCTCGGCGGCCTTGTTTGAAAAGTTTCCCGTCACGGCGTAATCGGCTGTCCCGCCCTCCAGAAGGTTCATGGGGATGGCGGCAAACTGCGTGGTCGCGCCGCCCTGCAGAAGCAGGATCTCATGCGTGTCCGGCACGTTCATGAGCTGCCGGAGCTTTAAGCAGGCGGAATCAAAGACCTCCTGAAACAGGGCGCTGCGGTGGCTGATCTCCATGACGGACATGCCGCTGCCGCGGAAGTTCAGCAGCTCCGCCGCCGCGGTTTTCAGCGCGCTCTCCGGCATGGTGGACGGCCCCGGCGCAAAATTATAGACCTGATCTCTCAGCATTGTACCCATCTCCTTTATGATCCCACACATTTTACAATATGTAACGATGCTTCGTCAATGTGCCATTTATACGAAACAGCCCCGAAAACGGGGCTGTTTCATGCATCTTTTTATTGTTTTTAGCCGAGCGGCTGGAAGATCACATAGACCACCGCGTCCATGGCGGGCATGACGAAGGTCTGGGACTCGGTGACGTCTTTCATAACGCGGGGCGCTTTGTCGCTTGACAAAACATCCCCGCGTGGTATAATGAAAATACAAAAGGGCGCTGTTGATTTGACGGTTGGCCCGATACGAGATTCAACTTTCGTTGACCGCACGGGTGCCAGCCGGGCGGTCAACAAGCTTTTAAAAGCTTAGGTTGCCTTTGGCGCTATGTACAGCATGATCACAAGGATCACGATGAGGCACAGCACAAAGCGAAGCATTCTCCGCTTCTCCATAAGCCCCACCTCCCCTCATCGGGAAAGTGGCCAACCGCCATAGTTTCAACAGCGCGCCTTTCGCCGGATTGCTCCGGTAGGCTCTTGCGAGCTTGTGCTCATTCTACCCGTTGCGTCACGGTTTGTCAATTCCCGGAATCCGGGACAGCGTTTTCACCGCTTGACAAAACATCCCCGCGTGGTATAATGAAAATACAAAAGGGCGCTGTTGATTTGACGGTTGACCCTATGCAGTCGAATAATTAGTTGACCGCTCGGGGACCAGCCGGGCGGTCAACAAGCTTTTAAAAAGCTTAGTAAGCCTTTGGCGCTATGTACAGCATGATCACAAGGATCACGATGAGGCACAGCACAAAGCGAAGGATTCTCCGCTTATCCATAAGCCCCACCTCCCCTCATCGGGAAGTGGCCAACCGCCATAGTTTCAACAGCGCGCCTTTCGCCGGATTGCTCCGGTGGCCTCTTACGAGGTTATGCTCATTCTACACAGTATTTCAGTTTTCGTCAAGTTTTCTCTGCAAAGGAACGTCAAACGCAATCGCGCCGCACAGGGTCTCGCCCTCGACGCGCTCGATGCGCACGTCGAGGAGCTGACCGCGCAGGGTCGAGCCCTCGACCCGCACAGGCATATAGGTGTCGCTGTGGCCGGTGCAGAAGCCGTCCTCCTCCGACTCGAACAGCACGGGCAGGGTCTGACCCACGCAGGCGGCGAGAAAGTCCCGGTGCATCGCGTCGCACAGGCGCTGCTGCTCATGGGCGCGCTCCTCCTTCACCTTCTTCGGGCACTGGTCGGGCATCGCGTCCGCGGGCGTGCCGGGGCGGCGGGAGTACGGGAAGACGTGCATGGCGGCAAAGCGGCAGCGTTCGAGAAAGGCGGCGGTCGCGGCGTTGTCCGCGTCCGTCTCGCCGGGGAAGCCGGTGATGAGATCGCCGGTCAGGGCGCAGCCGGGGAAATAGCGGCGCAGAAGCTCCGTCTTTTCAAAAAATGTCGCGGTATCGTATTTGCGGTTCATGGCCTTTAAGGTACGGTCGCAGCCCGATTGCAGGGACAGGTGGAAGTGGCGGCAGAGCTTGCCCGTCGCGGAAAGGCGCCTGCAGAAATCCTCGGTGATGACCGTCGGCTCCAGCGAGCCGAGGCGGATGCGCATGTGGGGGCTTGCCGCCGCCACAGCCTCGATCACGTCGGCAAGGCCGGGCTTTCCGGGCAGGTCCACGCCGTAGGAGGCGACCTCGATGCCGGTGAGGACGATTTCGCGGTAGCCCTCGGCGTCAAGCCTCGCGGCTTCCCGCGCGGCCTCGTCGCAGGGGAGACTGCGCAGCCGCCCGCGCGTATAGGGAATGACGCAGTAGGAGCAGAAGTTCACGCAGCCGTCCTGAATCTTGAGCATCGCGCGGGTGCGGTGATCCACCGCCCCGGCGGGCAGGCGCTCGATCTCCCGGCGCTTGAAGGGCTCGTCAATGTCGCGGGTCTTCTCCCCCGCCGTGCAGGCCCTGACCACCGCGTCCACCAGCTTCTGCCGGTCCGCCGCGCCGAAAATCACGTCCGCCCCGATCTCCTGCACCGCGTCCGGCTCGATCTGGGAGTAGCAGCCGCACACGGCCAGCACCGCGCCGGGGTTCTCGTCGCGCAGGCGGCGGATGGTCTGGCGGGACTTGCGCCCGCTCTCGGCGGTCACGGCGCAGGTGTTGACGATCACGGCGTCCGCGATCTCGCCGGGTACGGCGCGCTCAAAGCCGCGTTCGGATAAAAAGCCCTCCATGGCCTGGGTCTCATACTGGTTGACCTTGCAGCCGAGAGTGGATATAATATACTTCATGCTGTTCTCCTTCTGTGTATTGCCTTCCCCTTGAGGGGAAGGTGCCCCGAAGGGGCGGATGAGGTGTCACCCTCGCGGCCTGTACGAAGCTTGGTTAAAGACATGACCTCCACCTCATCCGTCATGGCCTCGCGGGGGATCGGCCATGCCACCTTCCCCTCAAGGGGAAGGCAGGGCAAGGTCATTTTACATAATTTATTTACATAAAGAGGTTAACATAATTGGAACACTATCTTGACAACGCCGCCACGACGCGGGTCTGCCCCGAGGCGGCTCAGGCCGCGCTGGACGCGATGCTGAACGACTACGGCAACCCCAGCTCCACCTACACCAAGGGGCGCGAGGCGAAGAAGCTGCTCGACCGGGCGCGCAGGAGCGTCGCCGGGGCGCTGGGCTGCGAGAGCGCAGAGCTGGTGTTTACCTCCTGCGGCTCTGAGAGCGACAACTGGGCGCTGCTCTCCGGGGCGGACGCGATGGCGCGCAGGGGCAGGCACGTCATCACTTCCCTTGTGGAGCATGACGCGGTGCGAAAATCCGCCGAAGAGCTGGAGCGCCGTGGCTTTGAAGTGACCTATCTCAAGCCCGACCGCAGCGGGGCGATCCTGCCGGAGACGCTGCGCGCGGCCCTCCGCCCTGATACTATACTCGTTTCGCTCATGCTGGTCAACAACGAAACCGGGGCCGTGACGGATATTGCCGCCATGTCGCGGGTTTTGAAGGAGGCCGGGTCGCAGGCCCTGCTGCACACGGACGCGGTGCAGGGCTTCATGAAGCTGGACTTCACACCGAAGAGCCTGGGGGCCGATCTCGTCAGCATCAGCGGGCACAAGATCCACGCGCCCAAGGGGATCGGCGCGCTCTATATCCGCAAGGGCCTGCGCCTGCGCCCGTTCCTTCTCGGCGGCGCGCAGGAGGACGGACGCCGCGCCGGGACCGAGGCCATGCCGCAGATCGCCGCCTTCGGCGAGGCCACGCGCATCGCAAAGGCGGGGCTCAAGGAGAACGCCGCGCACATGGCTTTCCTCAAAGCCCGGACCGCCGAGAGGCTCCGCGCCGAGATCCCGGAAGTGCGCGTTCTGGATACCGCCGCGCCGCACATCCTCTCCGTCGCCCTGCCGGGCTTTCGGAGCGAGGTGCTCATGAACTTTCTCGAGGCGCGGGAAATTTACGTCTCCCGCAGCTCCGCCTGCAAAAAGGGCGCGCGCAGCCACGTATTGGAGGCCATCGGCATGGACCCGCGCCTTATCGACGGGGCGCTTCGCATCGGGTTCAGCCGCTTCAATACCGAGGAGGACGCGGACTGCCTCTGCGCCGCGCTCGCGGAGGCAAGCAAAACGCTCGCCCACCGATAAGCAATTCACCGCCGGAGCTTCCGGCGGTGAATTTATTTAAGGCAACACCGCACAATCCGCCTTCGGCATCTTTCAGAAAAATCGCGCTCTGATTTTGTCACTTTTTCTTGCAATACACAAAGTATTCCTGCGAAAAACTGCCTTCATCAGAACCCAATTTTTCTCGAAATCTGCCTTGAGCGTCACGGGGTCGATGTGATCCACGCCCTCGTAGTCCTTCTCCTCCTCCGGCAGGTCGCTGCGCCGGAGGCGCTTTTTGATGCCCTCGTTGACGAAGGTATAGATCACGACGAAGATCGGCACGCCGAGCACCATGCCCCAGAAGCCGAAGAGCCCCGCCCCCACGATGATGGAGAACATGACCCAGAAGCCGCTGATGCCGACGGAGTTGCCCAGGATCTTCGGGCCGATGAAGTTGCCGTCGAGCTGCTGGAGCAGGATGACGAAGATGATGAAGACCAGGCACTTGACCGGGTCGACCATCAGGATGATGATGGCGCTCGGCACCGCGCCGATCAGCGGGCCGAAGAAGGGAATGATATTCGTCACGCCGATCATCACGCTCACAAGCAGGGCGTAGGGCATTTTGAAGATCACGCAGAAGATATAGCAGATCAGGCCGATGATGGCCGAATCCAGGAGCTTGCCGTTCAAGAAGCCGATAAAGGTGCGGTCGGTAAAGCGCAGGGCGTCCAGGAATTTCTTGGCGGATTCCACGCTCATGAAGCTGTAGAGAAGGCGCTTGGCCCTCGCCTTGAAGCCCTCCATATCATAGAGGACGTAGACCGAGACGATCACGCCGATGACGAGGTTATACACCGTCGTCACCACATAGCGCACGCCCGTGCCGACGTTTGACAGGAGGCTCCCCAGCTTCGGCAGGATGGTCGTCTGCAGCCAGGAGATGATGTTGGTGTTCACGTCCCCCAGGGTCTGGGCGACGTATTTGCTGATCTCGGGATAGTCGGCCAGAAGCTTCGTGGCCCAGTTGGTGAGCGATTCGATATAGGTCGGGGAGTTTACCACGATGGTCTCAATGCTGCTGTATAACTGCGGGATGATGAGGAAGAAGAGGCCGGTAATGAGGGCCAGCATGAAAATCTCCGCCAGGATGACCGAGATCATGCGCGCCGCGCGGCTCCCCTTTTCCGTTTTGCGGAAAAGCCTGTCAAAGAGAGGGCCGAAGACCCGGTTTTTCAGGAGCTTCACCAGCGGGTTCAGGAGATAGGCGATCACAAGGCCGAAGATAAAGGGGCTGAGGATTTCCAGCAGTCTCGTGAGACCCTGCTTGAGCTCGTCCAGATAGTTGAGGGCCATGTAGAACAGGATGGAACAGGCGATCACGCAGAAGGCCGTGATCCCCCAGTACAGATATTTTTTGTCCCATCGGAAAAACCGTCTCATTCGCCGCTCCTCCCCGGGCCAGCGCCCGGCATTCATTTCGCCCCTTATTGTATCCGCTGCGTCCCCCGCCGTCAAGCGTCAGAGTATGAATTTTTCACGTCGCTGTTTCTTTTCTGTAATCGTGTTATGTCCACCCTTTGCTGAGTATGCGCGAATTTTATGCTTTGTTGAAACTGTTGAAAAAGCTGTTGAAAGTGTTCAAAACCCGCATGTCGCGGGCATGTCGGTTACAATTTCGTCATGAATTTGTTGCTGAATAATGTCGAATTATACATAATTCGGTAAACCGCTGCATAAAACCGTTTTGTCATTCATAGTTTCCTAAGGCAACACCGCACAATTCTGATTGCTCAGGAGGAAGCTATGAAACGCACCGTCAGTTTGATTCTTGCCCTGTGCCTGTCGGCACTCCCCTGCGCCCCTGCCGCCGCGGCGGAGGCGCCGGTGCTGAACATCTCGGCCCCGTCGGCGATCCTGATGGAGAAGGAGACCGGCGAGGTGCTGTACGAAAAGAAGGCCGACGAGCCCGGCTTTCCCGCGAGCGTGACCAAAATCATGACCATGCTGCTCATCATCGAGGCTATGGAAAACGGCGCGATCAGCGCTGAGGATACCGTGGTGGCGAGCGAGCGCGCGGCCTCCTTCGGCGGTAGCTGCGTCTATCTGGAGGCGGGCGAGCGCATGAGCGTGCGCGACATGCTCAAGTGCATCGCGGTCGTCTCCGCCAACGACTGCGCCGTGGCGATGGCGGAGCATCTCAGCGGCAGCGAGGAGGCCTTCGTCAAGAAGATGAACGACCGGGCCAAGGAGCTGGGGCTTACGCACACGCACTTTTCCAATTGCAGCGGCCTGTTTGACGACGGGCAGCACTACACCACCGCGCGGGACGTTGCCGTCATATCCCGGGAGCTGATCCGCCACGAGGGTATCAAGGAGTACACCACGATCTGGATGGACAGCATACGCGGCGGGAGCTTCGAGCTTGCCAACACCAACAAGCTGGTGTACTGGTATCCCGGCTGCACGGGGCTCAAGACCGGGTACACCTCCACGGCGCGCTACTGCCTCTCCGCCACTGCCGAGCGAAACGGCGTGGAGTACATCGCCGTCGTCATGCACGCCGAGAGCGCCGATGCGCGCAACCGGGACGCTGAGACGCTTTTGAGCTACGCCTTTGCCAATTTCCGCCTCATCCCCCTCTCCGACGGAAAGCCCCTGCCCGCGCTGCCCGTGGAGCTCGGCAGGAAGAAGCGCGTCCCCCTCACGGCGGAGGGCCCGGCTTACCGTCTCGCCCCGAAGGGCGGGGAGCCGTCCTACGCCCTCACGCTCGACCCCTCCGCCGCGGCCCCGGTGCGCAGGGGGCAGCGGGTCGGGAGTCTGCGCGTCACGGTCGGCGGGGAGCTGATCGCGGAGCTCCCCATCTGCGCGGCGGAGGATGTGGCGCGCATCGGCTTCGGCGGTCTCTTCGCAAAGCTCGCGCTGAGTCTGTTGGGAGTATAAGAAAGCGCCCTGCCGACGGCAGGGCGATATATTACCCGTTTACGAGATCCTTGACCCACCCGCGGCGCTTGACGAGGATGTAGCCGAGCACGCACTTGATAAGCTCCATGCAGTTAATGGCAAAGGACATGGGCACAAGGGGCATCGCGGTATAGCGTGAGAGCACGAAGGCCAGCGGCACCACCAGCACCCACTGATAGCAGCTGTCGAAAAGGAAGGTGATGAAGGACTTGCCGCCCGCGCGCAGGGTGAAATAGCAGGCGTTGGTAAAGCCGTAGGCCGGCATGAAGAGCGCCGTCACAAGGATGAGCTGCGCGGCAAGGTGCCGGACGTTTTCGGAGGTGTTGTAGATGCGGGGCATGAGCGGGGCGAAAAGCGCCATCACAACGCCCACTAAGGTACACAGCGCGACGGAAAAGACGAGAAGCTTCCGATCCTCCTCCACCGCGCCCTCCAGATCCCCGGCGCCGAGGCGCTGGCCCACGATGATGGAGATGGCGCTGCCCATGGAGAGGAAGGCGCAGAAGAAGAGATTGGAGACGGTGCGGGCGATATTGTCCGCCGAGACGGCCTCCAGCCCGCGCATGGAGTAGCACTGGCCGAGAAAGGTCGTGCCGCTCGACCACAAAAGCTCGTTTATGAGAAGCGGCAGTCCGATCACGGCGATCTGCCGCGCAAGCGCACCGGGGATGCGGAAGGTGGAAAAGGCGGTATCCAGGAAGCGGTTTTGCTCCCGGTGGGTGTGCGTCCAGAGCACGATGATGGCGCACTCGATATAGCGGGCGATCACCGTGGCGACAGCCGCGCCCTCCACGCCGAGCGCGGGCGCGCCGAGCTTGCCGAAGATGAGGATATAATTGAGCGCAAGGTTCACCAGCACCGCCGTGACGCCCGCCTTCATGGGCAGCACGGTCTCCCCCGTCTCGCGCAGGGTGCTGGCATAGGCCATCTGCAGGGCGAAGGGCGGGAGCTGATAAAGCATGATGGTGAGGTAGTCCTTCGCGTGGCGGAAGGTGGCCTCCATGTCCAGCTTTTCCGTCCCCTCGTGGATGAACTGCCGGATCAGCGTATCGCCGCCGAAGGTGAATACCGCCCAGAAGCCCAGCACCGCAGCGAGGGCGATATAGAGCTTGGTGCGGAAGGTGTCGGCCACGCCTTTAGAATCCCCGCTGCCGTAAAACTGGGCCGTGAGGATGCCCGCGCCCGCAAGGCCGCCGAAGATGCAGAGGTTGAAAATAAAGAGAAGCTGGTTTACGATGGCGACGCCGGACATGGGCTCCGTCCCTACCTGTCCGACCATGATGTTGTCCAGCAGGCTCACAAAATTTGTGATGAGGTTCTGGACCAGAATGGGGATCAGAATGACGGAGAGCCGCCGGTAAAAGGCCCGGTCGCCGATGTACTTTTTGAAGCGCACGCGCGTCACCTCCCGTGTAACGGCGCTCAGTATAGCGTATCGCGTCGGAAATTGCAAGTCGACTTGACAAGCGGGAGATATCCATATATTCTTGTGTTATCCGCGCAGAAGGCGCTGCCTGGGTCATTGAATTTGCCTGTACGGCGCATATATTATATATGCGTATCGGGTTTAATCAGCCAACCCGACATAAGCACTTGCCTCCCCCAGCCGCGAAGCGGCGTCTTGGGGGGAGGTGCCCCGAAGGGGCGGAGAGGGGGATGTCTTGCAACCAGCTTGGGTGCAATCGTGGCCCCTCTCAGTCACCAGTGTGCGCACTGGTGACACAAGTATTTTTATAAGGAGCATCATATGCCGAAGGTATTGCTTTTCAACATCCATGACGCGGACAAGCGCATGAAGATCCGCGTCGCGGCCCTGCGCGCGGGGCTGGAGGCTGTGGAGGTCGGAGAGGCCGACTTTGCCCGGCCCATCGGCTCTCTCTTCGGGCGGGAGGGCTTCGCCCCGGCGGAGGAGGCGGAGCTCTTTTCGGAGGAAATGCTGGTCATGGAGACGCTCTCCTCTCCCCTGCTGGACGCGATGCGCGCCTCCGGGGCCGCCGTCGCCCTCAAGGCCGTGCTCACGGAGCAAAACAGCGCCTGGAGCGCCGCCGCCCTCTGCCGGGAGCTGAAGCGCGAGCATGAGGCCATGCGCGCCTATGCCCCAAAGAAGCCGGTACATCAGCATAAAAAGCGCAAATAGGACGACTGCCCGGCAGCCGTCCTATTTTTTTCTTTTTTACAGCCTGCTGCGGTAGGCCTTCTCGATCCTCTTCATGAGCAGGTTCAGGATCACGATGCCCGCGATGGCCCCGGTGAAGTCCAGCAGCACGTCCGAAAGCAGGGCGCCCCTGCCGGAGAAGATCTGGATCGTCTCGTCCGCCGCCGCGATAAAGAACGCCGCCAGCGCGCTGTAGCAGACGTTTTGCAGGCCTTTCATACCGCGCAGGCGCAGCAGCGCGCTCAATTCGCACCCGAGCAGGCCGAATTCCACAAAATGGGCAAGCTTGCGCAGGATGTTGTCGTCCTCCAGCGGGATGCCGAGGCGGCGAAGCCAGTTCGCCGTTTCTCCGCTGAACGCCGCCGAGTCCTCCTTTGACAGCAGAGAGTTGCCCCAGATAAAGCAGACCGTCGCAAGCAGCAGGATTCTGAACGCCATGCGCAGCCGCGCTCTTCTCTTCTCACTCATCAGTCCTTGTACTCAAACATCAGATCATACATGCTGACGGTGTCGCCGTCACGCACGCCCATCTCCTCCATGCGCTTGAACACGCCCGCCTCGCGCAGGATGCGGTCGAAGTACATGCGGCTTTCATAGTCGGAGAAGTTGACCGTCGCCACCAGGCGCTGCAGCCACGGCCCCTCCACGAGCCACATGTCGTCAAAATGCTCAATGGTGAGCTCGCCCGAGCTGTCCACCTTCGGCTCCGGCGGGACATAGTCCGCCTCATAGGGCGCAAGCGGCGGCAGCTCCTTCAGTCGGCGGGCGCACTCCTTCACAAGCTCCCTTGTCCCCTGGTGGGACACGGCGCTGAGCTCGAAGAAGTCATAGCCCTTCGCCTCAACATGCGCGCGCAGCTTCTCGATGTTCCCGTGCTCCCCGCCCAGCAGGTCGCACTTGTTGCCGACGACGATCTGGGGCCGCTCGGCAAGCTCCGGGTTGTATTCGCGCAGCTCCTCGTTGATGGCCTCAAAGTCCTGCACGGGGTCGCGCCCCTCGCTGCCGGAGACGTCCACCAGATGCACAAGCAGGCGGCAGCGGTCGATGTGCCGCAGGAAATCGTGCCCGAGACCCGCGCCCTCCGACGCGCCCTCGATAATGCCGGGGATGTCCGCCATGACGAAGGACACGCCCTCATCCACATACACGACGCCGAGATTTGGGAAGAGCGTGGTGAAGTGATAGTTTGCGATTTTGGGGTGGGCCTTGCTCACCACCGAGAGAAGGGTGGATTTGCCCACGTTTGGAAAGCCGACAAGCCCCACGTCCGCGAGGAGCTTGAGCTCCAGCGTGATATCGTGGCTCTCGCCGGGAAGCCCCGGCTTTGCAAAGCGGGGCACCTGGCGCGTGGGGGTGGCAAAGTGCATGTTGCCCCAGCCGCCGCGCCCGCCCTTTGCGGCGATCCAATCCTCGCCGTCGGACATGTCGTGCATGATGGAGCCCGATTCGGTATCGCGCACGACGGTGCCACGGGGGACCTTGATGTACAGCGTCTCCCCGTCCTTGCCGTAGCAGCGCTTTCCCGCGCCGTTGGCGCCGTTTCCGGCGACGTATTTGCGTTTGTAGCGAAAGTCCATCAGCGTGGACATGTTCTCGTCCACGCGGAAGACCACGTTGCCGCCGCGTCCGCCGTCGCCGCCGTCCGGGCCGCCTGCCGCCACATATTTCTCACGGTGAAAGGCCACGGCCCCGTCGCCGCCCTTGCCGGCGTGCACCGTGATGCGCGCTTTATCAACAAATGCTGAAGCCATATCGCTCCCCTCCTTATCAGCGGGATGTTATCCATGCGCGGCGCTCAAGCGCAAAAAGCGGCGGGTCGGGCAAAACCGCCCCGCCGACATGCTGCCGCCGCTATCAGTTCTGGCAGTGCCGGAGGATAAAGTCCTCCACCTCAAAGCTGTCCAGAATATACTCTGCGTCCTCCATGACGAGGTTTGCCTTCCATACGTCGATGCTGAGATCCCCCTCGTTGACCTTGAAGGAGGGGTTTGCGGAATACGCGCCGATGCTCTTGCCCCAGGGCTCAAAGCCCTGCTCGCTCATGAGATACTCGATGAAGAGCATCGCGGTATAGGGGCGCGTGGCCTTGGTATTGACCATCGTGTACATGGGATACATGAAGCCGGAGAAGGGCTTGACGCTGTAGCCACCCTTCTGCGCGTCGTACTGCGCCACGGTCAGGTTCTCCGTCAGCACGGACGAGGAGCGCAGCTTGCTGAGGGTAAAGAGGCCAATCTTGCCGGCCGCGGTGCTCTGGCTCACCTCCTCGGCAATCGAGGTATCGGATTTGCCGAAGGTCACGTTGCCGAGAAACTCCGCCACCCACTTGTACCCGGCGTTCTCATAAGAACCCAGGTCAATGTCGGTTCCCTTCCAGTCTTTGTAGGCCTCGGCCAGTCTGTCCGCCCACTCGGGCTTGGTGCACATGATGAGAAAGTTCATGTTCACCTTTTCGGTCTCGGGGTTTTTGAAGATCACGTTGCCCTTCATGGAAGGGTCGGTCAGCTCCCACACGTTATGAACGGCGGGGACGGCGTCGCCCAGATTGTTGTAAATAAAGAGCTTGTTGATGTACTGGTGTACCAGCGCGGGCTCCCGATCGCTCTCCTCCAGCGCCCCCTGCACGGAGGCCGGGACGAAATTGAGCACCAGCCCCTCGTCGATCGCGTCGACAAGCTGCGCGCCGTCCTGGATCATGACCATGTCCGCCGCGCCGCTGCCGTTTTCATTGCGCAGCTTGGTATAGATTTCCTGATCCTTGAGGTTGTTGGATTCAACGGAGATATGGTACAGGGCGGCAAAGTCCTCCGCCGCCGTGGAAATGCGGCTGGTGTTTCCGTACACGACGAAAGGCCCGCTCTCGGCCATCGCCTTTTGCACCAGCGTGTCGTGATCCATGCCCTGCCCCGCTTCCACATCGGAAGCCACATCCGCATACGCGGGGAACGCGCACAAGAGCAAAGCCAGCGCGAGCACCGGCGCGAGCATCAGGATTTTCTTCATGGTAATAATGCCTCCCGTGTGATTCTTCAAGCCCATATTTTCTTTTATGCGTATCGGCTTAACTCAGCAAATGTACAAGCAAGGCGGCCTTGGCTCCCCCTGCCGGGGGGAGCTGTCGCGGCGCGTCTCACGCAAGCGCCGTGACTGAGAGGGGCCACGATTGCACCCAGGCTGGCTGCAAGACAGCCCCCTCTCCGCCCCTTCGGGGCACCTCCCCCCGAGACGCCGCTTCGCGGCTGGGGGGGAGGCAAGCGCTTACGTCGGGTCAGCTGATGAAACCCGATCCCCATATTTATGTTTTTATTCTATCATCGTTTTCAGGCAAATGCAAGTTTAATGGAGGCACAGCGTGCCGTTTGCGATGTTTTTGCCGCTCTGCCTGTCGAACAGCACCGCCTTGTCGAAGCGGAGGCGCACCTTTCTGTCCACCGGGAAGTCCACGTCCCCGAACACCACCGCCGTCAGCGGGATGCCGTTCAGATCCAGCTTGACCGTGGTCTCCATGCCGGACGGCAGCGTGGAATAGACCTTCGCCTCCAGCTTCCCTTCGCCGGTGATTTCGATGTATTCCGGGCGTATGCCGAGAACCACGTCCGTCTCGCGCAGCGTGACGGCGTTGGACGCCTCGAAGCCTGCGCGCATGCCGCCGAAGCTCACTTCGCCGTTTGCGCAAAGATGGCCCTCGATAAGATTCATGGCGGGGTTTCCCAGAAATTCCGCCACGAAGAGATTGGCCGGATTCTTGTACATGGGCAGCGGCGGCGCGTACTGCTGCAGCCTTCCCTTTTCGATCACGCACACCATGGTGGAGAGCGTCATGGCCTCCTGCTGGTCGTGCGTCACATAGACGAAGGTGGACTTCGTGTCCCGGTGCAGGCGCTTGAGCTCCGTGCGCATCTCCATGCGCAGCTTCGCGTCCAGATTGGAGAGCGGTTCGTCCATGAACAGCACCTCGGGTCCGGGAGCCAGGGTGCGGGCGATGGCCACGCGCTGCTGCTGGCCGCCGGAGAGCTCGCTCGGATAGCGGCTGACGTACTGCTCGATGCGCAGCATCCTCAGCAGCTCGTCCACGCGCTTTTTGATCCTGTCCCTGTCCCAGCGCATGTTCTCCAGGCCGAAGGCGATGTTCTGGTACACCGTCATATGCGGCCAGAGGGCGTAGTTCTGGAACAGAAAGCCCACGTTCCGCTTATCCGGCGCCAGGTTGATCCCCCTCTCGGAATCGAACACCACCCTGCCGCCGATGCTGATTTTGCCCTCCGTCGGCGTTTCGAGTCCCGCGATCATGCGCAGGATGGTCGTTTTGCCGCAGCCGGACGGCCCCAGCAGCGTGACGAAGGAGTTGTCCAGGATCTGCAGGTTCAGCTCCTCCACGGCTACGATCTTTCCAAAGCTCTTCGATACGTTTTTCAGAATAATCTCCGGCATATCATCCACCTATTCCCTTGTCGATTGACGCGCCCGTCAGTTTGTTGACGGCGAAATTCACCAGCAGCACCACGAGGATAATGAGCAGGTTGATGGCGTTGCCGAACTGCGCCCAGCCCTTTTCGGAATACTGCATCAGCATGGTGGTCAAAATCGTATTGCTGGTCGGCACCAGCATCACGAAGAGCGACAGCTCCCGCATGCAGGACACCATGGGCACCAGATACCCGGACAGAAAGCTCGGCTTCTGGATGGGGATGATCACCCGCAGCATGCGCTTCCACCACGCAACGCCCGTGATCACGGCCGCCTCCTCGATCTCGCCGGACAGCTGCAGCATGGCGTTCAGCCCGGAGCGGGAGGCGAAGGGCAGATACTTGGCCGAGCCCACCAGCGCCAGCAGCGGAAAGCCGCGCAGCCAGTGGATTTTGGCGCTCATGGCGAGATAAACCGCGCCCAGCGCGAGCGAGGGCATCAGATACGGGAAAAAGCACAGGGAGTTGACGATATTGGCAAGCCTGCTGCCCCGGCGCTTTGCCACGCTGTAGCCGGAGAGGATGCCGCAGCTTCCCGCCACGAAAGCGCAGGTCGCGGCGAGGCCGAGGCTGTAGCCCAGCGCGCTCCACACCTTGGGGTTGAGCAAAATCCCCGTGGAATCGCCCTGATCCAGGCGCTGCGTGAGATTGGTGCCGATCCAGAAGTCCAGGGTCATATTGCTGAGACTGTAGTCGCCGGCCTTGATGATGACCGACTCCATCGCAAAGGTCACAAGCGGCACTACCGCCACCAGCAGCAGCACGATCACAAGCAGGATCGCAAGCGGCGTATTCGCCCTGCCGAGATTGATGCGGCTGATCTGCCCGCTCTTGCCCGTCACGGTGGTGAAGCGCTTGCGGCTGTTGGTCACCCGCTGGTTCAGCAGCAGGATCACAATGCCGAGCAGGATCATGACCGCCGCGATGATGTACGCCTGGCCGGGGTAACTGTCCATGAGGGATTTCATCTTGGTGGACAGCATGTAGTAGCGCACCGGCGAGCCCAGGAACACGGGCACGGAATAAGCGCTCATGGAGCTTGCGAAGACGAGCAGGAAGGTGGACATCATGGCGGGCTTCACGATGGGGATGGTGATGCACCAGATCATGCGCAGCCGCCCTGTCCGGAGGATGGTGGCCGCCTCCTCGAGATTCGCGTCCATATTGCGCAGCATCGCGCCGATGAGGATAAAGGCGTAGGGCGCATAGTGCAGCCCCAGCACCAGCGCGATCGGAAAGGCCCCGTAAACGAACCATTCCGGCATATATACGCCGAACACGGCGGCCATAATGCCGTTGGAGGTTTTCAGGCCGATGTTTACATTTTTAAAGAAGTTTTCCCAGAACAGCGCCAGCGTCCACGACGGCATGATATACGGGAAGGTGAAGACCGCCGAGACGAATTTTACGTATTTGAGGTTGGTGCGCGTCACCATGAACGCGACCGCGCCGCCGAAGGCAATCGCAATCACCGACGCCGAAAGGGAAACAAGGATCGTATTGAAAAAGGGCTCATAAAACTGGATACGGCTGTAATCGTTTTCCGCCGTGGCGAACAGGCGGCGGAAATGATAGAGCGAGATCGCGCCCGCGCTCTCCTTCGCCGCTCTCGCCTCGCGCCCGGCGTGGATGGTGAACGTCTCGGTCAGCATTGAAAAGAGCGGATACAGTGTCAGCACGAGCAAAACGATCAGAAATACCAGCAGGATGATGTTGGCCGGCTTGGAAAACCAGGCCAGCAGGCGGCCCTTCAGCCGCAGGACTGCGTTGTTGCGGTCAGCCGCTCCTTCCATCTGCTTATCCTCCCTGTACAGGAATTGTCAGGATACGCCGCCGCTGACGGCGGTTTTTCCAAAAAAAGAGAGAAAAAGACCGGACATAGTAATAGCTATGTCCGGCCTTTCGGTCATTTACTGGGCGATCTCTTCGTAAACAGAGACCATTTTGCGCTCCTTGCCCATGCGCTCGAACTTCACGGTGCCGTCCACGAGGGCGAACAGCGTGTCGTCCTTACCCTTACCGACATTGGTACCGGGGTGGATTTTCGTTCCGCGCTGTCTGACAAGGATGTTGCCGGCGAGAACAAACTGACCGTCGGCTCTCTTGGCGCCAAGACGCTTGGACTCACTGTCGCGGCCGTTCTTGGTAGAACCCATACCTTTTTTATGTGCCATTAGGTTGCTCCTTCATCTTGTAGACGCGAACCTTTGCGCCCTTGCCGTTCTTGACGACATTGGCGGAGACGCTGGCGCCGTTGATGGCGGGCTTGCCGAACTTGGCGTCGTCGCCGTCGATGACAGCCAGGACCTGATCAAAGGTAACCTTCTCGCCGGCAGCCTTATCGAGCTTCTCAACGAAAATAACGTCACCCTCGGCCACGCGGTACTGCTTGCCGCCGGTCACGATGATAGCATGCTTCATGAATAGTTCCTCCCTCTTTACAGGACTCGCTCTCAGGGTGGAGGGCGAACCTCATCTTCTTTACCCTTTCAATGCGGCTTGAGTAGTGTAACATGAGAGGCTCATAAAGTCAAGCATTTTTCTGTGCAAGCTCGATATTTTTTATCCCACGGCCCGGATGCTCTCGTCAGCCAGGATGAGGCTGCCGTCCTCCCCGCTCTCAGTGAGATAGAGATAACGCAGGCCGTCCTCGGCGCGATAGCTGATGCGCAGATTCGGCATACCCTCGGGAATGACCGTGGAGATCTGCACGGCGCAGTTTGTCATCATGCTGCACGACCAGAGCTGCGCCGTCTCATAGAAGACGTCGGAATACGCCACCTGCGTGAGGCGCACATCGCGGGCCGTGCCGTTTACCAGCAGGTACAGGGTCGTGCCGTTTTCGCCGAGCTTGACCATGTCCACGATCTCCGTGACGCCCTCGCTCATGTTCCCGGCATTCACGACATAGAAAGCGGCGGACTCCGCCGGGGCCTCCGGGATATAGCGCGGCAGCAGGTAGGACGCGGCGCGGTCATAGGGGACAACGAAGCTGATGGGGCCCGCGGCGTGGCTGCTGATCTCATAATCGTCGGAGAAGACGACGACGCCGTCGTAGTCGAAGTACCAGGACCCGTCGCGCACCAGCGCGGAGAGAGCGGAGGCGAGATCGAGATCCAGCAGGTCGATGCGCTCCATGGTCGCGGGGTCGTTTCTCGCCTGCTCGATCATGGCGTCGGCAAGGCTGCGGGCAAAGGAGGCCTTGTCGGTGCTGACCTTTTCGAGGGTGAGCAGCTCGCCCGTTGCGACGTCGAAGCAGTAGGCGCGGGTCACGACGCCGCCGTGCGCCCCGCCGAGGTAGCTGTAATCGCTCAGCAGCAGGGTCAGGACGATACCGTCGTTGCGCACGACGGAGACGCTGCGGTCGGCGCTCAGCTCCGTGACGGCGGCGGAATTGCCGCTCTCCACCTGGTAGAGATAGTGGTCCTCGGCGAGCGTGAGCATGTTGTTGTAGCCCGTGCCGGAGCCGTCGCCGTAATCCTCGCCGGTATAGAAGGCCTCGTTCTGCATGGCGATGAACTCGTTGATCTTCTGCGCGGCGGCGGGGTTGCGCTCCACCTCGATGACGGGCGTGTCATAGGCAAAGCGGAGGATGCACTTCTCCCCCGTCTGCGGGTCCATGGCAGTGAGCTCCGTGCGCTCAATGGAGACGGTCACGCGCTCCCCCGCCGGGGGCGCGGGCGTCGGGACGGGCGTGGGCTCCGGCGTGGGTTCCGGGGTCGGCTCCGGCGTGGGTTCCGGCGTCGGCTCCGGGGTCAGAGTCAGCGCGGGGGTCGGCGTCGGCAGCGGCTTTGCCGGTGTGCCGCAGGCGGCAAGACCCATGCAGAAAACGGCAAGCAGCAAAAGTGCGATTCCCTTTTTCATAATCATCATCCTTTCGGGTTTGCTGTTTCAGATGGCTTCCTCGGGGATTTGCAGGGACAGGGCGGCGTTGGTGTAACGCGGATCGTCCGTGACCTCCCGGATCAGGCGGATGCCCGGCGGCAGGGTGAAGCGGTCGCTCTCGTCGGTAAGCTCGATCTCCAGGAAGGCGCGGTCGCTCCAGAAGGGAAAAACGTCCAGCTCCCACAAAAGCCCGTCGTGCGTAAAGCAGCAGCGCGTTTTCTCGATGGGCCGCCTTTCGGGGTCGGCGCGCCTGAGAAGCTCCTGATAGGTTTTTTCGTCGATTACGTTCTCCGTCTCGATGCGGCGCATATCGTTCAGTTTGACCTTGACGGTGTGCGTATATTCACAGTTTTCCCCGCGCACGCGCTTTCGCACGCGCTCGGTGGTGTTCTCCGCCCCGAGAAGATAGGTCTGCGTAATGTCGGAGCGCTCGCACTGCTCGAGAAACGCCCGCTCCGGCATGGCGATGAGAAACTTGCGTTCGATTTCAAAGCCGTTGATATTCATTCATCATCCTCTGTTCATAAGCAGTCGTGTTTTGGCAAACAGCAACGATTACTGTAAAGAGCAGAAACCGCCACTCTGCCAAGTGACGGTTTCTCTATAAGATAAACCTCTAACTGGGCGGAGCCGCTTTTCGGCAACGCCTTTTATATTTTTATATGCGTATCGGGTTTCGTCAGCAAGCCCTGAATCTGACCTCCCTTTGGAAAAAGGGAGGTGGCCGAAGGCCGGAGGGATCGAAACAGAATCTGCGCAAGGCTCTGTTTAAGCTTTAAAAGGGAGCTTAGAAGCTGCGTTAAGCCGATACCTATATATTTTTATTATAGCGGTTCGGAGTTTCTGTGTCAAGGCTTTTCCATGCCGCTTCCATGCGTCAGCTTATCTTCTCCATATTCTGCGAGGCTACGCGCAGCATGAGCTTTTTGACGGCGCCCTCAAAGCGGATCTCCGCGAGAAAGTCCCCGCCCATGGGGGTCATCTTGATGATCTCCCCCTCGCCGAAGGCCTTGTGGCGCACCCTGTCGCCGACGGAAAAGCTCACGGCGGGGGCGCTCTTCGGCGCGGCGGGCGCGGGAAAGGCCGGGGCGCGCGGCGGCTTCGGCGCGGCGGCGATGGACGCGGCAGGCTCGCGGCTCCGGCTCTGATAGGCGTAGGCGCGCGGGATGCTCTTTTGAATATGCTCCTCCGGGATCTCCGAGACGAAGCGGGAGACGCGGTTTGCCGTGGTGCGGCCAAAGAGCATGCGCTGGTGGGCGGAGGTGAGATAGAGCCGCTCCTTGGCGCGGGTGATGGCCACATAGCAGAGCCTGCGCTCCTCCTCCATTTCCTCCGGCTCGCCGATGGCGCGGGTGCCGGGAAAGATGGTCTCCTCCATGCCGACGACGAAGACCGTGGGAAACTCCAGGCCCTTGGCGCTGTGCATGGTCATGAGCACCACCGCGTCCGCGTCGGAATCGTAGTTGTCCATGTCCGTGTAGAGCGCGACGTTTGCCAGATACCCCTCCAGCGTCTCGTCCCCGGATTCCTTCATATAGGTCAGGATGCCGGTTTTTAATTCGCGCACGTTCTCGGCGCGGGCGGTATCCTCGTTGGTGTTCTTTTCCTCCAGAATGCGCACATACCCGGTTTTATCCAGCAGCTCGTCGAGCAGCTCGTCCGGGCGGTGGGAAGCGGCAAAGTCCTTCAGCTCGAGGATCATGTTGGCAAAGAGCCTGAGCTTCAGGCCGCTGCGCTGCAGCTCCGGGATTTCCTCGGCCTTAAGCAGGATGTCGAACATGGGCACATGCCGCGCGGAGGCAAGCTCCGCGACCTGCTCCACCGTTTTCGCGCCGATGCCGCGGGCGGGGACGTTGATGATGCGCGCGAGGCGCAGATCGTCCGCCGGGGAGGAGATGAGGCAGAGGTAGGACAGCACGTCCTTGATCTCGGCCCGGTCGAAGAAGCGGGTGCCGCCGATGATGCGGTAGGGGATGGAATTTTGCTTGAAGGCGTACTCAAACTGGTTGGATTGGGCGTTCATGCGGTATAATACTGCATGGTCGCGCCAGTTGGCCCCGCGCCCGTAGGACGAGAGGATCTGCGAGGCGACATAGCGGGCCTCGTCCCGCTCGTCGTCGGCGAAGTAGTGGGTCAGCAGCTCGCCTCCGGGCTTGTTGGTCCACAGCTCTTTGCCCTTGCGCTGGGAGTTGTGGGCAATGACGGCGTTGGCCGCGTCCAGGATGTGGGAGGAGCTGCGGTAATTCTGCTCCAGGCGGATCACGCGGCAGCCCTTGTACTGGCTCTCAAAGCTCAGGATGTTCTCAATGGTCGCGCCGCGGAATTTATAGATGCTCTGGTCATCGTCGCCCACGACGCAGATATTGCCCCAGCCCCCCGCCAGGAGCGAGGAGAGACGGTATTGCAGGCGGTTCGTGTCCTGGTACTCGTCAATGAGCACGTAGCGGAAGCGGCGCTGCCAGTACTCCAGCACGTCGGGGTTCTGCTCCAGCAGCCGCACGGTGTTGGAGATGAGATCGTCAAAGTCCATGGCGTTCGCGGCAAAGCAGCGGCGGGCGTATTCCTGATAGACCTCCCCCATTCTGCGGCGGCGGAAATCGGACGACGCTCCGGCGTTCTGCAGGTACTCCGTGGGCGAGACCCCCTCGTCCTTCGCGCGGCCCATCTCGGAGAGGATCGCGCGCGGCGCGTATGTCTTCTCGTCCAGCTCCATGTCCTTGACGATGTGCTTTAATAAGCTCATGCTGTCCGAGGTGTCATAGATGGTGAAGGAGCCGGAATAGCCCAGGCGTTCGGCGTCCCGGCGCAGGATGCGCACGCAGGCCGAGTGGAAGGTGCAGGCCCAGATATCCTCGGCCTCGGGGCCGAGCAGATTGGCAAGGCGCTCCTTGAGCTCGCCCGCGGCCTTATTTGTGAAGGTGATGGCGAGGATGCGCCAGGGCTCCACGCGGTCCCAGGCGGCGAGGCGTTTGGCCTCCTCCCCGCCCTGTTTCAAAAGCGCAAGCTGCGCCTCGTCCGCGTCGCCGGGGATCTCCTCGCAGTCCCCCGCCCTGCCGTACTTCAAAAGCTTGGCAATGCGGTTGATGAGCACTGTGGTCTTCCCGCTGCCCGCCCCCGCCAGGATCAGAAGCGGCCCCTCCGTGGCCAGCACAGCCTCCTGCTGCATGGGGTTGAGCGCGGCAAAGTCGCTGAGGATCAGGTTCCGGCGCGCGTCCAGATATTGTTTTTCAAAATCAATCGACATATATCTATTGTAGCACACTTGCCTGGGGTGTACAAGAGTGTCTTGCCTCCCCCAGCCGCTTGCGGGATACGCAAAGTTAGCCCCTTTTGGAAAAAGGGGGCTGTCGCGAAGTGACTGGGGGATCGATCCCTCCGCCCCTGCGGGGCACCTCCCTTTTTCCAAAGGGAGGTAAGGAACCACGCTGTCAGGCGCTCCCGCCTTGACATTTTCCCGGCGGCAAAGTATTATTGCCCTATCTATTATATTAAGGAACGGTCACGCGCATGCACGAGAGCGAGCAACAACAGAACACGAAAAAGCCCGACAGACGAAGGGCCCTTCTGATCGCGCTGCTGTGCGTGTGCGCGCTGATCATGCTCACGTCCCTGGTGTCGATCTTCTATTCCCTGCACCGGTTTCGGGCGCTGAGCACGGAGGAGCCGGTCTCCCTCACTGCTGATCCCTACTATATCCCGACGACGGAGCCGCCCCTGCCGCCCACGCCGGAGCCGACGCCCGTCCCCACGCCGGAGCCGACCCCGGAGAGTCCCTGGGGCTGGAAGCTGAGCGGCGGGAAGGAATACTATCTGCTCACAAGCAGCAACCTGCTGACGGGGCTGCACCTCATGGACGGCAGGCTCCATTACTTCAACGAATACGGCGAACACGCAAAGGCGCTCGGCGTCGACGTGTCCTATCACAACAAGGGCATCAATTGGGAGGCCGTGCGCGCCCAGGGTGTGGACTTTGCCATCGTCCGCGCGGGCTATCGCGGCTGGGAGACCGGGCTTCTGCATGAGGATGAATGCTTTAAGCAGAACCTGCGCGGCGCGAAGGACGCGGGGCTCAAGGTCGGCGTGTATTTCTACTCCACCGCCGTAAATGTCCGGGAGGCGCAGGAGGAGGCCGCGCTGGTGCTGAGCCTCTTAAACGGCTTCCCGCTCGACCTGCCGGTATATTTCGACACCGAGCAGTCCGGCGAGTACCCCTTCGGGCGCGCGGACAGGCTCCACAAAACGCGGCGCTATGAGGTGATCACGAGCTTCTGCCGCGCCGTGGAGGACGGCGGTTACGCCGTCGGCGTGTACTCCGGGCAGAACTATTTCAAAAACCATGTGGCCTTCCACACGCTGGCAAAATACCCCGTGTGGCTGGCGAGCTACACACGCTATAACCGCCTGCCGGAGTTTCCCTACCCCTATGACATGTGGCAGTTCACGGACCGGGCGGTCGTGGGCGGCATCCGCGGCAAGGTCGATTTGTCGGCGGTCTATGATTGAGGCGCAGTATGAAAACAAGACGAATCCAGATGATCACGGCGGCGCTCTGCCTGCTGTTTCTGCTTGCGGGGCTGGGGCGCGCGCTCCTGTCCCCCGACACAGAGATTTTCTATGAAAACCGCCCTGCAAGGCGCTGGCCCGCGTGGAGCCCCGCCGCGTTTCTCAGCGGAGACTATCAGACGGCGGCGGAGGACGCGCTGGCCGATCAGATCCCCGAAGCCATCCACATGAAGAAGCTCTATAACATCTACGACACGGGCCTTGCCCTGCCGCTCATCCGCGCCCTCGGGCAGGGCGGCGGCTATGTGGGCTTCCGGGATGTCTGTTTTTTCCGGGACATGCTGGTCATGCGGCCGGTCCCGCTTGCCGAGAAGGCGGCGGCCCTCACCGAGAGCGCCCGGAAAATCTCCGCCTGGGCGGAGGCTTCCCCCGATGTTGATTTCTATGTCTACTACCTTGAGACGGACCGGGATCTGAACCTTGAAACCGGGGAGAAATCCGGGCTCTTTGACTGTCTCGCGGCGGGGCTGACGCTCCCCGCGGGGCATGTGGAAGGGCTGCGCGTCGATTCCTTCGATGCTTACCGCCGCGACTTTTTCAAAACCGACCACCACTGGAACGCGGAGGGCTCCCGGCGGGGCTATGAAGAGCTCTGCGCCCTGCTCGGCGTGTCCCCCCTGCCGCTTGCGGGGCGGCACAGTGTGCCCGCCTGCTATCGCGGCACCCGCGCCGCGGGGGTCGAGGGCGTCCCGGCGGAGGATTTCACAGTCAATCTCTACGACTATCCCGCCATGACGGTCACGATCCCCGCCGGGCAAATCCCGGATTACGGGATGCAGGTGCTCTTTGTCGCGGGCGAGCTGGAAAATGTCTCCTACGGGAGCGTCTTCGGCGTGGACTGCGGGGAGCTGATTTTCGACACCGGCAAGCCCGGGAAAAAGCTTCTCGTGATGGGCGACTCCTACGACAACGCGGTGGTAAAGCCCCTCGCGGCGGGCTTTTCCAAAACATACTGTGTGGATCTGCGCTCCTTCGCCTCCGAGCTGGGACGCCCCTTTGTGATGGCGGATTATATCAAAGAGCACGATATTGACGCGGTGCTCTTTGTCGGCGGCATCGACTACTTTGGCGCGACGCTGCCGAACGCGGAAGGGGGCTGAGCGGTATGCTGTTTTCCTCTCTCAGCTTTCTGTTCCTCTTCCTGCCGCTCACGCTGATTTTATACTATCTCTCCCCCGCCCCGCGCTATAGAAACGGGGTGCTGCTCGCGGCCTCTCTCTTTTTCTACGCCTGGGGCGCGCCGAAGGCCCTGCCGCTGCTGGTCGGCACGGCGGCGCTGGTATGGCTCTGCGGTCTCGGCGCGGAGAAGGGCTTTCGCTTCTGCTTCCCGCTCTCCGTCGGCTTTGTGCTGGGGCTTCTTGGCGTGTGCAAGTATCTGGGCTTTTTCGCCGGGATCTTCGGCGCACGCCTCGGCTTTCGGCTGCTGCTGCCCGCGGGCGTCAGCTTCTACAGCTTCCAGCTTCTCGCCTACAGCATTGACCTTCATCGCGGCACGATCCGGGCGGAGAAAAGCTTCTGGCGCTTCCTGCTCTTCGTCTCCTTCTTCCCCCAGCTTTTGCAGGGGCCGATCCTGCGCTACGGTGAAACCGCGCCCATGCTCGGGAGTCGGGAGATTACATGGGACGGCGCTGTGTACGGGATGCGGCGCTTTCTGCTGGGACTTGCCAAGAAGGTGCTGCTTGCCGATCAGGCTGCCGCCGTCGCCGCCGCGATCTACGGCGCGCCGCGCCTTGCCGGGACGGGGGCACTGTGGCTGGCGGCGCTCTGCTACACCTTACAGATCTACTTCGACTTCTCCGGCTACAGCGACATGGCGGTCGGCCTCGGCAGGCTCTTCGGCTTTACCCTGCCGGAGAACTTCCGTTACCCCTACGCCTCTCTTTCCGTGACGGAATTCTGGCGGCGCTGGCATATCACCCTCTCCCTGTGGTTCCGGGACTATGTGTACATCCCCCTCGGCGGAAACCGCGTCCGGCGCGCCCGCTTCGTGCTGAATATCCTCACGGTCTGGGCGCTCACGGGTCTCTGGCACGGCGCGTCCTGGAACTTCGTGCTCTGGGGTCTCTACTACGGGGTGCTGCTGCTCATTGAAAAGCTTGTGATCGGCGAGCGCATTGAGCGCATGCCGGTACTGCTGTGCTGGCTTGTGACCTTCGCGCTTGTGAATCTCGGCTGGGTGATGTTCAATCTCACGGACGCGGGGCAGCTTGCCGCCGTGCTGCGCGGCATGTTCGTCTATGCCCCCACGGATTGGCGGGCGCTGCTCTCGCTGGACACGTCCGTCGCCTCCAAGCTTCTCACGGTCCCCTTCGCGCTGCTCTTCTCCTTCCCGGTGCTGCGTCTGCCGGAGGAAAACAGCGCCCCGCGCTCGCTGCTGCTGAATTTTCTGTATCTCGCGCTTTTCGGCGTGTGCGTGCTGTTTCTGATCAGCGCGAGCTTTACGCCGTTTATCTACTTTAATTTTTAACGCCACTCCCCTGGGGACGGCATAAAGAGTATATGCGTATCGGCTTAATGCAGCTTCTAAGCTCCCTTTGCGAAAGGGAGCTGTCACAGCCGATCTCCCGCGAGGCTGTGACTGAGGGATCGGCCGGGCTGCATAAAGCTTAAACAGAGCCTTGGCCTTCGGCCACCTCCCTTTTTCCAAAGGGAGGTCAGATTCAGGGCTTGCTAAGTTAACCTGATACGCATATAAGAGTATAAACACGATCCCCGGTGAAAGTGTGCCGCGCTGGTACGCTTTCACCGGGGATTGCTTTCTATATTATGTCAACCGTCTCACGATCTCCGTCACATTCCCCGCGAGATAGTCCATGTCCGCCTCCGAATAGCGCTGGTCGCAGAGAAGCGAGAGCATGCTTTCCGTGACGGCATGGCTCACCGGGCAGACGCCTGCGGCCTCAGGCGGCTCGGGCCAGATGGCGGCGGGACAGAAGAGCTTTCGCGCGATCAGCTCCCGCTGGACAGTGTCCCGGTTTTTCACCAGCACGGGCAGGTACAGGCCGCTTTTCTCCGGGGCGTCGGTCATGAGGCGGAGCGTCCCGTCCTCAAAGAGCGGCGTGAGAGCCTCCCGCAGCCGTTTCAGATTGCGGCGGCGGGCGTCCAGGATTTTGGCAGGATCAAGCGATTGTACGATTTCCCGGAATTTCGGGTGCATCGCCGCGGGCGCGGCACCTTCGTCCAAAAGGCTGTCCGCCTCGCGCAGCGCCTGCATATACGCGGTGCGCAGCGCTTCGTCCCCGGTTTCGAGATAGACGCTCTTCTTTTCCATCGCCCAAAGGCGGAGATCGCCGTAGCGCGTGTCCGTCGGGGCCGGGACGACGCCGAGCCCGGTTTCCAGCATGCCGCCCTCCGGCAGCGCCGCCCACTTGCGCAGACTCGCCGCCGTCGCGTCCGGCTGAAATCCACCCGCGCGCGGCACAAGGATGTCGTGCGTCCTGTCCTCAAGAAAGAGGAGGTCTCTCCCGCTCTCCCGGAGTTCCTGTAAAAAAGCGTCCGAAAAGGGGGTCACGCCGAAATAGCGCATATAGAGCAGCACGTCCCCGTCCCGGAGCTTTGCGATTACATCGTCCGCGTCAGCGCTGTAATCCGCCCGCAGACGGTAAAAGCCCGTTTCATAGCCGTTTTGCAGAAAGGGCAGGATCATCGACTCACAGCAGAGGGCGGGCAGCAGCACGCGCGCCCTCCCCGCAAGGCGGGCGAAGGCTTTGAGCGCGTCGCGCCCGCTGCGGAATAGCTGCCAGCTCTCCGGGAGCGGCCCCCCACCGAGAAACGGCTCATTTGCGCCGAGATCGAATTCGCTTCCGTATTCCATGGGCTTATCCGATCACCTCGGCAAAAACGCGCAGGGCGTTGCCGCGGCAGATTTTCTCCGCGTTGTCATAGCCGAAGCGGTCCGCGATCTGCTCTCCGAGGCGGGCAAGACCGGAATAGTCCGCCATCTCCAGGGTGCAGTCGATCCCGTCAAAGTCGGAGCCGAGAGCCGCCGCCTCGATTCCGGCGTGATCGGCGATGTATGCCAGGTGGCGCAGAATGTCCGCGTTTTCCGTGTGATCGGCGTTTTCCCGCAGGAATTTGGAATAGAAGTTCACGCCGCACACGCCGCCCGCGTCCCCCAGGGCGCGAAGCTGCGCGTCCGTGAGGTTGCGGCTGTGATCGCACAGGGCGCGGGCGCAGGAGTGCGAGGCCACAAAGGGCTTCTTGTTCTCCCGTACCACGTCCCAGAAGCCCCCCTCCGAGAGGTGGGACACATCGACCACGACGCCAAGCCGGTTCAGCTCCGCAAGCGCCTCCAGGCCGAAGTCCTTGAGGCCCTTCCGGTGCAGAGCGGGATCGGGGGAATTGGGAAAACCGAAGCAGTTTTCATAGTTCCAGGTGAGCGTGATAAGGCGCACGCCGAGATCGGCCATGGTTTGCAGACGCTCAAGCTTCCCTTCGACGCAGGCCCCGTCCTCCACCGTGAGCAGGGCGGAGACGATACCGGAAGCGCGGTTTCGCTCAATGTCCGCCATGGAGCGCGCGGGGGCGAGGCGCTCTGGGTACATGCCCGCCATCTGGTCAAAGAGCGCGGCCTGCCGCAGGAAAAAGTCCCAGCCGTTTTCGCGGATGTTATACTTTTCCGCGCAGTCGTGCGCGGGGATGAACGCGGCGAAGCATTGCAGCAGCGCCCCGCCGTTTACGAGTTTCTTGAGATTAATGTGCCCGGGGGCGTTTTCGAGCGCGCAGTCCTTCTGCTGCATGGTCAGCAGGGTATCACAGTGCAGGTCAATAAAAAGCTTTTCCATCGCTTGTCTTCTTTCTTATTTAAATTATCCGAGCTTCACCACGATCACGTCGTCGATCCTGCGGACCGAGCCGTCGTAGGGGTATTCCGCCATGGCGAGAACGCGCTGGTCGTTTTCCAGCGCCTGCGCCGCCGCTTCCTCCGCGAAGGGCAGGTCCTGGCCGAGATAGAAGCGCAGGAGGTTTTCCCGCGAATAGATGTTCACAAGCTCCCGGTTCACGCCCATGAAGAGCTCCGTGTCAAGCTCCGGGAATTCGTGCAGCAGATTTTCCTGCCGCCCGAGGATGGCGACGGCGCAGCTTTCATCAAAGCCCTCCGTCCCCTCCACGCGGGCAAGGAGCGTGGTATAAAAGGCGCGGGCGTTTTCATACTGGAGCGTGAGCTTGAGATAGCACATGTTGGCAAAATAGACGTTGCCCAGCACCACCGCCGCAAGCGGCAGGGCCAGAAGCGCTCCGGCGGAAAAGCCCCGGAAGCCCCGCACCCGCTCCGCCGTGAGACCCATGAGCAGATACACGCCCACAAAGCTGTAGAGGACGAGGGTGTGGATGGACTCGCGCGACATGATGAGAAACATGCAGCAGATGCTGAGCGGCAGCAGGAGCAGCAGCACGCCCGTGAGCGCCATGCGCAGGAAGCTTTTGGTCTTGATCGTAAGCGCGCCCAGCGCCGCGAGGGTCACAAGCCCCAGCGCGATATGCAGATAGCGCAGACCCTCGCTCGTGATGAGATAGAAATTGCGGAAGGAGAAGATATAAAAGAAGTTGTCATAGGCCATGCGGACCCGGCGCGGGAGACTCACCGCGCCGTTGACATTTTCGGTCACATAGGTATTGAATTCCGCCCCGGTCACGCGAAAGACCAGCAGCGTCACGCCGTAGTAGACGACGATGGCGGCGAGCATCATCGCGAGCGCCTTGACCCCGAAGCGGATGACCTCCGGCACGGTCCGCTCCCCGTCCAGGGTATCGCGGAGCATGAGCAGGACGAAGAGCGTCGCGGAGACGGAGATATACGCCTGATAGATCCCGAGCGCCAGCACCAGCGCGGCGGCGCTCAAAAGCGCGTTTTTCACGCCGCCCCGGCAGAACAGAAAGACCGAAAGCGCCGCCAGGAAAAACGACCAGGCATAGGCGGCGCTGGTAAACATGAAGCAGAAATTGCCGGTGAGCGAGGGAAAAGTCAAAATCAGCGCGGGCAGCACGACCCTGAGCGCGGCGGCGCGGACGTCCAGCACCCGGAGCATCAGGCAGGCGGCCGCAGAGATGAGCAGCAGGCTCAAAATCCCGTAGATCCAGGGCATGGACCAGTCCGGGAAAAGGAGCTTCACAAGCTCCAGCCCCCAGCGGCCGGAGGTCACCGTCGCCCCCTTGCCGAAGAGGGATTCGATCTCGTCATGATTCAGAAGCTTATTCCCGAAGGCGTAGCCGTGGGCGGCAAGGCCCGCGAGAAGCCCCGAGAGAAACGGCAGGCGGTTTTCGCGCCAGAGCGCCGCGCACGCGGCAGGCAGGCTCTCGCCCTGCCCGATCGTCAGCTTGTCTTTTGTCATTATCGAAGCGCAACCCTCCTGAACAAGGCAAACAGGCCGTAGGCGGCAATCGGCATCATCAGCACGAAATAGGGCATGGCGTACTGGCTCTTGGCCTCAAAGAGCAGGTGGTACGAAAGACCCCCCAGCAAAATCAGCGGCAGCAGCATGCGCAGCAGATCCCTCTTCCGCCACATGCGCACAAGCCCCGCCAGTGTGCTGATGTAGACAAAAAGCTGGAGCTTATCCATCACGGCGAGCACCACCTTTTCCCCGCTTTCGCAGATCAGGCGATACAGCGCCCCTTTCTCGCTGTAGCTGGGAAAAACCCGGTTGACCCAGAGGGAGCCGTAGCTCGGCTCGTTCCACTGGCTGCGCAGCTTTTCGCTGAAAAAGCGGAGCGCCTCCCGGGGGTGGCTGCCAAAATACGCCGCGCGCTCCGCGAGCACCTGCCGCGCGTTTTCCGCGGTGGCCTGCGGGTCGTGGCCGCTGCGCTCAAAGGCCGTGACCGTGTGATCCTCCCGATACCAGCCGGGGGCGGCGTGCCCTTCGGAAAAGCCCATGGCCATCCAGGCGATCATGGGGATGCCGTCCCCATAGCGGACGCCGACGCGCTTTTCATAGAGCTTCTGCGGTGCGTTCGGCAGCGTCAGCACGCACAGCGCCCCCAGCAGCAGGCACACCAGTGCCTCGCGCGAGCGCTTTTTGACCCCCCGCAGCAGCCACACCGCGCCGACCGCCACGCACACGATCAGCAGATTCAGCTTGAGCGTGACCGCAAGCGTGAGAAACGCAATGCAGAGCACGGCATAGGGAAGCCCGCCCTTTTTCATATAGCACAGGAACATCCACACTGCGACGCTGCCGCAGGAGAAGGCCGGGATGTTGCCGTACAGGAAGGTGGTGGTAAACACCGGCGGCAGGCAGAAAAAGAGCAGCAGGATCGTCATCTTGTGGATGCGCACGTCCTTAAAAAGGAGCTTTGCGATTTCGATCAGGGCGTGGTATTCCAGCATCAGCCAGAAGAGGTTCATCTCCTGCAGGGCGAGCACGGCATAGCCCTCCGGCACGCCGCGCAGGAGGAAATTGAAAACGCGGATAAAGATCTCCGAATACAGCACATAGCCGAGCTGGAAGGGAAAGCGGTAAAAATAGCCCTCCTCCAGGACGGCATAGTCCCCCAACGCCGCCCGCTGCGCCCCGTAGGTGACGAAGAAGGAGTCGCTGAACACCGGGCTTCTCAGCTTCGTCGTGGCGATAAAGACCGTGCCGAAGGCAAAAAGCCAGAACATCAGGGCGTTTTCCATCCGAGAGACGCGCACATGGTCCCCGTGGCGGAAGAAGAGATAGCCCGCCGCCAGCAGGATGGCCTGCACGATGATATTGAGAAAGACATTGTCCCGGGTAAACTCGATATGCTCGCCGGAGGGGTCCGCCGTACTCAGGACGCTGGTCTGCACAAACGCCCAGCCGGTGAGATACAGCATGAAAAGGAAGACCAGCAGCACAACAAGCGCCACGGCTGTTTTTTCCGCGCCTGCGGAAATCCGGTCAAATTTCTCTCTGTTCATGCGCCTGTCTCCCCTGTTCTTTATATGGTCAGATTATAAAACATTTATTTGCTTTTGTGAATGCCGTTTTCCGCTTTTTTCCCGGCGCCGAGCTTTCTCAGCAGCAGGAGCAGCGCCCCGAGATAGGCCGCCGCGATGAGGCACACGACGAGCGCCATGCCGTCCGATCTTGCCGCGAGGCTCACCAGCACCAGCACCGGCGCGCCGAGGATGATGCCCACGCTGCTGCCGCTGACCAGATTGTTGGCGGCGGGGGTATGAAAGTCGCTGTCGAGCTCGCGCAGGAGTAAGATCCCGGAGGAGATGGTGCCGGTCATCATGCCGTACATGGAAATAAGCCCCTCATAGTAATAATTGGGATAGGCCCATCTGCACACGCGCCTGAGATGCACCCAGGTGAACACCCCGCCCGCTGCGGCAAGCAGGAGAAAATAGAGCCAGAGGCCGCTGAGATCCTCGAAATTGATGGAGGAGACGCCCGCCACGATCATGATGTCGAAGAAGAAACCGGAGATGCGGTTGAGAAGATAGTTGTTTTGATACTGCCGCGCGATGATCCCGCGCGCCCTTCCCGCTTCCAAAAGCGTGCGCAGCAAAATCGCAACGCCGGAGCCAAGGATGAAGTTAAAGCCCCAGAGAAGGGTGTTCACCGTATTGGCAAGGCCCGCGGAGAGCGCGGCGATCCCCGCGGTGAGCCCGCGGGTGACAAGGTAGGTTGCAAGATACGTTACAAAGACCATGGCAAGCTGCACGGAGAGGCGGTCGACGGAGTCGGCCACGGGCAGCTCGTTTCGATCCTGGAAAAAGCCGACGGAGAGATCATCGTCATTCTGCTTTTTTGCCGGGGCGACGTGCCCGCGCTTTGCCAGGATGTTCAGCAGCGCTACGCCCCCCACACAGGCGCAGAGATAACCCGCCGCCGCGATGGCAAGGCCGAAGCTGCGCCCCCCGGCAAAGCCGAGGTTCTGATAGCTGGTGCCGACGTTGTTGGCCTGGCCGGGGCCCTGGCCGTAGCCCATGGGCAGCAGCAGGCCGGAGGCCCGGAAAAGCCCCGGCATGACGGTCAGGCTGAGCAGGGTGCTGATCACAAGGCCCACGACGCCCTGCACCATGTAGGTGCTCACGATGACGGCCCCGGACTTGAGAGCCGCGCGGTCGGCGCTGTCCGCCGCCTTGTTCGTCACGCGAAGGGACATGGCGATGAAGCCGAGGGCGATACCGTGATAGACCAGGATCTCCATGATCTCGCTGTCAATACGGACAAGGCCCACATACTTGAGCAGCAGCAGGAGAAAGCCCGCCATCACCGACACCGGCATCATGGCATTGCGGATGATTCTCACGCGGTTTCGCAGCACGTTGCAGAGAAGGATCGCCCCGGCGATGAGGCCGCACTGAAGAATAAAGTTCCAAAGCTCGGTGTTCGCGGCAGAATAGTCCATTTGCTCTCTCCTCAGTTTTTTGCATTCCAGGTCAGCAGATATTTTCGCAGGCAGCAGGGCGCGCATGCGCGTATTTCATAGTACGCGTCCCCCACGGAAAAAAGCAGGATGTTGTCCTTTACCATGGCCATGCTGTCGATCGCGCGGAGGGGGAAGCAATGCCCCGCGATTTCCAGCGCCTCCGGGTGCTGGTACAGGATCCCGGCGCCGAGCGCCGTCTCCCGGTGGCCGCTTTCAACGCGCGCAAGGCGCAGCCCCCCGTCGGAGAACAGAACGCCCTTCGCGTTCTGCACAAGCTCCCGCAGCGCCGCCTGCTGGCGCGCCTCCCATTCGGCAATGCTTGCGACAGGCGTCGGCGGGTCGAAGAAGCCCTCCTCGGTATAGAGAAGATTCAGCCCGCAGTCACAGAGGACCCTGTCCCCTCTCCCGCGAACCGTGCCGAGTCTCCCGCAGCACGGGCAGATGAAGAAGCCGCGCTCGATGCCCTCGGCCCGGTTTCTGCCCCGGAAGGCGACGTGCTCTTTTTTCTGGCGGGCAAAGGCGTCCTCAAAGAGATCGCGGTCGATGAGGGCCGTGATCTCCGGGCCTTTGTATCGCTTGAGTTCTTCGGGCGCATAGATCCCGACGGGCGCGCCGCGCATCCTGCCGCGCCGCAGTTTTTTCGACCAGCGGGGCAGGCTGAGGTAGCCCCCCTCCAGCCGGTAGGTCACAAGCGGCACGCCGGCGGCGCGGGCGAGCTTGCCCGTGGCCGGAAAGACCGGGTGCGTGAGCCCGTCCCAGGTTGCGTCCCCCTCGGCGAAGACGCAGACCGTGTCCCCCGCTTTCAACGCGCGCAGCACGGCCTTCACCGTGTCCGCGCCGGAGGCGGCCTTGCGCCGGGGGATCGGGGCCACAGCCCATTCGATGACGTCGGAAAGGATGCCGTGACGGAAAAGATGCTCACTCGCCACAAAGCGAACGGGGGTTTCGGGAAAGCTCATGGCCAGCAGCAGCGGGTCCCAGTTTGTGACATGGTTCGCCACGATCAGGCAGGGGCCGTCCACGCGGCAGGGCTCCGCCGTCAGGGAAAAGCGCCCGGTGATATACCCACGCAGCAGCCGCTGCAAAAGCCGCCAGCGCCTTTTGCGGTCAGGCATGGTGTGCACCCCCCTCAATGATTACCATTTACTGAAAACGCAGATTAATGATTATTTGTTGTTTGTTTTTCTCAAAGGACGCAGCCTGCGTGGATGCGCCCCCATTCTTTCTTTTTGGCTCTTGCCCAAAAAGAAAGAACGCGCCGCGCCCGGTGTAAGAAAGAAAAAGGCCGCTGAGACGCGATAGATATTTATTCTGTGTCCGAGCCTTTTCTCCCGCGACTATCGTACTTTTTCCCTTGTCAGGTCGCAAGGACGATACCTTTGTCGCGCAGCCGTCCGCGCTCGGCGCTGCCTGGGTCCTTTATTCAGCATTGCATCACCCGAATACCGTAGGGGCTGATGCCCTCATCAGCCCGTCGTTTTGCAGTATTGTGTGGTTCTTGGCGAGTCGATCCGGGGATCGACCCCTGCGCTTTTCATCTATATACGTTTTACTTCACCAAATCCAACAAGCTCTGCTGAAAGCCGTAGCGCTCCCGCAGCATTTCGGCCCGCTCGCGGCTTGTGGTTTTGCGCTTTCCGGTGTAACGGGCGCGGAGCATCAGGTTTTTCGGCGAATGCTCAAAGTCGATGAATTCGATCTCATCCACGGCGTAGCCCGCGCTCTCCAATACGGCGGCGCGGATGGAATCGGTCAGCAGGGCGCACACGCGCTCGCGGATGATCCCATGCTCGAGCAGCAGATCCAGCTCCCCCCCTTCCGGATGCTGAGGTTTATCTCGTGCTGGCAGCAGGGCACGGAGAAAATGTACTTCACCCCGTGCTGCACCGCGTAGGCCAGGGCGTAGTCCGTGGCCGTGTCGCAGGCGTGGAGCGTGACCACCATGTCGATCTTCGTGTCGGCAAGCTTATCGCGCGTCACGTCCGCCACCTCAAAGCGAAGCTGATCGTAGCCGTAGCGCGCGGCGATCTCGTTGCAGCGCTGCACCACGTCCGCCTTGAGATCATAGCCGATGATCTCCGTTTTCATGCCGCGGCGGACGGCGAAATAATAGTACAGGATAAAGGTCAGGTACGACTTGCCGCAGCCGAAGTCCAGGATGCGGATGCTCTCGGCCTGTTCGTCCCTGAGCCCCTGGGCGACAAGCTCGACAAAGCGGTTGATCTGCTTGAATTTATCGTATTTGGAGCGGACGATTTTAAAGTCCTTTGTAAACACGCCGAGATCCACCAGCGCCGGGATGTTCTCCCCCTCGCGCAGGATGTAATCCTTTTCGCGGTTATGGCTCTGCGCGCCGCCGGGGGGCGATACCACCGCCGCCCCGCCGGTTTTCTTATAGCTGCCGTCGCGCTTCAAAACATACTGGCGGCTCTCCATCCCGGTCATGAGCATGACCTGGCGGTAACGCCCCTCCAGATTTTCCGCCGCCCAGGCGAGAAGCCCCTCCTCCGTGAGGTTCAGGTGAAAGGCCTTGTTGTCCTGAAAGCGCTCGGCCTGATAGCGGCGCTCCCCTTTTAGAAGCAGGGGGCGGATCTCCACCTTCGGCGCATCGTTCTTCTCCGCCGGCTGGGAGAAGACCGCCTTGCTCAGCGTCGGCAGGGCGCGGGCCAGTTCTTCCGTGATGCGCGCCATGTCAGCCACCGAAGAGGCGCTTGAGATTCAGCGCCGCGGCCTTGAGCTCGTTTTTGCTGTAGGAGTTGTTTTCGTCGGCAAGCACCGCCGCGACGGCCTCCTTCGCCGTGCACCCGCCCGCGACCATGGCGTCGACCAGCATGGCCTCGGCGGAGACGGTATGCTCCGTCTTGTTGAAGATATAAGCCTCGTCGATCTCGATGACGACGGCATACTCGCCCTTGTCGTAATTGCCCTTGGCAAGAAGCTGCTCTTTTACCTCGGCGGGTGTGCCGCGAAAGCTCATCTCATGCAGCTTTGTGAGATCGTTGCACAGGCACATGCGGCACAGGGCGCCGCTGTCGATGAAGAAATCCACCAGCTCCATGATGCGCTTGGGGGATTCGTAGAGGGCGAAGGTGCGCGTGTCGCCATGGCGCATTTTTTCCAGCAGTCTCCGCCGCTCCGCGTTTTCACGGGGGAAGAAGCCGTAAAACAGGAAGCTCGACAGATCGAAGCCCGAAACGGACAGCGCCGTCACCGCGGCGCAGCAGCCGGGCACGCCGATCACGGGGATGCCCGCCTCCACGGCGGCCTTGATGAGTTCGTTGCCGGGGTCTGAAATGCAGGGCGTGCCCGCGTCGGTGATGACGGCGACGCTTTTGCCCTCCAGCATCTCGCCGATAAAGTATTTTGCCTTGCCGTATTCGTTGAATTTATGGTTGGAGACAAGCTTGTTGCGGATTTCGAGTTTTCCGAGCAACACCATGGAGCGGCGCGTGTCCTCGGCCGCGATGATGTCCACATCCTGGAGGATCTGTCTGCCCCGCGGCGACATGTCCCTGGAGTTTCCGATGGGCGTTGCGACGATGTAAAGCTTTCCGGTCTGTGCAGTTTCGTTCATGGCGATACCTGTCCTGATAAAAATTTTAAGTTTATTATAACCCACCCAAACCGCCATGGCAAGAAGAAGAATGGCCTCGCACCCGGCTTTGCCTTCCCCTTGAGGGGAAGGTGGATCGCCCCGATCCCCCGCGAGGGGCGAGACGGATGAGGTGGAGGCTGCGTTTTTTTACCAAGGCTGTTCAGACCGCGAGGGTGACACCTCATCCGCCCCAGTTTGCGAACTGGGGCACCTTCCCCTCAAGGGGAAGGCAAAGATAACCGTTTTTGTTCCTTAAGATTTGACATTGAGGCAACAAAAACACCGGGGATCTCTCCCCGGTGCGTTAAGCATATATGACTTAATCCAGGTTCAGCCCGTCGTCGCAGATCAGGCCGTAGCCGCCCTGTTTGCGCTTGTAGACCACGGAAAAAGCCTCGTCCGCGTCCATGTTCTTGAACACGAAGAACTCATGCCCCAGCAGGTTCATCTGCAAAATCGCCTCCTCAGGCGACATGGGCTTGATGGAGAAGCGCTTCGAGCGGATGATCTTGAAATCCTCCGGCTCCTCCTCGACCGCGGGCTCGAAGACGGGTCTGACTTCCTTTTCCAGCGCGCCCTCGCGCAGCTTCTTCTCGAGGCGGGTCTTGTTGCGGCGGATCTGGCGCTCGATCGCGGCGACGCCGGAGTCGACGGAGGCGTACATATCGTTGGTAAGCTCGCTTGCGCGGTAGAACATGCCGTTGTTGTGGATGGTGATTTCAGCCTTATGGCGGCCGCGCTCGATACTGAAGGTGACGTAAGCCTCGCCCTCGTTCTTGAACAGGCGGTCAAGCTTGCCGATCTTCTTCATCGCGTAGGCGCGCAGCTCCTCCGAGGAGTCCATCTTTTTCTCGGTAAACGTAAACTTCATCGGTGACAACTCCTTTCTTTTTCGTACCATCAAAAAACGAAAGTCCGTTTTCTGTCGAAACGATTATACCACAAAATCGCTTAAAAAAGAAGAAGGATTTCTCCGCTTTCCAACAATCGGTAATTTTGCCGATTTTTGCACGGCAGTTTTGTACAGGTTTCCAAATTTTCAGCTCTCGCTTGTATTTCTGACCTGGTCTGATAAACTCATTCTGAAACGATTTCCCTAATACCGAAGGAACGAGGTGCCCGCTATGTATTCCTTGCGCAGAGTCCTTTCCCTGCTGCTGATTGCGGCGATGCTGTTCTCCCTGAGCTGTGAAGCCTTTGCCGCGACGATCACCCTCCCCGCGGCGCTGAAGGAGATAGACGAGGAAGCCTTCTACGGGGACGAGTCCCTGGATGAGGTCGTACTGCCCTACGGCGCGACGACCATCGGCCCGCTCGCCTTTGCCTGCAGCGGGCTGAAGCAGATCATCATTCCGGATACCGTCACCGAGATCGCTGCAGACGCGTTTGAGGGGGCGGCAGATGTGACGATCCTGTCGTCCACAGACAGCTACGCCAAATTGTACGCGGAGAGATATGGTCTTTCCTGGGAGGACGATGGTAATTATTATGCATCCGAACTTGACGGAGCGTTCAAAGGCAAAACAATCGCCTTCATGGGCGATAGCCTGATAGGCAATTTCAATGACCATACCGGGATTTGCGCAATCCTTGCAGAGCTTACTGGTGCCACAGTAATCAATTGCGCTTTCGGTGGTACAAGAATGGCATACAGTTATTCCGTCTATGGCGATGCTACACCGGGGGCGACAGGTTATAGAGACGGCGCGACAGACTCCCAAATAAACCAGGTAAACCAATATAGACTCTGGAACACATTGTCTGGCTATGCTCTTGCACAGGCGATTGCAACGGGCTCTTGGATCGCGCAGGAAAATGCGGTTGCAAATCTGTCACTTGGACTTTCCTACTTTTCTTCAAGATTAGCCGACCTTGAAGCTGTGGATTGGACAAAAGTCGACTACCTTATGTGGGATTATGGAACGAATGATTTTACATCGAGGGTGAAAGTGTCAGATTCTGAAAACACATCTAACTACTTTGCCTTTGATAACGCATACAGAAAGGCAATAGAAACAATTCTGACCGCATACCCAAATATAAAAATCATTCCGATTACGCCTATGTACAGATGGTGGAACAGCGCTGGCGCGTTTGTAGATGATAGCAATACACACACAGAAAACGATTACACCGGTGTATCACGACTCTTAACTGCTTTTGCAGAGACAGCACAAGCAGTAGCAAAAGAGAGCCAGCTTCCATGTATAGATATTTATAACAATTTAGGCGTGAACAGATCAAACTATCTGGATTTTTTCAACTCTACAGATGGAGTGCACCCAAATGCCAACGGAAGAAATCAATATGCGCATTATGTGAATTCCCAATTGAACGCATTAGAAACAAGCTAATATCTATAAAACTCCGAACTTTGAAGGACGCAGATTTCGGGGAGGTTTCCAAAAATGCGCCCCCCGTGAAGACGGGAGGCGCATCCGTTCAGAAGATCACTTCGCAGTTGGGCAGGGCGTAGCACAGGGCGTTGACGTCCGTGATGCTCAGGGGGTTGCCGGTGAGGCGCAGGGAGCGCAGATTCGTCAGATTCATGAGCGCCTGCAGGGAACTGATCTGGTTATACGACAGATCCAGGGTCTGGAGGTTCGGCATCATGGACAGCGGCGTCAGATCCGAGAGATTGTTGTAGCTCAGGTTCAGATTGGTGACGGTGTAGCGGCAGTCCGCGAAGATGAAGGGGTAAATGTTGGAGATCATATTCACGCTCAGATCCACCGTCTGAAGCTCATTGAGCTGCTGCACGGCGGTGATGTCCGTGATGTTCTGCCCCGCAAGGTGCAGCTCCGTCGTGTCGCTCGGCACCGTGCGGCCGTCAAAACCGACGTTGGTCGCCATGGCGGAATGCGTCACCATGCACCCGGGCATATACATTCTGAGCGTGTCCACGCCGTAGGCCGTGAGGCCCGGATTGTCCGTGACGTTGAGCGTGCCGAGAGACTGCAGGCCCTGGAGATAGCCCACATCCTGATCGCTGAGGCCGGTCTGGGCAAGGCCGAGCGTCGTGAGGTTTTTGAGCTTTCTGAGGCCCGAGAAATCCCGGATGGGATTGCCGTCGAGATACAGTGTGCCGAGCCCCGTCATCATGGTCAGGGCCGAGGTGGAGCTCACCGCGTTGCCGGCGGCGTTCAGGAAATACAGGGTGGAAATGCCCATCAGCGGGCGCAGATCGCTCACGCTGTTGTTGGAGATATCCAGCCACTGGAGATAGGGCAGATTCATCAGCGGGCTCAGGTCGCTCACGTTATTGCCGCTTAAATTCAGATGGGTGATGTACTGGCAGCCGGAGAGAGCCGATATGTCCCAGATGCCCATGTCGCTCAGGTCGAGATCCGTGACGTTTGCCGAGAAGGTCACGCCGCCGAAGCTGATATCCTGCATCTCCTGCTGGGCCTTCTCGCTGTGCACGGCGCAGGCGGGCAGGGCTTTGGAGAGCTCGGAAAGCTGACTCTCTGTCAGCTCGATGCCCTTGATGCTGAGGCTTTTGAGATTAGAGAGCGAATAGAGGGGGCTGAAATCCCGGATGGGATTGTTGTCCAGATACAGGGTGCGCAGATTCGTCAGGGCGGACAGCGGCGTCAGATCCATGATTTCATTGCCGCTGAGATTCAGCGTCACAAGACCGCCCAGCATGGAAAGCCGCGAAACGTCCCGCAGGACATTGTCCGCCATGGAGAGGCTGTCGATGGCGTAAAGCTGTGTGACCTCATAGAGCGAGGCGTCGCCGAGGTTCATCTTGTCCAGCACGAGGCGGGTGGTGTTCACCGGGTAATCCTTGCCCGCGATGCGCACGGTCTCGGTCGCGCCCTGGTTTTTGCGCATGGTCTCCACCTCGCCGATGCGCGAGGCCACGGAGGGCTTGTTCATGTCCATCATGCGCAGCACCTCCAGGGTCTTGGTGTAGTTGCCCTGGAGCTGATAGCAGTCGGCCATGAGAAGCAGGCATTCCTCCGTCTTCTCGATGGAGGACGCCTTGCGCAGCATGGCCAGCGCCCCGTCGTAGTCCTTGTTGTAGAAGAGCTGCTGCGCCTGGTTCATGTAGTCGTTGTAGCTGCGGTTATCCGAGACGCCCATGAACACCACGGCCATGGCGAACACGAACACCGCCGCCAGCACCGTGCAGATCAGCACAGCCCGCTTTCGGTTCGGTCTTCTCCTGACAGCGGCAGCGCCCGGGGCGCGGGCGTCTGTCATCCGATTACGCATTTTCGCTCTCGTCCGTCTGCGCGTCCTTCCCTGCCTCCGGCTGCCAGGGCTCGGGGTTGAGGGTCAGGACCGGGGTATAAGGCTCGTCGGACACGATGGGGCTTTCCACCGTGCTGACGGAGGCCGTCTGCACACTCGGCGCGGGGGCGGGCGCCGGAACCGGCCCGGCAGCGGGAGCGGGCGCCGCAGGAGCTTCGGCAGGCTGCGGCGCGGGGGCGGGCTGCGCCTCGGCGGGCTTGTCGACTTTACCGCGAATGGCCTTTTTGAGGCCCATGCCGATGCAGAAAAGCGCCGCCAGCATGCCGAGCAGGCTCATTTCCTGCATACCGGCCGCAAAGGTCACGGGGTTTTCGAGATTGCTGAGGGCGGGGATGTCTCTCATAATCAGCCGATACAGGAAGGGCAGGCCGAACACCGGAGGCAGCAGCCACTTGGTCTGGATCCAGCCAAACACCGTTGCCGTATAGAGGACCGCCGCCACCATGTAAAGCAGCACGTTCAGAACCAGGGGAACCCAGGAGGTATAGGTGCTCAGCGCTTTATACACAAAGAAGACCACACCGAGCAGTACGGGGATGAAGGACAGGAAGAAGCCCTTTCTCCCGAGAAACAGGATGCACAGCGTCAGCAGCACGCAGCAGACGATGGGCAGCAGCGTGAGCATGATATAGTTGACCCTGTCATTCCACATCCCCCAGCATCCGAAGAAGCGGAAAACGGCGGCGAGAAGCAGGAAAATCATGGCGCACTCTGCGAAAAAGCCGGTTTTGTCAATCCAAAACTTTATTTTTTCATTATTTTTCATAGGTTGATCCGCCTTTCAAATCGAGTCTTGCAATATATTATACCGATACAGTTTAAGATTGTATCACAGTTTTTCCGGATTCGCAAGTGCGCTTGCGCCCGTGAGCGCGCGCAAAGCCCGACGCCCCACGGAGGAGGGCAGGGCGGGCTATAAAGCATCGCGGCTCCGCACGGAGCCGCGATGCTTTGCTCTATCTTACTTTTGTCCGTCCTTTTGCTCGTCGATTACCTGCAGGCCGAAGCGATGGTTCTGAATATACTCGTCGTTTGCGGCGACGTGCTTTGCCAGGCGATAGGCCCGCACAAACATCAGCACCACGAAGGCGAGGAACACAAGGCTCATCCACTCGTTTCCGGCGCTTGCGGCAAAGTCATAGAAGCCGTGCAGCGCCGCCGGAAGCAGCAGGGCGCGCCTGCGCATGCGCTTTGAGCCGTCCCAGTCCTGTACTGCCGCGCGGCGTTTGGCCATGCCGTACCACGCGCCCATAAACACGCCGAAGCAGGCGTGGCCGGGGATCGCCGTCACCGCGCGGATCAGGGCGGTGGAAAAGCCGAACATCGCCACATAGCGGATGTTCTCCCACAGGGCAAAGCCCAGCGAGACGAACACGCCGTACACCACCCCGTCAAACAGGCAGTTGAACTCCGGTTCCCGCCAGGTGCGGTGCTTGAGCAGAAAATACTTGGCCCCCTCCTCCGCAAAGGCGACCACGCCGAAATAGAGCAGGATATCGTACAGCAATCCCCCCTCCGGGAAAAGGCTGTTCAGAATGCTCAGCCCGGCCCACTCCGCGAGGGAGGCGAAGGCCGTCGCCAGAACGCCGAACAGCACCAGCGAGGCCAGCAGGCGCGGACTCTCCTTTTCGAGCCGGTCCAGCTTTTCCACCTGTATCAGCAGGTAGATCGCGGGGATCACCGCCGCGGCGAGCAGAATGGGATTGAATGTCATGTCTCTTACCATCCTTTATGTTTATGCTGTGAACAGAATAGCATTTTATGCGCCGCCGCGCAAGCCGGATTTGAAAAAACGCGCGCGGCGTTTTTTTCAGCACGGGCTTGTTTCCAAAATGTTGTTGCAAGTATCCATGATATTGTATAGTATTAAACTGGTTTTTGTAAAAATAAATCATGGGTATCGGCTTTAATCAGCTTCTAAGCTCCCTTTGTGAAAGGGAGCTGTCACAGCCGATCTCCCGCGAGGCTGTGACTGAGGGATCGGCCGAGCTGATCCCTCCGGCCTTCGGCCACCTCCCTTTTTCCAAAGGGAGGTCAGATTTGGGGCTTGCTGAGTTAAGCCGATATGCATGAAATAAATTAACACCTATTCGGTAGGCAAAGAAAACGAGGTACGAACAATGTCTGATAATCTGGCGATGAATGTTCCCGAAAACTGGAAAGAACATATCCGTGACTGCTTTTTGTCCCTATTTCTGGGAACCCCGGAGGAGATAGGAAAGGCGAATGCGGAGCTGGACTATGCCTATCACTACTACGCGCCGGCCCGCTTATACAAGTTCTTCGGTCCGGATCTGAAGCGGTTTGAATCGGTCAAGAACAACAAATTCTGGTACTGCGCGCCGAGCCGCTTCAACGATCCCTACGACAGCGATTTTCCCGTGAATCAGGATCTGTTTTTCAACAGCCTGGTGAGACAGAAAACGCAGGAAAAGGGGATCCGCGTCGGCAGCACGGCCTGGAAGGAAATGCAGGCTGAAACCCCGAAGATCACAAAGCAGGTGCGCAAATCCCTGGACGAAATCCGACGGACGACCGCCATTACCTGCTTCACTGAAGACGACAATTCCCAGCTTATGTGGACGCATTATGCGTATGACCACCGCGGGATCAGCGTGGCATACGATATCATGAAGATTTATTCCGAGCTCAAGATCTGCCCGGTTCCGGTCGTTTATTCCAAGGACAGGGTCTGCCTGACCTCGATCGACCTGAACGACGTGGAGACAAGCTCGCTGTCCTTCCTGGTCAGCAGTCTGACCTCCAAATCGCCGGAATACAGCTACGAGACCGAATGGCGCCTCATCCAGAACGAGAGCCTCTACGGTTCAGACTGGGACGCGAAAAAGGGCGGCGGACTGCTCCCCGCTGTCAAGCCGGCCGCGATCACCTTCGGCTGCGCGGTCGACAGAAACGGCGAGTTTGCGCAGGCAGTCGAAGCGTACTGCCGCGAGAACAGCGTCGATCTCTATAAAATGGAGAAGCACCCGACGGAATACAGGCTCATCAAGACGCCCGTGCTGACCTTTGAAGCATAAGAACACGCTTGCGTCCTTCCTCCCGCTGTGATAGTATAAAGATATCCATAAGGCAACACCGCACAATACGCCTGCGGCATCTTCCGGTAAATTTGTGCCCTGATTTCGTCACTTTTTCTTGAGGTACACAAAGTACATCTGCAAAAAAGTGCCATCATCAGAACCCAAATTTTCTCGGAATCTGCTCTTGCCGCATTGTGCGGTATTGCCATAAACGAAAATCCGGACGAAGGAGGAACCAAGTATGGCAAATACCGTCGGCGCACTGATTAAAGAAGCGCGCGGCAGGGCAAAGCTCAGCCAGGAGGCGCTGGCCGGGCAGATCGAGGGTCTGAGCGCCGCCGATCTCGGCAAGGCCGAGCGCGGGGAGAAGGAGCTTTCCCAGAGCGTGCTGCGCCAGATCGCAAAGCTCACGGGCGTGACGCAGGCCTCACTGATAAACGCCGCAAAGGAGAGCGCTTACGGCCCCGCGAAAAAGACAACAGCCGCGGCGAAGAAAACCACAGCCGCAGCAAAGAAAACGACAGCCGCAGCAAAGAAAACGACAGCCGCGGCAAAAAAGGCCGTGGAGCTCAGCGCCGCGGAGAAGAAGCTTGTCGAGCTCTACCGCGCCGCCGACAGCGACACAAAGAAGAAAGCCGTCGCCGTGCTCAAGGGCGAGCAGGCTGACGCCTCCGGCATCCTCGCGAATCTTCTCGGCGACCAGGCCGGAAACAGCGATCTCATCGGCAGCATCATCGACACCGCCTTTGGCATGCTGGGAAAAAAGTAAAAAAGATGACGGGGGTTGTCTTGCTTCGAGACAGCCCCCTGCTTTTTTGTTCTTTATCCGAAATAGCGCCGGTAGAGGTTGAGAACATGCGGTTCCAGCTCCCGTCTGATGTCGACCTCATGATCCCGGACAACTCTGGCAATGACCTCCTTCTGACGGGCAAAGCCCGGAGTTTTTTGAAGTCCGTACTGAATATGGAGCCGGGCCAGCGTCTCAATCTCTTCGTTCAGATTGCGGATCACTGTCTGGCGTTCCATGCTTTCCCTCCCTGCTGTGTCGTTCCGACTGCCTTCCGTACCGTCGCGGCCCCCGGCCTTCCCCCTTCCCTTCCTTTCGCGCCCGTTTCGGCTGCCGCGGCGGGTTTTCTCTCATTCTGTTATTATTATAGCATGCGCCCCGTTTCCGTGACAACAGCGCATTTTGCCGAAAAAAGTTCCCTGATTCTGTCAGTTCTCACAGTACCACCAGTTTTTTAATTAAAATTATTGCTTTATCTTGCTCTCAGCCCTTCGGGCTCCGACCGCTGATTTTCTACGCCCGGGATTGGGGATTTTCATTGACAGCATGCGCGATAGAGGATAGAATGAGAAAAAACGCCGAACAAATACACAACATATAATTGGAGGAGAGAATGATGGACAAGCAGGACTGGGCGCCGGAATTTCGCGCCCGCTTTGAGCGGCATGAGGAGGAGCTGCGCTGGCTCTTCATGGAGCTCTATCACGGCGATGAACAGGCATACGACTACTTTGTGGACATGCTGCGGCGCATGTACGACAGCCGCAGCGAGGAGCTGCGCGCCATTGACCGCGCGCGGCAGGACGATCCCGACTGGTACAAGGGCAACAACCTGGTGGGCATGCTCATGTATGTGGACTGCTTTGCCGGCACCCTGCAGGGCGTGCGGGAAAAGCTGGACTACATTCAGGACTGCGGCGTAAATTATCTGCACCTCATGCCCCTGCTGGAGAGCCCCGTGGGCCGCAGCGACGGCGGTTACGCCGTGTCGGACTTCCGTAAGGTACAGCCCTCTCTCGGCACGATGGAGGATCTGGCCGCCCTCGCCTCCGACTGCCACAGGCGCGGCGTCGCGGTCTGCCTCGACTTTGTCATGAACCACACGAGCGAGGATCACGAGTGGGCCCGCCGCGCCCGCGAGGGGGACGCGGCTTATCAGCAGCGCTACTTCTTCTACGACAACTGGGACATCCCCAACGAGTTTGAAAAGTACGTGCCGCAGGTCTTCCCCACCACCGCGCCCGGCAATTTCAGCTGGTGCCCGGAGGCCAACAAGGTCGTCATGACCACCTTCTACCCCTATCAGTGGGACCTCAATTACGCAAACCCCGTCGTCTTCAACGACATGACGGAAAACATGCTCTTCCTCTGCAACCAGGGCGTGGATATCATCCGCCTCGACGCGGTGCCCTATATCTGGAAGCAGCTCGGCACCAACTGCCGCAATCTCCCGCAGGTGCACTCGCTGGTGCGCATGATGCGCATGGTCTGCGAGATCGTCTGCCCCTCCTGCCTGCTGCTGGGCGAGGTCGTCATGGAGCCGAGCAAGGTGGTCCCCTACTTCGGCACGGTCGAAAAGCCGGAGTGCCATCTTCTGTATAACGTCACCACCATGGCCAGCACCTGGCACACCGTCGCCACCAAGGACGTGCGCCTCTTGCAGCACCAGCTCGGCCAGGTCTTTGCCCTGCCGCGCGAGTACACCTTCCTCAACTACCTGCGCTGCCACGACGACATCGGCTGGGGTCTCGACTATGAGTTCCTGCGCCGCTTCGGAGCCGACGAGGCCGAGCACAAGCGCTTTTTGAACGACTATCTCACCGGCGCGTGGTGGGGCAGCCCCGCGAGAGGCGAGCTTTACAACAACGACCCGCGCCTGCGCGACGCGCGCCTTTGCGGCACCACCGCCTCGCTCTGCGGGCTTGAGGCCGGGCGCTATGAGCACAACCGCGGCAAGATCGACTGGGCCGCGCGCCTGGACGTGATGCTGCACGCCTACATGTTCACCTTGAGCGGTATCCCCGTCTTGTACTCCGGGGACGAGATCGGTCAGCAGAACGACTACAGCTACCACGACGACCCCAACAAGTCCGCCGACAGCCGCTATCTGCACCGCGGCAAAATGAACTGGGACGCCGCCGAGAAGCGCTTCGACCCGGAGAGCGTCGAGGGTCGGCTCTTCTCCTCCATCACCTTCCTGGAAAAGCTGCGCGCGGCGCACCGCGTATTCATGGCCGGGGCCGACACCTGGCTCCTGCTCACCGGGGACGACGGCGTGCTCGGCATCGGGCGCTATTACCAGGACGAAAAGCTCGCCGCGTTCTTCAACTTCTCCGAGGGCGAGCGCTGGGTCAACGTGAACACCCCGGGCGTCTTCCATGATCTGCTGACCGGTGAGGCCGTGGAAAACGGCGGCGTGCTGCTGCCCCCCGGCGGCTTTGCCTGGCTGATCTGCGACTTCTCCGCCGAATAAAGGAGCGCCGAACATGAACAAAAAGCTGATCTTTCTGGATATCGACGGCACGCTCACTTCTCCGGGCAGCAACGTGCCGCCCGCAAGCGCGATGGAGGCCATCCACAAGGCCCGCGCCGCCGGACATAAGGTGTTTCTCTGCACCGGGCGCAACTATGACATGCTCTCCCCTCTGCTCAAATACGGCTGCTTCGACGGCGCGGTGGCAAGCGGCGGCGGCTATGTCTTTATTGGGGACGAGGTTTTGTTCGACTGCCCCATGACGGACGAGCAGCGCGAAACCGCCATGCGGCTATTCAAGCAGACGGGCGTGTTCCGCACGGTGGAGGCCGTGGACGGCAGCTTCTGCGACGAGGGCATGGCGGAGTTTCTCAACGAGGTCTCCGGCGGCAACAGCGAGCTTGTGCGCTGGCGCAAGGCGCTGGAGGCCGATCTCGGCATGCGCCCCATGGCGGAGTACGACGGGCGACCCATTTATAAAGTGGTGTTCATGTGCCGCAGCGTCGACCAGCTCGCCCCGGCCATTGAGGCGCTGGAGAAGGAATTTTTCTTCGTCGTGCAGGACATGAACGGCGCGGACTGCTTAAACGGCGAAATCGTCAACCGCAAGTTCGACAAGGGCAAGGGCGTCGTGCGCGTGTGCGAGCGCCTAGGCTGCGACGTGGCCGACACCGTGGGCTTCGGCGACAGCATGAACGATCTGGAGATGATCGAGACCGTGGGCACGAGCGTCTGCATGGCAAACGGCAGCCCGAGGCTGCAGAAGATGAGCGATCTGGTCTGCCCCGCCGTGGACGAGGACGGCCTTGCCAAGGGCTTTGAGATACTGGGGCTTTATTGACACGGTTTTCCTTATGCCTTTCCCCTCCGGGAAAGGCATATTTTTTCGTCAAACCCACCAAAAATGAAGCCTGTTTTTTTACTAAGCATTTTTGATATTTCTTGCCTTTGTTATTTTTTTGCTGTATGATACTTGATAGAATTTGGTTTTCCGTCAAGAAGCCAAAGCACACTGGATCATCAGGAGAAAAGGAGAAGACTATTTATGGCACTCGATTATCGCAAATGCGCTGAAGAGATCGCCGCCAACATAGGCGGGGGCTCGAATGTCATCAGCGCTGCGCACTGCGCCACCCGACTGAGGCTGGTTATCGCCGATAACAGCAAGGTCAACAAGGAAGCACTGGAGAACGTGGACGGCGTCAAGGGTATGTTTGAGTCCAACGGACAGCTCCAGCTCATCATCGGCACCGGCACCGTGAACAAGGTCTATGACGAGTTCCTGGCCGTCACCGGCGCCAGCGCCGCGTCCAAGGCCGACGTGAAGGCCGCCGCGGCCTCCCGCATGCCCCTGTGGAAAAAGATCCTCAAGACCCCCGGCGACGTGTTCGTCCCCATCCTGCCCGCCATCGTGGCCTCCGGCCTGATGATGGGTATTGTCGAGGCCATCGGTTCTCCTTCCTGGACCTCGTCGCAAACACCGCTTTCGCCCTCCTGCCCGTTCTGGTCGCCATCTCCGCCGCCCGCGTCTTCGGCGGCAACATCTTCCTCGGCGCCGTCATCGGTATCATGATGGTTCACCCCGCGCTCATCAACGCCTGGACCGTCGGCAACTACGCCCCCGGCGAGATCCCCGTCTGGCATCTGTTCTTCTTCAACGTACAGCAGGTCGGCTATCAGGGCCACGTCATCCCGGTCATCCTGGCAGTTTTGCTGATGAGTACGGTCGAAAAATGGCTGCACAAGCATGTGCCGGAAATGATCGACCTGTTCGTCACTCCGCTGTGCACTGTGCTCATTACTGCGTTCGTCACCTTCACCATCATCGGGCCCATCTTCTCCGTGTTTGAGAGCTGGGTGCTCATCGGGGCCGAGAAGCTCATCACCATCGGCCACGGCCTCGGCGCGGCGGTCATGGGCGCGATCTACCCGCTTACCGTCGTCATGGGCCTGCACCACATGTACAACGTCATCGAGGCCGGCATGATCTCCTCCACCGGCGTCAACTTCTGGATGCCCATCGCCTCGGCGGCAAACTTCGCCCAGTTCGGCGCCTGCTTGGCCGTCGCCCTCAAGTGCAAGAACCAGAAGACCAAGAGCGTCGCCCTGCCCTCCTCCCTCTCCGCCTCCCTCGGCATTACCGAGCCCGCCATCTTCGGTATCAACTTCCGCTTCATGAAGCCCTTCATCGCCGGCATGATCGGCGGCGCTGTCGGCTCCTTCTTCGCCACCTGGATGCACGGCATCAACGCCCAGGGTGAGGTCGTCAAGTTCGGCGCCACCACCTACGGCGTCACCGGCATCCCCGGCATCCCCGCCATCAACAACGTCCCCATGTACATCATTGAGCTGCTGATCGCCGCCGGCATCGCCTTCGGCATCACCTGGGTCATCTGGAAGGAAGACGCCCCGGCGAAGAAGGCTCCCGGCGAGCCCAAGAAGCCCCTGCCCGTCGTGATCCGCTGCGGCTCCGGCGAGCTGCGCCAGCCCGTTGAGGGCAAGGTCATCGCCCGCGAGAGCATCCCCGACGAGACCTTTGCCGCCGGTATCCTCGGCGACGGCATCGGCGTGGAGCCCACCAGCGGCACCGTGGTCGCTCCCTTCGACGGCAAGGTCACTTCCGTCTTCGACACCAAGCATGCCATCACCCTGGAGAAGGACGGCATGGAGGTGCTCATCCACATCGGCGTCAACACCGTCAACATGAACGGCGACGGCTTCACCGCCTATGTCGCCGAGGGCGACGACGTCAAAGCCGGTCAGCGTCTGCTGGGCTTTGACAGCGCCAAGATCAAGAAGGCCGGCTACAGCGACTGCGTCGTCATGCTGCTCACGAACTCCGACGACATGGCCGACGTCGAGTGCGGACTGAAATAATTCCGTTGATCCTTTACCTCCCTTTGGAAAAAGGGAGGTGTCACGAAGTGACGGAGGGATCGATTCTCTCAGTCAGCGCCGTGTTTTTCAAAGCTTTGTGCAGGACAGTCGATCCCTCAGTCGCCAGTCAGCGAACTGGCGACAGCTCCCTTTCGCAAAGGGAGCCTGATTGGAACTATATTAGAACTATACTATATTGGAGGAACAAACATGAAATCTTTTGATTACGTCATCACCGATCCTGTGGGCATCCACGCCCGCCCCGCCGGCATCCTGGTCAAGGAAGTCAAGAACTACAAGGACTCCATCATCACCCTTACCAAGGGCGAGAAGAGCGTCAACCTGCTCAAGCTGATGGCCCTCATGCAGATGGGCATCAAGCAGGGCGACAAAGTCACCGTCAGCGTTGAGGGCGGCGACGAGGAAGCCGTCTGCGCCAAGATCGAAGAGTTCTTCAAGGCCAACCTGTAATCAAAATAGCGAAAAGATACGCCTGCCCCTGCGACAGGCGTATCTTTCTGTGAGGAAAGGAGTTTACCATGATTTCTATTCAGGGCAAGGGCGTATCCACCGGCGTTGCCGCAGGCCCCCTGTATTTCTACCAGCGCGCCAAGAGCATTATCCGCCGCTATGAGGTCCTTGACATCGACTCCGAGTGGGAGCGCTTCAAGGCTGCCCAGGCCAAGGCCATCGAGCAGCTCGGCGCGCTCGCCGAGAAAGCGCGCGAGGAGGCCGGGGACGAGGCCGCGATGCTCTTTGAGACCCACCAGCTCATGGCGGAGGACCTCGATTATGAGGAGGCCATCGAAGAGCTCATCAAGGGCGCCAGGCAGAACGCCGAGGCCGTCGTCACCGACGTCGCCGCCCAGTTTGCCGACATGTTCGCCGCCATGGACGACAGCTACATGCAGGCCCGCGCCGCCGACGTGAAGGACGTTTCCACCCGCATCATCGGCATCCTCTCCGGCGTTGTGCAGGGCGGCATTGACTCCGACGTGCCCGTCATCCTCGCCGCCGACGATCTGGCTCCCAGCGAGACCGTCCAGCTTGACAAGTCCAAGATCCTGGGCTTTGTCACCTCCGGCGGCTCCGGCTCCAGCCACACCGCGATCCTCGCCCGCACCATGGGCATCCCCGCCATCATCGGCGTGGGCGACCAGCTCAAGCCCGAGTACGAGGGGCGCGAGGTCATTGCCGACGGCGGCACCGGCAACGTGGTCATCGACCCGGACGAGCCCACCCGCGACCACCTGATGGCAAAGCGGGCGGAGCTTCTCAAGCGCCAGGAGCTCCTGAATCAGCTCAAGGGGCTGCCCAACGAGACCAGGGACGGCAAATCCGTCCGCATCTACTGCAACATCGGCAACCCCGAGGATGTGCACGCCGTCCTCGAAAACGACGGTGCGGGCATCGGCCTTTTCCGCAGTGAGTTCCTCTATCTCAACTGCGATGATTATCCCACCGAGGATTACCAGTTTGAGGCCTACAAGAAGGTTCTCAGTGACATGGGCGGCAAGGAGGTCGTCATCCGCACGCTGGACATCGGCGCGGACAAGATGATCGAATACTTCCGGCTCCCGAAGGAGGAGAACCCCGCCCTCGGCAACCGCGCCCTGCGCATCTGCCTGAACCGCCCGGAGATTTTCCGCACCCAGCTGCGCGCCCTGTACCGCGCCTCCGCCTATGGCCGCCTCTCCATCATGTTCCCGATGGTCACCTCCGTCTGGGAGGTCAAGGAGGCCAAGAAGATGTGCGAGCAGGTCAAGGCCGAGCTCAGCGCCGAGGGTATTCCCTACTCTGACGCCGTCGACGTCGGCATCATGATCGAGACCCCCGCCGCCGCCATTATCAGCGACAGGCTGGCCAAGATCGTCGATTTCTTCTCCATCGGCACGAACGACCTGACCCAGTACACCCTGGCCTGCGACAGACAGAACAACGACCTCGGCCGCTTCTTCAACGCCCATCACCCCGCCGTGCTGCGCCTCATTAAGATGGTCGCGGAGAATGCCCACAAGGCGGGCATCTGGTGCGGCATCTGCGGTGAGCTCGGCGCGGATCTTGAGCTGACCGAGACCTTCCTCTCCATCGGCGTGGACGAGCTTTCCGTCTCCCCGCGCTCTGTCCTCCCGCTGCGCCAGAAGGTGCGCGAGACCACGGTGGCCGACGTGCAGGAAAAGCTGGTCGCAAACCTTATGAGCGACGACAACGCCATCTGAGTTTTCAGCGTGAAGTTTATTGTCTTCTCTGACTCCCACGGAGTCGCGGAGAACATGATCCGGGCGGTCGAGCGGGAAAAGCCCGACCTGTGCTTCTTCCTCGGCGACGGGGAGCGCGATCTGGACGCGCTGCAAAGGCGCTTTCCCGCGCTTCCCGTGAACGCCGTGCGCGGCAACTGCGATCTGTTCTCTTCCCTGCCTTCGGCGCTGGTATGCGCGGCGGGCGGGCTGCATATTTTTCTGACCCACGGGCACTTGTACGGCGTGAAGCATGACCCGATCTTCCGGGAGCTGTGCGAGCAGGCCCTGGCATCAAACGCGGATGTGGTCCTCTTCGGCCACACGCATGAGCCCTTCCGGGATTTCACCATGGGCATGGCCCTCCTGAACCCCGGCAGCATCGGCCCCAGCACGCGCCCGAGCTACGGGCTTATCCGCGTTGACGGCGGGAAGTTTGACACCGAGGTGGTGTTTTTGGGACGGTAATCGGTTTCCCTTGCGTAACCCCTTCCACCGCTGAAGCGGTCAGACAAGCTCGGAATGTCGCGCGTTCCTCGCGCGTCAGAATCCTCCCCCAAACGCCGCAAGCGGCTGGGGGAGGCAAGGGGCGATCTCACGCTTGACATTGGATATGCGCCGGGTTATGATGGCGGTATCCTGAATGATAGGAAGTAGAATGACTATGGATAACAAAGAATTTGACGTTGTCGCCCTGGGCGAGCTGCTGGTCGATTTCACCCAGAACGGCCTGAGCGAGCAGGGCAACACGCTTTTTGAGGCAAACCCCGGCGGCGCGCCCGCGAACGTGCTGGCCATGCTGCGCAAGCTCGGCAAAAGCTGCGCCTTCATCGGCAAGGTGGGCAAGGACAGCTTCGGCGATATGCTGGCCCGGACGGTGGCGGATGCCGGGATCGACATCCGCGGCCTCATGCGCGACCCCGTGATCCCCACGACGCTTGCCGTCGTGCACACCTTCCCCAACGGCGACCGCGATTTCAGCTTTTACCGCAAGCCCGGCGCAGACATTCTCCTGCGCCCGGACGAGCTGGACGAAGGGCTTCTCAGCTCCTGCCGCATCTTCCATTTCGGCACCCTGTCGCTGACGGACGAGCCGTGCAAGGCCGCAACCGTGCGCGCCTATGAGCTTGCGAAGGCCGCCGGGGCGCTGATCTCCTTTGACCCGAACCTCCGTCCCCCGCTCTGGCCCGATGAGGCGACTGCGAAGGCCGCCATCGAATGGGGTCTTGCCCGCTGCGACATTCTCAAGATCTCCGACAACGAGATCGAGTTCATGACCGGCGAGACGGACTTCGACAAGGGCGCCGCGATCCTGCAGGAGCGCTATCCCAACATCCGCCTGCTGAACGTCACCGCCGGCGGCGACGGGAGCTTTTCCTACTACGGCGGCAAGCGCGTCTTTGTCCCGGCCTGCAAGCTCGGCGGCGTGATCGAGACCACCGGCGCGGGCGACACCTTCTGCGGGAGCGTACTGAACTTCGTGCTGGAGCACGGGCTTGACGGTCTCAGCGAGGACGATATGCGCGCCATGCTGCGCTTTGCCAACACCGCCGCATACATCGTCACCACGAAAAAAGGCGCGATCCGCTCCATGCCCGAACGTGAGCAGGTCGAAGCGCTGCTGAAGAAGATCTGACTCGGCTCCCGCAAGCGGCTGAGGGAGGCAATAGAAGCATTACAGGGGAGCCCCGACGGGCTCCCCTGTTTCATATTTTATTCTTTCTTTTCCGCTGCGGGCTTTTCTTCCGTTTTCTCCGGCTTCGTCACTTCCTTCGTCTCTTCCGCTTCCTCCTCGTCCTCGAGGTCGGCGGGCAGGACAGCCATGAGATCCTCCTTGGTGGGCTTCTCCATCTTCGCCACGCGGTTGGACTGGCGCACGATCATGTCCTCAAAGCAGTTGCGCACGTCGCGCCCGTTGCCGAAGTTCTCGGTGCGGTTCTCATACAGCTCGGTGAACATGGAGGTCGCGGCCTTGTCGGCCTCCTCGGTGAGCTTGTAGCCGTTTTTCTCGCACTTGCCGCGGAAGATCGCCATAAGCTGCTCGCCGTTATAGTCCGGGAAGTAGAAGTATTTATTGAAGCGGGATTCGAGGCCGGGGTTGGAGTTGATGAAGCGCTCCATCGGCCCGGTGTAGCCCGCGACAATGACGATGAGCTCATCCCGGTGGTCCTCCATCGCCTTGAGGATGGTCTCGATCGCCTCGCGCCCGAAGTCGTTCTCGCCGCCGGAGGAGAGGGAATACGCCTCGTCGATGAACAGCACGCCGCCGAGGGCCTTTTTGATGACGTCCTGGGTTTTAAGCGCGGTCTGGCCTACATAGCCCGCCACAAGGCCGGAGCGGTCCACCTCCACCAGCTGGCCCTTGCTGAGCACGCCGATGGCGGCATAGAGGCCGGAGAGGATGCGGGCCACGGTGGTCTTGCCGGTGCCGGGGTTGCCGAGAAAGACCATGTGCAGGCTCATGGGCGGCACGGGCAGGTCGTTCTGCTCACGCAGCTTGCGGACCTTCATGAGGTTGATGAGGTTCTTGATGTCCCGCTTGACCTCCTCCAGGCCGACCAGCTCCTCGAGCTGGGCCATCAGCTCTTCAAAATTAGGCTTCTCGGCCGGCTCCTTTTTCTCCTCCTCGGGTGTCTCCTTGCTGTCGCCGCCGGTAGTCTGGGTCTGCTTTTTGTGCTTTTCCATGAAGCTCGGCTCCCCGCTGGTGACAAACTCCAGGGGGTTGAGCGGCTCCTTGCTCTTGCGCACGCCCGTGGTGTCGCAGATGGCGTTGAGCTTGTCGGTGCATTCGGTGATATAGGCCGCCTCGTCATAGCTCACCTCGTCGTCAACGGCGGCAAGGTAGAGCAGGATATTGGTCAGCATGCGGATGAAGGTGCGGGAGGTCTCCGTGCCGCGCCTGGCGTCGCTCTCGGCGAGGTTCCAGTAGAAAACCGGGGGCAGGAAAACGTCCCCCTCGCAGATGGAGCTCGTGAGCGACCAGAGCATCCACTTGGGCTGGGGCTGGCTGCGGGAGTAGATCTGGTTGGCCATGTCCACATGGCGCTGGGTGATGGCGCCGCCCCGGCTCCAGAGGTTCAGGGCGCACTTGGTCATGAACTCGTCCAGCTCCTTGGCCATGGACGAACCGCCGAGGCGGTAGAACGCATCGGTGTTGGCGGTGTAGATTTTATGGAATTCCTCCGGGGTGCGGGTCCAGGTTGTAGGCATGGCGGTATCTCCTTTATACGGTCAAACCGCGCGCATCGGTTCGACCTGTTTTTCTTTCAGTCGGTTCATTATAGTATCTTTCCGCCGTGAGCGCAAGATGAATTGTAAAAGAAAGCAGCCGCCCCCGGCCGGGGCGGCTGTGCTTGGCTTTGCTCTCAGATGTTTCTGGCCTTGCCTCTGCAGCGCGGGCAGATGTTGCCGTGCAGGGCACTCAGCGGGATCTCGTAGCCGCAGGTGCAGCAGATGATGTGGTCGATATGTCCGCCGCCGCTGACCTTCTCCGCCTTTTCGTCCTCGAGGCGCTCAAACGTTTTATCGTTGTTCTCCATGGGAACCATCCTTTCATTTTGGTAAGGAGCGGCGCAGCCTGCCGCCTCTCTCCTCTTTTCACGTCCATTATACCCATGCCCGATGCAAAAGGCAAGCGCCGTGCGCCGGATTTTAGTCTTCTTAAGATTTTGCGGGGCGCGCCGATTGCAGCGCGCCCCGCCTGTTTGCCGTTTTATTTCAGCATGTCCTTGAGCCCGTCGAGATCGGTATAGCCGACGCGGGTCGTCTTGACCTGCCCGTCCTGCAGAACGATCAGGGTGGGAATGCTCATCACGCGGAACTTGCGGGCCAGGGCCGGCTCCGCGTCCACATCGACCTTGCAGACCTTGACGGCGCTGCCGCACTCGGCGTCGAGCTGGTCGACGACGGGAGCCTGCATCTTGCAGGGGCCGCACCAGGTTGCCCAGAAGTCGATGAGTACGAGCCCCTCACGGGTAACTTCGTCAAAATTGTCCTTGTTCAGATGAATAACAGCCATAATGATTCTCCTTTATCTATGTGATTTGGTCAGGCTTTTACAGGATCAGTATTCCGCGCATGCGTCCGAATATGAGTGCAGCGCGTCATTTTTCGAGAATAATGATAGGATATGGCAGAATTATATCATACGTTTTTCGGTTTGCATAGGGGGAAATCCGCATCCGCCCGGCGTCTGTGCCCAAATCCTTTTTCATTCTTTGATTTTTCGCTTGAAATTCATTCGCATCTGTTCTATAATACAGAATGTGTAGCATTCTCTAATTGTTAAGGAGGTAGCTTTATGAAGAGAATTCTTTCCTTTATGCTCGCTGTTATCATGATCCTGAGCTTCTCCGTCTGTGCTTTTGCCGCAGAAGGCGATGAAAAAGAAGTCGCGGAAGAAGACAAGCAGCTTGAGGCGTGCCCGATGCCGAAGGACGTTACGATCCCCGGCGACGAGGACGGCAAGATCAAGCTTGCAAGCCTGCTCGATATCCCCGACGAGGCAAAGGACGAAGCCAGAGCACAGGTCCAGAAGGTCATCGCAAAGGGCTATGCGATCCGTTCCGGCTTCGGCATTTGGACCGACGACAAGGGAGTAAGCTTCTGCACCATCAAGATTTCTCAGAAGGACGTGCCCGACGGCGCCAGTGTTTTTGTCAACGGAGAGGCTGTCCAGCTTGAGACAAAGGATGACGACGGTTACTACTACTTTGACGCGCCGCTGAAGGACGTCACGATCGTGCTGATCGCCCTTCCCAAGACGGTTCCCGCAGGCGGCTCTGACGATACCGCCTCCTCGTCCGGCGGCGGTGCTTCGATCACGTATTACAGCTCCCCCACCTTTAGAGGCTGATCAGCCGTCAGGTTAAACAAAGTGCAGTAAAGGACGGGCATTGCCCGTCCTTTATTTGATTATTCGTAAGGGGATACGCTATGAAGAAAACCAAAAACCGCCGCCTGACCGTCCTTGTGATCGCGCTTGCCGTCGGCCTCGTTCTCGCCATGGTGTTCGGGAAGATCGCCATGGATCGCTACGACCTCTCCCTTTCCACGCAGGAGGAGCGGGACAAGCGCTTTCTGCCCTACATCACCTACGAGGGGAGAAACTATCCGCTCAAGCGCAACATGTCCACCGTGCTTCTGATCGGCACCGACAACTTTGCCGACGACGAAGAACGCCTCCTGCCGGACGACTACTACCACAACAGCACGCTCGCCGACTTTATCGTGATCCTGGTCTTTGACCACAGCGCCAAAACCGTCACGCCCGTCCAGATCGGCCGTGATACCATGTGCGCGGTCAAGCGCATCGACAACGAGGGCAAGCCCCTGCCGGACGGCTTTATGCAGATCACCCTGTCCCACGCCTACGGCTCCGGGAAGGAGGACAGCTGCATCAACACGCGCGACAGCGTTGAAAACCTGCTCTTCCATGTCCCGATCGACAATTTTCTCGCCTTTACCATGGACACGGTCCCCCTCGTCAACGACCTGGTGGGCGGCGTGACCGTCACGCTGGAGCATGACGTCCCCTCTCTCGGGCCGGAGTTTGTCAAGGGGGCCACGGTGACGCTCAAGGGCAAGCAGGCGCTCAGCTTCGTGCGTTACCGCGACACACAGTACATGAACTCCAACCTCCGCCGTATGTCCAACCACCGCCTGTATATGGACGGCTTCACCGTTGCGGCCCGCGCGGCGGCGGAAAAGGATTCCGACCTGGTGGTGAAGGGCTTCAAGCTTGTGCAGCGCTTTCTCTGCACAGATCTCACGCTGGATCACATCCAGAAGATGATCGACAATCTCGTCGCCTATGAGCTCAAGCCCTTTGTGACGCCCGGCGGCGCCTACGATCTCAGAGAGGGCGAAAAGTTCCCCGGCTTCTATACGGACGACGCCGCCCTCTGGGCCTGCGTAAAGCCGGTCTTCTGCGTTTGACGCGCAGCTTTTTCCGACATCCGAAGGATTGCGCTCCTTCGGATGTTTTTTTGTTGTCTTTTGCTCCGTGATCGTATATAATGAGGAAGTTCACACAGAAAGCCGCCGCTTCGGGCGGCAGATCGGAGAAAAGATATGGAAGAGAACGCCAGAAACTTTATTGACGCATTTATACAGGAAGACATCGCCGAGGGCGGCCAGTTCGCCGGGATGAAGGTGCACACCCGTTTCCCGCCCGAGCCCAACGGCTACCTGCACATCGGCCACTGCAAGGCCCTGACCATCGACTTCGGCACGGCCGAGCATTTCGGCGGCATCTGCAACCTTCGCATGGACGACACCAACCCCGCCAAGGAGGACACCGAGTTTGTCGACGCCATTCAGGAGGATATCCATTGGCTGGGCTTCGACTGGGGCGACCGCTTCTTCTACGGCTCGGATTACTTTGAGAAAACCTACGAATACGCCCTCGAGCTCATTAAAAAGGGCCTCGCCTATGTGTGCGAGCTGACGCCCGATCAGTTCCGCGAATACCGCGGCGACACCACCCACCCCGCCGTGAGTCCCTGGCGCGACAGGCCGATCGAGGAAAACCTCGCCCTCTTTGAGCGCATGAAAAACGGCGAATTCCCCGAGGGCTCCTATACGCTGCGCGCAAAGATCGACCTCGCCAGCGGCAACTTCAACATGCGCGACCCCGTGCTCTACCGCATCCGCTACATTGAGCACCACCGTCAGGGCACCAAATGGTGCATCTTCCCCATGTACGACTTTGCCCACCCGATCCAGGACGCGCTGGAGGGGATCACCCACTCCCTCTGCTCCCTGGAATACGAGGCGCACAGGCCCCTCTATGACTGGGTGGTGTCCAATGTCTCCATCCCCGGTCACAAGCCCAGGCAGATCGAATTTGCCCGCCTCGGCATCAACTACACGGTCATGTCCAAGCGCAAGCTGAGAAAGCTTGTGGAGGAGGGCTATGTCTCCGGCTGGGACGATCCGCGCATGCCCACGCTCTGCGGTCTGCGCCGCCGCGGCTATACCTCCGCCTCCATTCGTACCTTCTGCGAGAAGATCGGTGTGTCCAAGGTGGACTCCACCGTGGACTGGGCCCTGCTGGAGAGCTGCCTGCGCGATGATCTGAACGCCAACGCCCGCCGCGTCATGGCGGTGCTGCGGCCTGTGAAGCTCACTGTCACCAACTACCCCGAGGGGCAGAGCGAGCTTCTGACCGTGGAGAATAATCCCCTCAAGCCGGAGGACGGCAGCCGCGAGATCAGCTTCTCGCGCCATCTCTGGGTGGAGCGGGACGACTTTATGGAGGTTCCGGCACCCAAGTATAAGCGTCTCTATCCCGGCAATGAGGTTCGCCTCAAGGGCGCGTATCTTGTCACCTGCACCGGCTGCGTGAAGGATGCGGCGGGCAACGTGACGGAGATCCTCTGCGAGTACGATCCCGAGAGCCGCGGCGGCGATCCCGCCGACGGGCGCAAGGTGAAGGGCGCAACCATCCACTGGGTGGACGCCGCCACCGCCGCCGACGCCGAGGTGCGCGTCTACGACTATCTCTTCTCCGACCCCGAGCCCGACGGCCCGGACAAGAACTTCCTGGACAGCCTCAATCCCGAGAGTCTCACGGTGCTGACCGGCTGCAAGGTGGAGGCCTGCCTCGCTTCCCTCTCCATGCCTGAGCACGGCAAAAATTCCGAGAGCTTTCAGTTCATGCGCCAGGGCTACTTCTGCCTGGATAACCGCGACGCCGCCCCCGACCATCTGGTCTTCAACCGCGCCGTCGCCCTCAAGGACAGCTTCCGCAAGTAATACGCACCCCCGGCGGTCAGTTTGAACCGCCGGGGGCACATTTTCGCTTATCGGGTTCTCTGTAAAACTTTCGCTTGACAAGTCGGCGCGCAGTTATTATAATATAAAAGCTGTCTGGGTGACAGAATATCATATCGGGGTGTAGCGCAGATGGTAGCGCGCTTGGTTCGGGACCAAGAGGCCCGGGGTTCAAATCCCCGCACTCCGACCAACGTCAGAAGAAGCCTGTTCCGTTCCGCTTCCCCGGTTTGCGTAAGTGCCGGGAAAGCTCCACATCCACAGTCTCCTTCTTCCTTTCCAAACCGGAGGACTCACGAGAGTCCTCCGGTTTGGTTTATGCGGGTGTTTTGCGTTCGTTATGGACGCTCATACCAAGAGGGACGCGTTGCAAAAACTGCCCGAAAAACACCGTCCCGCTCTGCTTTTGGCCTGCAGTACGTTTCCCGCCGTGGTGGTGTCTCTGCGTGTTCGAAGCTAAGGCCGCCTCAGAAACGCAGGACCCTTACCCACATAAAGTCTTGACCCGCGGGCTTTAACATATTATGATATACCCATCAAATGCACGAGGAGGACACACCTATGAAAATCATTGCCACCAGCAAGGCCCCGGCCGCGATCGGGCCGTATTCTCAGGGCTATGTCGTGAACGGGCTGCTGTTTACCTCCGGTCAGATCGCCCTCATCCCGGAGAGCGGCGTCGTCGCCGGGGAGGGCATCAAGGCTCAGGCCGAGCAGTGCTGCAAAAACATCGGCGCCATTCTGGAGAGCGCCGGGGTCGATTTCTCCAAAGTCGTCAAGACCACCTGTTTTCTCGCGGACATGAACGACTTTGCCGCCTTCAACGCCGTCTATGAGAAGTTTTTCGTCAGCAAGCCCGCCCGCTCCTGCGTCGCTGTGAAGACGCTACCGAAGCAGGTGCTGTGCGAGATCGAGGCCATCGCCGCCGTGGAGTAAGGCATGGCAAAAAGAGCCGTGAAGCAGGTTCTCCCCTGCTTCGCGGCTCTTTTTCTCTTTCTCTTTTTCCGCGTCAGGCGCTCAGGCGGTCTTTCAGGAAGTCCACAAATTCATCTGCGGGCAAAGGCCTGGAGTAGTAGAAGCCCTGGATATGGTCGCAGGCCATTTCGCTGAGCGCGTCGATCTGGCTGCGGGTCTCGACCCCCTCGGCCACCAGCTTCTTGCGGATGCCCTGCATCATGCGCACGGTGTTGCGGATAATGACGCTGCCGTCCTCGGTGAACATCTCATCCACGAGGCTCTTGTCGATTTTGACCAGGGCGATGGGCAGCTTGCTCATGCGCTGGATATTGGAGAAGCCCACGCCGTAATCATCCAGCGAGAAGTTGTAGCCCATGCTCTTGAGCGCGCGGACATTTCCGTCCATGACGTCGCTGAGATTATCGTACAGGGTCTCCGTGATCTCGAAATTGACCTGGGCGGGATCGACCTTGTATTCCTTTTGCAGGCTTCGGATCGTGTCGGGCAGATCGCTGTGCAGGAGCTGGGCCACGGAGAGGTTGATCTCAACATACGAAAGCCCCAGAGCCTGGAAATCATGGCTTGCAATAAAGCGGAAAACGTCCTCCAGCACGAAGCGGCCGATGGAGAGGATCAGGCCGTTTGCCTCGGCAAAGGGGATGAAGAGTCCGGGCGGGATCATGCCGTATTTTTCATCCCTGAGTCGGATCAGCGCCTCCGCCGAAGTGAAGCGGCCAAGGCGGTTGTCGTAGATCGGCTGATAGTACATCTCAAACCTGTTCTCCGCGATCGCTCTGCGCAGGATATCCTCCATGTGATTGACGATCTCGTAGTCGTGGGACTGCACGATCTCCGAGGCGCGGAAGAAGCTTTGCCCCTTGTCGCCGAACTGCGGGAACTTGTGGCCGAGATTCAGGATGTCGCTGACCTCGCACAGGTCGTCGGGGTAGCGGATCAGGCAGGCTTTCAAATCCAGGTAAATACTGCCGTCGGCGTAGTTGCTGAATTTTTCGTGGGCATTGGTCAGGAAGGCGAACGCCGCGCTTTCCAGATCGTAATCGGCATTGTCAAGCGTCAGATAGAAGGTTCCCGGGCGCTCGATATAAATCTGCACATCGGTATTGAAGCGCCTGCCCCTGTAGATTTTGCGCACCTCGTCCGCGATCTCCCTGAGCAGGGTGTTGCAGCGATCCTCCCCCAGATAGCTGCGGATCTCCTGGGCGTTCAGGATCTGAATGGCCAGGATCTGCATGCTCTCATTTCGCTTTTTGATGTTCACCAGATCCGCATTATAGGTCTTCCAGCTCTGCACGCCGACGCCGCTGTCCATGGTCTCCTCCGGGCGCATGACCAGGAGCAGGATCATGTTGACGCCGATGGAGGTGAAGATCATCTCCACCATGAACCGGGGCCAGAACATCTGGATACCGACACTCACAAAGGTCAGGACATAGATCGACAGCAGGGCGATCCACTTGCTTTTTTCCACATATCGCTTGCAGTAGATGCAGTAGGCGGTGCCCACAAGGCCGTAGACCGCGGCGACAATATAGAACACAATAAGCAGCGGTCCCCTGGCATAGCCGTCTTCCGCCGTGACGGAGAACACATTATGTGTAAAGAAGTTTTGCAGCAGCAGGAGAAAAAGAAAGGCGTTCGGCAGCCAGAGAAGCAGCCTGTTTCTCAGCGGACGCAGCAGATACGTCGTGCGCGTGACGCAGATAATATAGATGAAGTAAATCGCCATGTCGGCGTTTCTCAGAAACTTGTAGGTAAAGGAGAGGAACGTGCCGAGAATAACCTCCATCCGGGTAAGGGGGACGGGGGTTACCACGAATTCCATGATGATGTCCGCAACCGTACAGATCAGCGAAGTCCAGGCCATGATCAGAAAGACGCGGTTTGCGTTTCCCTTGGTCATTTTTCTGGTGTAGCAGGTCCACAGGATCAGGATAAAGAATGGAACCGCGCATATATCAAAGTAAATGATTTTCATTGATCTATTCATCCTTTGCTGAGGAAAGCGCCGGGACGGGCATAAAACAGCATTTTTAAAATTGCATTAATATTATAAAGAAATCATGTCCTTCTGTCAATCTTCTCTGGAAAATTCTTTCTCTCAGAAATTATATTCCTGACGGCAAACGCCCATGACTGCGGGAGGAGCGCGAAAATCACAGCGCGCGGACAGGCGAGAAACGACGTTTTCTTAAGAGGATTTTAGTTTACATTTTCAGGCTTTTCCTGTATAATGACAGCATAATCCGGTTTGAGGAAAGCTCTCCCCTTCCGTGAAGTTTTTTCCTGGCAGTCTAAAGCAGAGCTGTCTGCTTTCAATAAAAAAAGGAGGAAAAAAACATGAAAAAATCCCTTTCGCTTCTGTTGGTTCTGGCGCTGTTCATGAGCATCGGTCTCAGCGCCTGGGCAGCCCCTGTCCGTGCCAGCGACGAATCCACTGCCGAGCAGATCTATCTGATCCTCGCCCAGTTCGATTCTCTCAAGCAGGACGGCGGCTCCGACGCATGGCTCTATGCCGTGACGGATCTTGACCACAACGGACGGCTCGAGCTGATCGCGGCCCCCGCACAGGGCGGCACGCAGCCCCTCGTCTGGGAGGCCGGCACGGACGGCAAGACTCTGAGCCCCTGCACCATCAGCCGCACCGGGGATCAGCCCTTCCCCGCCATCACCGTCAACAACGCCGACACCTATTACGATCAGGCAAGCGACACCTGGCACTACGCCTTCAACGCGCACAGAGAAGTGTCCGCCAACGAGGTCTATGACAGCAAATGCGCCGTCAGCCTGGCTAACGGCGCTGTGAGCAGCGAAGTGTTTGCCACCGCGCACTCCACCTTCAGCGACAACGCTGTCAACGTTGCCTACACCGGCAAGGACGGCGCGGCCATCACCGGCGATGCGTACAACGCCGCCGCAGACGCCGCCTATCCCGGCGCGGTAAAGTGCAGCACCAATTTCTACTGGTTCCACGCCTCCGAGGCCAACGCTTCCAAGCTGATGGACAGCTATGCCGCCTTCAAGGGCGCGCTGCTCTCCCAGAAGCCGAGTCCCGCAGCGGGCGCCGCGCCTGTTGCCGGCAACTTCCTGACGATCACGAAGAACCCCACCAACGAGTCCCGCGCGATCGGTGATACGGCCTGGTTCGTGGCGGAGGCCTCCGGCTGGACCAGCGCCGAATGGACCTTCGTGTCCCCTGCCGGACAGAGCTATCCGGCCTCCGGCTTCATGTCCCTCTTCCCCGCTGCCAGAGTCAACGGCTCGAGCACCGGCTCGCTCAGCATCAGCAATGTCAGCTCTGACATGACCGGCTGGGGCGCTTACTGCACCTTCCACGGCAACGGCGGTCAGACCGCCCGCAGCAACACCGCCTATATGTATGTCTTTGCCAAGTACAGCGGCGCTGCCAAAGCTGCCGATGGTTCCACGATTTACTACTACTATTACTATCCCGTGCGTGAGTATGAGGTTTATTGGGATTACGTTCCCGGCCTGATCTGGTACTACCCCGACCTCGGCGACGACTTCCCCTGGCTTGCCCTGCAGTATCTGCATGACGACAATGACGACGCGGCCCTCGCCATGATCGCGCAGTACTACAACATCCCGGAGACTGACGCAAGCTATGAGATGCTCCGCCAGTATCTGACCGACAACGACAACGATGCTGTCATGGATATGCTCCGCCAGTATGCCGACAACGACGTGATCACGCCGAACTTCTACAGCCAGTACCTGCCCAACGATTACAGCGGCGGCGGCTCCTGGAATGACGGCGTTTACAGCGGCGGCGGTTCCTGGGGCAGCGGCTCCTTCAATGACGGCTCCTTCGGCGGCGGCGGTTCCTTCGGCGACGGCTCTGTCGGCGGCGGCGGCTCCTTCGGCGACGGCTCTGTCACCGGCGGCGGTTCCTTCGGCGACGGCTCTGTCACCGGCGGCGGTTCCTTCGGCGACGGCTCTGTCACCGGCGGCGGGCAGCGGTTCCTGGGACGACGGCGTGTACAGCGGCGGCGGCTCCTGGGGCAACCCCTATGTTGAAAACGGTGCCGTTCCCGAGCAGTACAGCCCCTACTACGGCTGGGGCGACTTCAACCAGGCCGACGAAGAGTATCTGCTTCTTCTGCGTCAGCAGCAACAGCAGGGCGGCGGCTCCTACTGATACGATTCCGGCATAAAAATGATCCCCGCGGATTTTTCCGCGGGGATTCTTTTATGCGCTGAGACTTATTTATTGTTGCGATAGTAGTTGATGAGGCAGCCGTCAGTGATAATCTGGCGCTCGGGGTCGGTCAGCGCGCCGACAGAGCAGCTAAACTTTGTGACGGTTCCGTCGGGCTTGACCGCATAAGCGGTGATGTCGTCGTTCTTCTCAAGGATCGCTTTCCGGAGACCGGGGACGAAGATGTAATCGCCCAGGGCAAAGACCTCCGGATTCTGTACCAGGAAGGGCGTCATGCCCCAGTTGATGCAGTTGGAGCGATAGCGCTTCGTGGCATACTGCTTTGCAAAGTTCGCGCTCGCGCCCATGACGCGCTGGCAGGAGGCCGCCTGCTCACGGGCAGAGCCGTCACCCGGCATATTGGCAAAGATCGTGGAGCCGATGTCCGTGCCCTCGGGATCGACCTTGAGGCCGGCCATTCTGAGAGAGGCGTACACGTTCTCGATCTCTTCGCCGAGGCCCTTCCCTGCTCTGCGGTCACGATCCGCCTGGCGCAGGACCTTGGAACGGCTCACATACTGCGGATCGCGTCTCGACAGCGCAAACTCGCTCAAGCGCTCGGGGTTGGAACGGTAAGAGGAGGTCTCACCGGAGGGGATCAGCTCGTCCGTGGTGGTGACGGGGTCGGTGATGTAGGAGCAGACCTTCACCAGCAGATCGTCCGTCAGCGCGGGCATCTCGGGCCAGTCCTTGATGTTGGGGCCGAACTTGAGCTCGTGTTCAGGTTCCGGCTTGCCCCAGCCGTTGTACACGCGCTTGGCGTAAACGCCCGCGTCGTACTCGTAAACCGGGGTGCTGTACTCGACATCGAGGTCGGTCGCGGCGGTCAGCCTGCCGCCGTTGGCAGCCGTCGCGGCGATGGAGCGCGCGTCCATGAGGGCGACAGCGGAGAGCTGGCCCTCGCCGGGCTTGGAGCCTTCGCGGTTCGGGAAGTTGCGGGTCGTGTGGCGGATAGAGAACTCGCCGTTTGCGGGGGTGTCGCCCGCACCGAAGCAGGGGCCGCAGAAGCACTCGCGGATGATGGCGCCCGCGGAGACGAGGTCGAAGATGCGCCCGGTCTTGACAAGGCAGGCAAAGGCGGGCATGGAGCCGGGATAGATATTGAGAGAGAAGGCACCGTTGCCGCAGCTCTTGCCGCGCAGGATATCGGCGGCCGCGCAGATGTTGTCGAAGGTGCCGCCGGAGCAGCCCGCGATCTCGCCCTGCTCGACCCAGATGCCTCCGTCATGGTACTTGGATACGAGGTCCATGGTCACGCCCTTGAGCTGCTTGTTGGCCTGCTCCTGCACGGCGTGGAGGATGTCCTTGGCATTCTCTTGTAACTCATGGATGGTATAGGTGTTCGAGGGGTGCATCGGCATGGCGATGGTGCACTCCACCGTGGAGAGATCGACATACACACAGCCGTCGTAGTACGCAACTTCGGCGGGGTCGAGCTTCTTGTAAGCCTCGGGTCTGCCGTGGGTGACAAAGTAGCCCTGGGTCTTCTCATCGGTGACCCAGATGGAGGACCAGCAGGTGGTCTCGGTGGTCATAACATCGATGGCGTTGCGGTACTCAATGGGGAGATTGGCAATGCCGGGGCCGACAAACTCCATGGCCTTGTTCTTCACATAGCCATTCTTATAAACAGCGCCGATGATGGATAGCGCAACGTCCTGCGGGCCCACGCCGGGACGGGGTGCGCCGGTCAGGTAAATGGCGATCACGCCGGGGTAGGCGAAATCGTAGGTGCGCTTGAGAAGCTGCTTTGCCAGCTCGCCGCCGCCCTCGCCGATGGCCATGGTGCCGAGCGCGCCGTAGCGGGTATGGGAGTCGGAGCCGAGGATCATTCTGCCGCAGCCGGACATGGTCTCGCGGTTGTAGGAATGGATATTTGCCATGTTCGTCGGGACATAAATGCCGCCGTACTTGTGGGCAGCACTCAGGGCGAACTTGTGGTCGTCCTCGTTGATGGTGCCGCCGACAGCGCAGAGAGAATTGTGGCAGTTTGTCAGCACATAGGGCAGCGGGAACTCGGTCATGCCGGAGGCGCGGGCCGTCTGGATGATGCCGACGTAGGTGATGTCGTGGCTCGTCATGGAGTCGAACTTGAGACGAAGCTGCTCCATGTCGTCAGACTGGTTATGGGCCTTGATGATGTTATAGGCCATGGTGCCCTTCTTCGCGGAAGCCTTGTCGGCCTCCTTGCCGGTCAGGGCCTTGACCTTTTCGGATTCGCTTTCGGGGACGATCTCGGCGCCGTTGACAAGGTACACGCCGCCGTCATAGAGCTTGACCATGTTGATTGTTCCTCCTGTTATTTGATAGATCCGGGTTTCACTTTTTGTATTATAGCATACTTTTCCGTATCGTCAAAGGGAACAGATCCATATAATCCATTCCCTTTGCGTATTGTTATCAAAGCACCATTGCCACGATGAAGTTATAGACCGCAGCGCAGCCGACGCTGATCGGCACCGCCACGAAGAGCAGGCGGTTGAAAAGGGCGTTGCGCTCCTCGTCATTGCCATAGGAGCCGAGGATCAGGCTGCCGCCGGAGGAGAAGGGGCTGATGGCGCTGCTCTGCGCGCCGAGGATGGTGCAGGCAAAGAGCGTGATCGGGTTGAGCAATGCCGGGGATCAGCGGGAAGAGAGCCGGGGCAACGACGCCGGTGGTGGAGCTGAAAAAGCTCATGAAAGCAGCGATGAAGCTGAACGCAATGGGCACGAGGAAGGTGGGCACGTTGTTGCCGATCCAGTGGGAAACAGCCTCGATAGTGCCGGCCTTGACCGCAACGCCGATGAGCATGCCTGCGCCCGCGATCATGAGAATGGTGTTCCAGGGAACCTTTGCGATGGTCTCCTTCTGGGGAGCCAGGTTCAGCAGCAGGCCAATGACGGTGAAAACGAAGGCGACGAGGCCGACGTCGATCTTACCGGCGACATTCTTGATGAAGGCGACGTTCGGGAGCAGGAGCTTGAGCAGGGGGAAGATGAGCACGACGGCCATCATGATGAGCATGAGGTTGAGGGTGGTTTTCTGCTTGGCGGTGTAAGGCTCGGGCTTCTTAAAGGTGACGCCCTTGCCGATGTCACGGTTGGACTTAAAGCCGAAGCGGAAGATGGCGATCAGGATCAGGGAGAAGACAATAGCGAGGCCGAAGACCTTCATCTCCGGGCCGAAGGTATCGGTCAGGGCCAGCTCCGGGGTCGCCTCATAGGCGGTATCCATCAGGCCGCGGAACACGACGCCCAGCGCCGCCGTCGGGAAGTTGCCGCCCGCCAGTGCGCCGCAGTTGATGGCGACAGCGCCGGTAAGCTTGTCCATCTTAGACTCCTCACAGATTGCCATGGTGATGGGGGCGAGAAAGGCCAGGACGGTGAAATAGGCAGCGCCCATGACGGAAAGGATGACCGCAACGAAGAAGAGCGCGAAAGGCAGCAGGCCGGGGAAGCTGCGGCAGGCATACAGGAGGCTGCCGGAGAGCTTTTCGAGGGTGCCGTTGATGGCGGCGAAGTTATAAAACAGGGAAACAGAAATGATCACGAACATGGTGCTGGTCGGCCACATGGCGATCAGCTCCTTGGGCTTGAGGCCCAGCATAAAACATCCGATGATATAGGCAAACGCGATGCAGAAGAAACCGGTGTTGATCTTCGTCTTGTAGCCGAGAACGACGGCCGCGGCAATCGCCGCAATAATCAGAACGCCAAGCATGTTATATCCTCCCTTTATTTCTCTTCCAGATTCAGAAGTCCCATCTGAATACTGTGGGTCATGTAACGGAGCTGATCTTCGGGAATGCCGTGATCGGCCATGTACTGCATGTACTGCTCATAGGCGATCTCCCAGTTGGGATTCTCGGTCTGGCCGCCATCGGTGCTGATCATGACGTTTTTGTAACCGACGGTCTTGATGACCTCCAGGTTTTCCGGGAGATTCGACTTGTACTTGCCGCCGCCCATGTTCTGGGCAAAACAGCGTTCGAGCAGTACGTCGTAGTCCTTGACGATACGGAGCTGATCTTCGATGCTCATGTCTACGATCCACCACTCGGGGTGTGTGACCACGACTTTTTTAAGCCCCATGGCGCGGGCGGCTTCCACGACGATGAAGCACTCCTCCGGGGAGACATGGCCGGTGCCGAGCACCACGTCGAAGTCCTTGACAAGCTGGAACACATCCCTGAGCTCCGGGACGATCTTTCCGTCGCGCACACAGGCAACGCCTGCCGAGGGATCCTTGCCCATCTTGGCGAGGTGGTTGCAGGCGGAAGCGGTGGGGAGCCACACGACCTTGCCGCCAAGCTTGAGTCCGCTTTCCACAGCGGCGGGGTTGATGCCGCCCATCTGGCGGTTGAGGGTGATGCTGCCGAACATCTGGAAATCGTTGTCGCCCCCGTGGACGATCTGGTTATGGCGGTTGCAGAGATAAGCGCGGTCCACCGTTGTGCCCTGGTGAGTCTTGATGACGATGGCGCGGGCGCCGACACGGATACCCGCCTCCATCAGTTCAAAGTCGTCATAGGCACGTACGCGGATATCAGGATTTGAGTGGACATGCATGTCGATGACGCCCTTCATGGATACCTTTGCCATAGTATTCTCCTTTCCGTTTTTTGATTTGCTTGCTTGTCTTTTGCTTGGCTATATTCTATAATATATGTTAAAGAATACGCAATCCAAAATCCCTAATGCGATATATCGGAAAAACAGATAGCAGGAGGAGTACCGGAATGGATCTGAAGGATTTTCAGTATCTCATTGCGCTTGCCGATGAGGGCAGCGTATCCAGGGCGGCAGATAAGCTGTACATGTCACAGTCGAGTCTGAGTCAGGCACTGCAGCAGTACGAGAGCGAGCTTGGCGTGAAGCTTTTTATCCGCACCTCCAAGGGTATCCACCCTACCGCAAACGGGGCTGTATTCATCAATCACCTGCGGCAGACCCTGTCCTATTATCGTCAGGCAAGAAGCGAGCTCTGGGATAACGAGGGGATGAAGGGCGGACATGTGCGCTTTGGCATCAGCTCCTTTCGCGGCGCGCAGACGCTGCCGAAAATTCTAAAGCTCTTTTCCGCCGCCTACCCCGAGGTGCATGTGGATGTTTTTGAGGAACACAGCATGAAGCTGGAGGAGCTTCTGTTGGATGGAAAACTGGATGTGGCGGTAATCGCGCTCCCGGCTGCAAAGCTCAAAAACGAGGTGAGCCTGCTGACGAAGGACGAGGTCTGTCTCATTGCCCCAAAAGGCCACGCACTGAGTAAAAAAGCGCGCGTTTGTCCCGACGGCAGCCGCTGGGTCAGCATGAAGGATGCGGCGGCATATCCCCTGATCCTCAGCGGGCAGCATACCATACTCGGCAATATCAGCCGCAATCTGCTGCAAAAGGCGAAGATCAGATATACATGCGAGTATGACGACATTTCGGCGGCCATGGCGGTATCCATGGTCAAGGCCGGGATCGGCCTTGCCTTCACCTATGCCTCCTGCATGGATCCGGACGACCATCTGGAGTGCTTTCAGATCGGTGAAAAGGGCGTCTTTCTGGATCTGGGCGTGGCCCTTCCCTCCCGGGAATACTACTCCAATGCCGCAAAGGCTCTGGAGGATATTGTCAAGGCGGTCTATCGGGACGCGGCCGGACGATAAAACACACCGCAGCGATCCGGCTTCTGTCGGATGGCTGCGGCGCTTCCCTTATTTTGCTTCGCGCATTTTTTGAACCTGAGCGCTCAGGGCGTCCATCAGTTCCTTCTCATAGCCCGCGGGGATCTGTGCCGCCATGGTCTCGGAAAGCTCCGTCTGGCGGCTGGTTTCCGCGGTCAGATCGTCAACCGTGATGTCAAGGCCCGCCTGCCGCAGGCCGTCTGAAATGGCACCCCTCAGCTTTTCCTTGATGCCGCCGGAGCCCAGCAGGGACAGGCCATACTTTTCCAGCTTTGCCGGGGACATGAGTCTGCCCATGGAGAGCATCATCTTCGCCGCGCTCTTCAACACGCCGTTGTCCGCGCCCATGTGCTCAATCCTGTCGGTCACAAAAGGACTTTCCAACAGGGCGGCGTAATCGACCTCCACCTGCGAGGCAAGCAGGGTCATGCGCGCGCCCGGCCGATCGATCGCGACAAAGCGCCCGATGCGCACCAGAGGGCCGCCGAGAAATGCGGCCAGATGGCGGTTTGTGGCGCTGCGCAGGCGCTCTTCATGGGACATGATGAGCCAGATGACCATTTTGTCCTTCTCGTCGGTGTTCATGCTGTCCAGCACCGCGCAGGCGGCGGGAACCGCGTCCGCCCCAAGTCCCGCGAGAAAGCAGTCCAGCTCGTTTGGGGTTTCCTTTGCCGCACAGTGCTCCACCAGCGGCGGGAGCATGGCCTCGACACATTTGCGATAGTTGATCTGTCCGATCTCCAGTCTGATATCCAGCATACGGCTCCTCCATACTTTAAGATAAACGCATCATAATCCAAATTCGTGCTCCTGTCAAACACTATGTTCTGCGAGAGTCGGCAAAGGGGACGTCTCATTTCGAGACGCCCCCCCTTGTGTTTTACGCTGCTGCCGGGGCGGCTCAGTAATCTCTGCCGATGAAGCGGGGATCGAGCGCCCAGTTTGCGATTCTGTTGTTCTTGATCGTGGCGGAAATCACTGCGGAATAATAGCTGTCGCCGCGCTGGTCGGAAATCACCGCCGTGCAGAGATAGTAATCATCCGGCAGGGTCTCGCGCGTGATCTGTGTGCGCGGGCCGAAGCGGATTTTCTTTCCTTCGACCTTGGTGATGCTGTTGGTCTTGAGGTTAGCCTGGTCGTAAAGCGGCACGATGCTGCTGCCGATCTCGACCGTCTTGACACCTCTTGCGTTGACGAAATAGTTCAGATCGTCGTTTTCATCCAGCATCTCGCGCACGCCGGTGATGGTGAAAACCTCGCTGTCGCGGTTGCAGCTGAATTCCAGCCAGGACTGCTTGCCGTCGTACTTGACAGGCGAACGGTACAGGATGGCTGTGGGCGTGGAGGAGATGATCTCCACCGACAGCGGCACGCCGCCCATGGAAACCCATTTGCCGTCAAAGCTGCTGCTGAGGTGTCCCTCGCCATCGAGATAGACGCGCTCATCCCGTCCGTAATAAGTAATGGTCTGCTCCTCTTCATCCAGTTTGCCAAGCTCCAGGCGGTAGTCGGTAATCATGCTCTGCAGCTTTTCATCCACCGGGATCTGGAAGCCGTCGCTGTCAAACTCCGGCTTGTTGCTGCTGAAGCTGCGCAGGAGGTCAACGTCGAGAACCTGCGGCTTTGTCTTTGTAAGACTTGAGACATAGTCCTTGAGTTCCTCGTTCAGGCAGCCGGCCTGCTTGTAGTAGTACAGGGCGGTGATGTTGTCGTCGTCGCTGATATTGTAAACATAGTCGAGATAGTACAGGAGGCTGTTGACGTCGTTGATCATGGTGGGCAGATACACCGCAATGCCGGTGGAATCGCTCAGAGAGCCGTTTTCACGGTGATACAGCACCGCTTCGCCCAGCAGGTCCTTGATTTTGCCGCACTCCTCGGGATAGCTGTCGATCATGTAATCCACGTAGTTGCCGAGATCGACCGTGCCGAACACGTTGTAGTAGGACCCGCCGTAGCGCGTGGCCTTGCTGCCGCAGCGGCCGATCTCCGAGAGGACCCCGATATCCTTCACCGCGTCCTTGAGCTGGGTCCGGGCAAGCTCACAGTAGGCGTCGTACAGGGCGTCCGCCTTCTTCGCGTCGATGACGGAGAAGGTGACGTCGCTGCCGATCAGGGAGCGCAGGAAGTCGATCTCCAGCTTCGCGTTCTGGCCCATGTAGTAATCCGTGTAGGTGTCCGCGACCGTCATGGCGACCTTGGCGGGGCTCATGGTGGGATTCTCGCTCATGGTTTTGAGCAGCGGGGTGTAATCCCAGCCGTCGCCCGGCTCGGTCTCCTCGCTCAGACAGTAGTAATCGGCAAAGCCGCTGAGGGCGTGGGTCACCTCCAGCGAGGACATGAGGCAGGCGTCAAAGCCGATGATGTCATAGGGCGCCTTGCTTCTGTCGGTCCCGTAGACGTCGGTGAGCGCCTTGCGGATATCCTTGAGGGTGAAGTCGCCGCCGTAGACGGTATCCGAGCCGTAGCCGAAGGGGCCCGCGCCATGATCCCAAAAGACCAGAATGCGGTGATCGGACGGATATTGCTTATCGCAGAAGCGCAGGAAATCCGCCACGGTATCGGGGTCTGCCGCCTTCTGCAGGGGCAGGTTCGCTACCTCGTTAAAGCTGCCGTTTTTGAAAAGGAAGCGCTGCGTGCGGTTGGGGTTGATGAGCTGGTTGGTCCAGCGCGTCGCGCCGCCGGTCTGGATCACGATGGAGATATTGTCCGACCACGCTTCGGCGGTCATCTCCCCGATATCGCTGGAGGCAAAGCCGTCGCGCTCGGCGATTTTGTTGGTCGTATCGGGCTCGGGCTCGGACGGCACGGGCACCTCGGGATTATAGTAGAATGCGGGCAGCTCCAGGCCGTTTTCCTTCAGCTCGTCGTTAAAGCGCGTGAGCATGCCGATCCTGGCGGCGGATTTCTCAGCGGCGGCAGTCTCTTTGGCGTCCTTTGTCAGGATACTTGTCACATAGGACAGATCATTTTCGTAGTCGTCCTCCAGGTCTGCGCCGACCATATAGACGCAGATCGTCCAGGTATCCTTCTCCCCCACAGCGGGCAGGGCGTTGATGCGCGCCTCACCGGCCTCGTCGCGCGGGGACATGACGTAGATTTCCTCCCGCTGCTTATCCGTGAGCGGTTTGGTCCTGATCTCCTGAATGTAGTCTGACAGCATGCTGCCGAGCATCTGCTGTCCGAAGACGGCAAAGAACACACCCACCAGCGCCAGCACGATCAGCGTCGTGCGCAGCCAGTAGTGCCAGGCCTTGATCGGCCACGGGGCATAGCGGTAGTACTCCCGCTCCTGACGGCGTTTTTCCGCCTTGGCCGCCTGCCAGCGGCGGCGGCGCTCCGCCCAGGTGAGCTTTTCCTTCACGGGCTTTGCCGGCGCGCTTTCGGCGGGCGCTGCCTGCGTGCTCTCCACAGGCGCTGTCTTTTGCTTATCGTTTTCCATACAGCACAATCCTTTCCAAAAATAGTTTCTCTGTATTTGAGTATATTCCGATGCGGCGTCCCCTGTCAAGAAAAAACAAGCGCCGGAAGCCCCGCGCCGATTTGCTTTTTTATCCTTGCGCCCGGCTTGACCCGGGGGTTGCGGCGTGCTATAGTAGCGGCAGAAAAAGACGCGGGAGGCGTTGTTCATGTCAATCTTTCATTTCAAAAAAAGAGTGGAAATATTCAAAAAGCGCGACCGCCAGAGCTGGCAGGAGATACGCGACGCCTTGAAGCAGGCCGGTCTTCCCGGCGTAAAATCCGGCCACTATCTGCAGGAGACCGTGCTCGGCGGCGGCTGCGGGGCAAAGCTCGATCCCCGCGACTTCGGGAGCCGAGGCAAAATCGACCGGGATATCTACTGGGTCAGCGTCCCGGAGGAAGATGTGGAAAAGGCCCGCGATATCCTGCGGCAAAACGGCCTTGTACCCGTGGTGGAGGACAACGTCCTCCAGGACGCGGCCCTGCGCAAGAAGCCGAAGGAGGATTATTTCGGATAAAGCGCGCAAAGGGGCTGTCTCAGAACGAGACAGCCCCTTTTTATTTCCTCGGAGATTCGCCCCTCCGTCGATACGCGAGCGGATTATTCGCCTCCGAGGAGCTTGTTGATCATCTTGCGGGCGGAGAAAAAGAGATAGCCGGCGCACAGCAGGCCGCCGCAGACCAGGATCGTGGTCACGGTGTTCTTGAACTTTCTGGCAGCCTCTTCCTCTTCCTTTCTCTTCTTGTAAGCCGCGATCAGCTCGGAGATTTTTTCTGTGATAAACTTAAACATGGCAAAGCCTCCTTTAAATGGTGAATGCATTATACCGTAATTCGACCGTTTTCGCAAGTCTTATTTATCCCGCGCAGCCGGCTCAGGCTGGGAAAATCATCCTGTCTGCACTCTTGCAATAAAGCCGGAAATAGTATAGAATAGAAGAGCTTAAGCGGCACTATATTTCAAGAAAGAGAGGTCATGAAAATGAAAAAACGCATTCTCGCGCTGGTTCTTCTCGTTGTCATGATGCTGAGCCTGACAAGCTTCCGGGCTTTTGCGGAGGAAAATGAGAAGGATCTCATCATTCTCTACACCAGTGACGTCCACTGCGGCATCGATCAGGGCTGGGGCTACGCCGGCCTGTACGCTGTCAAGGAAAACCTGTCCTCGAAGTACGACGTGCTTCTTGTCGACGACGGCGACGCCATCCAGGGCGAGCCGATCGGCACCATGACCACGGGCGAGGCCATCATCGACATCATGAACGTCATGGGCTACGATGTAGCGATCCCCGGCAACCATGAGTTCGACTACGGCGTCGACCGCTTCCTGGAGCTTGCGAAGAAAGCAAACTTCCCCTACATCAGCTGCAACTTCAACAAGGAAGGCGAGCTTCTTTTTGACCCTTGGCTTATTAAGGAAGTCGGCGGCAGAAAGATCGGCTTTGTCGGCGTCACCACCCCCGACACTCTGCGCGCCTCCACCCCGACCTACTTCATGGATGAAAACAACAACTATATCTACGGCTTCCTTCAGGACAAGACCGGCCAGCCCCTGTACGACGCCGTACAGAAGGCAGCTGACGACTGCCGCGCCGCAGGCGCCGATTACGTGATCCTGATAGGCCACCTCGGCAACGAGACCGAGTGCTCCCCCTGGATGTACAGCGAAGTGATCGAGAACGTCAGCGGCATCGACGCCATGCTCGACGGTCACAGCCATGACACGGATCAGGTCATTGTGAAGGACAAGGACGGCAAGGACGTTGTCCGCTCCGCCTGCGGCACCAAGCTGGGCGATATCGGCGTACTGACCATCACCCGCGACGGCAAGATTTCTTCCGAGCTCTACCCCTGGAACAGCAGCAGCTCTCTGCCCACGCTGCTCGGCATCGAGAACAAGGCCTCCGAGGCTGTCTACGAAGGCGCTGCCGAGCTCAAGGCCAAGCTTGCCGAGGTCGTTGCCACCAGCACGGTTGACCTCTACTTCTACGATCCCGAGACCATGAAGGACGGCGAGAAGCCCGTGCGCATCATCCGCCGCGCCGAAACCAACCTCGGCGATCTCTGCACCGACGCCTACCTTGACCAGTCCGGCGCCGATATTGCCTTTGTTAACGGCGGCGGTATCCGCGTGCCCATCTCGAAGGGCGACATCACCCTCAACGACATTCTGAAGGTTCATCCCTTTGGCAACAGCCTGACCGTGATCGAGGTCACCGGCCAGCAGGTTCTGGATGCGCTTGAGTGGTCCGTGCACGCCCTGCCCGGTGAGTTCGGCGGCTTCAATCAGGTTGCGGGTATTACCTTCGAGTATGACTCCTCCATTGATTCTCCCTGCGTAGTTGACGACAACGGCTTCTTTGACCACGTAGACGACAGCATGGAGCGCCGTGTGCGCAGCGTCAAGGTCGGCGGCGAGGAGCTTGACCCCGCCAAGACCTACACGCTCGCCAGCGTCGACTACCAGCTTCTGAACCACGGCGACGGCTACACCATGTATGACGGCGCGCCCGTCCTCCAGAAGTCTGTGAAGCTCGACAACCAGGTCCTCATCGACTACGTTACCGGTACCCTCGGCGGTCAGATCGGCGCGGGCTACGAGAATCCCTACGGTCAGGGCCGTATCGTCGCGGTCAACCAGGAAGGCTGAGCCGCATACGACGCCCATCTGAATCAACGCAAAAAGCATCCCCGGAAATTTTCCCGGGGATGCTTTTTTGCGCTTCCCTTTTAGGCAACACCGCACAATACGTCTGCGGCATCTTCCGGAAAATTTGTGCTCTGATTTCGTCACTTTTTCTTGAGGTACACAAAGTACATCCGCGAAAAAGTGCCATCATCAGAACGCAAATTTTCTCGGAATCTGCTCTTGCCGCATTATTCTGTCCACGGCCGTCAGGGTATTGAGCATTTTGGAAACGCGAATGCTGAAGCCCTCGGAATCCGCGGCGACACAGTGCACCCACGCGATGCGGCAGCCGTCCGAAGCCGGGACGACATACACCGACTGCAGATTATCCGCCATCAGGTTCGTGCCCTTGAGTACGGACGCCTCCAGCCGGATGGCCTTGACCCCGCTGTCAAGCTCGCGGGTAATCGACGTGACGTCGAACTCCCCGGAAAGCTGCGCCGTGATCGCGTCCGCAACAAGCGCGGCCTCTCCCGTGTCGGCGCTCACGTCAATGTAGTTTTCGGGCTTCGCGGGATCGTCCCAGACCGAGACAAAGCGCTCACGCTCCGCCTCGCTGAGGCGCTTAAAGGATTCATAATCGAAGTCCATCTCAAAGCCGACGGCGTCGCTGCGGATATGCTCATAGCGGACCGGCTGCTCCACGCCCTGGAAGGTGAAAGAAGCTTCAAAGCGCTCCCCGACCTCTCTTGCGGGCTTGACCGGGGCCGCGCTTGCTTCGGCGGTCGGCGCGGCAGTCTCCGTCACGGCGGCGGGCGCGGGGCTTGCGGCAGCCTCTGTCGGCGCAGCGTTCGGATTGGTCTTTCCGCAGCCGCTAAGGAGCATCGTCGTCAATGCCAGCGCGATGGCTGCGCTTTTCCCAAAAAAGTGTTTTCTTTTGCTCATCATTTTAACTTCCTTCCTTTGTATTCACGGGCATCATTATATGCTCTTTTGGCAGACACGAAGTCACAGAGTGCGCGTCTGCCGCGGGCCAGCGCCCACAGAAGCTTGCCGGCATTGCTGAGTGTTCCTTCGATCAGCGCGTCGTACAGCGCGCACCGGCAAGACGTTCGCGGACGCTGCGGAAGCCGTCAGGGTTTTGCGTCGGCCGCAAACTCGACTTCATAGGATGCGCCCGTTCCGTTTCCCGAAGCGTTTTCCTGCACGGTCTCGGTAATGCTCTGCGCTTCGCCCCGAGCGCCCGTTTCCTCCTGCCCGGAGTCGCCCCTGAACTGCATCACGATGAACGCGATGGCAGCCAGCGCAAACATGCCGATCATCATATAGGTGAAAAGCTTGATAAAGGCACTGTTTATCTCACGGCTCTCGGCGCGCCGCTCCCGCCGCTCTTCGCGCCGGGCTTCCCTGCTCTCGCTCATCTGCTCGCCGAGGAAGCCGAAAAGGGAGTCCGCCGCGCCCTTCATGTCGACCTTTACGGTATCGACATGCTCAATTTTCGCATTCTGAACCGAATAATTCTGCACGGCCTTTTCCACGATAAAGGGGGTGTTGCAGTACGGGCAGACAGCCGCATCGTGGGTCGGGTCCACCTCCAGCTTTGCCCCGCATTGGGTGCAGATCGCCGGAACAAGTCTGGCTTTGATATCGTTCGTATCACTCATGAATTCTCACTCCTGTCTTCTGTCTCGATCTCCGAATATTCGCGGTATGCAGGTATGCTTTATATTATAAAGTTTTCCTTTCTAAAGTCAAGCAGGCAGCTTGCGAAATGCATTGCAATCAGCCGACCGCCGCGATATAATAAATGGAAAAATCATTCACAAAGATGGGTGGGATCCTTGCCATGAAGAAAAAACAAATCATCGCGCTGGCGGCGTTTATCCTGCTGCTGCTTACCGTGTTCCTGGTCTGGCATTTTTGCCGCCCGTCTGCCGCGCCGGGCGCCAAGACAATCACGCTGGAGGTCGTACACGGAGACGGCTCTACCGCCGCCTTTACGATCCACACAGAGGCCGGGAACCTGGGAGACGCCCTCCGCTCCGTGGACGGGCTGGTCTCCGGCGACAACGGCCACTACGGCCTGATGGTGACCACGGTGGACGGAGAGGGTACCGACTGGAACCGGGATCGGTCCTGGTGGTGCCTCACCAAAAACGGGGAGCGCGTGGATACCGGTGTTGACAGCACTGTGATTTCCGATGGAGAACACTATGAATTCACCTACACCATTGGGTAAGCTCTCCGTACGGGAGCTTTGCATCCTGGCCTTCTTCGCCGCCCTGATCTTCGCCACCAAAGCCGCCCTCGCCTCCATTCCGAATGTGAACCTGAACGCGCTTTTGATCATTCTCGTGACGCTGTATTTCGGCTGGAGGGCGCTCTATTCGGTCGGCGTGTATATACTGCTGGAGGGGCTGATTTTCGGCTTCAGCGTGTGGTGGTTTTCGTATCTCTACATCTGGCCGCTGCTGGTCGTGCTGGTCATGCTCTTTCGCAGGAACAGATCTCCGCTGCTGTGGGCAATCCTCGCGGGCATGTACGGGCTGCTCTTCGGGCCGCTGATGTACATCGGGTACTTCGCCATTCTGGGCGGCTGGCGCGGCTTTGCCGCCATGTGGATCGCGGGCATCCCGTACGATCTCATACACGCGGCCTCCAATTTCCTCACGGTCCTGGTCCTGTTCAAGCCGCTGTCGCAAGTGATGGATCGTTTTGTGCGCGATCCGCTTCACCGCGCGCAGCCGACGGCTGTGGAAAAAACATAGCCGGAAGCATAAAGGGCTGTCACGTTCCCGCCGGTTTACCCGGTCGGATCGTGACAGCCCTTGCTGTTTTTCTATTCTGTGACAAGCGCCGGGGCGGTCTGTGCCGCCGCGTTACTTCTCCATCATATGGACGTTGATATGCTCGTAGCTCATTTCAACGCCGTGCTTTTCAAAGCTCTCCCGAACATGCTCGTTAAGATCAAAGTACACATCCCAGTAGTCCGCGTTTTTGCACCACACGCGCGTCACGTATTTGATCGAGCTGGCGTCATAGGACAGCAGACGCACGAAAGGCGCGGGCTCGGAGAGAATGCGGGAATCCATGCCGATCGCCTCCCGGATCGCCGCCTTGACGGTTTCGGTCTTTGCGTCGTAGGAAGCGGAAAACGTGAGATCGACCCGGCGATTAGGCTCGCGGCTGTAGTTTTTGACGGCCGCCGCGGTAAGATCGCCGTTGGGGATCACGATGGAGACATTATCAGGCGTGGCGAGGATGGCGTTAAAGAATCCGATGCTCTTGATGGTGCCCACCTTGTCGCCGATCTCCACGAAGTCGCCTTCCTTGAAAGGCTTGTTGATCAGCAGCATGATACCGGAGAAGAAATTGGTCAGCAGGTTCTGTACGGAAAGCGACAGGGCAAGACCTGCCACGCTGAGCACGGCCACGAGCGAGGTCGCGTTGATGCCGAACGCCCCGGCCACGATGATGATCGTCAGCGCCCACAGGAGCGTGGTGACAAGCTTGATGATGAGGTTTCGGATGGGCGGGTCGAGCCGGGTCATCCGGTTGAGCGCCCTGGTCAGCACCGCCTTGATGATGCGGATGGCGATGACGCAGACCAGAAAGGTAATGAGGCCCGAGATAAGTGTGTTGAAGGCAAGGTTTCCGGTGAGTGTGTTCAGATTTTCACGGGTTTGCTGTACGGTTTGTTCAACGTCGACAATTTCCATGTTGGCACTCTCCTTATATATGTTTTTTACCGCAGTCTGAGGTTTTCAACCCTTGCTCGTCCCGCTTCGTCATACGGGTACAGTGCGGGTTTACGCCGCGGTGAAACGCATGCCGCAGAGCTCCTCCGTCTTCTTTCTGAACCGGATCAGCACCACAATTTCGTAGATCATAAGCCCCACATAGCCGCCAAGCGCCATCACGATGCCGCTCATCTCTCCGGCCATCAGCTTGCCGTTGAAGACCGTGCAGGCGTCATACACGGTATGGACGCCCATCGGGATCAGGATCGCCAGGACGCAGTTCAGGGCCGGAGAGCCCTTCCCCGTCAGTCTGCTGTATTTAGCCCTGCCAAGAAATTCGCCCATGATCACGTTGAATGTCATGTGCGCCGGAACCGAGATCAATCTTCCGACGAAAGAGACGTAATCCGAGGCGTCTCCTCCCGTGCTGAAGTCGCCGTAATAGAATTCCTCCGCCACCGCAAAGCCAAAACCGACAGCAGCGCCGATCAAAGCGTATTCATAGACGTTTTTGACTCTGGACTTCAGGATCAAAAGTGCAAGGAGAATCATAAGCAGCTTTGACATTTCTTCCGTAAAGCCGGCCATGATGAAGGAACGAAGCAGAGAGCTTGCGAAGCTTGTGCTTCCCGCTATCATATTCCCCATGCCCCCGGCCGCCTTTGCAAGGAGTATGGTGCCGAACCCCCCAACAAACATGGAGACAATGCCGAGTCCGAGCGGCAGCAGCGCCTGAAACGCCCCGATCCGCTCCGGAGTTTCTCTTTTGATCATGCGCCAGTACAGGAGCCCCAGAATAACGATTGTGAGGCCCGCAGCCAAGATTTTCATAATTATTCCCCTCCGTAAAATTTGTCTATACTTTTTGTATATTTAAGGCAACACCGTACAATCCGCCTTCGGCATCTTTCGGAAAAATCGCTCTCTGATTTTGTCACTTTTTCTTGCAATACACAAAGTATTGCTGCGAAAAACTGCCTTCATCAGAACCCGATTTTTCTCGAAATCTGCTCTTGCCGAATTATACGGTATTGCCTTAACGATATTGTACATAAAACCGCGTTTGATAGCAACAAGTTTTTTCGGGCAAGCACCGTCAGCGGCAAGCTTTTGTCTGACCGCGGGCTTCTTTTTCCGGGATCGGCCTCTTCAAGCGGTGCACGCATCAGACGCCGCGTGGCGTGCAAGCAGCGCCTCCACCTGATCGCGCTTTTCATAGAGCACGCAGCCGCCCTCGTGATCGTCCAGCAGGATATCCCCGCTGCGAAGCGCTGTGAACAGAGGCGAGTGCATCGCCTCACGCAGAGAGGTATCCTTGATGTTCACATCCGAATAAGGTGAGAAGGGGCAGGGCTCCGCCCCGCCGTGGGAGTTGATGTGGAAAAAGCCGCGCCCGGCCGCGACGCAGCCGCCGGAGCTTTTCTCGTCGCCCGGGAACGATATGTACACCATCTCCGGGTGTTCCCCGCGCAGTCTTTCGATCTCGCGGCGCAGGTATTCGCGCTCTTCGTCGCCGGGAGCAAGCTCTTTGGCTTCCGCCGTGACCGGCACAAACTCCACGAAGATCACAGCCTTGCAGCCCCTGTCAGAGAGCTTTTTCAGAAATGCGTCGGAGCAGACCTCTTTCAGGTTCTGCGTCGTCACGGTGACGGAAGCGCCGAAGATCAGGCCGCGGCGCTTAAACTCATCCATATTGCGGATGAGGCTTTCATAGACTCCCTTGCCGCGCCGCGCGTCGGTGATCTTCTTCTCCCCTTCAATGCTCATGATGGGGATGAGGTTTCGGCAGCGGTCAAAAAGTTCAAAGTAGCGCTTGTCGATAAAGGTGCCGTTCGTGAAGATCGGGAAGAGGATATTCGGCTTCTTCCCGGCAGCCTCGATGATATCCCGGCGAAGCATAGGCTCGCCGCCTGCCAGCAGGATGAAGCTGACGCCGAGCTCGTCGGCCTCGTCAAAGATGCTGAGCCACTCTTCATCGCTGAGCTGTTCGACCGGGGCGGCGTCCACGGTAGCATTGTTGCAGCGGGAATAGCAGCCCGCACAGTGCAGGTTGCACTGGCTGGTGATGCTGGCGATGAGGAAGGGCGGGATATGCTCGCCCGCGTCCTCGGCCTCGCGGCGCTTTTTGGACGCGGCCTTGCTGGCCGCGGCAAATTTGAGCATAAAAGCCGTTTCCCGCGGGTCCTTGAAGGTGGCCTTCAAAGCATCGGCCACAACGTTCTCCACGCCCTTTGTCACATAGGCCTGCAGGTCAAAGCTCTCGTCGATTCTGTTCATTTTGTGTTCCTCTTTTCCAAGCATCTCGGCTTTGTTGAATCTCTTCTTGATTTGTTTCAGCTTTCGGAGCCTGTCTGAAAGCGGCTTGTATCCTCCATTTTTGTGTGAGCAGGCATATAAGTCCTGTATTTTATCATAATTCCGCCGCGCCCCGGATTCAAGATACATTCTGTGAATAAAGCAGGACCGCCGGGCTGGCCGGCGGTCCTTTTGTTTTATTTGGTCAGGCTTATGTCTCCCAGACGTACTTGTGCAGAGTCTTGCGCACGGCGCCGACGCCCTCGGTGAGTTCGGTGAAGTAGTCGTAAATCTTGTCCGCGAGACCGGCGTCCACCAGATCCACACCGAAGATCGTGGCGTTTCTCAGCAGGCCCTCGAGCTTCTTCGTGTCGGGCTTCTCGCCGAGCTTCATGTCCTTGACATAGGCCTTCGCGGTCTCGAGCAGGGGGTCGGGGCTCTGCTCAAAGACCTCTCCCCTGTCGTCCACGCCCATGAGGTAGCGCAGCCACCCCGCGTGCACCAGCGGGATGAGCCTGAGATCGTTCACGTCCAGATCGTCGGAGGCGAGATAGGCCTTGATCGTCTCGCCGAAGCGGATGGGCAGCTTCTGCGAGGTGTCTGCCGCGATGCGCTGGGGCATATCCGGCAGGAAGGGGTTGGGGATGCGCTCGTTCACCACGGCGTCAATGAAGGCCTTCGGGCTGATGATGCCGGGGTCGGTCACGACGGGCAGCCCCTCCTTGTAGCCGATGGTCTCCACCAGCTTGTGCAGATCCTCGTCCTGCATCTCCTTGTAGATCCTGTCAAAGCCCAGCAGGCAGCCAAACACGGCCAGCGCCGTGTGCAGGGGGTTGAGGCAGGTGCAGACCTTCATGCGCTCCACCTTGTCCACGGTCTCGCGGTCGGTGAAGTAGATGCCCGCCTTTTCGAGCGCGGGGCGGCCGTTGGGGAAGCTGTCCTCAATGACGAGGTACTCACACTCCTCGGCGTTGACAAAGGGGGTGCCGTCCTCCAGGCCGTCCTCTTTCAGCATGGCGGCGACGGAGGCGTCCGGGCCCGGCGTGATCTTGTCGATCATCGACCAGGGGAAGCTGACGGATTCTTTGAGCCAGGCGTTGAAGCCGGGGCCGCCCCACTTCTCGGCAAAGCAGGTGATGGCGGCCTTGAGCTTGTCACCGTTGTGGGAGCAGTTGTCCATGCTCACCATGGCGAGCGGCGCCTTGTTTTTGAGGTAGCGGGCGCAGAGCAGGGCGGTGATCTTTCCCATGTAGCTCTTCGCGTCCTCGGGCTTGCCCGCAAGGTCGGCGGCGACGTCGGGCAGGTATTCGCCGTTGGCGTCATAGAGGGCGTAGCCCTTCTCGGTGATGGTGAAGGACACCATCTGGAGAGAGGGGTTTTCAAAGATTTCCTTTAGTCTTGCCTCGCTGCCGTAAAGGTAGACCTTCTCGGCGATGGAAGCGACGACGGCCTTCTCGAGATTGCCGTCGGCCTTGAGCGTGACCTTGATGGTGAGGTTGTCGTTCGCCTCGGGCTTTTTCTCTCTTCTCTCGGCGGCGATGATGCCGGTCCGGGCAAGGCCCGCGTCCAGCAGGCGCTGGCAGGCGTCAGCCTGGAAGGCCTTGAAGATGTTGCCCGCGCCGAAGTGCAGCCAGGTGGGATTTTTGAGGGTCTCCTCGACCATCGCGTCCCGGTCAAATTTGGGCAGCCGATAGCCCATGGCTTCCCAGGCAGCTCTATTTTTTATAGACTCGTTATTCAGTACCATATTCTTCTACTCCTTCGCTTTCTTGGCTCCCCCTCCGGGGGAGCTGTCACGGCGCGTGTACGCCCGCGCCGTGACTGAGAGGGGCTGCTGACGAACAAACCCCTTCCACCGCTGAAGCGGTCCCCCTCCCCCAAACGCCGCATGCGCGGCTGGGGGAGGCAAGGTTATTTGCCAAATTTATCCATGTAGTCCCACGCGCCGAGCATGTACATGATGCCAAGGGCGCGGTCATAGAGACCGTAGCCGGGGCGGACGTTGCCGGGCTTCTCGTCCCAGAGATGGCGGCCGTGGTCCGGGCGGATATAGCCCTCAAAGCCGCAGTCGTGGTAGGCCTTGAGAATGTCCAGGATGCCGGTCTCGCCGTCGCAGTCGCGGTGGCTGGCCTCGGAGAAGTCGCCGTTCGGGAAGTGCTTGACGTTGCGGATGTGCGCAAAGGCGATACGGTCGCAGTGCTTGCGGACGATCTCGGCGACGTTGTTGTTGGGGTTGGCGTTCAGCGAGCCGGAGCAGAGCGTCAGGCAGTTATACGGATCGTCCACCATGCCGAGGAAGCGGTCGATGCTCTCCGCGTCCACGAGCAGGCGCGGCAGGCCGAAGATATCCCAGGGGGGATCGTCCATGTGCACGGCCATCTTAATGTCGCACTCGTGGCAGACGGGCATGAGCTTTTCGAGGAAGTAGCGGAAATTCTGCCACAGGATCTCCTTGGTGACGGGCTTATACTTTTCAAAGAGTTCGTCGAGCTTTGCCATGCGCTCGGGCTCCCAGCCGGGGAAGGTCATGTGGTACTTCTCGGTGAGGCCCATGACATAGTCCGCCATCTCCTTGGGATCGTCCTGGATCATGTCCTTCTGGTAGAAGAGGGCCGTGGAGCCGTCCCCCACGGGGTGGAACATGTCCGAGCGCGTCCAGTCAAAGATGGGCATGAAGTTATAGCAGATGACCTTCACGCCAAAGGGGGCAAGGTTGCGGATGGTCTGGATGTAATTTTCAATGTACTGATCGCGGGTGGGCAGGCCGATCTTGATGTCGTCGTGCACGTTCACAGACTCCACCACCTCGGCATTGAAGCCCGCGGCGGTGATCTGGTCGACGACCTTTTTGATCTCCTCCGGCTGCCAGATTTCACCGGGCATTTTGTTGTGCAGGGCCCAGACGATGGTCTTCACGCCCGGGATCTGCTTAATATCGCTCAGCTTGATGTTGTCGTTGCCTTCGCCGTACCAGCGAAAGCCCATTTGCATCGGCATTGTTTATTCCTCCTTAGTTTGCTTTTTTCGTTTACGCTGTGCTTATTATAACACGCCGTTTGAAAAACGACAGCAGAATTTTTGAGGTTTTTTACTCGTCGGCCATGCCGATGAGGTCGAATTTTTCGGTGGAGACAACGATCTCAAAGCGATCCTTGTCGGGCTTCGGGGTCTTGACCAGGATGCTGTGGTCGGAGAGCTCATAGTACCAGCCGCAGTCGCCTGCACGGCGGTATAGGCCATCATGTTGGAGTGGATGATTTTGAGATCCTCCATGGTGCCCTTCGCGCCCTCATAGTCGCACTGGGAGAGGCGATCCTCGATGCCGTCGATTTCGCAGTTGTCGTTCCAGACGGTTTTGGTGCCTTTTTTCAGGATGTTTTCCTCCAGCAGATGCTTCCAGGCCTCGCGTCCCTTGGGGCCGGTGAAATCGATGAAGCGCCCCTCGCCGCCCCACCAGCGGCCGGTGGCGTCGGCAGTTCCGTCGGCAGACTTGATAAACGCGTCATGCTTTTCGTAGTACTTGGCGTAGGGATGGTTTTTCAGTACGCCGGGTTTGAGGTTGCAGATGACGTTGATGCCCATGGCGTTCATCGCGGCAAAGAAGCCCTCGGGATCGGGGAAGCGGCGCAGGTTCCAGTTGAAGGTATAGCGGAGATTGTCCTTCTCGCCGGAGGAGTAGCCGGAGGCCAGCCAGAAGTTGTCGATCCAGATCTCCTCCTGCAGATGCTTGTCCACCACCTTGTAGATCTCCTGGTCGCAGTCCTTTTCCAGCTCCGCGTAGTACATGGTGGACATACAGTAGCCGAGGGACTGCTTGGTGGGCAGGATGGTGCGGCCCGTGAGCCAGGTATAGCGCCCGATCACGTCCTTCATGTCGGGGCCGTTGATGAGGAAGAGGTCGATGTCGCCGCCGTCGGTCTGATAATAGCAGTAGCGCTCCCAGTAGCCGGAGATTTCCTGCCCCAGATCGAACACACAGTCATAGGAGTTGTGGTAGAAGAGGCCGAGGGCCTTACGCCTGTCCTCGTTCACGCGGATGTAGAAGGGAATGTGCTTGTACATGGGGTCGCCGGTCTCGGGATCGTGGCCGATGGCGTCCTTGGGACTCATGCGCAGGCGGCGGAACTTTTTATCGAGGTGCCCGGTCTTTTCGCCGAAGCCGTAGAAGTGATCCTTATCCCGATCCATGCAGGAGTAGTGGGAGAGGCGGCCCAGGTGGTCCTTCTCAAAGGCGCGCTCGGGCAGATCGCGGTAGAGCGTTTTGCCGTCCGCGTCCAGGAGCTTGAAGGAGAAGGGCTGCTTCAACAGGACGAGGCTCATGGTTGCCGTGCGGAAGACCAGCGTTTTCTCCGTCTCCTCGCAGGGGATGTCCAGCGCGGTGATGCGCTTGCGTTCTTTTTGGAAAAGAGGGTCGAGGCGGTCAGGCCAGGCGATGGTGACCCGCGCCTGTTCTCTCAGAGTCTTGCCTCGCTCGAAACTGACGAAGCGGGCAATCTCACAGCGGTGGTCACGAAGGACGAGACAAAGCTTCCCTGTGAGCTGCTCATTGCGGCGACGGGCTTTGCCGGGTGCCGGGAGGATGTGTGCACCGCTTTCGGCGTTGCGCTTGACCGCACGGTGAAGACTGAGGCGGGATCTTTTCAGACCAGCGTCCCGCACATCTTCACCGCCGGCGACATGCACCGCGGCCAGTCCCTGGTGGTGCACGCCATAGCCGAGGGGCGCGCCTGCGCCGCCGAGGTTGACCGCTTTCTCATGGGCTATACAAACTTGCGCAGACCGTCCCGTTTGATGCTCAGCATGCTGCTCACTTGTGGCTGTTGATCCAGCTCTGCAGCTCGTTATCGGACACACCGGAGCTGAAGCGCGTGGAAGTGAGGAAGGTGCCGGTGCCGGCCTGCTCGCCCAGGGTCTCCCCGGTGCGGCCCGCGCCGCTGCTGCCGGAGGTGCAGAACGGAATGACGGTGATGCCGGTGAAGTCATGGCTCTCCACAAAGGTGCTCATGATGCGCGGGGCCTGTCCCCACCAGATGGGGTAGCCGAGGTAGAGGGTGGCGACGCCGTCGAGGGAGATGTCTTCCGCGATCTCCGGACGTGCGTCGGGGGTATTCTGCTCCACGGTGGCGCGGGTCGAGCGGTCGTTGTAATTGAGGTCCTCCGCCGTGTAGGGCTGGGCCGGGACGAGATCCACAAGCTCCGCGCTGGTGAGAGCCGCGATTTTCTCGGCCACGCCCTTTGTGGTGCCGGTGCAGGAGAAGACGACGACCAGGCTCTTGTTTTCCTGTGCGGGCTCTGCGGGCGCTTCTTCGGCTGCCGTCTCAGCGGGCGTGGCCTCCGGCGTAGACGCCGGGGTCTGCGTGGGTGCCGGGGTGGCTTCCGATGCCTGTGCGGGTGCCGGCGTGGATGTTGCCGGTGCCGGGGTGCTGCCGCAGCCCGCGCAGACCAGTACCAGGGCAAGCAGCAGAAGGATCGCTGTCATTTTTTTCATCTTTGTTTCTCCTTTATTCCAGGCCAAGACCTGCGATCCAAGTCTTCAGCTCCTGCTCAGAGGCGCGGGCGGAAAAGCGTTTTCCGGCAAGAACCTTTGCGTCCTTCGCCAAGGCTGTGATCCGCTCCTGTCCCTCTCCAAGTCCGCTGCCGCCGGAGGTGAAGAAGGGTACGACCGTCTTGCCGGAAAAATCATACGCGTCCAGAAAGCTGTCGATGATGCTGGGCTCGCGGTACCACCAGATGGGAAAGCCCAGGAAGATCACGTCAGCCTCGGCAACAGGGGCGGCGGTATCGGCAAGCGCCGGGCGGCAGTTCTTGTCCTGCATCTCCACAGTGCTGCGAGCCTTCTTGTCCATCCAGTTCAGATCCCGCCGCTCATAGGGTACGGCAGGCTTGATCTCATACAGCTTTGCGTCCGCCGCCTCGGCGAGAGTCTGGGCAAGCCTGGCAGTGCTGCCGCTGGCGGAAAAACAGGCGACCATTGTTTTCATTTGATTTACTCCCTTCTCGTTTTCAGGATTGTTTATGCTTCCTCGTTCCAGATCTCCTTGGCCTGGCGGAACACCGCCCAGCCTTTGGGCCAGCCCACATACATGGTGGCATGGGTGATGACGGCGGCGATCTCTTCTTTTGTTACGCCGTTGTTTTTTGCATTCTGCAGATGATAGCCAAGGGACGAGTCCGTGATTCCCGACGCCATCAGGGACACGACCGTGATGATGCACTTGGTCTTTACGTCAATGGCTTCCTCGTTCCAGACCTCGCCGAACAGTACATCGTCGTTGAGGTGGGCAAACATCGGCGCAAACTCGCCGAGCTGCGCGCGGCCTGCGGTCTGTGTGATTTTCTTGCTCATGTCATATTCCTCTTTTACTTTTTAATAAACTTCATATCCTTTTCCGGCAGGCCGGAATCGTCGGAAACAAAGCGTTCGACCTTCATGTGCAGGTCATATTTCTCACGCAGGGCCGCGATCTGCGCCATCATGTGAGAAGCGTGGTGTACGTCGATGACAGCCTGATCCCGCCACTGGTCGATGAGCAGCACAGTCTCGGGATCGTCCATCGGGAAAAAGTACTCATAGCGCACATTTCCGTCCTCGGCGCGGATCGCAGCGACGGTTCCGCTTTTTACCATTTCCTCCGCAAAGGCTCTGGCACTTCCATTCGCGCCGGTATAATAGAGATTCACGGTGATCATTGCAGTCCTCCCAGCAGCGTCCGAATAAAGTCGTAAGCCATTTCGTAGGTGCTCATATAAACGTAGGAGATCCCCGCCTCCGCCATGGCCTGCTTTTGCTTTTCCGTCACCACGGTATAGGGATAAAGGCCGTAGACAAAGGGCAGGAAGGCATACAGGAAGGTCTGGCGTCTCTGTTCGCCCAAGCCGGGAACAAATTTTTTAAGACAGCGATCCACCGCGTCCTTCGAGGCTCCATAAGCTTTCTTGAACGCAACCAGGCGCTCCATACGGGAATTTGCCTCCATGTCAAACATATTCATGCTCAGGAGCTTGAGCATCAGCGGCCGCCGCTCCAGGGCATGCGCCAGGGCGGAGGACAGTTCATCCAGAGTCAGGCTTTCATTCTGCTCGCAGAGGCTGTCAAGGTCACTGGTAAAGCACTCGTATTCCTGTGCAAAGAGGGCAAGAAAGATTTCTTCCTTCGTCTCAAAATAATTATAGATCGACGTGCGGGTAAAGGACGTCTGCTGCCCGATCTCCTTGAGGGTAATATCCTTGAAGCTCATGGTCTCATAGAGTCTGCGGCAGGCGGCAATGATTTCCTCTTTACGGGCATTGGTCAGCTCCGGTGATCCTTTCGGCATATCTTTATACCTCGTTATTTTAATATTGACCCGGCATGTCAGGCATCCAGATCTATCAGCCTGTATTCTCTGCTGCCAAGTCCGATCTCGGCGGCGTATTCCAGCGTATGCAGGCCGTCACGGGACTCGATACGGCGGACAAGGGACTCATTGCCCTCCGCCTGCCACACAAGGTCGATGCAGGCCTGATCCAGCGCCACCGGGTCGGTGGAGGCGAGGATGCCGATGTCGTGGATGTCCGGCTCGGCGGGGTTGCTGTCACAGTCGCAGTCCACGGACAGGCGGTTCATGACGTTGATATAGACGATATGATCCGACCCCACATGGTCGCGCACGGCGGTCACCATCTCGCCCAACGCCTCCAGCCAGGCGTCCTGATCGCTGTGCATGATGCTGCCGCTCAAGCGTGTTCCGGCAGAGTGGACATAGACCTTGCCGCTGGGCGAGGACATGCCGATGGCGACGTTCTTGATCGCGCCGCCGAAGCCCGCCATGGCGTGGCCCTTGAAGTGGGACAGGATCAGCCAGTCAGAGTAATTCTCCGCGTGGCTGCCGACGATGGCGTACTCCAGACGCTTGCCGCCGGTCACGGGCCACTGCACCTCGCCCTCCTCGTCCATGAGGTCGAAGTCTGCAAAAGAGGTGAAGCCGTGGTCCGCCGCCACCTGCTTATGCAGGGCGGAGCTTGCGCGGGAGCCGCCGTAGGCGGTGTTGCACTCGACGATCGTGCCGCCGAGGGACTGCACCAGCGGGCCGATCAGTTCCGCGCGGAGATAATTGCTGGCGGGCGGTTCCCCCGTGGAGACCTTGACGGCGAGCTTGCCGGTGGGCGTCCAGTTCAGCGCGTCATACACGCGCTGCAAACCTTCGGGTGAAATGTCCGCGGTAAAATACACCATGGGTGCCGCCTCCTCGGCTGACGCCGCCTGCACAGACTGCGCAAGCACAAGAGACAGCACCAGGAGCAAAGCGAACAGTTTTTTCATGTTGACCTCCCCTTTTTGATTTGCAATTGAGATTAGTTCATCTTCATGCAGGCACCGAGCACTTCCCCTGTCTCCAGGTATTCATAGGTCGGGAACTGGAACAGCACAGGCTTGAATTTGCGGTAGTCGATCTTGTCCTTCTCGGTCAAAACATCCTCGTCCACGTAGGTTCCGTCGATGCGGCAGATGAAGTTGTCAAAGCCCTGGAGATCGTAGATATCCTCCACCACACACTCCATTGTGACCTTGGCCTCGTCGATCATCGGCGCGCCCTTCTCGCCGAGGGTGTAGGCAAAGGCTTCGGACTTGTCCGTCTTGTTTCCGCTGACACAGCCCATTTTGTCCGCATCCTTGAGCCAGGAAGCGTCCACGACGTTGACGGAGACGACTTTGTTTTCACGGATGCCCTTGTTGGTATAATGCGCCTTGACCATGGAGAGCATCAAATGGCTGTGCGCCATTATGCCCGCGTGGGCCACCAGGGTCCAGTTCGGCTTTCCATCCACCATCGCGCCGACCACGATCACCGGCGCTGGATACAATGCAAGCTGTGCTCCCGTATTCTTTTTCATGTTGATACTCCCCTTCAAAAACTATATTGACACGCTGTCAGAACGTACTATAGCACCATTCTGACAGCGTGTCAATATACTTTTGTTCTTTTTTACAACTTTGTTTACTGATAACTTTATGCCGCACTGTGAGCAGACACAGCGGGAATCGTCACGAGCCCTTCCTCAATCATCCAGTCGATTTCCTCAGCGATGCTCTGCGCCATGGGGCGGGGGTTGTAGCCCAGCTCCGCGACAGCCTTGGAGGAATCGAATTCGTTGTTGCGCACAAGGTTATACACGGCAAAGCTCGTCATGCGCTGGGGCTTGCGGGTCATCTGGATCAACACGATCTGCGCGGCCTGACTTCTTTGAACTCTCGCAAATCATGTTTGGTCGGCGGGAGGCATTCGCCCCTCAGCTTGCGGCGGAGCTTTTTCAGCGCGGCAGTTTTATTCAAAGTAAAAACTGGTTTTTGCTCCCGGCATACGTCTTGCGATCCCACCGCTTATAAGCATGGTGTACAGTCTGTTTGCCGGGAGCGCTCTTTTTTTCGATTGGGCATGCGGCAACTGCATCTGTTTGCGGGGAACCTGCTCGGCGCTGCTCTTTCGATCTACCTGTCCCGTCAATTTCCGGTCTATGAGCGTGATAAGGTGCAGGTCATACCGAGATACTACGCACTCAGTGTCACCCTGAATTTATCGATTGTGGAGGGACAAAATGCGTGATATAATCAGGAAGACAAATCGGGATTTGCGGAGGATCATAATGGAAAAGAAGAGATGCAATTTCAGCTTTGGCACAAAAAAATATCATGTTTCGGAGAAGTTCCTCCTCTACCACGATACCCGCTGGTGTAAACCGGAGCATCGGGATCAGGAACTTTACGCAATGCTCGTTCTTGAAGGGATGCAGGCAGGTGTAAGCTGGGATCTGGTTCTTAACAAAGAAGACAATTTCAGGAAAGCGTTCGACGGTTTCGATCCAAAAATCGTTGCCGCCTATCATGACGCCAAGCTGGAAGAACTGATGCAGGATGCCGGAATTATTCGCAATCGTCAAAAGCTGAAAGCAGCGGTAATAAATGCACAGGCATTTCTGAAGGTTCAAAAAGAGTTTGGAACCTTTGATCAGTACATCTGGGGTTTTACGAGCGGACAGGTGATTGATCATCATTTGCTTGACGGTAAGGATATGCCTGCAAAGGATGAACTGTCGGAGAGAATCAGCGTAGATCTGAAAAAGCGTGGATTCAAGTTTGTTGGCCCGACCACGGTTTATTCCTATCTTCAAGGGATCGGTATCGTAAATGACCACTGGGAATACTGCGATTATAGGTGAGAGGGGAAGCTATTCCTCGGCGAAAAGCTCTCGGATGATAAAATAATTAGTTTGATTCAGAAAAGCTATACACTTGTTAATCAGTGACGACAGAACGATAAATCTTCCAGCTTATCTATGACCGCTTAAACCTTGTTTTTTATGAATAGTTCAGCAAGAACACTTCTTTTTTGTGAGCTGCCGTGTGACTCCATATCCGATCATGGCGAACAGGATCATAATGCTGATATAATCCAGCAGGAAGAACACAAACGGCTCGCCGTAATCGAAGAAAACAAACGGCAGCTTCAAAGACATATGCCGCGTCAACAAGCCTGTGTTTTGTTCTCATTGCAGAAAGAAAGCTTTATCACATGCACTCTTTCGCCCAGGCAGCAACTGCCGCCTCGGAACGTGCGGCATCCGCGCCGTGGACAGCAAGCCCGCGGCCTACTGTCGCGCCCTTGCAGCTGGCTTTCAAAGTGCGCTCACTGCCGCCGAGGCCGCTGCCCTCATGGGTCATGACAGCAAAGACCTTTTTCCCGGTGAAGTCCAGGCGCTCAAGCTGCGTCAGCACCGCCATGGGGAAGGTGCCCCACCAGCAGGGGCCGCAGACGAAAATGTTGTCGTACTCGCTGATGTCATTCAGATAAGCTTTGAGCTCCGGGCGGGCCTTGGCGCGCAGCTCCTCCCGGGCTTCCTCGGTGCAGGTCATATAGTCCTTGGAATACTCCTTGACCGTCTCGATCTCAAACAGATCGCCGCCCACCGCTTTCTGGATAAACTCCGCCACGATTTCGGTGTTGCCTTTGCTCAGCTCACGAATGCTGCCATTGACATAGTTCTGACCCTTGCGGGAGTAGTAGATGATAAGATTTCTGGACATGCTTCTTCCTCCTGTATCAATTTTTAATTCGCTTTACTTCCATCCAGCTTTCAAGCTTTTCAAAGATGTTCATGGAAATCTCCCACTGAAGTTTCTTTATTCCTTTATTGACAGTATATCCGGTTCTTTTCTCTTCCGCAATGGTCAGATTTCCTGATTTCGTTACTTAGGAAACGGTTTTGCAAAAAGCGTTGCATAAAGTTTTAACGGAGAGCATCTGCTCTCCGTTAAATCTTAAAAGCCAAGCTCTGTCAGCCAGTTTGTGACCGCAGTCTGTACCTTGTCCGGATGGTTCTGCGCGTCCGTGCCGACGACGGCAAGGCCCTTTGCGACCGTGCAGTCGGGATACTGCTTAGCAAAGCTGCGGTCAAAGCCGCTGAGGCCGCTGCCCACGTGTGTGGTAAAGGGGATTAGCGTCTTGCCGCTCAAGGGCACGCTCTCAAAGAAGGTGTAGTAGATCATCGGCCAGTCGCCCCACCAGACAGGCGAGCCGAAGAAGATCGTGTCATAGCCGCTCAGGTCGGGCAGCTCTCCCGCGATGGCGGGCCTCGCGTGATCCCGCTGTTCCTGAAATAAATAAGAATCTATGGATGATTATTGCTTGGTACAGGTCTAATGGATCTGCTGCTGCATCATAGCAGCACCGAGAGCCTGGCTGATATCTGCTCCCTCGCCCTCGGGCGCGTTGTTTACACGAACGCTTATTCTTTTTATTTTCTGCCCACCAGCAGCTTGGAGCCGGACAGTCCCATCCAGGACGCTTCAAAGGGCGACATGAACTTGCCGTTCGTGGTGTCGATCAATTCGACTTTCTCATAGCCCATCCGGCGGAGCTTATCGGCAAAGGCTTCCATGTCGCCGTACTTCGCCTTCGACATGATATCGTGAATCGCAAAGCAGCCGCCCTTTTTGAGCACGCGCAGAGTTTCCAGCAGGATCGCCTGCCGGTCGCGGCTAGGGATGTTGTGATAGACATAGTTACTGGTGACGGCGTCAAAGCATTCGTCGGCAAAGGGCAGCTTTACCGCATTGCCCTGCCGGAATTCCGTATTCTCCACACCCTCGGCCGCGGCGTTGGCCTCACACAGCGGCTTGTTGTAGGAGGCATATTCCGCGCCCCAGCGGTCGATGCCGACAAATCGCGCCTGCGGATTGCGCTTTGCGCAGGCAATCGTCAGCGCCCCGCTTCCGCAGCCCACATCCAGCCCGACGCCGCCCGCGGGCAGCGTCACGAAGTTTGCAATCCCCTCGATGATCTGGCGGGACATCTGGCGCTTTCCGTCATAGGAGAACGCCCGGTAAAGCCCTTCCATCCACAGCGCGGCGCCGCCCGCGCAGATACCCGCAAGCAGCAGTCCGCCCGTCGCCGCCCTCCGGCAGCTTTCGTTTTTGATCAGGCCTGTGCAGCCGCAGACAGCGGCAAGCCCCAGGCATCCGGCCGCGCCGGCCGCCGCGGAGCAGACCATGCCCTTCGGCATCCAGTTTTTGTAGTCCGGTTTCATTCGTTTTCCTCCTGTATGCTTATTTTCTCGCCAGCACGCAGATCCACGGCTTTCTGCCGTGATGATCGGTGCTCACCTCAGAGAACCCGGCTTCTCGAAGGGCGGCTTCGAGCTCTTTCGCTGTGTAGCACTTCATGCCGTCGATGATCTTCTCAAACTTCTTGCCTGTTGCGTCAAGACCGTCCGACTCGTTGCAGATCAAAAACAGGCCGCCCGGCTTGAGGATGCGGGCTACCTGCTCAAAGCAGCGCTCCAGTCCCGGCCAGAAATAGACCGTTTCAAAGGCCGTGGCGAGATCGAAGCTCTCGTTCGGGAGTTTCAGATCGGATACGTCTCCCTGCAGCACCGCGCAGCGTCCGGCATCGATGCTCTTTTTGTTGTAAGCCGCCGCTTTTTCCACAGAGAGCGAGGAATAGTCTATCGCCGTCACATGTGAATCAGGGTATTTCCGCAGCAGTTCTCCCGCGTTTCGTCCCGCGCCGCAGCCCAGGTCGACGATCCGCGCCGGGCGGATCATCGGCAGATGGGTAAAACCCCAATCCGCGAGCTCACCGTGTCCGCTGTTCATGCCGCGCAGCATCAGGGCGCCCAGCACACCCTCAGGCTTCCTCGTCTGATTGAAAAAGCGTTTCAGAAGTCCCATTCCATTTTCTCACTTTCTGCACCGGAAGCAGCCGATGCTCTCGATGCTCGTCACGTTGACCTCACGATACATGGTTTTGAGCCGCTCGCGCAGACTGCTCTCCGTCTCAAAGGGCGGGGTGAAAAAGCCTTTGGGAACGTACAGATGCTCAATGAACCAGTCTGTCCGGGCGCAGCCGCCCCGGATATAGAAGCAGCCGCAGAACACGCCGTCAGGCTTGAGGACCCGGTAAGTCTCGCGGTAAGCTGCTTCCTTATCCGGGAAAGCGTGGAAGCCGTTTAGCGAGAGGACCAGGTCAAAGCTCTCGTCCGCAAAGGGCAGCGCGCCCACGTCTCCCTGTCGGAACGTAATGTTCTGAATTCCCGCTGCCTCCGCGCGCCTCTCTGCCGCGGCCATCATGTCCGCCGAGTAGTCCAGACAGGTGATGTCCGCTTTGGGCAGTTCCCGGTAGACCGGCATGGTCAGCACACCCGTGCCCACCGGGACTTCCAGCAGCTTTCCGCTGAAATCCTCCGGCACGCCGGAGAGCGCCCGTTCAAGATAGCGCAGGTTCTTCTCTCCGTCCATGTTCCATACCAGGCGGCAGATC
>CADADE010000016.1 GCA_902786615.1 Oscillospiraceae bacterium
ACGAGGAGGAAGCCAAGAGACGTTACGAGCATCTCATGAAGCTCAAAGCCCTCTACGAATAATCCGCAAAACCGCATAAAACACCACAGCCCCTCGGGATTTTCCCGAGGGGCTGTTCATAATGAGAAAGGACGCAAAAACCAGTTGACCCACGCGGGGGAAAATGATATGATAACATGTATCAGATCGCGTTAGTTTATGGGAGGACAGCATGAAAAACCGTGTCGGAAGAGTGATCATCGGCATTCTTGCCCTTGTTCTTTTTGGCTATTACACCTACAAGCAGGAACTGATCCGTACGCACAGCATGGACCCGTTTATCGTCTCCCTGGGCCCTGCGGTTCCCCTGCATCCCGAGGGCTTTGAAGCGGGCGTGGACATGAGCGCCGATATGGAGCAGGCTCAGCAGGAGCCCGTGCAGATGAATTATACCACCCCGGCCCCGGATGCCCCGGCTGCCCCTGCCGCGCCGGAGATGCCTGCCGTGACGCCGGAGCCTACGCCCGAGCCGCAACTAAGCCCACTTCTACAAACAGCTACAGCAAACGCCGCTGCTCTTGGTTTGCCTACGCCGCCCGATGTAGATGTTGACAGTTGGGAACTCATGCTGGCAAATGCAAAGCACCCAATTGAAACTTATGAACCAGAGCAACTTGCTTACCTCAATATGACTGTGGATGAGACTGACATCCAGTACAGCAAAAATGATTACCGCTGTGCTGTAGATGCCCGTATTGCTGAACCGCTGCTCACATTTGCACAAGCATGTAAAAGAGAGGGGCTACCTGTGTATCTCTCTTCTGGTTACCGTCCATATAGTGAGCAGAGTTATCTTTATCAAAGGAAAGTTGGACAAGGTTACAGTGAGGCTGAAGCTGCAACAATAGTTGCACGTCCGGGAACAAGCGAGCATCAGACTGGTTTAGCGTGTGACATAACAGATTACTATCGAGAGACAAAAGACAGCTCTCTTGAAAATACTGATACCTATCGCTGGCTGAGTGAACACTGTTGGGAATATGGTTTTGTTGTTCGTTATCCGGCAGATAAGAGTGGCAGTGCAGATAGTATCACGGGCATTATATATGAGCCGTGGCATTTCCGTTACGTTGGAAGTCAAGCGGCTAAGTATATGACTGAGAACCACCTATGCCTGGAGGAGTTTCTTGCACTCTATGGCAAGGACTAAAAACGTATGAAGAAGATAATCATTCTCCTGGCGCTGCTTTGCCTGCTGGCGACGACGGGCTGCGCCGGGCGGGAGAGAACGCCGGAGCCAACCCCCGTACCGACACAGGCGGTCGAGACGCCGGAACCCACGCCCACACCGGAACCCACCCCGACCCCGACGCCGAAAAATCTGCTGCCGCCCCTGCCGGATGTGGATATCAGCTCCTGGGAGTTTCTCTATGCAGGCCCGCACTGCGGCGTAAAAAACTATGCCCCCAAGATCGTCAACTTCGATGGGCAGTATCTGGACGCGCGCTGCGTGGACGCGGCCAATGCCTTCCTCGATGCCGCCAAGCAGCAGGGCTTTGAGGTCTATGTGGCCTCCTCCTATTTCCCGTGGGAGTACAGGTTCAACGTCTTTGAGCAGGCCATGTTCAAGTACGGCAAGTATGATGAGGAATATAACCACTTTCTGCCCGGCAGCGCCTATGAGGCGGCAAAGCACGTCTTTGCCTTCGGGTGCAGCGACCACAGCACCGGCCTTGCTTTCGATATCACGGATGAATCCAAGTATTGGGCCGAGGGCAATTACAACGACCTGCATGACGAGACGGTGGCCGACACTGCGGTGTGCAAATGGATGGACAAGCACTGCGCGGAATACGGCTTTATCGTCCGCTATCCCGAGAGCAAGAAGGAAGTTTACGGTATGTCCTGCTATCCCGGTCATTACCGCTATGTGGGCAAGGAGGCAGCTCAGTACATCATGGATAACGACCTCTGCCTGGAAGAGTTTCTGGCCCTGTACGGCAAGACCTTCAAGGGCGTCAACTACATCAACGAGTATATTGTGAGCGAAAAATGACCGAAGGCAAAGCCTTCGGTCTTTTTTTCACATCATTTGGGGAAGCGTCGCAAGCTCGGGGTTGTTCGCGCGGTCGCTGCGGCAGGTGATGCTGCCGGCGAGCTGCGCAAGCTGGGCGCACGAGACGAGATCAAAGCCCCGCTGATCCGCCCAGATGATGGCGGCGGCAGCGGCGTCTCCAGCCCCGGTGCTGTTGATGACCTCCGTCTCATAAGCCGGGAGATAGTGGATCTTCCCGTGCTCGGCGGCGATCATGCCGTCTGCCCCGAGACTGACAAACACGCGGCCCGGACAGAGCTTTGCAAGCTTCTCGGCGGCGCGCTCGGGGTCCTTCTGCCCGGTCAGGGCGGCGGCCTCGATCGCGTTGGTTTTCAGCGCCCGCAGGCGCTTCAGGTGCGGCAGCAGCCGCCCGGCCTTCGCGGCGGAAACTGTGTCGGCATAGACGGGCATGCGTGAGCGGTTACAGAGCCAGCCCAGCGATTCCGCCGGGAGATTCGCGTCCAGCACCATGGCGCTGTGTCCCTTCAGCTTCGGCAGAAGTGATTCAAAGTAGTCCGGCGTCAGCGCGGCGCAGATGTCCATGTCGTTGATGGCCGCGCACATATCCCCGCCCGCCTCCGTGAGGAAGAGATAGGTGGAGCTGTGTCCGCCGGGCTTCACCAGCGTATGCTCCATGTGAAAGCCCAGCTCCCGGCAGGACTCCATCAGCGCCTGCCCCAGAAGATCGTCCCCAAGGGCGGAAACAAAGGTCACGTCGGTGCCCAGCAGGCGGAGATTGTGCGCAATATTGCGCGCTACGCCGCCCGGCGTCATGCGCACGCTGCCGGGGCAGGAATCGTGCATGACAAGCGCGCCCGTGGGTCTGCCCCAGATATCCATATTGACGCCGCCGATAACCACGGCGGCGTCTTTTTTGGTATTTATTTGATGTGCCATATATTCCTGGCGTATTCGTCAATCGCGCGGTCGGCTGCGAAGAAACCGCTCTGCGCAATGTTCATGAGCGACAGGCGGCCCATCTCAGCGGGATCGGAGATGCGCTTATACAGGCGGTCCTGCGTGTCGCAGTAGCTGCGGAAGTCGGCAATGACCATGTAGGGGTCGCCGCCGAAGAGCAGGTTGGAGATCAGGTCGGAGTAGTTCTTGCCGTCAGAGAAGCCATGCATGATCCGGGTGGTGACACGGTAGAGCTCGGGGTCGGCATTGGTGATGCCGTTCGGGTCATAGCCGCCGGCGCGCCACTTGGCGATATCCTCGGTCGTCAGGCCGAAGAGGAACATGTTCTCATCGCCCAGACGGTCGTACATTTCAACGTTTGCGCCGTCGAGCGTGCCGATAGTCACGGCGCCGTTCATCATGAGCTTCATGCAGCCGGTGCCGGAGGCTTCCTTGCCAGCAGTGGAGATCTGCTCGGACACCTGCGCGGCGGGGACAATGGCCTCGGCAGCACTGACGCGGTAGTTCTCCACAAAGTAGACCTGCAGCTTATCCTTGCAGACAGGATCGTTGTTGACGTCGTTTGCAAGGCTCAGGATCAGCTCGATAATGCGTTTGGCAACACGGTAGCCCGCGGCGGCCTTCGCGCCGAAGACGTAGGTCCTCGGGACGAATTCCATGTTGGGGTTGTCGTGCAGCCTGAGCTGCAGAGCAACAATGTGCATGGCGCACAGGAGCTGGCGCTTGTACTCATGCAGGCGCTTGACCTGGACGTCCATCACGGCGTCGGGATTGAGGGCAAAGCCGTCGTTGCGGCTTGCGAAACCGGCGAAGCGCAGCTTGTTAGCGTACTTGATATCGTTTAAGTCGGCGCGCACGCGCTCGTCGTCGGCGTACTTGACAAGCTTGTGCAGCAGCTCCGGCTTTAACAGGTATTCCTCCCCACCCAGCAGGTCGGTGATCAGGTCGTGCAGGCCGGGGTTGATCTGACTCAGCCAGCGGCGGTGGTCGATGCCGTTGGTGACGTGGGTGAAGCGCTCGGGCCAGACGGTGTAGATGTCATGGAAGAGGTCGTCTTTCAGGATATCGCCGTGCAGGCGGGACACGCCGTTGATCATGTAGCAGGAGGCCAGGCACAGATTGGCCATATGTACCTGCCCGTCACGGATGATGAGATTGCGGCCCAGTCTGTCGCCGGTGCCAAACTTGGCGGCGAGGAAATCGCACCAGCGGCGGTTGATCTCACACATGATCTCCCACAGACGGGGCAGAAGCTGCTGAATGAGATCCTGCGGCCACTTCTCCAGCGCCTCGCTCATGACGGTGTGGTTGGTGTAGGCCACGCTGCGCCGGACCAGATCCCAGGCATCATCCCAGCCGAGGCCGAACTCGTCCATAAAAATGCGCATGAGCTCGGGGATGATCATGGTGGGGTGGGTGTCGTTGATCTGGATCACGTGATGCAGGGAGAAGGAGCGGATGTCGCCCCAGTTGCGCATATGCTTGCGCACGATATCCTGGGCGGAGGCGGAGACAAAGAAGTACTGCTGTCTCAGACGCAGGAGCTTGCCCTCGATGTGGTCGTCGGCGGGGTAGAGGACCTTGGTGATCACCTCGGCGTCGATGCGCTCGGTCATGCTCTTGACGTATTCGCCCTCAGAGAAAAGGTACATGTCCAGGGACTTGGCGCTCTTGGCGTCCCAGAGGCGCAGGGTGTTGATATCCTTACCCTCATAGCCGGCGATCAGCATGTCGCGGGGCAGGGCGTAAACGCTTGTGTAGCCGGTATGCTCGGCATGGTAGTGGCCGTATTTGTCCCAGCGGGGGGAGAGCTGCCCGCCGAAGCGGACCTCGACCATATCCTCATAACGGGGGATGAGCCAGCTCTCGGCTGCGGTGCGCCAGTTGTCGGAGACCTCGATCTGCTTGCCGTTTTCAAACTTCTGCTTGAAAATACCCAGCTCATAGCAGATGGAGTAGCCGGTGGCGGGCAGGCCCTCGGTGGTCATGGAGTCCATATAGCAGGCGGCGAGACGGCCAAGGCCTCCGTTGCCGAGACCGGCGTCGGGCTCTTCCTCAAAGATGTCGGCGGCGTTGCGGCCCATATCGTTCAGCGCGCCGATGATGGCGTCAGAGAGCCCCAGATTGTAAGCGTTCTTCATCAGGCTGCGGCCCATGAGAAATTCCATGGACATATAATGGACTTCCTTTTCGCCGCGGATGGCCTTCTGTGCGGCGAGCGTCCTGCTCATCAGCTCACGGATGACAATGGCAGTGGCCTGGAAGATCTGGGTGTCGGTTGCTTCTTCGCTGGAGATGCTGAACTGGGCACAGAGCTTATCTTCGATGGCGCTGCGGATTTCTTCGCGGGAGATTTGATTCTTCATAAAAGTACCTGCCTTTACGGTAGAATATGCATAATGGGTTGCGTGGGAAAGGCGCTGCCTTCCGGCGGCAGTGACTGCTGCCTGCTCAAGGGTCCGGACTCCGGGCCTTTGAGCAGAGAGCGTGCGCTTCTTTCTCTCCGGGCCTGTGCCCGGAGAGAAAGAAGGAAAGCGTGTGTTCAGATGTTGCTGCCCTTGGGGACGATGAGCGGGAGCCGCTCGTTCCCGTTGAGCACGGTTCCGGCGGAGAAGCTGCAGTCCTTATCGACGATGCAGTGGTCGAGCGCGCAGCCGGCCTCGACGATGCAGTCGTTCATCACGATGCAGTTTTTGAGCTTCGCGCCTGCGGCGATACGCGCGCCGGAGAAGACAATGCAGTTTTCAATGGAGCCGTCGATGATGCAGTTGTCGGCCACCAGGGAGTTGCGGGAGTAGGAGCCGACGCCGTAGTAGGTGCTGACTTCCTCACGCGCCTTGGTGAACACGGGACGCTCGGCCGGGAAGAGCTCGTGGCGGATGTCGCTGTCGAGCATGTCCATGTTGGCCTTGTAGTAGCTGTCCACACTGCGGATGAGGGCGGTGTAGCCGTGGTGGACATAGATGTCCATCTTGCCGCCTTCCTTGAGCCAGTTGTCCAGGGTGTCCTTGTGGAAGCGGTGCAGGCTCTGTTTGCGGCTGGTCTCCATCAGCTCAAGGAGGGTCTCCTTGTTGATGATGTAAGCCTCGAGGGACAGGACACCCTCGTCCTCATGGACGGAGTCGACCAGGATCTGCTTGGCCTTGCCGTGCTCGTCGGTGAGGTAGGTCATACGGAAGCCCTCGGCGTCGGCGCGGTCGGTGCAGATGGCGGTGATGGGGGAGCCGGACTTGCGGTGCTGCTCCATCGGCTCGGTCAGGTCGATGTTGGCGCACATGTCGCCCAGCATCAGCACAAAGTACTTGGCTTTGACGTCCTTGATGTAGGAGCTGACCGCAATCAGAGCCTCCATGGTACCGGCGTAGTTGCCGCGGTGGTACTCGGGCAGGCCGAAGGGGGGCAGCATGCGCAGACCGCCGGTGCGGCGGGCCATATCCCAGGCCTTGCCGCCGCCCAGGTGATCGAGCAGGGACTGGTAATCGCGCTGCATGATGACGCCGACGTCGACGATGCCGGCATTGCGCATGGCGGAGAGGGAGAAGTCGATGACTCTGTATCTGCCGCAGAAGGGCAGGGACGCGGCGGTGCGCATGCTGACAAGCTCACGCAGTCTCGCGTCGGTATAGTAAGCGAAAATAAGACCGTGGAAATCCTTCATGGCTTAAACCTCCTCAACGCTGCTGATCATGGCACCGACTTTAACCGTGGAACCGGCAGGGATTTCAAGATCGGGGCCAATGGTGGTGATGCTCTTTTCCTCGCCGGGAGCGGGGGAGCCGCCGACCTTTGCGCCGGCGTGGATGACGGTGTTCTCGCCGATGATGGCGTATTCGACAGTGGCGCCGGCCTCTACCACGACGCCGGGCATCAGGACGGAGTACTTGATGTTGGCGCCGACGCCGATGTGCACGGAGGGAGACAGGACGGAGTTATCCACAATGCCGTCGATCTCGCAGCCCTCGGTGACGATGGAGTGCAGGATCTCGGCGTGGGAGCCGACCTGGTGCGGCGGGCAGATGGGGCTTCTCGCGCTGATGGGCCACTCGGGATCGTAGAGGTCGATCAGCTGCGGGGTGAGCATGTCCATGTTGGCGTCCCAGAGGCTGTTGATGGTGCCGACGTCGCGCCAGTAGCCCTTGAAGCGGTAAGGCCAGATCTTCTCGCCGTCTGCAATCATGGCGGGGATGATGTTGTGGCCGAAGTCATGCTTGGAATTGGGATCGGCGTCATCCTGCAGCAGATACTTGCGCAGCTTCTTCCAGTCGAAGATGTAGATGCCCATGGAGGCCAGGGTGCTCTTGGGGTGCTTGGGCTTCTCTTCAAACTCCTTGATGTAGCCGTCCTCGCCGAGGTTCATCATGCCGAAGCGGGTGGCCTCTTCGAGGGTGACGGTCAGCACGGAGATGGTGCAGGCTGCGTCGTGTTCCACATGGTCGCGCAGCATGTCGGCATAGTCCATCTTATAGATATGGTCGCCGGAGAGGATGACGACGTGATCGGGGTCATATTCTTCAATGAAGGAGAGGTTCTGGCAGATGGCGTTGGCCGTGCCGGTGAACCAGGAGCCCTTCTCGCCGGCAGACTGGTAAGGCGGAAGGATGAAGACGCCGCCGTCATTCACGTCCAGGTCCCAGGGCTGGCCGCTGCCGATGTAGCTGTTGAGCTGCAGGGGGCGGTACTGGGTCAGCACGCCGACGGTGTCGATGCCGGAGTTTGCGCAGTTGGAGAGGGGAAAGTCAATGATTCTGTACTTGCCTCCGAAAGGCACGCTGGGTTTGGCGACGTTCTGGGTCAGTGCGTACAGACGGGAACCCTGTCCGCCGGCCAGAAGCATCGCAATCATGTTTTTCTTCATGGGCAGCCTCCTCAAATTTTTGGTCAATTGCAAGCGGGGTACGCAATTGCCTGATTGTTTGCCGGGGTCAATTGAAGCGATTCATGGCACGCTCCGGGCCATCTGTGATGTAGGAAATCACGGCCTCGCCCGCCCGGTCCGCGGCGGCGCGCATATCCTCCAGATCCTGATTGCGGAACACGGACAGAACCCAGTCTGCCATGTCGTAATCGGGATGGGGCGGCGCGCCCACGCCGAGACGGATGCGGGGGAAGGCGTCGCTGCCCAGGTGGGCAATGATGCTTTTCAGGCCGTTGTGGCCGCCGGCGGAGCCCTTCGGGCGCACGCGCAGCTTGCCGAGGGGGAGACTGATCTCGTCGGACACGACGAGAACGCGCTCCGGCGGAACCTTATAAAAGCGCGCGGCCTCGCCGACCGCCTCACCCGACAGGTTCATAAAGGTCTGCGGCTTCATGAGCAGCACCTTCTCGCCGTTTATTTCGGCGGAGGCGGTGAGCGCCTTGAAACGCAGCTTGTTGATGCTCACTCCCAGCTTTTTTGCCAGGGCATCGCCAGCCATGAAGCCCGCGTTGTGCCGCGTGCAGTCATATTTTGGGCCGGGGTTGCCGAGAAAAACCAGAAGCCAGGAAACGGAGCCCGGTGTTTTCAAAAACATGCTTAATCAAATATTTGTGAATGACCGCCTGCCTTTTCTCAAAGAAAAGCGGCTCATTCAAACAGATTGGAAATGGAGACTTCTTCGTAAATGCGGCGGATCGCCTCGGCAAAGACGGAGGCGGTGGACAGATACTGGATCTTGTCGCACTTGGCGCGGTTTGCGGGATAGGGGATGGTGTCGAGCAGGAGCATCTCCTTGATGCAGCTGGAGTTGATGCGGTCGAGCGCCGGGCCGGAGAGCACGCCGTGGGTCGCGCAGGCGTAGACCTCCTTCGCCCCGCCGATCTCCTTGATGGCCTTGGCTGCGCCGACGATGGAGCCCGCGGTGTCGACGATGTCGTCAAGCAGGATGCAGGTCTTGCCGGACACGTCGCCGATGATGTTCATGACCTCGGACTGGTTGGCGCGCTCACGGCGCTTGTCCACGATGGCCATGTTGACGCCCAGCTTCATGGAGAAGGAGCGGGCGCGGGCGGTGCTGCCGACGTCGGGGGAGACGACCATGACGTCCTCATTGCCCTTGCCGAAGAGGTTGACAAAGTGCTTGACAAAAAGGTGGCCGCCCTGAAGGTTGTCCACGGGGATGTCAAAGAAGCCCTGAATCTGTGCGGCGTGGAGATCCATGGTCAGCACGCGGTCAGCGCCGGCGGCGGTGATGAGGTTGGCAACAAGCTTTGCGGAGATGGGATCGCGGCTCTTGGCCTTGCGGTCCTGGCGGGCGTAGCCGAAATAAGGGATAACGGCGGTGATACGTCCGGCAGAGGCACGGCGCATGGCGTCGATCATGATGAGCAGCTCCATGAGATTGTCATTGACATGGTTGCAGGTGGACTGGACGATGAACACGTCCTTGCCGCGGACGGGCTCGAACACGGAAACAGAGCATTCTCCGTCGGCAAACTGCGTGACGTTCACGTTGCCGAGACTTCTGTAAAGTTCAGACGCGATATGCTCGGCCAGGGCGGGATTGGAATTGCCGCTGAAAACCTTGATTTCCTTACCATGTGAGATCATCTTATCTTTATCCTCCGTCTATCGCTTTTTCGGAAAAACCACAGCCTGTGCGCCGCACGGTATGATTTCAGCCTATTATAACACCGCAGAGCCGAAATGGGAAGAACTTTCGGGTATTTTCTATTACTTCAAAACGAAATAAAAAAGCAATTTACAAGTGCGATCTTTTTGTGTATAATATTAAATTGTTGATTTGAAACTGACAATTTTTACGAAAGTGGTTTGAAAAACATGCTCGAATTTGACGAATACAAAGTAAAACTGAACAACTGCAAGCCCGGGCTCGACGTGCTGCGCACGGCGCTGAACCTGGAGGCCTCCCAGAAGGAGATCGAGGAACTGGAGGCCGCAAGCGCCCGCGAGGGCTTCTGGAACGACGTGGAGAAGTCCCAGAAGGTGCAGAAACGCCTCAAAAACCTCAAGGACAAGGTGGAAAATTACAACCGCCTCTGCACGGCCTGGGACGACATGATGACCATCTGCGAGATGGCCATTGAGGAGAACGACGATTCCATGCTCCCGGAGCTGGAGCGGGAGTACGCCGAGTTCAGCGAGAAGATGGAATCCACGCGCCTGTCCACGCTGTTGACCGGGGAGTATGACGCGAACAACGCCATCCTCACCTTCCATGCCGGTGCGGGCGGAACCGAGGCGCAGGACTGGGCCTCCATGCTCTACCGCATGTACAACATGTGGGCCGACCGCCACGGCTACAAGGTGAAGGTCATGGACTACCTGGACGGGGACGAGGCCGGCATCAAGAGCGCCACCATCATGATCGAGGGCGAGAACGCCTACGGCTTTCTCAAGAGCGAGCACGGCATCCACCGTCTGGTGCGCGTGTCTCCCTTCGACGCAGCCGGCCGCCGCCACACCTCCTTCGCCGCGGTGGAGGTCATGCCTGAGATTTCAAACGACAGCGAGATCGAGCTCAGAGACGAGGACATCAAGATGGACGTGTATCGCTCCTCCGGCGCAGGCGGTCAGAAGGTCAACAAGACCTCCTCTGCCGTACGCCTGACCCACATCCCCACCGGCATCGTGGTGTCCAGCCAGGTGGAGCGCAGCCATTTCCAGAACCTGGAGAACTGCAAAAACATGCTGCGCGCCAGACTGGCCGAAATCAAGGAGCGTGAGCACCTGGAAAAAATCAGCGACATCAAGGGCGTGCAGATGAAGATCGAGTGGGGCAGCCAGATCCGCTCCTATGTCTTCATGCCCTACCAGCTCGTAAAGGATCACCGCACCGACTTTGAAAACGGCAATATCGACAACGTCATGAACGGTGATCTGGACGGCTTCATCAACGCCTTCCTCTCCATGAGAGCGCAGAGCTGATTTTACCGCTCGCTCGGACCGGGATCGCAGTCGCCGTAGATCAGGTCGTCAACGTCCATGTTCGATTCCTCCTTCATGCAAAGCATACTGCTATCCTATGCGCCGCAGCGCAAAAATATGAAAAAATCAGCAAGCGTGCGAAATTATCTTGAAACAGACGGAAGGATGGGGTATAATACCCAAGTCTGCAAAACAGCCGGCAATATATAATATGTATCAGGAAAAAGGATGAGATAAACCATGAGTGCATCAACCGAAAGAAAAAACCGTCTGGCCGCGCGTGAGGCCGGTACCGACAAAAAGACCCTTGCACAGGCCAGAGAAGCCGAAGCAAAGGCGAAGAGCAGACTGCGCTGGACGATCGGGACGATCGCGGTCGTTCTGGTGGTCGCAGTCGTTTTGATTCTGAACTCCGGTCTCATGTACAGGCTCCCCGCTTTCACCGTAGGCAGCAAGAGCTACAACGCCTCGGAAGTGAGCTACCGCTATTCCAATCAGTATTACAACTTCGCCAACCAGTACGGCGACTATGCCAGCCTCTTCGGTCTGGACACCTCCAACGGCATCCAAGGGCTGAAGAAGCAGGCATGCCCCATGCTGGAGGAGGGCGGCACCTGGAAGGATTACTTCCTGAACGCCGCCAAGGAAGATATGATCCACACCACCGTGCTGGGTCAGTATGCTTCTGAGAACGGCATCACCCTCGACGCGGACGACAAGGCCCAGATCGACGGCGCCTTCGAGGGCATTGAAGAGCAGGCCCAGTCTGTCGGCTATCTCAGCGCCGACAACATGCTGGCCGCAAACTACGGCACCGGCGTCAACCAGCAGCTGATCCGCCGCGCCTATGAGGAGTCCCTGCTCGCCAGCAAGGCTGCCGAGGCGCTGACCGCGAGCTTCACCTACACCCCGGAGGAGCTTGAAGAAAAGTACCAGAGCTACGAAGGCACCCAGGACTTCTATGACTATGCCTATGCCTACATCTCCGCCGAGCGCGTGGAGTCCACCAACGATGCGGGCGAGACCAGCTCCGCCGTGACGCCCGAGACCCTGGCCGCGGCCCAGGAGAAGGCCAATGCCATTGCCGAGGCTTACAACAAGCCCGCTGAGGAAAAGGCCGCCGACGAGAAGAACGCTGAGGAAAAGCCCGCGGAGCTTGACCCCGCCGATCGCCTGATCAAGGCCGCCGAGTCTGTGGACGCCTCCGCCATGCGCCAGACCCACGTTCCCGGCACCAGCATTCCCGTGAGCGAGTGGATGCGCAGCGCAGAGCGCAAGGCCGGCGACATCACCGTAGAGCCCGACGACAACGGCTGCTATGTGGTGGTCTTCCTCGCCAGAGACGACAACCACTACCCCACCGTGAATGTCCGCCACATCCTGGTCAAGGCCGTGGCTGACGCCGACGGCAACTACACCGACGAGGCCAAGGCAGCCGCCAAGGCCAGCGCCGAGGAGATCCTGGCCCAGTTTGAGAGCGGAGACAAGACCGAAGAGAGCTTTGCCGCCCTGGCCGAGCAGTTCTCCGAGGACACCGGCTCCAACACCAACGGCGGTCTGTACGAGAACGTGTCCAAGGGCCAGATGGTGCCTGAGTTCGACGCTTTCTGCTTCGGCGATCACAAGCCGGGCGATACCGGCATCGTCTACGGCGAGAGTGCCAGCTACGCCGGCTACCATGTCATGTACTACGTGGGTGAGGGCATGAATTACAGCGACTACATTGCCGACAACGAGCTGCGCAATGAAGCCGCAAACGCCTGGGTCGAGGAGAGAGAGGCGGCCAATCCAACCAAGGAAGGCTTCGGCATGAAGTTCGTCGGATAAGAAACAGCGAAACATTTTTCAAACCCCGCCGGGTTCCCGGCGGGGTTTTCTAAAAAGGGGAGACACACAATGCAGGAGAGAACCATTCGCGCGCAAATGCTGCTTGGCCAGGAGGCCATGGAGAAGCTTCAAAATAGCCATGTCGCGGTGTTCGGCCTCGGAGGCGTCGGCTCCTGGTGCGCCGAGGCGCTGGCGCGCTCCGGCATCGGAGCCATGACGCTGATTGACCGCGACACCGTGGGCGAGAGCAATATAAACCGTCAGCTCTGCGCCTATACCTCCACCGTGGGTCGGGCGAAGACCGACGTCATGGCGGAGCATCTGCTGGACATCAATCCCGAGATCAAAGTCCGCTGTATCGAGGGACACTATGAGGCAGCCGAGCGGGAACGCTTTTTCGCCGATTACGACTTCGTGGTGGACTGCATCGACCTTGTTGCCTGCAAAATCGACCTCATCATGAGCTGCCGGGAGCGGGGCATCCCCATCGTCTCCGCCCTCGGCACCGGCAACAAGCGAGATGCGCAGCAGCTCCGGCTGGACGATATCTCCAGGACCTACGGCTGCACCTTCGCCCGTGTCATCCGCAAAGAGCTGCGCGCGCGCGGCGTGGAGCGCCACCCGGTGGTGTTCAGCCCGGAGGAGCCCATGAAGCCCGCACAGTTTGAAGCGCCGCCTCCCGGCAGGCGGGCGGTCCCGGGGTCCCTGATCTGGGTTCCCGCCAGCGCCGGGATGCTCCTGTGCCAGTATGTGGTTTCCGCCCTTGCCTCCCCCAGCAGCGTGAGCTGCGAAAGGGGGAGGGGGACCGCTTCAGCGATGGAAGGGGTTAAGCCTCCCGTGTGAGAAAATCGCCCGGCGTCCAGGGAGCACCACAGTCCCCGCGTCCTTTGTGAACAATCCGTGAAATGATGGAAAACGTGGGAACTATAAGAAAAGTTTCAGCGTCTGGGTCTACAGTGTGCAAGAAGAAAGGACCCAGCCATGAAAATCAACACCCGACACATCGCGCTCATTGCGGCGCTTCTATTGATAGCAGACCGCGGCCTCACCGGCTGCGGCGCACAGACAGCTTCGGCGGAGGTTCCGCCCGCTGAGATCCGCATGAAAGCAACATCGGCCCCCACGGAAAGACCCCCAATCGTGGGTGCAAGCTACTCCGACAGCAGCGACGGCGGCCATGCCATTTACGCCGACGGGGCGGCGGTATCCTACGCCAATATCACCGTCACCAAGACGGGCGCAGCCGAGGGGGACGAGGCGGACTTCTATGGTGAAAACGCCGCAGTCCTTGCCGAAAACGGCGCTGTGCTGAACTTGCGGGAGGCCTCCGTCACTACGGACGGCGCGCACGCCAACGCGGTTTTCAGCTATGGCGAGGGAACCGCCGTGAACATCGCGGACTCCACCATCAACACCAGCGGCGATTATTCCGGCGGCCTTATGACCACGGGCGGCGGGACAACGAACGCCGACAATCTGGTGGTTCACACCTCCGGCAGATCGTCCGCGGCGATCCGCTCCGACCGGGGCGGCGGCGTGGTCAATGTCACCGGCGGCACCTATAAGACCGACGGCGTCGGTTCCCCGGCCGTCTACTCCACCGCCGACATCAGCGTGAGGGACGCTGAGCTCAGCACCAGCGCCTCTCAGGGCATAGTCGTCGAGGGGAAAAACGCCGTAAAGCTGGAAAACGTCACCCTCACCGCAGGCAACACGCAGAAGAACAGCGGCAAATCCCCCTGGTATCAGGCGGTCATGCTCTATCAGTCCATGTCCGGCGATGCAAGCGAGGGGACGGCGGCCTTCACCATGCTGGGCGGCGGCCTCACGAATCTGAACGGGGATGTGTTTTTCGTAACGAACACCAGCGCCGTCATCAAGCTGACCGGGACGGACATCGTCAACGACGACCCGAAGGGCGTCTTCCTGCGGGCGGCGGCTGCCGGATGGGGCCGCGAGGGCGAAAACGGCGGCCATGTGGAGCTCTACACGGCGGCGCAGCGCATCGACGGCGACCTGCTGGCAGACGAGAACTCTTCCCTGAACCTGTACTTCGGCGACGGCAGCAAACTCACCGGCGCGGTCAATCCCGCCAATGAAGGCGCGGTTTCCGTCTCCCTCACGGATGGCGCAAAGTGGACCCTCACGGGAGACTCCTATGTCGAGAGCCTGCGCTGTGAGGCCGACAGCATTGTGCTCAACGGCCACAGCCTCTATGTTAACGGCGTTCTTTATACCGAGGGAACCGCCATCGCGTAATACCCATATAAAGTTAGAGCCCTGCAAGGAAGAAGCTTGCAGGGCTCTTGTCATATGTATCAGATTCCCCGGAAGGTGAAGCTCAGGTGCAGGGGCTTGTCCGCGGGCAGGAGATACTCCGGGTGTGTCCGCGCGCCCCAGCTGTCGTCCCCGGCAATGCCCATCTGCTGCAGGGCCACGCGGGCGACGGTATAGTTCACCGGCGGCAGCTCGTGGGCGTGCAGGGCGTTTTCCAGCTCGTGCGGCGTCCAGGGCAGGACGTTGACCGAGAGCTCGTCCCCGGCAAATTCGATGCCGCGGCCCTTACGGTCGAGGACGCGCGCCCAGCGCACGCCGCAGTGGTTGCCGGACTCCTGCGGGCGGAGGTAACGGGCGAGCTGATCCCGGACCGCGCCCTCCCAGACGCCGAGTCTGCCGCCGTGCATACGGTCGGCGTAGGTCTCCTCCGGGCCGAGGCCGTACCAGCAGAGCCTGTCCAGCTCGGCGGGCAGACGGAAGAGCATGCCGAATTCCGGCATATCCGCGAGACCCTCCACAGGGGTATAGTCGAGCTCAGTTTTCACCGTGCCGTCGCCGAAGACCTCGTAGCTCACGGTGCAGGCGCCCTCCGGCGCGGTGGGCAGCTTGTAGCGGTAGCTTACGCGGACGCTGTGTTCGCGCATCTCAATGTCAGGGACGCTGTCCGCCGCGGCGTAGAGGCTTGCCAGCTTCCACTGAGCATAGCGCTGGGGCATCTGATTGCCCCGGTCGTTGTCGGTGGGCGCGCGCCAGAAGTTGGGCGCGGGCATCTGCTCCAGAAGCTCCCGACCGCCGTAGACGTAGGAGGACAGACCCGGACGGATGGCGGAGAAGAGAACGGAAAAGCCCTCGCCCCGCACGCCGAGATTGAAGGTGCCCTGTACGATCTCAAGAGGTGCGGTGCAGACGGGCTTTTTCACCTCGCGCGGCAGCACGGCCTGCCCGAAGGCGACCTCGTACCCGGCCCTGGCCCATGCGGTGTCCTTTTTCAGGGCAAAGGACACGGTAATGGCCAGCTCATCGGCGGGCGCGGCCTCCCGCAGCAGGGCGATCTCCCGTGTCAGCGCCTCGGGGAAGGGGAAGTTCTCCTTCGCGAGCGGGGCGACCGCCAGCTCCAGCGGGAAGCGCCGCCATTCCCGCCCCTCGCGCAGCAGGATCGCGCAGGCGGCGTAACGATCGGTATTGGTAAACAGGTTCTTGTTCGTGACTGTAAAGAAGTCGTGGGAGAAGGCGACGGAGATGTTCTGGTAATTGAACTTGACCTCCTGCATCTTGGGGGAGGGGGCGTGGTCGCCGCCGTAGACAATGCCGTTGCCGCTGAACTCCCAGTCGGTGGGCCGCTCCTGAAAATCGCCGCCGTAGGCCAGGAAGGGCTTGCCGTCCCGCCCGGTCTTGTAGAGGGACTGGTCGGCCCAGTCCCAGATGAAGCCGCCCTGATAGCGCGGCTCCCGGTCGGTGAGCTCGGTGTATTTGTGCATCGCGCCGCAGGAGTTGCCCATGGCGTGGGTGTATTCGCAGCAGATAAAGGGCTTGCCGCTGTGCTCCTTGAGCCACTTTTCAATGTTGGCGACGCTGGGGTACATCTGGCTGAACATGTCGCTCGTATCCGGGAAGCTCCAGTCCCAGAAGATGCCCTCATAGTGGACAAGGCGGTGCTTGTCCAGGGCGCGGAAGCGCTGGCTCATATCGAAGATCACATGTCCGCCGTAGGACTCGTTGCCGCAGGACCAGATCAGCACACAGGCGTGGTTCTTGTCCCTCTGGTAGATCGATTCCACGCGGTCGAGAAGCAGGGGTTCAAACTCCATGTGGTTTTTCGGGATCATGCCCTCGTCCTCTTTTCCCTGAGAGGCGGGCAGCATCCAGGAGCCGTGGGTCTCCATGTTGGTCTCGTCGATCACATACAGGCCGTAACGGTCGCAGAGGGCGTACAGGGCGGAGTCGTTGGGGTAGTGGCTGGTGCGGATGGCATTGATGTTGTGGCGCTTCATGGTGATGATGTCGCGTTCCAGCTCCGCGCGGTCGGGCACGCGCCCGGTGCGGGAGTTGAAGTCATGGCGGTTCACGCCCTTGAAGACGATGCGCTTGCCGTTTAAGAGCATCAGCCCGCCCTTCATCTCAAAGCGGCGGAAGCCCAGCTCCTGCGGGATGATCTCCGTGACGCTGCCGTCCTCGCCGAGCACCTCCACCGTGAGCAGGTAGAGCACGGGGTCCTCCGCGCTCCAAAGCGCGGGATCGGAGACTTCGAGCTTCGCCTCGGCCTCGCCCAGGATGACAACCGCCGTACCGTCAGCGACCATTTTGCCGCCCCGGCTGAGCGTCAGGCGGAGCTTGCCCTCGCCCTTGACCCTGGCACGCACCTCAACGGTGCCGGACCTGAGATTCTTTGAAAGAACGGGCGTGACGGCGAGATCCGTCACTGCGGTTTTCGGCAGGGCGTAGAGGTACACGCTGCGGAAGATGCCGGAGAAGCGGAAGAAATCCTGATCCTCAAACCAGCTGCCGGGCGTCCACTTGAAAACGCGCACCGAGAGCGTGTTTACCCCATCCTGCAGGGCGTCCTGCAGGGCAAAATCCGCAGGGGAAAAGCTGTCCTCGCTGTAGCCCAGGTACTGCCCGTTGAGCCAGACGGCAAAGCCACTCTCCACACCCTGAAAGGAGATGTTGACCTCCTCGCCGCGGAAGCTCTCCGGCAGGGTGAACTGTGTCACATAGTCCGCCACGGGGTTAAAATGCGTCGGCACCTCGCCGGGGCGCAGAGCCTCGCTCCCGTCCCAGGGATACTGGTAGTTGTTGTAGGCGGGCCTGTCCCAGCCCTCCATCTGGATGTGGGCGGGGACGCGGATGGTCGTCCAGCCGCTGCTGTCCACATCGGGGAAATCCTTCGGCGCCTCGCTGAGATTGCGGGCATAGTGAAAGCGCCATACGCCGTCGAGCGGGAAGCGCAGGGACGATGTACCCGCGTGAAGCTCCGCCTCGCTGCGGTAGGGGATATGGTCGGAGTGAGCGGGAAGGCGCCCCTCCGCAAAAATCGCCGGGTCCCGCACGACCCGGTCAAAGCTGAATTCTTTCATGGCAACATACTCCTGATATTTTTTATGACTGTGTGAAGCTTTCGCGACTGTGATGTACTATACAGAAAACGACGCCCTCCGTCAACCGTTTGGAGGCGGAAGGGCGTCGAAAAATCGGGCAGCTTACTTGACTGCGCCGGTGATGCCTTCAGCAAACTGCTTTTGCAGAATGAAGAAGATAATGACCGTGGGCAGCGAGCAGAAGAGAACGCCCATCATCAGCATGCCGTAGTCGATGGTATAGCCGTTTGCCAGGTTTGCAATCAGAATCGGCATGGTCTGGGCGCCGGCCTTGTTCAGCACCACGCGGGGCCAGAGGTAGGCGTTCCAGGCGTTCATGAAGGTAATGACCGCCGCGGCGGCATAGGTGGACTTCATGATGGGCATATAGATACGGAAGAAAATCTGCCACTCCTGCAGGCCGTCTATTCGCGCCGCGTCCATCAGCGCCATGGGGAAGTTGCGGGAGTTCTGGCGGAACATCATGATCATGAAGGGGGTCGCGATGGCGGGCAGCGCAAAACCCCAGACGGTGTTCAGGAGCTTCATCTTGCTCATCATCGTGAACAGCGGGATCATGGTGGCAACGCCCGGGATCATCATCGCCATCAGCAGGACGCCGAAAAGAATGTCCTTGCCCTTGGTGTGGTAAAGCTCAAAGCCGAAGCCGGCCAGCGAGCAGATGAACAGCGAAAGGACCGTCTGCACCGTGGCGTAGAGGAAGGAGTTGCCGAACGAGCTCCAGAGATTGGTACCGGCCAGCAGATTCTTGAAGTTTTCGATCATGTGGGTGCCGAACCAGAGCTTGCCCTGGGCAACCTCCAGCGTGGTGTTGGTAGCGGCGGTGAACATCCAGAACAGGGGGAACACGGAGATCAGCGAGAAGATGGTCAGGAAAATGTAAGAGGGGATCAGACGGCGCTGAATGGCGTCCATGCCCTTTTTCTTCTTTTCAGTCACGTGTATCACCCACTTTCAGGTTGATGATGGCGAGGATGGCCACCATGATGAAGACCAAAAAGCTCATGGCCGAGGCATAGCCGAAGTTCGCGGTGCCGGTGCCGAAGGCCGAGTTGTAGATGTAGTGGGACATGGTCATCGTTGTGCCGGCGGGACCGCCGTTAGTGAGGTTGACGGATTCGTCAAAGAGCTGCAGCGTGCCGTTGATGGACATGATGAAGGTCATGATGATCACAGGGCGCAGCTGCGGCACGGTGATGCGCCAGAAGGTATCCCAGCCGTTGGCACCGTCGATCTGCGCGGCCTCATAGACCTGATAATCCAGGTTCTGCAGGCCCGCAAGATAGAACACCATGTTATAGCCCGTCCAGCGCCAGATCAGCGCGAAGATGATGACGCCGCGCGCCGTGCCGGTCTGACCGAGCCAGTTGATGTTCTCATGGATGAAGCCGAGGTTCATCAGGATGGAGTTGATGAGACCCTGGGTAGCGAAAAGGGAGCGGAAGATCAGCGAGTAGGAAACCAGAGAGATGGCGCAGGGGAGGAAGATGCAGGTGCGAAACAGGCCCCGGAATTTAAGATGCTGGTTATTCAGCAGCTGGGCCAGCAAAATCGCCAGCACGAGCATGATCGGAACCTGAATGAGCAGGTACAGGAACGTATTTTTCAGCGTGGTCATGAACATGCGGTCCTGGAACATGCGGATGTAGTTCTTCCAGATCGGATCGGCAAGCTTCATATTGGCGCTGGAGCCTGTTTTGAATGAGGTGGCCAGCGCGGCGAACATGGGATAAAAGCTGAAAATCATGATCATGGCGGAGGCCACGATCAAAAAGGCCCAACCCCAGCGGTTGGTCTTTTTCTCCACAGAAGTCCCTCCTTCTTTCTTTTGAAAAAGTGCCCCGTCATGGTACTCATGACGGGGCAATGCCGTTTTTTTAATCGGAGAATGTCGGGGGTCAATCAGCCTTCCATCTCGAATACGAGCTGATCCTGGGCATTCTTGAGCTCGGCGTCCAGATCGCCGCCGTTGATGATGTTGGTGATGGCGTTGCCGATGTAGGTACGGGCGGGGTAGTGGAAGTCGCTCTGCTCCACGATGGGAACGTTGGCGCCCATGGCGACGATGTCGCTGTAGATGGGCTGGCCGCCGAAGAAGTCAAAGCCCTTCTGGTACACGTCGGACTTGCCGGCAGAGATGCAGCAGGTGATAACGCCGCCGTTCAGAAGCGCGCCGTCATAGGTCTCCATGGCACCAGCGCCGCCGCCGAAGGTGTAGGCCAGGAACTCACGGGCAAGATCAACGTTCTTGCAGTTGCCGGTGATATACAGGGAGGAGCCGCCGTTGGCAGCGTAGCCTTCCTTGCCGCCCTCGAGGGTGGGCAGGCTGGTCAGGGCCCACTTGCCGCTGTTGTCAGCCACGAGGGAGATGGTGGGGATGATCCAGTTGCCGTTCATGACGCCGGCGACCTGGTTGCCGACGATGGTGGTGTCGGTGTACTCGGACCAGTTGTTGGCCAGGATAATGGTGCCGTCCTTGGCGCCCTGGACAATGACCTCAATGATCTTCTTGAAGCTGTCGTTGCCGACAAAGTCGGGCTTGCCATCCTTGAACTGGCTGAGACCCTCGGCCTGCATCATCATGTAGGGCAGATCGTCGCCGGAGTGGTCCATAGACAGAAGAGCCATGCCGGTCTTGTCCTTCACGTCCTTAGCGATCTCAAGCCAGCGATCCCAGCTGATGCCGGTCACGTCAGCGAGGGTGTAGCCGCACTGCTCAAGGATGTCGGTACGGTAGGCGAAGATGGCGGTGCCGTTGTCAACGGGAGCGCCGTAGTGCTTGCCGTCGATGGTGCTGTAGCTCAGCTTCTCTGCGCCGAAGTCATCCCAGTTGATGTTGGCGCCCTCGAGGGTGTTCCATGCGGTGGGATAATCGCGGACGTACTTCTGAATGTAGTGATCCTGGAAGAGGACGATGTCGGGCAGGGTGCTCAGATCACCGGCGGAGGCGGCCAGGGTAATGGCCTGCTCCACGTCAGAGGAGCCGGACTGCTGGACGATCTCAAGCTTGAAATCGGGGTGGACCTTCTGGAAAGCGGCCTCGGCAGCTTTCAGAGCGGGGATGTTGAAGTTCGCGTCCCAGGCGTAGGCGGTCAGGGTTTCGCCGGCAGGGGCTTCGGTGGCGGCGGGGGCTTCGGTGGCGGCGGGCGCCTGAGTCGCGGCGGGGGCGGAGCTGCCGCCGCAGCCGGCCAGCAGGCCGACGCTCATAACAAGAACCAGAGCAAAGGCGAGAATCTTTTTCATAGTATCCTCCATCATTCATTTCGGACAGTTTGTCCGATTTTCATAATTCTGTGCAAAAGCGACAAAAATGGAAACAGCCCTGCACATTGTAGGTTCATGATATCATGCTTATCTCAGTCGTTGCCTCTATATTCGATTATTAAATCGTCACTTTCGATTGTTAATAAAGCGCCCTTTGTCATGCTCAACAAAAGGTGCTTGTGCAAATTGTGCATGGTGACAAAAGCGTTCCCGCGGCGCTCAGCGCGCCTCCCAGCCGCGCAGGAGCGTGATGCTGTAATCCCGCAGACGGCTGCCTTGCCTTTCGCGCTGCAGCTTCCACTGATAGGGCGTTGTCCCCAGAAATTTTTTGAAATTGCGGGTGAAGGCGGACACCGAGGAAAACCCGCACTCCGCCGCCACGAGATCCATGGGGCAGTCTCGCTGATCCATCATGCGGCAGGCCGCCCGCGCCCGGACGGAGTTGAGATAGTCGATGGGCGACATGCTCACATATTCCCGGAAAACGCGGCGAAAATGCGGCTCGCTCAGGCCGCATTCCCTGGCCAGATCCGCAGCCCGGATATCGCTGGGGTAGTGCTCCTGAATATACCGGAGCGCAGGCTGGATTTGCGGCAGGTTGACGTCCTTCTGCTCGCTCTCGCCGGCAAAGCCCTCGTTTACCCGCAGCAGCCGCATCAGGAAGACCCCGACCAGATCCCGCACGACATCGCGGTAATAAGGCTCCTGCTCCTGCATCTCCCGGATGATTTCGCAGGCCGCCGCGGTAAGCGGCGCGCCCTCCACGGGATCCAGCAGCAGCGCCCGCTGGTTGAGCAGGGCCAGCGTTTCCTCCTGGAGCTTTGCGCTGTTGGGATAGAGTTCCCGGAGCAGCTGCGCCGGGTCGAGATAGAGGTACTCCCAGAAATCCGCCTGCTCACTGCGCGTGTGATGGGGGCAGTTCGCCGGAATGACGGAGAGCATCCCGCCGCCATAGGGACAATCCCTGCCGCCGAGAGTCAGCACGCCGCGCCCCTCATGGCAGATGCCGATTTCCATCAGATTGTGAAAATGGAGATGCGCCGTATCGTGCCCGTAGACCCGCCGCCAGGAATCTCCCAGCAGGGCCAGCACATATTCGTTCTGCGGGATCTCGTAAAAACGAAATTCCAGCTTCTCCCGTTTGTTTCGTCCCATCTGTTCTCCCCCACGGAATGATCGAAAATAAACGTTTTATGGTTAATAAAAGAGTTATCTTTGCAGCGCGGCGCTTATAATAAACACAGATATGGAAATGAAAGCGCCGCCGCGCGCCTTTATTGTATCGGATCACACGTTCATTTGTCAATCATTGTGAGGTATGCAGCAATGGAGCAGTTTATTGTCAACATCATTCATCGCCCGGAGATGGTGCCGGAGTATGCCGAAAAGGTCACCGGTCAGGGCAAGGCGGAGGATCTGGGCCGCAAGGGACTTTTGACGGAGAGCCTGGATATCTTCCGCACCCAGCAGGAGTGCGCCCACAAGAACGGCCTGAAAACCACGATCCAGATGACCTACGCCAGCCTTTTCGTGGATGAGGCCGTGGAGCTTGCAAAGGAGCACCACCGCATCTATGGCGACGAGATCGCCCTGAGCCTGCTGGGGCTGCCGTGCGAGCAGTTCCGCGAAAAGTACAAGACCAAGGATTTCTGCATCTGGATGTTCTCGCTGGAGGACAAGAAGGCCATCGTGCGGGACGTGTTCGGCAAGTTCCGTGAGCGCTTCGGCTTCTACCCGCAGTCCACGGGTTCTTATTATATGGACGCCGATCTTATCAACTTCATCAAGGCGGAGTACCCCGAGGTCAAGTGCGCCGTCGCCACCTGCTGGGAGGAGGGGCCCAAGGCTTACCACACCTGCAACAACTCCTGGTACACCTTCATGGACGGCGGACCCTGGGCGCCCTGGATCCCGTCGAAGGCCAACACCCACGCTCCGGCTGCGAATGCGGAGGAGGACAGCGGCATTGTGGCCATCCCGCACCTGAGCCGGGATCTGCTGGCCTGCTATGACGGCAACGGCTCCAACTTCGGCACCCACCCGCAGAACGTCCTGCGCGGCATGATCTACGACACGAAAACCTGGGAGTATCCGTATCTCTATAATCTCATCGACCAGTACCGCTCCCTCGCCCGCTACAACAACGGTTACGCCTATAACATGATGTTCGTCGGTCCCGGCTGGATGAACAAGATGGGCCGCTGGGAGCAGCCCTATGAGCTGCTGCTCAAATCCTATGAGGACGGCTGCGCCTACTACGGGAAGCTCAAAAAGGAGGGTAAACTGATCGACATGACCATGTCGGAGTTTGCCGATTATTACCGGGAGAAGAAGCACTACACCGAGCCGGAATGCGCGCTCTGGCAGGACATCCTCTACGGCAGCAAAAAGCAGCTCTTCTGGTACTGCGACCCCTATATGCGCGCCTGCGTCAACATGGACCAGGGCGGCGCGATCGTGGATCTGCGGCCTTATGCGGCAAAGCTCGAGTGGCCCGTCGGCATCGGCACGCCGCATATCCAGGACGCAAGCTACCCCTTCCTGATCCAGGAGAAGTACCGCGCCGGCTACTTCACCCACTACGCCGGGGAGGGGACCGTGCGCAGCGCCAAGCTCTGCCGCGGCAAGGAGGAGGTCGATCTCTGCCTCTGCCGCACCAAGGCGCACTTTAAGCAGGAGGGGCGGGAGCGCGTCCTCAGTCTTGACCCGGTGGAGGTCGTGTTTGAGGATGGGCTCACAGTCAAGGTGCAGACCGTCATCCGCTTCCCCGAGGGCACGGGCGAGATCCGCATCGACCGGCGCGTGCTGGAGATAAGCGATCCCAGCCAGGAGGTCACCATCCGCGAGTATATGGTGGGCTGCTACGGCACCACCGAATACACCGAGGACATGTCCAGCCTCACCCTCGGCGTGGACGCCGGGGACGAGAGCTGCCGAATCCCCTATGAATACAAATGCCACGAGGCGTCGCGCCCCGGCGCTGAACGCGTATGGTGCAAGCTGCCGCCCGTGAAAACCGAGGTCAGCATGCGCTGCGAGGGTCGGGACAGCGCGGGCTTTGTCCGCGAGGGCTACGCCTTCAGCCCCATGTTTACCCTCGGCTATGAAGGAACACTCAAAGACAAGGAGGTTTTCAGCACATGGCTCAGGCTGGAAAGGGCAGACTGAATTACCGCTGCCCGTCCTGCTTTATGCGGGACATCGACATGGATATGTTTTTTGACCGGGAGCGCGGGGAATACTACTGCCTGCGCTGCCAGTTCACGGGAAACGAAGAAAAGGTGCTGGAAATGAACGAGCTGGCCCGCTTCCGCTACGGGGCCATGCACGAGCGGATCACCGTCTTCGCGGACGACGCGCCATGAGCGCCTTTATCAAGGGGGCTGATCTCTCCTGCCTCCTGGAGACGGAGGAGCGCGGCGGCCGCTTCTACGACCCGGATGGGCGGGAGGGCGACGCGCTCGGTATCCTGGCCCGTCAGGGCGTGAACCTGATCCGCCTGCGGCTCTGGAACGATCCCTACAGCCCCGCAGGGGAGCCCTACGGCGGCGGCACTTGCGACCTTGAACGGGTGTGCGCGCTCGCAAGGCGCGTAAAGGAGCGGGGACTGAGGTGGCAGCTCGTGCTTCACTACAGCGACTTCTGGGCAGACCCCGGCAAGCAGCACCCGCCGAAGGCGTGGCGCGGCCTTACGCGCCCGGAATTGGAGCGGGCGGTATATGACTTTACCGCCGAAACACTCCGGACGCTCAAGGACAGCGGCCTTGCGCCGGAACAGGTATCGGTGGGAAACGAGGTCACAAACGGACTGCTCTGGCCAGACGGCAAGGCGCCCGCCTGGGATCGGATCGCCTCATACATCAGCGCGGGCATCCGGGCCGTGCGCGACACGCTGCCCGACGCCGGGACGCTGATCCATCTGGACAACGGCGGCGACGCGGCGCTTTCCCGGAACTGGTTTGATCGCTATGAGGAGAACCGGGGAGAGGCCTTCGACTGGATCGGCCTGAGCTATTATCCCTTCTGGAGCGGGAGCATGGCGGGGCTGGAGGAAAACCTCCGGGCGCTGGCCTTGCGCTTTCATAAGCCCCTGCTCATCACAGAGACCGCCATGGGCCACACGCTCGCGGATTATGCAGATTTGGAAAAGCTGGACGGAAAAGCGCGCAGGGGCTCGGCCCTGACGGCGGCGCTCGCGGAGACGATTCCCTGGCCTGTGAGCCCCGAGGGGCAGCGCCGCTTCCTCCTTGATCTTGCCGCGCTGATCCGCCGCACACCGGAAAAGCTCGGGGCGGGCTTCGTCTGGTGGGAACCCGCCTGGCTCCCCGTGCCGGGCAGCACCTGGGCGACGGAGGCCGCCCTGGACTATCTCGGCGACCCCGGCCCCGTCGGCAACGAGTGGGCAAACCTGACCCTCTTTGACCATCAGGGCCGCGCCCTGCCGGCAGTAAGCTGTCTGAAAACTTTATAAAAATGGGAGTGCAGCAAACAACGCTGCACTCCACTTTTTAAAACAGATCAAGCGAGCTGTCCAGGTAGATTTCCTCCCGGACCTTCAACTGGTACTCCGGCTTCGTCAGGTAATACAGCAGAAATTCCAGGACGACGGCGCTGCCCAGGCTCCGCCCCTCAAGCTTAAACTGGGAAAAGCCGTTCGGCAGCCAGCGCTTCTGAATGTCGTCAATGCCGATGAAGCCGGGATTCTTCATCGCCTCGGAGAAGCGGTAGCCCCGCGCGGCGTCGGGGGAGACGCAGATATGATCCGCGCAGTCCTCGCCAAGGCTTTTGCGGCTGACGTTTTCATAGCAGGCTTTTCTCTCGGGGCAGGCAAACCAGCAGCATTCGTTGCACAAAAGCTCCACCTTCCGCTTCTGCGCCTCGGGCAGGGCGTTGAGCTGCGCAAACTCCCGGTTCAGCCGGAAGTCCGGCACCACATAGCGAAACGCCGGGCGGCGGAGCTCTGCCTCCAAAGCCTGAAATTCCGTCAGCACCTTCGTCGTCGAGGAGACAAAATACAGGCCGGGGCAGCGCTCTTGCAGATAGTTGAGCAGCAGATCCGACGTGAGGATCACGCCGCTCTCCGCAGGCCCGTTCTTTTCAAACAGCGCGCAGAGGGCGTTGCACCTTCTGTCCGCAAGGTGCTCCTCGCGGAGCAGGGAATTGCTGAACGTAAGGCGCGCGGAGATCGCAAACTCGCGCGTAAGCGCCGCCGCGTCCTCCGCGCGGGCCTGCCCGAAGCCGACGCGGCCCCCGCCCCACAGACAGTCAGCGGGCGCGCCGTAGATGGACCCGATGTCGCACCAGTCGTAGAAATACTCCCGATGCCCGTAGAAAAGCGGCAGAAAAACGCGGTACAGCTCAAGAAACTCGAACAGCCCCGGAAGGTGATAGCAGGCTTTCTTCACTTTTTCAGCACAAGCTCGCCCGCCCGCGCGCTGAGGTAGGCACCGTCCTTCATGACGGGCTGCCCGTTGACAAAGACGTGCACGATGCCGGTCGGGCGGCGGTCGGGCTTCGTCTCGTCCACGCGCATCGCGTCAAGATCCAGCACCGTCACGTCCGCCTTGTATCCGGGCCTCAGATAGCCGCGCTGCGGGATCTCATAGCGGTCCGCCGTCGCGCCGCTCATCTTGCGCACGATCTTCTCCGTCGGGATGCCGTAGCGTCTGGCGAGCAGGAAAAACTGCGGGAAGGTCTGGAAGGCCGCAATGTTCTGTAAGCCCTTGTCCACCACCCAGGCGTCCGTCATGAAGACGGAAAGCTCGTCCTCCATCAGACGGTGCACAATTTCGTCGTTATAGTACTTGCCGAGATAGATGCTGCCCGCGCGCTTGGAAAGCTCCACCAGCTTGAGATACATGTCGAGACAGGAAAGCCCCTCCTCCTTCGCGCACTGGGGGATGGTTTTGCCCTCATACTCGGGGTGCTCGTCGGAGATGTAGGCCACCACCATGTCGTCCCAGTCGATGCCGAGCACCTTGCGGTACATGAGGATCGTGAGCTGGAGCTTGAAGCGGTTGACGGGCTTCCTGGCCTCCTCCGGCGTGAGCCGGGCGTACCACTCGGGGAACACCACCGTGATGACCGAGGCGCCGTAGTGGAACGCGTAGTTATCGAAGGCAATGGGGTTGCCCGCGGCCCTCTCTCTGTGGAAGACGGCAAGCATCTTATCCAGCAGCTTCCAGCTCCGCTGGCCGGTAAAGATCAGGTGGCTGTACACGAGCTTGCAGCCGGACTTTTTCATGATCTCCACCGCCTCGTCCAGACCCATTTCGAGGTGCGACTTTTTGGTCAGCAGGGGATAGTCCGCGCTCACGATGGAGCAGGCGCGCGGATGCACGGTCACAATGCCGCCGTATTTGGCAATTTCCTTTGCGAAGGCGAGGATCTCGTCCTGCCTCGCGTAGCGGTCCGGCTCGTACATGAAGCCGAAGGAGCCGCCGAACGCGCCGCCCTCCATGGCCTCGCGCACATGGGAGAGCTCCTGCTCGATCTGCGCCGGGGTGAGGGGCGCGGGATCGTAGCCCGCAATGCCCGCGCGGACGGAGCCCTGCCCGATGAGCGGGACGAGGTTCACATAGAGCCTGCCCGTGGCGCGCTTTTTGAATTCGGCAAAGCTGCACGGGGCGAGCGCGTCGAACAGGCCTCCGCCGATCTTGTCCCGGTACGGGGTGCCGGGATCGACGCCGAAGGGGGAAAAGCTGCAGTTGCCGGTGACCTGCGTCGTGATGCCCTGCTCGATAAAGGGCCTGTAGTATTTCTCGGCGTCCTCCCGGTCATAGAAGAAATCGTTGTGCGAGTGCGCGTCAATGAGCCCCGGACAGACCGCAAGGCCCTGCGCGTCAATCACCGTAGCGGCCTCGGCGCTGATGTTTTTCCCGACCTCCAGGATCGTATCGCCCTCAAAAAGCACGTCGCCGACATAGGGCGCGGCGCCGCTGCCATCATAAATCGTTCCGTTTTTCAGCAGTGTTTTCATTGTGCTGCTCCTTCCTCGTTTCAAATATGCCGGGAAACTCAGCGGCCGCACCAGGCGGCAATGCGCCCCAGCAGCTCCAGATCGACCTTGCCGTAGGGCATACGGATCGCGCCCTTGCTGTGCTTATAGCCCTTTTCGTCCAGCTCCGGCAGAAAGGCCTCCACCGCCTCCGGCCCGGGATAGACGCCGACGTGATGCTTCTGCGCGGCAAAGTGGATCAGATTGTGCCCGCGCCACCAGGTCGGCATCTGCCAGCTCATGCGCTCCTCCGCCTCTCCGACGCGGGCGCGGATCGTGTCGCGCACGGCCCGCAGCTCCGGCTGTATGGCCTTATCCTGTGCGAGAATGTAGTCGTCAATCGTCATGTCTCCGCCTCCTGCTATCCGAGGCTGAAAAAGCTGCGCGGGATGTGGCAGTAACCGCCCGGGTTCTTGTCCAGATATTTCTGATGGTATTCCTCGGCGGGGAAAAAGTTACGGAGCGGCTCCAGCTCAACGGCGAGCCTGGCCCCGGCCTTTTTCTCCTCGGCCTGCCAGACGGCGTCGATCTCCGGGCGCTGGCTCTCGTCGGTGTAGTAAATGCCGGTGCGGTACTGGACGCCCTGATCGCCGCCCTGGCGGTTCACGGAGAGCGGGTCAATGACCATAAAGTAGTATTCCAGCAGCCGCGTCAGCGTGAGGCGCGCGGGATCATAGTCGACGCGCACGGTCTCGGCGTGGCCGCTGCTGCGGCAGACCTCCTCATAGCTCGGCGCGCGGTCCGGGCCATTGGCGTAGCCCACCTCGGTGTTCAGAACGCCGTCAAACTGATCCAGAAACTTCTGCATGCCCCAAAAGCAGCCTCCGGCCAGATAAATCGTCTTCATGTCCTCACTCTTCTCGTACTCATTTTCATTGCTTGGGTTTGTTTTGCAGAATTCTACCGCTGTTTCGCGCGCTTTGCAATCTTTTTTTACGCCGGGTGCGAAGAACAGCTTGACAAGTGACCTCTCGATCACTATAATAAGTGAACGATAGGTCACTTATTATATGGAGGATGGGACAATGCCAAGAGAAGCAGATCCGGAAAAAACGACCCGCGCCGCTGCCTTTGCGCTCTGGATGAACGCGCCGAATCCGATGATTACGTTTTTCAAAACGCTGGACGTTACAAATCTGGTCAGGGTCGGGAAGCGGCATCATTTGAAATTCAACATGCTTCTGGACTACTGCATCGGCAGAGCTGCCGCGCCCATCGCGGAATTCTATCTGCTCCCCGTGGGCGGCAGGCTGATGCAGTATGACGTGCTCGCGGTGAATACGATCGTGAAGAACCGCCAGGGGGAGCTCAGCTCCTGCGACGTCCTGTTCTCCGACGATCTTTCAGCTTTTAACCGCGAATACCTGATGCATACAGCGCAGACGGCGGAGAGCTGCCGGGACCGGGATCTGTCCGAAAACTGCATGGTGATCGGCACTTCTGCCATTGTGGAAACGGAGCTTGACGGGGCTGTCGGCATGAACAGCGGGATCTATCACAATCCCTTCCTGATCTGGGGCCGATACAGAAGGAAGCTGTTTCGGTACGCCCTGCCGATCTCGTTTCAATTTCACCATACGCAGATGGACGGCGGGCACGCGGGCAGATTTCTGGAAAACCTGCAGGACGAAATCAACAAATTAGGGAAGCGCTGACTTGAACGACAGCTCCAAACGCGAGCAGAGCGAAGCCCTGCACATCACCCGCGTCTTTCCGGACGGAAGGGAAACGGAACGCCGGTCGGCGATCTGAGCTTTAAGGGGCTCGATGAAAGCGGCGTCGCGGAGATCAGATATGGAATCCTGGAGGAATACCGGGGACAGGGCTATGCGGCGGAGACGGCTCCTTGCCTTGGAGTACTGTCCTGCAGCGCCCCGTTTGACTTTCGCGCCTGTTTCAAGTAAAATAGACGCATCCTGATCAAGGAGCGCCGCCTATGAATAAAAATCGTCCTCTGCTTCCCACCGTCGTTTTATCAATTGCATGCGCCTGCCTTGTGATCCTGGGCCGTACCCTGCCGAGCGAGAGCGTTTTGACGCTTGGCTCTGTTTCGATCCCTTTCACTGATTTCTTTTTCGTCATCTCCGCCGGGATCGGCAGCCTGGGCAGCGGCCTGCTGACCTTTGTCCTCGTTTTCATTGCGGAGTTTATCCGTTTCAGCGGCGATATGTCGCTTTATGCGGTCTCGACCTATCTTATTGTTGTGCTTCTTACAGCCAGCCTTTCCACGGCGGGCTGGTTCAAGACGGTGAAGAAGACAATAGTCGGAGGCCTGCTGACCACCGTCGTGCTTGCTTTTTGCTGGCTGCTGACGTTTACGGTCGTTCTGCCGGAGGGCGCCCTCCCCAACACCCTGTATAAAGGCACTCCGTATTGGCAGCTCCTCATGATGGCGTTCCCTGAGACGGCCCTTGCATTTGCGGCCGTGTATCTGTTCTATCATAAGGCGCCGGTGCATGTGCGCAGACTGATGGCCAACGCCTGGATCTATGATCCCTGCGAATACGCGCAGCTCAGGAAAAACCAGGTGCTCGCGCAGCGCATTACCGCCTTCTCCATGCTGGAAACCCTGATCTTGTATGTCGCCGCCCTGTTCTGCACGAACCTTCTCTCTGCCGGGGCGGAAAGAACGCCGTTTACGCTTTCCTACGTCCTCGCCAAGTGGCAGGACAACCTGCGCCTTGCGCTCATGATGATGTGCGTCGGCGTTCCGATCGCGTATCTGTTCAATCGTTTTATCATGCGCAACGTCGTCTTTCCCATCAATCAGATGTCCAATTACATGGATCGTTATTTCGCGCAGCAGCAGGAAACGGGCAGCAGGCATGAATCCCCCGATCTCGAGATCCACACGGGGGACGAGGTCGAGCGGCTGTATCACAGCCTGCGCAAAATGGTGCAGGATATGGACGCCTATGTCGACCATATCATCGAGCAGGAGCAGAAAACCGCGCACCTTACCAAAGACTTTATGATGGCGCTTGCCAAGGCCGTCGACGCGAAGGACCATTATACCAGCGGTCACTCCGTCCGCGTGGCACAGTATTCCAGAGAAATTGCCAAGCGGATGGGAAAAAGCCCGGAGGAGCAGGAGGAAATCTACACCCTGGGGCTTTTGCATGATATAGGAAAAATCGGGGTGCCCGAGTCCATCATCAACAAAAACGGAAGACTCACCGATGAAGAATTCCAGACCATCAAAGAGCATCCCGTCATGGGCTATGATATTCTGAAAAACGTCAAGGAGCTGCCGACCCTGGCCGTGGGAGCGCGCTGGCATCATGAGCGCTACGACGGCCGCGGTTATCCCGACGGCCTGAGCGGTGAAAGCATCCCGCTGGAAGCCCGCATCATCGGCGTGGCGGACGCCTATGACGCCATGACCAGCAATCGCGCCTACTCCAGCGTAAGGCCGCAGGAACAGGTCAGGGCGGAGATCGTGCGCTGCAAGGGCAGCCAGTTTGACCCGGCCATTGCCGATGTGATGGTCGGCATCATGGATGACGACAAGGACTACCGGCTGCACGAGTAAGGCAAGACCAATATAGGAGCGGCTAAGACCTTCAAACTGGAAAAATATGAAAAATCGGGGGTGCAGCATTCATTTGCTGCACCCCCGCTGCCATCATTTGGTTTATCCTGTTTCCCACCGCAGGCGGCGTCTACTGCTTAATTCTGCGCAATACGCTCCCGGACCCGGAGCATTCTTTCATCCAGCCTTGCGCTTTCTTCCGCACAGGCTTCCAGCTCTTCGGCAAGCATGTCAGCGGTTTGCGGATCAAGATTCTCATGCTCCTTCGCCCGCATGGGATCGTCCTGAGCGGAGAAAGCGGGGTTTGTTGTGTTGTACTTCGTTATGACTGTAAATCTCCATTCTGTTCAAATATGGAAAAGATAAGCTTATAGCTGAGGACGTACAGGCAATATGTGATGAGGACGCCGAAACACACATCCGTCAGAAAATGGGCGTTCATGTGAATCCTGTTATAGCCTAACACGAGGATCCAGACGATTGCGAACGCAAAGAACAGCTTGTTGAGATACGCTTTTCTGCCTTTGATTACATCTGCCAGCATGGGAAGAGTCAGCATGATCGTGGCCTTGGTCATGTGACCGCTGGGCCAGGAGCGGAAGGAGCTCTCGTCCTTGAGATAAGGGATCATTTGCCACCAGTCTCGGTACTCGCTTCTGGGATCGTCAAGCGTGATCAGATATTTGTATCTCGGACGGCAGGCGACGATTTTAAGCCCGGTGTTGATAAATTCGCTGAACATCCCGGCGAGCAGGATCACGGAACCGACGGCGAGCAGCATGTCCGCATTCTCGTCGTCGAGGATAAAATTTGTTAGATATGCCGTCAGACACGCCAGGGCGATCCAGGTCAGGTAACTGAGCGCCACGGGGACAAAGGAACCGGGCTGCCCGGGAACATAGCCGTAAACCTCACGAAGGTATTTGCCGCTTGTATCGAGGAAGCTGTAAAACGTCCAGAACAGGGAGAAGCCCAGCGCGCCCCAGGCCAGGGTGTTGAATTTGCTTCCCTTTTTTTTCAGCCCCTTGAACAGACACATGCCCGCGATGGGATAGAGCAAGTGGGAGATGATATTGCCGTAGTGCTGATGAAAATCGCCGACGGTGGTCGTATTGGAAAGCGCCACGGAAATCTGGTAATCGTAAACGCTGCCGATGATGATTCCGAGGACCAAAACACCACAGATAATAAAAAATACATAGCTCGGCATACCAAGAACATTCTTTTTTTCCATAAAAATACCCTCATTTCATGATTTGCGACAGGTAAAGGTGTCACCAGATTTTTTATAAAATTTGATTAATTATACACCCCCAAGACCGCGCCTGCAAGAACTTTTTTGCTGCGGTCGAAGACAGAGCCAAAGCACGTCAGCCTGCTTGTCCGTGTGCTGTCGGCCTTGGCGCGGGCGGGGAAGGTATAAAGAACGAACAGGCATGTCGTCCGATAATCACGGATGACATGCCTGTTTTTCGCGCTGGAAAAAAGTTTGAGACCTCATGTTTTCCGGCAGTTTTGCGTTTTACTGTCAGACTTCTGTCAGCTTATCTCATTCACAGATGAACGGGATTTCTGTCTGCACCAGCTTTCGGCCGAACCGCCCGCGGGGGCGCAGATGGCGAGCAGTGCGCTCAGTTTCCCCCGTGCTCCTGCGAGTCCTTGTCCTGGGTCTTCTTCTTTCCGCCGAGGATCGAGACGGCCACAATGGCGATGCCGCCCGCAAAGACAGCCAGCCAGCTTTGCTTGACGCCCGCGTACATCAGAATCAACATAAGCAGGACCGAGATCATGGCGATGATGGGGATGATTTTTTTGGGTTCCATACGAATTACTCCTTCTATTATGTAATTTGGCCGCGAAGGGGAGTGCGCGGCATTTAAAACTCCTGTGCAATCACAGTGCCGAGAAAGCTTCCATCATACCAGAAGGAAATCTCGTCTCCAAGATGGACCAGTTCCGGAGACATAATGGTGGTGGAAACCCGCGTGACATTGCCGGCCCAGACCTCGTCCGCGGAGACGTAGGAGGCTGCCGTTTTGATTTCTGTGCCGTCTGCCGTTTTCAGAAGGAAGGGAGACGGATCAAAATACACGGTCTTGTCGCCGGGGTTATGGAGCGCATAACCGAAGCCCCAGGTCTGGCCGCCGGCGAGGTGAACGCTCAGCTCGTCGATCACGATGCCGTCAGCCGTGGTGTACACGCCTGCGGGGATCTGCGGTTTGCTGTGGGGCCGGCTCGACGCATCCTTCAGCTCAATCGTCCAGTCCCGACCGCCCCACTGGGAAAGGATAACTGCGGTCCCCGGCTCGAGATCCTCGAAACCGATATACTCCGCCTCGTAAAGCGTGCCGTCATCAACCCTGACCTGATAGACGTCTATGAAGTCGCCGGGCAGCTTCTTCAAGATTTCGCCGTACAGATCCTCCTGCGGCAGCTTTTTCATGCTGAGGCTGGAGATGATCTGCTCGGACAGCGCTTCCGCGTCCTCTCCGTCGAGCCAGAAGGAGAGCTCGCCGAAATCTTCACCGGCGGCAAAGAGGTAATTTGCCACGCGGTAGCTCGTGCCGTCGTACTTCTCCTCAGAATAGTACAGGGCGAGGGGCACGCCGTTGATCTCAATATTCTTTACCTCGTCCGCGCCGTATTCCTTCGCCTCTTGAGCGGCATAATCTGCCAGAGTCCGCCCTTCGGCCGGGAACTGATAGACGTCGAAGTCCATCAGGTGCTTTTCACTGCGGTAATAGGCGATCTGATCGTCCTTCTTTTCCTCCTCCGTGACCTCGCCCTCGGCATAGTCTGCGGGAACGGCGACAAGGCAGCCGGTCGTACCGACGGCGACGGTCTTTTCATAGCGCGTCACGCTGTCCGACGCGCGCAGCACAAGCAGGCCGTCCTCGATGGAAATCGTGCAGTCCTTTCCGTTTGCGTTGAGCTTGCCGCGGCTGTCACCGGTATCGGTCCAGGTGTTCTGCTCAAAGCCGTTGAAGTCGGTGATTTTAAACCAGCCGTCGTCCCCAATTTGCAGGGTCCAGTCGCCGGCGTAGTCGCGGCCCTGCTCCTTAAGCTCCGGGAGCTTTTCATGCGGGATGTTTTGCTCCGGATCGCCGCTCTCGCTGGAGTAGAAGCGCCACTCGCCCACGAGGAGGGAATCGCTTTTCACCTGCTCCGGCATGTGGTAGCTGTACTCGCTTTCGACGGCAGCCCAGTCTATTGTCGTTGACCCGGCCAGCACCTCGGCGGATTGGGCGCTCTTTTCAAACACATAAAAAGAGTTCGCTATGCCGGCGCCCATGTCAATGCGCAGGAAGCCATCCTGTACGGTCATCGGGCAGGAGTAGCCGTTGGCGTTGAAAATGCCGGTGCCGTCGCCGTTGTCCGTCCAGACGTCTTCGACAAGCTCGCCGAGGATGTTCACGCTCAGCGTGCCGTCCTCACGCAGGGTAGCGGCAATGCTGTCCATGAAAGTGCCTGCGAGCTGCTCATGCGGGACGGGCATGTCTCCCTCCATGGCATAAATTTTCCAGTTCCCGACGAACGGGGAAGCGTCGGCCGCCGCATAGCCCGGAACGGCCAGAAGTATGCAGAGTATCAAAGCAATTGCGATCGTTTTTTTCATTATGACAAGGTCGGTGTAAGCGTTGTTTTTCATTCTGCGTTCTCCTTTCAAATTGTTAATCCTTTCTCAACTTCATAATCGGAGGCTTTGCATCCTTCTTTTCATTAATTTGTTGAGCTCCAGCACCTCTCGCTTATAGCGCAGATACATGATCAGCCAGATCACAGCGAAGCCGAACGCCATGAAGCCCTCAATGGCCAGCAGCAGCTTCAAGGGCATATTCCAGCATAAAAGCCAATTGGGGATCAAATAGCCCAGCGCCATTATCAGATAATGCGCCGCGGTCGCGCAGGCCAGCGGCCAGCTTTCAATTTCGTAGAACAGCGTGCCGCCCACGCAGAGCGCCCCGAAGAGGCCCATTACAAGCAGGCTCAGCGCCGTTGCCGCCGCCGGGCTGCCAGTGCGCGCGAGAAGCTCGTCGGTGTATATGACGCGACCGATCGGCTCCCCGCTGAGGAGGGAAGGGACAATCACCATCGCCGCCATGCCGAACAGAAAGCCGAGCGCACAGCGGATCAAAAGCTTCTTTTTCATCGCGCGTCCTCCTTTCCCAGCAGGCGTTTACGGATCGCCGGGATGCAGCGGCGGGAGGCCCAGGTCTCGATCCCGCCCGCAAGCTCCAGCCGCAGTGTTCCGGCAAGTGTGAAGTCATAGCGCAGCACCTTGTTCAGGTTCACGATTTCAAAGCGCGAGATGCGCAGGAAGTGGTTTTTATCCAGCATGTTCTCAAGGCTTTGCAAGGTCTGGCGCGTGTACCAGCTGCCGTCCCCGGTGATGATACGCACAAGCTTTCCTTCCACGGAGGCCAGAATGATGCTGTCCGACGAGAGCGCGCGCAGACCGCCGAGACCGTCAAATACCGTGAGACTGCCGGACGGAGGCTCAGAAAGCCGCGCCATCAGAGCCGTCACTTCCTCGTCCCGCGCGGCGGCGCGGATCACCACGTCAATATGGTCGAGATCCGGATCAGGCTCGAAACGGAGCGTTATTTTCTTCATGTACGCGACGCCTCCTTTCCTCGGCGGGATGGCGGCATCGGTCGCAATCCGCATCATAATAATAGCACTGCGCACAGCCCGGCTCCGTCACGTCTGCACGCTCACACCAGCTCTGGTGCCGCCAGCCGGTCTTTGTCCGGCAGCTCCGGCAAACAAAGAGCGGACACACACAGCGGATGATGTCTTTCTCCTTGCCCATGTCGCCCTCCACGCTTTACCTGTTTATTATATCTGCGATGATCATAACATTTGGCGCAAGATGCATCAATGGATTTGGCTTAAACGGTATTTTTTCTGCCTTAAACGGTCAGCATTTTGATTGCCCGGATGAAAAGAATGATTTCCGGGCTTTGGCTTGCTATTTATAAACATCAGTCTTTTTTTGTTGCCGTCAATAACAGCTTGCTATATAATCTTACCAGCATGCCCTCTGCCCGCAATCTGCATGGGCTTTGGAAAACAGTATAAACATTTTGGGAAAGGAAACGCCATTATGAACAGAAAACGCTTTTCCTGTCTGCTGTTGATTACGGTGCTGCTGTGCTGCGGCGGCTTTGGGCAGCTTGCGGAGTCGTCTGCGGAGACGTCGGCTCCCTCCGTGAGCCCTGTCGTCACCGAAGCGCTCATTTCTCAGGAACCCTCCGCGCCCGCTGAGGCGTCTGTGCCGGAAGCTCCGGGTCGGCGAACCATCCGCGTCTTTGAAACCAGCGATATTCACGGCTATCTGCTGGACACCACCGGCGGAGAAGAGGATAAGTTTCAGTATCGGCTTGCCTATATCGCCCGGATCGTGGACGAGGCCCGTGCCGACGGGCGATACGACGATGTGCTGCTCATCGACGGCGGCGACCTCTATCAGGGGATGCCTGTCTCGAACCTGAGCAAGGGCGCTGCCGTGATCGCCGCGCTGGACGCCATGGACTATGACGCTGTGGCGCTTGGCAACCATGAGTTTGACTGGGGCGTGAGCGAATACTGCGCAGATGCTGACGCCACGCTCCCCGCCTACCGGATCGGCGATTTTGCCGGCGACCCGGATATCCCGATTCTGGCCTACAATCTCTATTTTGCGGACACACTGGAGCGCGTTCCCTTTACGAGAGACTATGTGATCGTGGAAAAAGCGGGACTGCGCGTTGCGCTGATCGGCTATATTCCCGACTATTCCTACACCATCATGCATGAAAAGATTGCCCCCTATACCATTCAAGCGGAGCTTTCCGCCCTCTCCCGGCGGGTGAAGGAGATCAATTCCGCCGAGCGGCCGGATGTGACCATCGTCATGGCCCACGCCGCGCCTGTGGAGGTGGCGGCGGCCCTGAGCCCGGAGGATGTGGATCTGGTTACCGGAGGTCACAAGCACCAGGGGATTTACGGCGTGGCGGAGAGCGGCGTCCCTTACATTCAGAGTGACTGCTATGCCAAAGGCTATGCCTCGGCCACCATCGTGATCGATGGGGATGGGAGCGTACACGTTGAGGAGCCGCTCTATACCGCCATCATCAGGGACAAAGAGGCGCTTTTTGACACGCCGGAGAATGCCGGGCATCTGGATCCCACGGTGCTCGCCATCTCCCATCAGGCCTGGGATGAGATCCGTGATGAAATGGAGGAGGTGCTGGGCTATATCGAAACGCCCCTTGAGAAGAACGGATACGTCGGCCCTCACGAAACCAGCGGAGGAAACTGGTACACGGGCATGATGCTCCGGGCGACGGCCTCCGACGGGGCTGTGGCAGCTTTTTATAACCGCGCCGGCTTCCGTGCAGATATCACCATTCCCGCCGGGGAGAGCCGGTGCGCTCTCACGGTGGGCGACGTCTACGCGATCGCGCCTTTCAACAACTTTTGGCTGATCTATGAGCTCACCGGCGAGGAGCTGGCCCGCCAGATCGAAAACGGTTACCGTGAAAACAACTTCGGCGATCAGATGAGCGGTCTGACCTATACCTACATCAACCACGGCATCAAAGATCAGCCTGACATTGAGGTTGTCGGCATCACGCTTTCCGACGGGACGGAGGTAGACGTCCACGACAGCCAAACCCTCTACCGGGTCTGTACTTCCGACTTCAATGCCACGCTCACCGGCAGCGTGTTTGAGGGCAAGGAGCCCCTGTATCCGGTATCCGAGGCGCCGCTCGACAACCTGACCCTGATCCGCTTCCTGCGTCAGGAAGCGCGGGACAACGAGGGGCGCATCGCCGTGGATACGAGTCCCCGCGGAATCTGCATCCAGGGAGAAGCACCGGCCCCATCGGCGTGAGCCCCGGATGACGTGCCGAGGCTGTGCGCCATGCAATGGCACGTTTGCAGTATGATTGCGAAAACGATAAAAGCACCTTGACAAGTGACCTTTCGTTCACTATAATGAGTGAACGAAAGGTCACTAAGCGCTGAGAATAGAATAATCTGAAAAGAGGAGAAAAACCAGAATGAACGTCAGCTATGAAAAGAAAGAGGCCATGACCTTTATAGGTTACCATACCAAGATCCTGCCTGAAGAGGCTTATCGGAAATGCCCGGAGTTCTGGGATAGGGAATACGCCGCTAAATACGCTCGGCTCTGGCAGACGATGCAGCCGGAGACTGACGTGGAGAAAGCTATCCTTGACAACAGGATCGGGATGTTCGCGATCTGTGCGGACGCCGAAAACGGTTTCGAGTACTGGATTGCCGGTCTGTATCAGGGCGGCGCGGTTCCGGAGGGGCTGGAGCTGTTCGCCTTCCCGGAGAGCGAATGGGCCGTCTTCACAACGAAAGGACCCATTCCGGATTCCCTGCAAGCGCTGAATACAGCCGTATGGCAGAAGTGGTTCCCGACCGAGGGGCAGAAGTACAACGCGAACGGCAGCGCGACACTGGAGGTCTATTCTGCCGGGAACCCGCAGTCACCGGACTATGAGTGCGGCATCTGGGTGCCGGTCAACGCAAAACGGTATGAATATATCGCATATTGCGGCCTGAATTGTGAGGTGTGTGAGGCCCGTCTCGCAAGCGTGAATGACGATGACGCGCTGCGGGAAAAGGTCGCCGGACTCTGGTCGGAGCTGAACGGTGTGGAGATTACCCCGGAGATGATCAACTGTTCAGGCTGCCGGATCGACGGCGTGAAAACGCCTTACTGTGACTCGCTCTGTCCGATCCGCCAGTGTGCTCTGGAGAGAGGCGTGGAGACCTGCGGGGCCTGCGGCGACATGAGCAAGTGCGAAAAGCTGGGCATGATTACGGAAAACAACGCCGACGCCCTGAAAAACCTGAAATCATGACAAAGAAGCGGATGTAAAAATAATAAGAACAGAACGCCTGCGCATATATCCCGCGTCGCGGGAGCAAATGGAGACTATGATTGCTTCCGAGCGGGACGAAGAACTCAGGAAGGCATACACAGAGATGCTGGAGGGCTGCCTGCGGCATCCCGATCAATGGGACTGGTATGCCGTCTGGATGATCGAGAAAGCGGACGGAACGCATATCGGGGATCTCTGTTTCAAAGGGCTCCGGGAAGACGGGATCGCTGAGATCGGGTACGGAATTCTGGAGGAACACCAGGGGCAGGGCTATGCCACGGAAGCGGTACGGGCGGCATGCCGTTGGGCTTTCCGGCATGCGGAAGTAAAATCGCTGGAGGCGGAAACGGACGCCGGAAACGCTGCGTCGCAAAGAGTTCTCGAAAAATGCGGCTTTCGCCCCAACGGGATCATGGGAGAGGAGGGTCCTCGCTTTTCCCGAAAAAAACGGCGCATCTAAGGGATTTCTAAAAACCGTTCTTAGAAATCCCTTAGACGCGCCCTGTTTTTGCCTCAATTTCCGGCGATTTGTCTGTACAGATTTTGGACGCGGTTCTGGTCCAACGCTCTTACAGAAACTGTCCGGTGATGCTGTTTTTGTTGTTTCGGATCTCCTCGGGCGTTCCGCAGGCGACGACCCGGCCGCCCTGCTCGCCGCCGCCCGGCCCCATGTCGATGATGTAGTCCGCATTGCGGATCACATCCAGATCGTGCTCGATCACGGCGCCGTTTTCGATCAGGGTCTGAAAGACCCGGAGCAGCGTCTGCACGTCCAGCGGATGCAGGCCGATGGTAGGCTCGTCAAACACAAACACGGAATCCGTCTGCAGCCGTCCCATCTCGCTTGCCAGCTTCAGGCGCTGCGCCTCGCCGCCGGAGAGACTGGGCGTCTCCTCGCCCAGCGTCAGATACCCGAGGCCGAGACTTTGCAGCACTTCCAGCCTGCTGTGCACGAGCTTCATGTCCTTGCAGAAGCCGAGCGCCGTGTTCACGTCCAGTGCCATGAGCTCCGGCAGAGAGCGGGCTTCGCCGCCCCTGCTCACATGGCGGATCTGCCATGCTTCCTTTGCATAGCGGGAACCCCGGCATTCCGGGCATGGGATATCCACGTCCGGCAGAAACTGCACGTCAAGGCTCACCGAGCCCGTGCCGTCGCAGACCGGGCAGCGCAGCTCGCCGGTGTTGTAGGAGAAGGCCGACGCCTTCCGGCCGCGGTCTTTCGCGTCCTGCGTCCGGGCATAGATCTTGCGCAGCTCGTCGTGCACATTGGCATAGGTGGCCACCGTAGAGCGGATGTTGATGCCGATGGGCGTGGCGTCAATGAGCTCGATCCCCTCCGCCGTCACCGCTTTGACGTGGTCAGGGAGCACTTTTCCCGCGGTGAGCGCTTCGAGCGCCGGGACCAGACTTTCCAGGATCAGCGTCGTCTTGCCCGAGCCGGATACGCCGGTCACGACCGCAAGTCGGCCCTTGGGGATGTCGACATCCAAGGGCTTTACCGTGTGCAGGGAGCCGGTGGACAGATGGATCGTCCCCGGGGCAAAAAGCGCCTCCTTCGGCGTCTGCGGGCGCAGGGCTCCCGTTTTCCCGGAGAGAAAAGGCCCGATGCGGGACGCCGCGTTTTGCGCGATCTGGGGGATCGTCCCCTCCGCGATGACCCGGCCGCCCGCCGCCCCGGCCTCCGGCCCCATCTCGATGATCCAGTCGGCCTCCTTCAGGATCTGTGTGTCGTGATCCACCAGCAGCACGGAGTTCCCGTCCGCCACCAGAGGTTTCGCACCGCGCGGGCAAGCTGCATACGCTGGCGCTCGCCCGTGGAGAGTGTGGACGCCGCCCGGTCAAGAGAGAGATACGAGAGGCCCAGGTCCATCAGCCGCTTTGCGACCAGATGGAAGGAGGCACAGATGCTCTCCGCCATGGGGCGCATCTCCTCCGGCAGCGATGACGGTACGCCGCGCACCCAATCGCAGAGCTCGTTGAGCGGCATGCGGCAGACCTCATCCAGACTCAGGCCCCGGAGCTTCGGCGCTCTGGCCGCGTCGGAAAGCCGCGTCCCGCCGCAGTCGGGGCAGACCTCTTCCCGGAGAAACTTCTCCACCCGTTTCATGCCCTTCTCGTCCGTGACTTTGTTCAGCGCGTTCAGCACGGTGGCCGTGGCGCTGTAATAGGTGAAATCCATTTCGCCCGCCGTGGCCGTGTCCGCCTTTTTCGGACGGTAGAAGATGTGCTTCTTGACCATGGGGCCGTGGAGGACGATCTCTTTTTCTTCGTCCGTCAGCTCCCGGTAGGGAATGTCCGTCCGGACGCCCATGGCGCGGCACACATCGGTCATCAGAGACCACATCAGACTGTTCCAGGGGGCGACGGCGCCCTCGTCGATGCTCAGCGTTTCATCCGGGATCAGCGTGCGCTCGTCCACGGTGCGGACCGTTCCCGTGCCGCCGCAGCGTTTGCAGGCACCCTGACTGTTGAAGGCCAGCTCCTCCGCGCCGGGACCGTAGAAAGAGACGCCGCAGACGGGGCAGACGATCTCCTTTTCCGCCGCGACGCTCATCGACGGCGGGCAATAGTGCCCGTTGGGGCAGCGGTGCGAGGCAAGGCGCGAGAACATCAGACGCAGGCTGTTTAATAGCTCCGTCCCCGTGCCGAAGGTGGAGCGGATGCCGGGTACGCCGGGCCGCTGGTGCAGAGCCAGGGCCGCGGGCACATACAGCACGTCGTCCACATCAGCGCGCGCGGCCTGCGTCATGCGCCTGCGCGTATAGGTGGAGAGGGATTCCAAATAGCGGCGAGAGCCCTCCGCGTACAGGACGCCCAGCGCCAGAGAGGATTTCCCGGAGCCGGACACGCCCGCGATCCCGACGATCCGGTTCAGAGGAACGTCGATATCGATGTTCTTCAGATTGTGGACCCTCGCGCCCCGGATCTGTATTTTCTTGGGGATGGTATCGGTGATGATTCTGTCCATGTGCAATGCGTTCTCCTGTTTTTTTATTCTAAATACATGCTTTCAACTGACCGTTGCCGCGATCCAGCAGAAGGCTCTCGCGGTGCGCTTCTCTGAGTTCTGAAAATGATTGCCCGGATTCCATTCCAGCGTGACGCTGTGATCGGCCTGCAGAAGCGCGTACTGCTCACGAATGCAGTCACCGACTGTCGCCATGAGGGGATTCTTTGCCCGTTCTTCCCGGTCGCCGAGACTCAAGTACACAGCCTTTGCCTTAATCGGATTCGCTTCTACATAGTCCATCCAGCCCGGAAACCACACCGAGGGCGAGGCCGCTGCGACACCGGAAAAAGCATCCGTCCTCGTCGCAGCCCAGAGCGCAAACAAGCCCGCTAGCGAGTACCCGCCGATGCAGAGCTTCATATCTGCGCCAAGCCGCCTGCGCAGCTCCGGCAGCAGACTGTCGAGGACGAAAGAAAGTGTCTCCTCCGCCATCCCAGCGAAGGGAACCTTCCCGAATATCGGCAGCGCTTCCCAGGGACTCAGGTCGCGGTTCCAGTCCCTGACCTCAAAAGCCGCCAGCGCAAAGGGCAGCGTACAGTCCTGCATGGCCTCGATCTCTGCATCCAGCAGCTCCATGTCATGCTCGTCCACCGGCTGGAGGAACAGGATCTGCGGCTCGTCGTCCGTGTAGAGTGTGACGGCGAGCCCGTCCAGTTCAAAGTGTTGTTTCCGCATGGCGCATCAATTCTTCCTTCTTTCGGATATGGGCATAGAACACAAAACAGGCGGTGATCTGTGCCAGTGTCGAACAGGGGACACCGAGACCGATATAGAACAGCCGACCCGTCGCGCGGCTCATCCACCAGGCCACTGGAATGCGAATCAGGAATGCCGCCGCGATGCCCTGCACCATGACAAAGCCCGTCTCGCCGAGTCCGTTGAAAAAGCCGATGAAGCAGAACAGGAAACAGGTCAGCAGGCAGTCGATTCCGTAGGCCCGCAGATAGTCAAAGCCCGCCGCGATCACGTCCTGATCCCGTGCAAAAATGCCGCACAGCAGATCGCCGTGGAAGAACGCCGCCCAGAACATCACCGCGCCAAAGGCGGTGGAAACCAGAATGGCGATCTTGAGCCCACGCTCGGCCCGTTCATTCTTTCCCGCGCCGTGGTTCTGCGCCACATAGGCGCTCATGGCTTGCATGAAGGCCAGCGGGATCAGCATGATGAAGGCGCAGACCTTCTCCGCCACACCCACGCCCGCAGAGGCGATGAGCCCCAGGGCGTTCACGATGGCGAGGATCACCAGAAACGACAGCCCCACCAGCAGGTCCTGCAGGGCGATCGGCGTGCCGAAGCGGACAATGCGACGCAGGATCGGCTTTTCGATGCGGATGTCTCTTTTTGAAAACGAAAACGGCAGCGTCCGGCGGCTGAGCACCAGCAGGGAGATCAGCACGCTCACTGTCTGGGATACGACCGTGGCGACAGCCGCTCCCGCCGCGCCCATGTGGAGCCCTGCCACCAGCAGAAGGTCGCCCGCAATGTTGCAGGCGCTGGCAATGGCGACGGTCATCAGTGGGGTACGGGAATCGCCTAAGCCTCGCATGATGCTGCCCAGTACGTTGTAGGCCACGATCATCACCGATCCGAAGCCGCAGATGGCGATATAGCGCTTTGTCTCGTCAAAGGCTTCCTCCGGTGCGTTCATAGCCGCGGCAAGCGCGCCGGACAGCAGTGGGATCAGCGCCGTGAGCACCGCGCCCACGAGGAAGAACATCACCACACTGGTACCGATGATCTGTCCGCCCTCTTCGCGCTTGCCCGCGCCGATCTTCTGACCGAGCAGGACGGTCGTTCCCATAGCAAAGGAGCTCACAAGCCCGGTGACGGTCTGCATGATCTGGGAGCCCACCGCCACGCCGGAAACATCCTGCGCCAGTGCGTACTTGCCCACGACCAGCAGATCCACCGCGCCGTAGAGCGCCTGTAAAAACAGGGCCAGCAAAATCGGCATCGAGAACGCCAGCAGCGGCCCCAGGATCGGCCCCCTGGTAAAATCCTTGATCTGTTCCTGTTCCACAATTTCCTCCAAAAAAGCCGGATAAGCAAGCAGGCGTCTCAGCCCGCTCTCTTATCCGGCTTCTCATTTCTCACGAATGATTTGCCCTCCGAGGCTCCCGTAGCTTAACAGATTTTGCGGGGAATGTCAAGAAAAGGAAGACTTGTATCTATTCATTCGCACAACTACCGGCTCCATTCCTACAGCTTTCATGATTTCTGTCCTTATGCACATTTTCTACATCTTCTCCCACTCAATAAACTATCAGCGGTAGGCATCCATTCATTCCCACAAGTTTTACATTTACAAAGGATTCTTGCCTTTGTTGTTGTATATTGGCCCAATATCTCAACATCCGGATTGTTATCTATAACCCTTTTTATAAACTCGTCATGAGTCATTGATGTTTGCTTCGTAGCATTGGATCTTGAGCACTTTGGGCAATGACTTTTTCCCTGAATTAAGTTGTTGGCAGTTGGAAACCAAACTTCACCGCACTGCTTACAATGACACTCAATATTAGAAGATGTATTAAGATATGGCCCTATTACTTCAATATTTGGATCATTTTCATGTACCTTCTCAATAACAGAAGATTGCGTCCATTTTTGCCTTGTTTTTTTGTTGTTTTTCGGTCTGCTACTCTGATTTCTTTTAGCGCATTCCGGACAACCACATCCTTTTAACAAATTCCCCGTGTTAGGAAACCAAGTGTTTCCACATATGGAACAGTGGCATTTTATGCTGTCTGAATATTTAGTATATTCGCCAAGTACGTAGAGCGATGGAGAGATTTCCCCAATCCTTTTAACAAAAGATTCAGTTGTCCATTTTGTCGGTGTTCTTCTATATGGCATTTTTACTCCTTTACATACTGACCAACTGTCTGCTTCTTCTTATTTATTCCGGATCATACTCTCCGTATTCGCAGCCGATGTGCGTGGCCTCCACTTCGTCCACGAGCACCAGTGCGCCGTCCTTCTTGTCGTAGAGCTTCACGGTGCCCCAGCCGTTGCCACCGTTCCAGAGACGGTTGTGACGCTTGCTGCCGTCCGGCGCTTCGTAGTTTACCAGCAGCATGTCCGCTTTCCGACAGAAGACCTCCGTCTCCATCACCGCGTGAATGTTCTCTTGCCGGACTGTCCAATGCACTATGTCGTCAAGCTCCTCGAAGGAAAAGTCCGTCTTGACCTTCAGGTGGAGCTTTGAAAAATTGAAATCATACTCCTTGCCCTCGTAGTAGAATACACCCAGCAGGCGGCGATCCAGCGGCACAAAGTAGATCTTCGGCCTGCCGCCGCCAATGTCGAACACGCTGTTCATGAGCTGCTTTCCTGTCACTTTGCTGACAAGATGATTGGAGGACAGCCAGACCCAAGGGCTGGTGAAATCCCGGCCCCAGTTTTTATCCGCATAGCCATAGCTCTTTTCCGGGGTGACGGTATACTTCTTTCCGTTGAAAGTGATCTCGCCGCTGTACGTGCTCTTCATGCCCTCCGCGTGCCAGTACATGGCGAAGGCCTCGGCATCCCGCAGCGGCTTGCTTGCGCCGTAGCCCACGTTGAAAGCGATCTGCTTGTCGATGGTCAGATCCCAGGACATTTCTCCTGCGTCGCACATGCATTCCGGGTGCGCCGCCGCTTCCTCCGCTGTGATAGAAATGCTGCCCTTCAAGGCCGTTTCACTGGCGAGGCAGTCTGCGGCCTCTATCCGATAGGGCGCCGCCCCGTGCAGCTCGACATCCTTCCAGGCGAAGAAGCGATGCAGCTGGCAGTGATCCGCACCCCAGGTTCCGGCTTTCACCATCAGATAGGAGGGCTGCTTGCCTGCCGCTTTGTTCGCGGGCAGCTGGCCGAGAACAGGCTCGTCCCCGCCCAGCGCGGGATTGCAGACGAAGAACTCGATAAAGAACGGCTTGTCTTCATCGGTCACCGCATCCTGCGCCGTAAAGGAGTGCCACCACCAGTCATAGCCGTGATGGGCCAGCGGACCATGGAGCATACATGCGTCCCGGTTGATGTCATGATGATTGAACATGTGTGGATTCCTGCTTTCTATGAATAATCCGACCTGTGTCGATTTGATTTATGATAATCGTATTATACAGCTGAAAATCCTGACTGTCAAAATATCAGGATGCCAAGATTACAGCTTCCGTACATGGACATGAGGAACAACATGATGCTGCTGTTAACTTAATTCATAAGATCATGCTAATTGGGGAATATTCACTGATACAGTCTTTTTCATTGTGCCTGTTGACTCAGCAGACAGATTGTAGTACAATCGCATTACAAGGGAGTGATGGTATGGCAATGGAATCTACACTTCAAGTGAGGATGGATTCAGCCTTAAAAGCGGAGGTCGAAGCGCTCTATAAAAGCCTCGGCACCAGCTTCGCGGAAGCAGTTCGCATCTTCGCGCAGCAGAGCATC